>JAVXNK010000013.1:46689-71080 GCA_036645835.1 Angelakisella sp. | reverse complement strand
TTGGTGGACCCGAAGAGACTCGAACTCTCGGTCTCTGCGATGCGAACGCAGCGCTTTACCAGCTAAGCTACGGGCCCGTATGCTTTGTATATTATAACATTATTTACATGTTTGTCAATAATAAGAAGTCAAAAAACAGGATCAGTTTAATTAGGTAAACTGTTCCCCTTTAAGTCATTTTAGCACTAAAAACTCAGCACAATTCTTATTAAATGTTATCTTCAGAAGCAATTATTTTTTTATTTATATAAGGTATGCCAGCTTCCCGTTCACACAAAATACTTAAAAATTTTTAAATATTTTATTGACAACAAAAAAATTACCGCTATAATAAATTATAAAAAAGATTAAAAATATTTAAGTAAATAATTTTAATTAAGTATTTTTAAGTAATGATGTGAGGGAGCTTAATACAATGGTTTTTGAAAAGGTAAGAGACGTTATAGTGGATACAATTAACTGTGAAATGGATGAGGTTACCATGGGCGCCTCCCTGTCCGCTGACCTAAATGCAGATTCATTGGATGCAGTGGAGCTGAACATGGCATTGGAGGAAGCTTTTGATATCAAAATTTCCGACGAAGCACTGGCAGAGATGAAGCTGGTATCTGACATTGTGAACTACATTGAAGCAAACATATAGAACAAATTTACAAACAACCTCCGCCAATAACAGACGGAGGTTGTTTGTAAAAAGGAGGCGTTTTATGACTATCAACGAAATAAAAGACCTGATGAACCATTTTAATAACTCTAATATCACCTCTATGGAGTTTACCTGCAACGAAACCCACCTAAGCCTAAAAAAGGAGAACAGCTGTCTTCCTGTACCTCCGGTGCAAGTAGCCGTGCCACAGGCAACGCCCATTACTGTAGCCCCTACAGCCATAGCCGAAAGCAATGTGCCGATGCAGCTCAATACACTCTCAAAAATAAAAGCACCCTTGGTGGGCGTATTCTACACCTCCCCCTCCCCCGGTGTACAGCCTTTCGTAACAGTAGGGCAACAGGTAAAAAAGGGGGACGTTGTTGGTCTTATTGAGGCTATGAAGATGATTATGGAAATCAAATCTACCGTAAACGGTGTTGTAAAAAACATCCTTGCAAAAAACGAAGATGTGCTGGGATTTGAAGATGTAATCATGGAAATTGAGGAGCAGTAGCAATGTTCAGAAAAATACTTATTGCCAACCGTGGAGAAATTGCACTTCGCATTATACGCTGTTGCAGAGAAATGGGCATTGATACCGTTGCTGTCTACTCTACTGCCGATGAAAGCGCCCTGCATACACAGCTTGCTACCCAGGCGGTATGCGTGGGAGGCCCCAGAGCTGCAGACAGCTACCTGAATATGCAGAATATTCTATCGGCAGCGGTAAGCACGGGCTGTGATGCTATTCATCCCGGTTTTGGGTTTTTATCTGAAAGCAGTGAATTTGCCCGTCTTTGTCAGCAGTGTGGGCTAAAGTTTATTGGCCCCGATGCCTCGGTTATTGATAATATGGGCAATAAATCTGCCGCCAGAAAGCTGATGGTGGCAAACGGTGTGCCTATTGTTCCGGGAAGCAGTGGAAGTGTAGATACTGCGGAGCAGGCTAAGAAGATTGCCGCAAGCATCGGCTATCCTGTACTGATTAAAGCCGCAGGCGGCGGCGGTGGCAGAGGGATGCGAAAAGCCTTTAAGGAAAGTGAGATAGAGCATGCCTTTCTCACCGCACAAGCAGAGGCAAAATCCTGCTTTGGAGACGAGGAGATGTATCTGGAAAAGCTGATTATTAACCCCAAGCATATTGAGTTTCAGATTTTGGCGGATAACTTTGGAAACACCATTCATTTGGGCGAACGAGACTGTTCTATCCAGCGAAAAAACCAAAAGCTTTTGGAGGAATCCCCTTCCAAATCACTCACCAAAGCCTTACGTGACGAAATGGGTAAGGTTGCTGTAGCTGCTGCCAAAGCAGCCGCATATACCAGTGCAGGAACGGTTGAATTTGTACTGGATAACAACGGCAACTACTATTTTATAGAGATGAACACCCGTATACAGGTGGAACATCCTGTTACCGAAATGCTGACAGGTGTAGACCTCATTAAAGAGCAGATACGCATTAGCGCAAATTTACCGCTGGAGTATCAGCAACAAGATATCTGCTTTCGTGGACATTCTATCGAGTGCAGAATCAATGCTGAAAAACCGTCCGATAACTTTGTTCCCAGCCCCGGTAAAATCACCTTTCTGCATTTGCCCGGGGGCAACGGCACCCGTGTAGATACCGCAATCTATAATGGCTACGAAACCAGCCCTTTCTACGATTCCATGATGGCAAAGGTGATTGTAAATGCTCCCACCCGCCTGGAAGCAATACGAAAGATGCGGCGTGCTTTGGAAGAAATTATTATTGACGGCATTGAAACCAACATTGAACTACAACATTTGATACTTTTTCATCCTGAGTTTATAAGGGGTGATTACAATACCGGATTTATCGAAAAAAACTTAGATGAAATCCTAGCGTTTTCTGAAAAAACAGCAACAGATTCTATCGCTTAATATAAAAGGGTGTGACTAAAACGAAACCATTTGAAGAGCGCAAAGACCGACTATTTCAGTTAAAACAGCTCCAAAACAAAACAAACAAAGCACACCAATCCAATGTGCCAAAAAATCTATTTGTTCAGTGTGTGAAGTGTGGCAACAGTACTACCGGTCATGCACTTTCCAAAAGTCTTTATATCTGTGAAAAATGTGGTTTTCATTTCAAAATAGCAGGCTACTACCGCCTAAGCCTTGTACTGGATTCTGGTACTTTTAAGGAAATGGATAGAAAGCTGGTCGGTAACAATCCTATCGATTTCCCCGACTATAATGAGAAGCTGAAAGCACTGCAAAATTCCACCAGAATCAGCGAAGCTGTAGTGACTGCCACAGGAAAGATAAACGGCATTCGTGCAGTTGTATGCGCGCTGGACAGCCACTTTTTAATGGGCAGCATGGGCGTTGCAGTAGGTGAAAAGCTTACCCGAGCCATAGAATATGCTACTAAAAACAAGCTTCCCCTGATTATATTCAGTGCAAGCGGTGGTGCCAGAATGCAAGAGGGCATCTTCTCCTTAATGCAGATGGCAAAAACCGCAGCTGCCATTGAACGGCATCATAAGGCGGGGCTGCTGTACATTTCAGTTCTGACCAACCCCACCACCGGAGGTGTTACTGCCAGCTTCGCAAGTCTTGGTGACATTATTCTGGCAGAGCCGGGGGCACTTATCGGCTTTGCAGGCCCTCGTGTTATTGAGCAGACCATCAAGCAAAAGCTGCCCGAGGGTTTTCAGACCTCAGAATATCTGCTGGAACACGGCTTTTTGGACAGTACCGTAGTGCGCAAGGATTTAAAATCCACGCTGACAAAGCTATTGCTGCTCCACCACAAGCGAGGTAAAAACATATGTTAAAAGAACTGGAAGCAAAAATTTCCCTGATGAACGAACAGCTAAACGAGCTGGCAGGGGCAGCCTCCGAAGCGGATAGGCTGATAGAAGAACAGCTTCAAAAAAACAAGCAGGAGCTTTTATCGGCCGCATGGAGCAGCCTTACTCCAACGGACAGGGTTTACCTTGCACGCCACCCCCAGCGACCTACTGCACAGCAATATGTCTCCGCACTGTTCACCGACTTTTTTGAGCTACATGGTGACAGGCTGTGCAAGGATGACTCCAGTATTCTAGGGGGCATTGCATTCTACAAGGATATTCCCGTTACGGTAATCGCTCAGTGCAAGGGAAAAAGCCTTGAAGAAAATATTAAATACAATTTTGGTATGCCCAGCCCAGAAGGATATCGCAAGGTACAGCGTTTGGCAAAGCAGGCAGAAAAATTTAACCGCCCCATCATTACCTTCATTGATACTCCCGGTGCATATCCGGGGCTGGAGGCGGAAGCCCATGGACAGGGTGAAGCCATCGCCTCCTGCCTTGCACTTTTCAGTGGACTAACGGTGCCTGTTGTTGCAGTAATCGTGGGTGAGGGCGGCAGCGGTGGTGCGCTGGCAATCGGGGTTGCCAATACCGTCATTATGTTGGAAAATGCCATCTACTCAATCCTCTCCCCCGAGGGCTTCGCCACCATACTATGGAAGGATGCTTCCCGCAGCGAACAGGCATGCGACATTATGAAGCTTACTGCACAGGACCTACTGGGGTATGGAATCGTCGATAAGGTCATTGAGGAGGGCATCGGCGGTGCTCACACCAACACTGAGCTGGTCTTTGCTGCTCTCGATAAGGTTTTACTTGCTGAAATCCTGCGGCTTAGAAAACTAAGCGGTGCTGCTCTGGCAAATGACCGATACAAAAAATTCCGCAGCATGGGCGGATTTTATGAGAATACATAAACTTGCATTCTCCAGTAAATAAGCAGAAAAGGAGAACCGATGAGTACCGTTGAAATAATCTCCACCGCAAGTTACCTTCCGCCGACTATAGTTACCAATGACGACATGCGACAGTTCGTGGACACCAGTGACGAATGGATAAAAACCCGCACCGGCATAGAAAGACGGCGATTTGCAAAGGAAGAAACCAATGCGCAGATGGCATCTAAGGCGGCAAAATTGGCAATAGAAAAAAGCGGCATTCCACCCACCGATATCTGCTGCTGCATTGTAGCCACCTTTAGCCCAGACAATTTTACCCCTTCTACCGCCTGCGAGGTGCAGAAACAGCTGAATCTGCCGGAAAACATTATGGCGTTTGATATCAATGCGGCATGCTCCGGCTTTGTTTACGGACTTCAGATAGTCCACGGGCTTCTGATGCAGCAGCCTCACAAATACGCACTTCTCATTGGAAGTGAGAAACTGACTGACTACCTGGATTTTGAAGACCGCGCTACCTGTGTGCTGTTTGGCGACGGTGCGGGTGCAGTGGTGGTAGGGCTTCGGGAAGATAGCCATCACTTTTCGGTATATGGCGCATGTGGTGATATCCATGCTCTCTGCTGCAAAGCAAGACCAGCCCTCCATAGCACCAAGCCCCCTACCATTACTATGGACGGCTCAAAAGTCTTTAAGTTTGCGGCCGATGTTATTCCAAAATGCATCGACCAGCTTTTAGAACAGTCACAAATGACCATAGAGGAGATTGATTACATTGTCTGCCATCAGGCAAACATGCGCATCATCTCCCATGTATATAAGAAAATGAAGATACCTCCGGAGAAGTTTTTTGTAAATTTACAGGATTACGGAAACACCTCCGCAGCAAGCATCCCTATCGCACTGGATGAAATGCACAATAAAGGCATGCTAAAAAAAGGAAATAAGATTATCTGTGTAGGCTTCGGCTCGGGGCTTACATGGGGCGCAGTATTAATGACGTGGTAGTACAGGAGGCTATAATCAATGAGACTAAACCAAATTTTAGATATAAAATACCCCTTTATACAGGGCGGCATGGCAAACATTGCAACCGGAGAGTTTGCAGCGGCTGTTTCCAATGCAGGCGGCTTGGGACTTATCGGTGCAGGTGGCATGAACACCCAAACCCTAAAGGAGCATATTGCGCTTTGCAAAAGCCTCACCAACAAGCCCTTTGGTGTAAACATTATGCTTATGAACCCCTGCGCCGAGGAAATGGCAGCACTGGTTGCCGAAGAAAAGGTTGCTGTGGTTACTACCGGTGCAGGTAACCCGGGGAAATACATATCCATGTGGAAGCAAGCAGGCATTAAGGTATTCCCTGTGGTAGCCAGTGTGGCTCTTGCCAAACGTCTGGTGAATGAAGGTGCCGATGCTATTATTGCCGAGGGTACCGAAAGCGGCGGACATGTAGGTGAGCTAACCACCATGGCACTGGTTCCTCAGGTGGTGGCAGCAGTAAATGTTCCGGTTATTGCCGCAGGCGGCATTGCAAGTGGGAGCCAACTTCTTGCGGCATTTGCACTAGGTGCTTGCGGAGTACAGCTGGGTACCTGCCTGCTGGTAGCAGAGGAATGTCCCATACACGAAAACTACAAGCAGGCACTTCTAAAGGCGGGTGACACCGACACCACAGTAACAGGACGTATCTCCGGCGTACCGGTACGTATTCTAAAAAACAGAATGGCGCGGGAATACCTGAAGCTGGAAAAAACGGGCGTAGAAAAGATGGAGCTGGAAAAGTTCACCCTTGGCTCTCTACGCAGGGCTGTTTTTGATGGTGATCTGCATGGGGGTTCATTTATGGCGGGTCAGGTAGCGGGACAGCTAGATGAAATCAAACCCATTAAAGAAATTTTTATAGAAATCCATGCAGAATACCTTCAAAAATTAAAGGAAATAGAGATGGATGTAAATCATGAATATTAGGGACAAGTTTTTGGAGCTTCCGCTGATTCAGGGTGGCATGGGCGTGGGGGTTTCACTGGGAAACCTTGCAGGGCATGTTGCAAAGTGCGGTGCTATGGGGGTAATCTCCACCGCTGACATAGGTTTTCGGGAAGAAGACTTTTGGAAAAAACCCGACGAAGCAAACATACGGGCGCTAAAAAAAGAGATTCAAAAAGCAAGGGAAATCTCCGGAGGAAACGGTCTGGTAGCAATTAACGCAATGGTTGCTACCGAAAACTATGAAGCGTTGATTCAGGTTGCAAAGGAACTGGAAATAGACTGTATCATTTCCGGCGCAGGCCTTCCCATGGAACTACCCCATCTGGTAGAATCCTCAAGCGTAGCCATAGCTCCTATTGTAAGTAGTGCAAAGGCGGCACACACCATCTGCAAGCTGTGGGACAAGCGCTATGCCAAAGCTCCCGATTTTGTGGTTCTGGAAGGCCCCGAAGCAGGCGGGCACCTTGGCTTTCATGAAGCAGAGCTGGAAAACCAAACCGCACCGAACCTGGATAATCTGTTGCCCTCCGTACTGGAGGCGCTAAAACCCTTCTGCGAAAAATACAAGCGTAAAATCCCCGTTTTTACCGCAGGCGGTATCTTTACCGCCGATGATGTAATGAAGTTCATCAAGATGGGAGCAGATGGCGTGCAGGTAGCAACACGCTTTATCGCCACTGTGGAATGTGACGCATCCGAAGCGTACAAGAAGGTGTTTATCAACTCTAAAAAAGAAGATATTGAGATCGTAAAAAGCCCTGTGGGCATGCCGGGCAGAGCCTTCCGTACCCCGCTCATTGAGCGAGTGAAAGCAAACCTGAGTGTAAAGGCAGAAAAGTGTATTCGATGCTTACGCCCCTGCAACCCGCTCGCTGCACCCTACTGCATTACCTCGGCACTTATTCAGGCTGTAAAGGGCGACTATGAAAACGGACTTTACTTCTGCGGCAGTAACGCATGGAGGATTCAGGAAATGACCAATGTATCTGGACTGATAGATGAGCTGATGCTGAAATGGAGGGCTACAGTATGAAGTTAGCTTACCTATACGCAGGGCAAGGCAGCCAGCATACAGGCATGGGGCAAGATTTATACAATACCAACCCTGTATTTAGGCATGCGTTTGATGAGGTGGACTCCAGCGACAACCTTAAGCAGCTCTGCTTTCAGTCCAGCATGGAGGAACTCTCCCTGACCGAGAATACACAGCCCTGTATGGTGGCCTTTGCCTGTGCTGTAACGGCTGTTTTGGAAGAAAACCACCTTACCCCGCAGATGGCAGCAGGGCTTAGCCTTGGTGAATATTCCGCACTTTGTGCCGCAGGCGCTTTTGACCCCAAGACTGCCGTACAGCTTGCTGCCTTCCGTGGCAGCGCCATGAGCAATGCAGTAAAGGATATACCCTGTGCCATGTTCGCAGTGCTGGGTCTGGAACGCGAACTTCTGCAAAAAGCATGTACCGAAGCTTCTGCCTATGGTGTAGCTGAAATAGCCAACTACAACTGCCCCGGCCAGATGGTAATAAGCGGCAACGCCTTGGCTGTGGAAAAGGCATGTGAAGCAGCTATCGCTTTTGGTGCAAAGCGTTGTGTTCCCCTTTCGGTTAGCGGGCCATTCCATACCTCACTCATGAAGTCCGCAGGAAACCAGCTTGCGCAGCGATTTCAGTCCATGGCCTTTTCCCCACTGCATGTGCCTGTGGTGTTTAATGCAACAGCACTTCCCCTGCAACCAAACGAAACCATTCCACAGCTTCTGGAAAAACAGGTGCAAACCAGTGTGTACTTTGAGGATAGCATCCGCTTTATGGAACAAAGCGGCATTGATACTGTAATTGAAATTGGCCCCGGCAAAGTGCTTAGTGGCTTTATACGTAAAACTTCCGAATCTATAAAAACCTACAATGTAGAGGACTGCGACAGTCTGGAAAAGACCTTGCAGGCACTGAAAGGAGAATAATGCATGATTAACACGCTTGAAAACCGAGTGGCAATTGTTACAGGCGGCGGACGAGGCATTGGCAAAGCCATCTGTTTGGACTTGGCTTCCAAGGGTGCCAAGGTGGTGGTAAACTACTCCGGCAGTGCCGATGCAGCACAGGAGGTTGTAAACCAGTGTATCGCTATGGGTACCGAGTCGATTGCCGTGCAGGCAAATGTTGCAGACAGCACCGAAAGCGAACTGCTGATAAAAAAAGCGGTAGAAGCCTTTGGACGTGTGGACATTCTGGTAAACAATGCAGGTGTTACCCGTGATAACCTGCTGATGCGGATGAGCGAGGAAGACTTTGATACGGTCATTGACGTAAACCTAAAGGGTGCGTTTCTTTGCATGAAGCATGTAAGCCGCATTATGATGAAACAGCACTATGGCAGAATTATTAATATCAGCAGTGTTGTGGGGTTAATCGGCAATGCCGGTCAGGTAAACTACTCCGCCAGTAAGGCAGGAGTGATAGGCATGACCAAATCCTTGGCCCGTGAGCTTGCGGGTAGATCCATAACGGTAAATGCCATTGCTCCCGGTTTTATTGAAACTGACATGACGAAGCAGCTTTCCCAGCGTATTACCGAGGAAATGCTGACACGGATACCCACCGGCAGGTACGGAAGCCCTCAGGATATCGCACGGGCAGTGTCCTTTTTGGCGGATGACGATGCCGGCTACATAACCGGGCAGGTGCTGTGTGTAGATGGCGGAATGGTAATGTAAAGGAGAACCAGTATGAAAAGACGTGTTGTAATAACAGGCGTAGGTGCGGTAAGCCCCATTGGCAACACTGCACAGGAACTATGGCATAATGCAAAGGACGGCGTATGCGGTATTGATAAGATTACCAGCTACGATACGGCCAACCAAAAGGTTACCCTTGCGGGAGAGATTAAAAACTTTAACCCGGAGGAGTTCCTAAATAAAAAAGAGATTAGAAAGCTTGACCGCTTCACTCAGCTTGCATTGGTAGCTTCCCAAGAGGCTTTTGCGCAGAGCGGGCTTGATATAAAAAAAGAAGACGCCCATAGATGCGGCGTCATTGTCTCCTCCGGTATTGGCGGCTTGGATATTATTGAGCAGGAGCATAACCGTGGCTTGGAAAAAGGATTTGACCGAGTATCACCCTTTTTCATTCCAATGGCTATCTCCAATATGGCGGCAGGCAGCATTGCCATTCAGCACAGCCTAAAGGGCATGTGCACCTGTGTTGTTACAGCCTGTGCCAGCGGCACCAATGCCGTTGGTGATGCTTTCCGTTATATCCGTGACGGCTATGGGGAGGTAATGGTTTGCGGCGGTGCAGAAAGTTGTATTACCCCTCTGGGCATTGGCGGCTTTACCTCGCTGCGTGCTCTAAGTGAAGCAACCGACCCCAACCGAGCCTCTATCCCCTTTGATAAAAACCGGGATGGCTTTGTGATGGGTGAGGGTGCCGGAATATTAATTTTGGAAGAGTACGAGCACGCTGTTGCAAGAAACGCCTCTATTATATGCGAAGTGGTGGGATATGGTGCATCCTGCGATGCTTATCATATGACTGCACCGTCTCCCGATGGCTCCGGTGCGGCAAGCTGTATGCAGGCTGCCGTTGCTGATGCGGGTATTTCCCCCGATGTGGTGGATTACATTAATGCACACGGCACCTCTACCCCCATGAACGACCAGTGCGAAACAGCGGCAATCAAGCTTGCTTTTGGGGAGCACGCGGGCAAGCTGATGGTAAGCAGCACCAAGTCTATGACGGGGCATCTGCTGGGGGCAAGCGGTGCTGTGGAGGCTATTCTCACTGCACTTGCCATAAAGGATAGCTTTGTCCCCCCTACCGTAAACTACCGTGAACCCGATGAAGCTTGTGACCTGGACATTGTACCCAACACAGGCAGAACCGCAAAGCTTCGGTACGCCATGTCCAATTCCCTTGGCTTTGGGGGGCACAATGCAACTATTCTGCTAAAGAAATACGAGGTGTAATGAATGGAGCTTAATTCAAACCAGATACAGGAGATTCTTCCCCACCGCTACCCCTTTCAGCTGGTGGATAAGATAACTGACTACGAGCCCGGAAAGTGGGCAAAGGGCATTAAGTGCGTTTCGGTAAATGAAATGCACTTTTGCGGACACTTTCCCCAGCAGCATGTTATGCCCGGCGTGCTCATTGTAGAGGCACTGGCACAGGTAGGTGCTATTGCTATCCTCTCGCTGCCCGAAAACAAGGGCAAGGTGGCTCTCTTTGGCAGAATCCGTAACTGCCGCTTTAAAACTCAGGTTGTCCCCGGTGATGTACTGCACCTGGAGTGTGAGCTGACGCAGCAGCGTGGCTCGGTGGGCATTGGCAAGGCAGTGGCAAAGGTAAATGATAAAATTGCAGTTACAGCAGAACTTACTTTTGCGATAAGCTGACAGTTGCTTTTATACAGTAAAGTTTGTTATACTATACAAATAGATACTATAACATACTTATGGAGGTCTTAACTTGCTGGAGAAGAATTTTACGGAAGTGTATAATAAATTTAAACTGCAATTTTACAAAAAGATATTCAAGCGTTTTCAGGCAAGGGAAGCAAGCCTTACAGCGGTGGAAACCTTCTGTGTAGAGGCAATCTATGCATTAAAAAGACCTACCATTAATGAGTTCGCAACCTTTACCCAAATTTCAGCCCCAAATGCCGCATATAAAATTAATAACCTGATAAAAAAAGGTTATGTAAAAAAGGTGCAGTCTACCGTAGACAAACGGGAGTTTTATCTGGAAGTCACCGACCGTTTCCTAAAGTACTACGGCATCAGCTACGACTATATTGAAGTAGTAATGAGACGCATCTACGACCGTTTCCCCAGTGAAGATATTGCCAAGCTGGAAAACATGCTGGAGATTATCTCCCAAGAGCTAATGCCCGAGGCGGAGCTCCCCGGCAGGGGGAAAGATAGACGGTAGCTATCGTTCCTTGTGATATCCCATCCCTTACTAAATATTTTTAGGCAGTCCCCTTTTGGGGGACTGCCTTTTTCGTGAATAGTTCAGTTGTAACTATGAAGCTGCTAAATTTAAATCAGTTCACCCTTACAGGTATCCATCATGCCGCGATCGGTTATTCTAATTTCCGGTATTACCGGCAAAGCCATAAAGCTGAGGGTGGTTAAGGGGTCAATATCTTTGCCTACCCCTGCCTTCCGAATACTATGCACCATAGCCTCTACCGCTTCACTAAGTGCACTTGCGGGCAGGTCACTCATAAGCCCTGCTATGGGTAGCGGAAGCTCCTGCACTACACAGCCATGCTGTACCAGCACATAGCCTCCTTGCAGCTCTGCAGCTCGTTCTGCCGCAAGCAGCATATCGCTGTCGTTGTCCCCTGCTACAAGCAGATTGTGGCTGTCGTGGGCAATGGTGCCTGCTATGGCACCGTTACGAATACCATAGCCCCGCAGCAGTCCCACGCCAATGCCGCCGCTGCCCCCGTGGCGTTCAATGGAGGCAATCTTGCAGATGGTGCCTTCACGCAGCTCCTGCAAAGCCTGTGCAGCGGGAATATCCTCCCGCTTGGTAAGTATCTCCCCTGCTATCATATTGATAACAGGATGGACAGCACGGCTGGAAAGTGCGAAGCTGTCTACCGAAAGTGCAGGCAGCCTGACACTGTGGGAAATACCTTCGGTGCACGGCTCCGGATGAAGCGGCTCACCTATATAGCTGCCGTTTTCGCAGACCTGCACGCCATCCTTATACACTTGTAAAACTTCCAGCCCAACAAGGCTGCCGAGCACCACCAAATCCGCGGCATAACCGGGTGCAATGGCACCCTTGCCCGATAGCCCATAAATATTAGCTCCATTGATGGTGGCCATCTGTATGGCCTGTATGGGCGGCATACCCAGTTTAGTGGCAAGCCGGATGCAGTGCGAGATAGTACCCTCCTCGGTGATATCGGCCAGATGCTTATCATCGGTACAGAAAGCAAGCCTATGGGTAGAAAGACCCTGCTGTATAAAGGGTTTTAGGATGTTGTGAAGGTTTTTGCTGGCACTGCCTTCCCGAACCAGTACTGCTATACCGTTGGACACCTTTTCTACCGCCTCCTGGAAGGTGGTGCTTTCGTGGTCGGTAGTAATGCCTGACAGTACATAGCTGCTAAGGCCATGTCCAGTTAGCCCCGGTGAATGCCCGTCAACAATGCCGCCTTCAAAAAGCTCCAGTTTGGCATGTACTTCACTGTCCTGTGCCAGTACTCCGGGAACGTTCATTACTTCCCCAAGGCCAAGCACGGTGGAACTGCTCTTGTAAGGGGCAAGGTCCTGCGCCAACAAAACTGCTCCCGCGTTTTCCATGGGGGTGGCAGGCACGCAGGAGGGCAGCTGCATGTAGTAGTCTACGGGCAGCTTATCCCAATAGGAAAGCATATAGTCCAGCCCCTCGGTGCCCGCAACATTTGCTATCTCATGGGGGTCGGTGATGATGGTGGTGGTGCCGCATTTTATCTCTTCCACGGCGTAGCCGTCAGGGGTAATCATGACGCTTTCAATGTGACAGTGGCAGTTAATAAAGCCGGGAGAAAGGTACTTATCGGTACAGTCTACCTCTATTACACCGGAATAGCTGCCGATGCCTGCAATAACACCGTCCGCAACCGCAACATCGCCCTCTATAATACGCCCTGCCAGTACATCCACAACACGGGCATTTTTAAATACTAAGTCCGCGGGTTTCTTCCCTGCGGCAATATCCATAATCTGAAATTTATTCAAGTGTATTCCTCCCCATGTATAAAAAAATGCGGAAAACGACGCTATCGCCTTCCACATTTTTATTGTATCATAACTACAAAACATCCTAGTAGAATTGCACATAGGAACGGTAACCGTCCTGTGCATAGTCCCGAAATAATCGTTAGCAACTATTTTACCATCCAATAGGTGTTTCGTCAAGTGATGAAGCTACCGAAGAGCTGAATGCACCGACTTTATAATACTGTCCTTATCCAATCCATATTCTTTGGCCAGATACTCGGTGCTTCCTACCTGTCCAAAGCGGTCTGTTATACCAATGCGATGTAGGCGGGGTGCACTACCCTGCTCTGCCAGCAGCTCCGCTACGGCACTCCCAAGGCCACCGATGATACTGTGGTTCTCCGCAGTAACCACCAGTTTTTTGCCAGCCCAATGGGTCAGTATCAGCTGGGCATCAATGGGTTTTACAGTGAAAACATCAATAACTTCCACGCTGATGCCCTCTTTTTCCAGCGCAAACGCTGCCTGCAAGGAGGGATAAAGTGTTTCGCCCATGGCTAGCAGCAGCACATCGCTTCCGTCCTTCAGCACATTGCCTTTTCCCAGTGTAAAGGTAGAACCCTTTTCATAGATAGAAGGCATAGCCTTGCGGCTGGTACGAATATAATGGACGCCATGAATGGGTATTAGCGTACGAATGAGCCATTCCAGCTGTACACCATCGGCAGGGTCAAAAACCATGGCAGTGGGGATAGCACGAATAGCGGCGATATCCTCAAAAGAAGTGTGGGTACCGCCGTTGACACCGACACAGATGCCGGGGTCGGAGGCATATACCTTAATATTGTTACCTGCATAGGCACCGGACAGAAACAGCTGGTCCAGTGCGCGGCGGGCAACAAAAGGAGTAAAGGTATGTATAAACGGTACATACCCCACCATAGAAAGGCCTGCGGCAATACCCGTCATGTTGGCTTCCGCAATGCCGACATTAATGAACTGAGATGGGTGTGCCTTCTGAACCTTTGTGGAGAGAGAGGCTCCGCCCAAATCCGCCTCTAGCATCATAACACGGTCGTTGTCGTTCATTATATCAATGAGCGTATCGGCAAATATCTGCCGTTGCTCAGGTAGCTTCTGCTCCAAGGACAGCTTCCACATGGCTATTCCCTCCCCTCTTTTACAAACTGCTCTAGCTCGGATATTGCCGCATCCATAGCTGCATTTACAGTATCGTTGCACTTAACAGCATGATTTTCCCGCAGTTCCTCAAAGAAAGGAACACCCTGACCCTTAATGGTATCCAGAACAATACAAACCGCACTGTCTTTTACTGACTTTGCAGCTTCTATGGCCTCAAATATTGCCTGTTCGTCGTTACCTTTTACATACTGTGTATGGAAGCCAAAGGCCCTCATCTTCTCGGCAGTGCTAAAGGGTGTAAGAATTTCGGTGGTATAGCCATCAAGCTGCCGCTTGTTTTCATCAATAAATACAATGACATTGTTCAGCTTGTGGTGGGCAAGGAACTGGAAGGCTTCCCAGCACTGACCCTCGTTTAGCTCACCATCGCCCACTATAAGGAACACCCTGCTGTCAGAGCCGCTTTGGCGCAGGCCATAGCCCATACCTGCCGCCACGGAAGTTCCCTGTCCCAGCGAGCCTGTGGTTGCATCTATACCGGGGGTACGAAGCCTATCGGGATGGGAAGGCAGGCTGGTGCCGCCCTCATTCATGGTGTAGAGCATATCATGGGGAAAATATCCCCTAAGCGCCAGTGTGCAGTATAGGGATGGCCCTGCATGCCCTTTTGACAGCACCAGATAGTCCCGGCCTGCCATTTGTGGGTTTTTGGGGTCATGCCGCAGTTCTTTTTTATACAGTACCGACAGCAGTTCCACTATGGAGAGCGCGCCGCCCAGATGTCCATATCCCCGCCAACGAACAAGCTTTAGTGTTTCTAAACGGATTTCGGCTGAAAACAACTTTAGTTTTTTTAATTCTAAATCAGTCAATGTTTCACGCCCCTTTTAAAGTTCCAGGTATGCCTTTAGCTTGCTTTCCAGCTCGGGCAGCGAGATAATGTTATCTAGCAGGATAACTGCGGGGAGAGAGCTTGTGAAGTTTGCCAAGTCCTTACCAACAACAAAAAGATCGGCGGCGCCTTTCACAGCATCGGAAACTGAGGAATGGCTAATATCTATGCCCTTTACTCCAAGGTTTTTCAGCACCTTTTCTACATTCATCCGTACCAACATAGAGGAGCCAAGTCCCGAGCCGCAGCAGCACATAATAGATCTGATATTTTTCATACAGTTATCCCTTTCTTATAGCAAAGTAAATTTATAGTCGTATGAGAGGAACCCGAAGGCCCCTCTCATCACTTTCACATTTTATTGGGTTATTTTTTCTTTCTTCGGCACTGTATAGTTTAGGATAATGGGCAGTGCGAAGATAAGTACGCAGACAGCTACCAGACCATAACCCTGAATGAAGCGTGCAATGTTGCCCAGTGCGATACCTACTACGGTAAAGTCTGCATCGGAGAAGGTGGTATTGGCGAAGTTGAGAGCGCCAAGTACCGGCATGAGCAGTGCGGGCAGGAAGGTAATGGCCAAGCCATGGACAAAGGAACCAATGACACAACCACGAACACCGCCTCTGGCGTTAGCGAAAACACCTGCTGTTGCGCCGCAGAAGAAGTGAGGGATAACACCGGGCAGAATGAGTGCCACGGGGATAGCCATACCTACGCCTGCAAGTACAAACAGACCTACAATACCGCCAAGGAAAGAAACTAGGAAGCCGATGAGAACTGCGTTGGGTGCATAGGGGAATACGACGGGGCAGTCCAGTGCGGGGCGGGCATTGGGAACCAGCTTCTCGGAAATTCCCTTAAATGCAGGGACGATTTCAGAGATAACCAGACGAACGCCTGCAAGCACGATATAGACGCCGCCTGCAAAGGTAAGGGACTTCAGAATAGCAAAGAGTATCCAGTGGTTACCACCCAGCATGGCGGTGTCAAAGCCGGGTTTGTAGTTTGCAATGCCGGTAACAACCAGGAAGAACATCAGCATAGTCAGTGCAATGGCAACGGTGGTATCTCTCATAAAGGAGAGACGCTGCGGGAACTTAATCTCTTCGGTGGACTTGGAGCCCTTACCGGTGAGTGCGCCTATTTCGCCAGCTATCCAGTAACCTACGGTACCAAAGTGTCCAAACCCAAGTTCGTCGTTTCCGGTAATCTTGGTCATAGTCTTTTGTGCCATTGCAGGGAATGCCGCCATGGTAAAGCCTAGAACCAGCGAACCGCTGAGGATGAGCTGCCAACCCGAAAGGCCGCCTGCATTTAGTACTGCTGCCAGTAGGCAAGCCATATACAGGGTGTGGTGTCCTGTCAGGAATATGTAGTTCAGCCTGGAAAAACGGGCGATAACCAGGTTTGCCAGCATACCGAAGCACATAATAAGGGAGGTTTCGGTTGCAAACTGAACCAGTGCTAAGGAAACAATGGCCTCGTTATTGGGTACAACGCCCTGTACGCCAAATGCGAAATTGAAGAGTGCGCCGAATGCGTTAAGAGAAACTACCAGAAAATCTGCGCCTGCACCGAGAACCAGGAAACCAACTATGGTCTTAATTGTTCCCTTGGTGATATCCTCAATGGGTTTCTTTTGCAGCAACAAGCCTACAAATGCTACAAGGCCCACCAGGATTGCGGGGGTAGAGAGAATTTGCTGTAGTACATCCAAGAACGACATAGTATACCTCCTCTAAAAATACCTCAGGATTGGCCCTCCGACCTTTCCCAATTATTTTCAGTCCTCCGCTGTGCCTCCGATAAAGTAACCGTACAGCTCCTCGCAGGACTGAGCCTCCAAAATTGCTGCCATGACCTCTTCATCTCCGAAGATTGCCGCAAGACGCTTTAGACACTGGGTATGGGATTTGGGATCCTCCGCTGCCAGTGTAACCAGCAAGCGGACATCGTAGCCGTCGGGTGAAAACCGTATGGGCTTTCTCACCAGTGTAACGGCTAGCTGCCTATGTAACACTCCCTGCTCGGACCGAGCATGGATGAGGGCGAGGTCGGGCGCCAGCACATAGTAGGGACCATATAAAAAGGTATTTTCAATCACACCATCAATGTACCTAGGCTCCACAAATCCACCTGCTATGAGGGGTTCAATGGCTACCCGAACTGCATCCTGCCAACTGTCCACCTGCGGCAAAATCCGTACATTCTCTTTTTTCAGCATATCCTGCATGGCGTTCTCCTTTTTCTGCTGGGCTGACCTTACAACCATATTGTACTACAGCTTATACAGTTAATGGAAGTCCAACTGTTGTTGTACCGTTTGTGCAAAAATGGTTTGGGAGCACAGCGAGAGTTTTGTTTTTTTCGCATATGTTACTCGTCTATAAAGCTTGCAAGCCGTTCCTTTATGAAAGTGAGCGCTTCCCCTGCCGTTTCACAGGCTGCCAGCTCTTCCACACGCTGCTGCACGCTAAAGATAGCAATAATATCCTTTAGAATATCCAGGTGCCGTTCCCCATCCACCGGAGAAAGGACAAAAAGCACCTTTGCAAAATGATCTTCCCCAAACTCCACTGTTTGGCGGAAGATAGCTACCGAAATATCCAGGCGATTGGTACCGTCGGTGGGCTTGGCATGTGCAAGCATAAGGCCGGGACTAAGAAACATGTATGGGCCGTATACTTCCAGTGATAGCAGTATATGATCGACATACCGCTGTGTAATACTCTGCTTTTCTAATAGTGCCCCGCAGGCAGCTTGCACCGCCTCCCGCCAAACCATCTGCTCGTCAAATATTTCCACCCTGTCCTCGGTAAGCAGCTCAGCCAACCCTACCGTATGTACCTGCGGAATACCAGACTTTATACCCATCTTTCTATTTTGAAGATACTGAGCCAGTTCTTCCCGAAGCTCTGCCTGATTTTCTGCAGGTACATACTTACTGACCAGGGTAAAGAGCGGCTCCAGCTCCATAAAGTCGCCGGAGTCGGAAAGCTTACCCTGCATGCCCCTTTGCAAAATGGTCATTCTGTCTTCATTGGTAAGGATAGGATGTACTACAATGACCGGCAGTGTGCTTTTTACTGCTACCGTAGAAACCACCAAGTCACACACCTGCTGAACATTGATGATATCGGCGGAGGCAACCACAGCCACTATACGGGCATTGGGCAGCAACGTAAGTATCTCTCCCCTAAGCATATTCCCGGTGGATACACCATTGGGACAGACAATGAGGATGCGTAGACGGCGATTCTGCTTGTTGGCAGAACGCAAAAAGCCCCCAAAATGCATGGTCAGGTATGCCACCTCACCATCCAAAATCGGAAGCCCTATCTTTTTTTCCAGATATCTTGCTGCACTGCGTGTAATGCGGAATAGGTTGGGATACTCGCGTATAATATCCTCGGCAAAAGGATTGCCCAGCTGAATGCCATAGCGGTAGCGGTAAAGGGAAGTTTTCAGATGCGCAAAAAGCGCCCGTTCCAGCGCTTTTTTACCTTCCAGCTCCACGCAGGCAATTCGTTCAAATTCCTGTACCAGCTGTACTGCCATATCATATACGGTATTGTCCTGGTCGGGGCGCAATAGCTTGATTGGCACCGACTGTAGCCGTGAGCCCAACAGATGAAGGGCAAGGTAACACTGCTCCCCGTGGGTAAGCCCCGGGAAGTACTCTCCCACCAGTTTAAATTCACGGGTGGTTTCTATCTCGCTCTGCTCCACATCCCGTAGGGCAAGGGGCTCTGTACCGGCATGCATGGTAGGCAGCAACATGGTCAGTGCCAGCAGCGTTCCCGAAACATACTTGGCACCCAATGCCCGCTCCAGCTCCAGCAGTGTATAATGGTACTGGGTAAGCACCTCACGGTTAAAGTGTTTTGGAATACCACTTTCAAAAAGCGGCGACAGGTAGTTAAAATAGAACAGGAACAGGGCACGCTTGCGTATGGTGTCCCCTGTTACGGTATAGCCTTTTTTATTCTCGTAGTTAAGCTCCAGATCATATTTTTGCAGTTTTGCAGTAACGGTTTTCAGGTCGCTGACTACCGTGTTGCGGCTAACTCCGCAAAAGCTAGCCATGGTTTCAATATATACGGGTATGTCCGACCGGATAACGAGGCAGATGATGAGCCGTACACGTTCCAGCGGAGTATAGATGTAACCGGGGGTCTCCCCGGTGGAGTCCTGCAAAACCGCCTCTATAAGTTCCCGTTGGGCGCTGGGAATAAAGATACCACGCTGCCGCTCTGCTTCTATACGTGGCAGCTGTTGCATCTCCAGCCAATCATTTATCTTGCAGATATCGTAATATACTGTGCGCCGTGACTGCTTGGTGGTGCGAACCAAATCCGCAATGGTTTGGTAGTTTGTCGCAGCAAGCAGCTGGGTGAGAATAGCATGACTTCTAGAATCTAGCCTTAGAATTAGGGACATCGCTTTCTCCCCTCTCTGCCTTGCCTTGCGCTACTTCTTCTGAAAGTACATATACAGCTGACACTTTACCATGCCATTGTACAGCTTGCGGCGCTTGTCCGCCTGCCGTCCAAAAAGGTTTTCAAAGTTTTCCAGAGAGCTAATAATATAATAGGCTGTGGTGTCACTGGGTAAAAACACCTTTCCCATATCCCGATAGAGCTGTTCTGTCTCGGCGGTGGAAAGCATGCGTTCGCCATAGGGTGGGTTACAAACCACCAGAGACTTCTCCTTGGGCACTACAAAGCTGCGCACATCGGCGTTCATAGCGGAAATAAGCTGTCCCACGCCCGCCTTTTTGGCGTTGCTCATGGTGAGCTCCACTGCGTCGTCATCAATGTCCCTACCGTAGCCATGGAAGGTGACGCCCTCCTTACGGGTAAGGCCCAGAGCACGCTCCCGTTCCTCCCGCCATATCTGCTGGGGAATGCAACCCCAGCGCTCGGCGGCAAAACGACGGTACATGCCGGGGGCAATATTCTTAGCCTTGTAGGCAGCCTCTATGAGCATAGTACCGGAGCCACAGAAGGGGTCATAAATCTGGGTATCGGGAAAGATGCGGGCAATATCCAGTATACCTGCTGCCAATGTTTCCTTAATAGGAGCAATGTTGGAAACCTTACGATAGCCACGCTTATGCAGTCCGGGACCGCTGGTGTCCAGCATAACGGTAACCTGATCTCGCATTATGGAAAACTGCAGCTGGTGTACAGGGCCTGTTTCCTCAAACCACTCGATGCCGTAAACCTTAGAAAGCCGCTTAACTGCTGCCTTTTTTATAATAGACTGGCAGTCCGGTATGCTGTGAAGCTGGGAGCTGAGTGCCCAGCCCTTTACGGGAAAGGCATCGGTTTTACCAATAAACTGCTCCAGCGGCAGCTTCTCTACCCCATCGAACAGTTCGGTAAAGGTGACGGCGCGGAAGCTGCCCAGTACCAGCTGTACCCGCTCGGCAGTGCGCAGCCACAGGTTGGCACGCACCAGCGTATTCCAGTCTCCGGAAAAATCTACCCTACCGTCGGTAGCCTTAATGTCCTGCGCATCCATGCGCCGAAGCTCGCCGGTGAGTACACTCTCCAGTCCAAAGTTACAGGGGCAGCAGAAGTTTAGCTTAGTCATATATTTTTTGCGTTCCTCTCTTTTTTGAAAGCGCAAAGGCAGCATTTTCTTGCTGCCTTTGCAAAGCCTTAGGGCTATACCAAATTTTAGTCGCTGATAGGCTCCAGCAGTCCGTAGTTGCCGTCCTTACGGCGGTATACAACGTTCATTTCGCCTGTGTCTCCGTTGCGGAACATGAAGAACTCATGGTCCAGCATATTCATCTGGAGGATAGCCTCCTCCACGTCCATAACTCCAACATGGAACTTCTTGGTTTTTACCAGAACGTCTGCCTCATGGGGGACAGGCTCGGGCAGGTATGCTTCCAAAAGTTCCGGGAAACTACGGTCACGGAACTTCCGTTCCAGTCTGGTCTTATTTTTAACAATTTGTTTTGTAAGTACATCCAACACCAAATCCATTGAGACAATACGGTCGTCGCTGACCTTCTCTGCGCGGAAAAAGATGCCGTGGGATTTTATGGTGACTTCCACCGTTTCTTCTTCGTCGTGATTGCTAACAACCACTGTTATCATGGGGTCGTCATCAAAAAATTTTTCCAACTTAGATAGCTTTTTCTCTGCGTAGTCCTTGAAGGAGTCCTTAATAACCGTCTTTTTGCCAATGTAGGATATTTTCATAATAATCCCTCTCCTTGCTATTATTTTTGCCGCAGGGAAACCTTGCAAAAGCATTATGCTTATTTGCTAAATTTCCAATTAAATTATAGCATTATTTAGAAGGTATTACAATAGATGTCTTTAAATAATTTGCAAATTAAGCGTGAATAATCAGGATTTATGGGGACAGGATTACTGCACAAATTTTCCTGAAATCATTACTCTTTTTGGCTTCACAAGAAGCCCCATGGGGTTTTGGTCAAACAGAACCATATCTGCATCCTTGCCCACGGTAATGCTGCCTACACGGTCGAAGATGCCCGCAGCCTCCGCTGCGTTGCAGGTAACCGCCTCGATAGCCTGTTCCATAGGGAGCTGCTTCCCGCCCGCAAGGGTTGCTATTGCCACCGAAGTGAGCAGCATATCTATGGGAAGCTCGGGTGCATCGGTATTTATGGAAGTCTTTACTCCGGCTTGCTGTAGCAGCATGACATTTTCGCGGGTAAGGCCCCTAAGCTCCGGCTTGGTGCGGGTAGAGATGATAGGCCCGCAGACTACGGGAACATTTGCCTCCTGCAAAGCCTCTGCCACCAGGTAACCCTCGGTACCGTGGATGATGACGCCATCCAGCGAAAACTCCTTGATGATGCGAAGTGCGGTGCAGATGTCGTCGGCACGGTGGGCATGGAAGTGTGCCTTTATCTCCCGACGGAGCACCGGCAGCAGTGCCTCACACTTGATGTCGTACTCGGGGGGGTCGGTTTCACCTTCGGTATCGGCTGCGGCCTTGTCCATATCCTGTGCGTACCGCTTGGCCTTATAAAGCTGTTCCCGAATGATGGAGGTAACTGCCATACGGGTAACAGGCTGCTGAGCCTTTTCCCCATATGTATTCTTGGGGTTCTCCCCCATGGCAAACTTCATAGCACAGGGGAACCGCACCACCATGCTATCTACCACATGGCCTTTGGTTTTCATAGCAGTAATAAGTCCTGCTATGGGGTTTGCACTTCCAGGGCCGGTAACTACCGTAGTAATACCTATGGCAAGAGCCTCCTCAAAGGCACGGTCCATGGGATTTATGGCATCTAAAGAGCGCAGCTGGGGGGTGCAGGGGTCGGTTTCCTCGTTGCCGTCGTCCCCTTCGGAGGCAAGCCCTTCCTCCCACATGCCAATGTGGCAGTGGGCGTCGATGAAGCCTGGGAACAGCAGTGCGCCTTCTGCATCCACAACTTCACTGTCGGTGCCGTTGTAGCTGCCCTCTGCAAGAGCGGTTATCTTTCCATCGGATACTGCCACATATCCGTTCTCTATAATATTTCCATTGTCGCAGGTGATAATCCTGGCATTTTTAATGACCATGAGAAATTTCTCCTCTCATATGAAAAGGGCGAACACTTCGGCTCGCCCCGTTACTCTATTTGGAATGGGTGCGACGGTTGTTGCCCTTACGGGGATCCATCACCTTTTTCAGGTCGGAAAGTTTGTCGTCGCTGGTTTTCTTAAACTTGTTCATCATATCCTCAAAGGGGTCCCCGGTGCTTGCTATGGCAGCGGGTTTATTAAAGGAGCGGGGTGCGGACTGTCTGGGTGGGCCGGAGCTTCTGCCTGCTCCGCCGCCCTGCTGGGGCCGGGGTGCAAACTGACGCTGCACAGGGGCTTCCTGCATTGCTTTTATGGAAAGGCTTACCTTATTCTGCTCGTTGATCCCTATGACCTTTACCGAAACACTATCGCCGACCTTAATGTGGTCATTGATATCCTTGACGTAGGTATTGGCCACCTCCGAAATATGTACCATACCGGTACCGCCATCCTCCAGATCAACAAAGGCTCCATAATTGGTAATCTTTGCTACCTTTCCCTGTGCAATGTTTCCAACAGCTAACTGCATACCTCGCAAAATTCCTCTCTCATATTATTTGACACCTGATGCATCCACAAATACTTTTTCTTCCGGATGGGCATAATCCAGCTTTTCCCTGGCAGTGCGCTCAAGAAAATCCTTATCGTTGCGCAGGGTAAGCTCCAGGTCCTTGTTTACAAGCCGCTGATGTTCCACCTGGCGGGTAACATCACTGAGCTTTTCTTCCATAGCTTCCACATCGGCCTGTGTTTTTATAAAGAAACCTACAAGCACAGTAAAGAGCACAATGGTCATAACCCGTATTAGCGTATCCAAAGAAGAGCGACGTTTTTCACTTTTTTTCCGTGCCATAAATGCGCTCTCTCCTTCCTCGCTCGGGTGTATTCAGCGTGGTGGTCGCTTACGATTATTATACAACATGTATAGGCGCGATTTCAAGCAATTTTTACCGGAAATTATGAGTTTTATAAGCTTATTCCAATATTTCTTAATGAACCCACAGATTTCCCATAAAGGTACCATCACTGCAGCTATCATTTTTGCAATAACGCCTATAATAATGCCGGAGGCACGGATAACCAGGCTGCCTACCGTAAGGAAGTAGAGCAGCCATCCAAGCAGTACACCCAGTACTGCAAAAATGCGCACCTCACCGCTGCCCTGCTCCAAAAAGTACCGCCACAGCAGAATAGCCGAGAGCAGGAAAAACAGAAGGTCCTCCAACAGCACCATACTCCATGAAAGCTTAAAGGCCACCCGGGTCACCCGAAAAACATCGTACACTACGCCAATGATACCCCCAAGCAGCAGTGCACGGAGGAACATGGCGGTTTGTTCCGCAATACTAATGCCCATAGCGCTACCTGAACAGACGACTGAGCAGCCCACCGGACGGACGGCTGTCGCCATAGCTGAGCTCGTCAATTTCACCATCCAGCGCCAAATCGCCGGTGGCTACGTCTATCCGTGTAATGTGCAGGCCATTGCCTTTTATGAGCAGCTCGCCCGGCTGAGTCATAAGCACTACCGTCTGCTCGTCAAAGCTTTCCACGTCGGTAACACCCGTAATCTGGATATGCTTGCGGTCCTCCATGATAACAGTATGTTTCAAATTAATCATGGGCTTGTTTGTGTTGTCAATCATAAAAACCCTCCCTGTCGGCTTGTCTAATAGTAGAAGTCTATGAGACAGGGCGAAGGTTTATGACTA
>JAVXNK010000013.1:0-46589 GCA_036645835.1 Angelakisella sp. | reverse complement strand
TACTCCACTATGCGGAAGTTTTGAGAGGCGTTATCCTTGTTGGTAGTCTCGTTAAGAGCCTCTACCACAAGATTGAGGGGCTTTGCCCCCATGGATATTTCTATTTTATCACCCAGCTTTACCTCGTAGGAGGCTCTGGCGGCTTTGCCGTTTACCAGTACTCTGCCGGCATCGCAGGCCTCGTTAGCAACGGTACGGCGCTTGATAATACGGGAAACCTTTAGATATTTATCCAGTCTCATTCTATTCATCTCCGTTTTTAAAAAAGGGGCCGCCTCAAAATTTTCGTTCTGAGACAGCCCCTTATGATGTTTGGTTTATTACTTAATGGCATCCTTAAGAGCCTTACCAGCCTTGAAGGTGGGGGACTTAGAAGCAGCAATCTTGATGGTCTCCTTGGTTCTGGGGTTAATGCCGGTACGCTCCTTGCGCTCCTTAACCTCAAATGTGCCAAAGCCTACCAGAGAGAGCTTCTCGCCAGCCTTAAGGGTATCAGTGATTGCACCAAAAACTGCAGCAACAGCCTTCTCGCTATCCTTCTTAGAAAGTCCTGCCTTTTCAGCAACAGCATTTACCAGTTCTACCTTTGTCATAATGAAACCTCCATAAATTTTTTATTCTTTTTTCTTGGCTATTTCCCAAAGAACACCGCGTTCTTCATCTGAATATACATCCAGCCTGTCCCCTCTTGCCTGAGCCATCTCCTCTACAGTGGAAAAGCGGTCAATAAAGCGGTCGGTAGAATGATACAGTGCCTCCTCCGGATCCTTTTTGAGAATTCTGGATACATTTACAGCTGAGAATAATACATCTCCCAGCCCCTCCGAGATATCGTCGGCGGAGTTTGAGGCAATAGCCTCCTCCAGCTCCGTGATTTCCCTTTTCAGGTCCTCCAGTGCTTTCCCAACGTCTCCACAGCAAAAACCGGATTTTACGGCGCGTTTCTGCACCTTAAAGCTTCGCACAAGAGCAGGTAAAGCGCGTGATACTGCCTCCAGTGTACTGGCTGCCGTCTCCTGCTGCTTTTCCACCTGCTTAATGGCATCCCAGTTTCTGAGAACTTCCTCGGCGCTGTCTGCTGTAACGTCTCCAAATATATGGGGATGACGATGTATTAGTTTGTGACAGATGCCATCGCAGACATCGTCAAAATCAAAAACACCCTTTTCTTGCTCCATCTGACTGTGAAACACTACCTGAAGCAGTACGTCTCCCAGCTCCTCCTGCAACAGAACACAGTCATCATTGTCTATAGCCTCAATAACCTCATAGGTTTCCTCTATGAAATTGTTTCGAATAGTGTGATGGTCCTGCTCCCTGTCCCAAGGGCAGCCGTCTTTTCCACGCAAAATCTGCATGATGCGCAGAAGGTCTTCCATCTGATAGTGCTCCTGCAGAGTGAAGTTTTTTATCATCGCCCATACCCCTTTTTGAATTCGCCTTACCTATTTTAACTGATAAAACCAAGCTTTTCAAGTCTTTTAAGTAGATTTTCATCAATATGGACCATTTCCATATCTTTTCGACTGATTGTACCTGTAAAAAGTACCATAATGACATAAACAATGCCCGCACAGGCTATTGCAGCCATAAGTTTCAAGGAATTTCTTCCTGCAAGAAGACGATATACCGACAGCGCTGCGGTGCTGCTGCCAATAGCGCAGAACAGCGGCTTTATAAATATGCGGTAAAAGCTGAGGTGGATGCCGGTAGAAAGGCGCAGAGCCGCACTGCTAAGGGTAAGTATAACGGCATAGCAAAGCAGTGTTCCATACGGAACACCCTGAATGTTAATTTCAGGACGAGAGATTAGAGTGAAATTTGTAACCAGCTTTATAGCAGCACCTAACAGAAGGATAAAAAGCGGTAGCCGTTCTTTGCCGATGGCTTGCAGTATGCTATTGACCGGCGTAGCTGCTGCCACCAGAACCGCACTAAGCCCCATAACCCGCAGTATGGGTGCTACAATGGACACTTCCATAACCCGAGCGGGATACAGAAACAACAGTATGGGTTCTGCCAGCACCGAAATGCCAAGTCCTGCCGGAAGAGCTATGAGCATAGTGACCTTTAGGATGGAAGAAACTGTGCCTTCCAGCTCACGCCTATCTTCCTTGGCCCACGCACGGGAAACTGCAGGAATGGCACTGACGCCCAAAGCTGCTGTGATAGCGGGTATCAGGTTAAAGACCGAATAGGCAAGACCTGAATAGCTGCCATAGAGGTATTCCGGCAACAGTTCCAAACTGACCTCTGCTGGAATGCCTTTGGGATACATGGATAGTATAACCTCCCCGCCTTTTTGTATAGCGGTGTGAAGGCAGTTCATAACCGAAACAAGGTCGATGAGCGCGGATAGATTAACCACCAGTGTGCTAAGCGCAATGGGTATGGCTATGGCAATTAGCCGTTTACCGGTTTCACGGTGCTGCTGTGCAGGCAGAGGAGCCACCGGAGTTTTATGCTCCCGGGCAAACCGCAGGCGGATGTACATAGCACCGATAGCGGTACTGATGGTGACGCCCAGAATGGCACCTGCTGCTGCAAAGCGCATGATGAAAAGCCGTGCATAGCTTTCATTTTCAAAGGTATAACCCATAAGATGCCCAGAGGACGTATATTTAGCCAGCATCACCACCGTAATACCATAAGCAAGCAGGATACCCAAGAGCATTCTGGTTACCGACTCTATCACCTGTGACATGGCGGTAGGAAGCATGTTCGAAAGCCCCTGATAGTAGCCCCTATAACTGGAGGAAATGCAACTGAAGATAACTGCAGGTACAATGGCAAGCACTGCAAAGAGCGCTGCGGAATTATTAATGATATGGACAAAGGCAGGTGCCGCTGCCAGAAGAATACCTGCACCCAGAAAGCCCAGCGTAAGAAAGATGCGGCGGGAGGCCCTGAGCACCGACTCCACCCCTGCTCGGTTTCCTTTAGCGGCGTATTCCGACACCATTCTGGAAACAGCAATGCCCAGCCCTGTTACAACAAGGCTGTAGATAGGTGTAAAAATATCGTAGGCGGTGACAAAATAGGACATGCCCACCCCGCCCAGTATGTTTGCCAGTGGTATTTTAAAGAGTGCACCTATCACTTTGACAATCATAGTTGCCGTGGTGAGAATTACCGCACCCTCCAAAAAAGTTTGGGAGTTTTTCTGTTTATTCATCTGTTGCATCACCCTCTTGCAGCTTCATTTTTGGTTGCTGCATTTATAGTATATTATGTTACTTTGGAATATACAACCATTATACTGAAGACAAATTTGTTGTAATGCAATATTCGGTAGAAGAAAAGGCAAAATACTGTTGAATTTTGGAAAATATAATGATACTATGATTTTATGAATACCCTTATATCATGCGGCAAAATGAAGGAAGGCTGGTATACGAAAATGTTAAAGAAAGCAAAGCTGGCAACAAAGATTGCACTGATCATTTCTATTCTGCTGATTATTGTCTTTACTGCCCTGATTGGGTTTACTCTTGTTTTTTCAGGTGCGGCAATTAAAGGCACCATTTCCGCCGAGCTGGATGAGCTTTCCTACTCCAACGGCATGCAGGTGCAAAGTATTCTTAATAGCGCCATCAGCGCTACCACAGATATTGAGATGTATTTGACCCGCACCTATCAACAAGCCAAAGAGAATCCAAAACCCACTTCCGCTGCATCCAGCCAAAGTTCTCTGTATGGTATGACCATTTCCGAATCCCGAAGCGATATGGAAAAGTACATAACCGAAACAGCCCGAAATGCTGTTATGAGCAACCCCGATATCGTCGGAGTGAGCGTTATGTTTGAACCCTATAAGTTTGAGGATGGTGTTGCAAGTTACTCTTTCTATGTGGATGAGAGTATCGGCAACAAGAAGATTGCGCCCTTCGCACTGTATTCTACCTATTCCCAAGAACCTTTCTACATAGAGGCTCTTGCTGCCAAAACCATGATTTTGACCGACCCCTACGAATTTAACGGCACAAAAGTGGTGACCATAGCTAAACCTGTAATACTGGATGACCAGGTACAGTGTGTAGTCTCTGCCGATATAAATGTGACCAACTTTGATAAACTGCAGATGATAAACGGCCGCTACCCCACCATGTACTCTACCATTTATAACGAAAACGGTATCATTGTATACGACACCGACGACATTAATGACGTGGGCAAGTATGTGGGGGGTTTTTTCTCCAACCAAACCGAACTCGACGCAGTGCTGGCAAACTTTGCAAAGGGTGAGGCCTTTACTATAGAAACTGTTCGTGAAAACGGAGTGAAGGTCACCCGCTTCTACAACCCCATTGTTGTAGGGGACTATCATTGGTGGACGCTGACCGCACTGGCAACCACCGATATGAACCATACTGTTAATACTACCGGCCTCTGGCTCATTGCCATGTCTCTTGCTTCACTGGTGTTGATTCTACTGGTAGTGGTAACCACCCTGAGAACTACCCTACGTCCCATTCAGACCGTTGTGCAGGCTGCCAACGACATTGCCAGCGGCAACTTTGATATTCACCTTACTGCAAAGTCACAGGATGAAATAGGCATCCTTACCAAGACCTTTAGCAACACTGCGGATACCCTTAAAACTGTGATTGCCGATATTTCCCGGGTACTGAATACCCTTGCCGAAAAGAACTTGGATGTAACCACCGAAGCCTCCTATGTGGGAGACCTGGCAACCATTGAACATTCCATGCAAAATATCATTTCTAACCTGAACAGTGTTATGGGAAACATCAACCAGAGTGCCGACCAGGTATCCAGCGGCTCCGGGCAGGTGTCCAGCGGTGCACAGGCGCTTAGCCAGGGTGCAACCGAGCAGGCCAGTTCCATTGAAGAGCTGTCCGCTACCATTAATGAGATTTCAAACCAGGTAAAGAGCAATGCAGGAAGTGCTGCACAGGCCAACCAGCTGATGAACCGTGTGGGCGGGGAGATTGAGCAAAGCAACCGCCAGATGCAGGATATGATGTCGGCTATGAATGATATCAGCACCAGAGCCAGTGAAATCAGCAAGATTATTAAGACGATTGATGACATTGCGTTCCAGACCAATATACTGGCACTGAACGCTGCTGTTGAAGCTGCCCGTGCAGGTGCCGCTGGCAAGGGCTTTGCAGTAGTTGCCGATGAAGTTCGTAACCTTGCCAGCAAGTCGGCAGAAGCTGCCAAAAACACTGCAGTACTAATAGAAGAGACGATAAAGGCAGTAGAAAACGGAACCAACATGGCTGGCAACACAGCAAAATCTATGCAGGCTGTAGTGGGTGGTGCACGGGATGCCACAAAGCTGGTGGATAAGATTGCTGCTGCTTCCAATGAACAGGCCAATGCTGTTAACCAGGTAACGCTGGGCATTGAACAGATTTCGGCTGTAGTACAAACCAACTCTGCAACCGCAGAAGAAAGTGCTGCCGCCAGTGAAGAGCTGTCCTCCCAGGCAGAGATACTGAAGGACTTGGTGGGTGAGTTCACCCTGAAAAACGGCAGCCGTGTAAAGACGGCAAAAACTTCCGTCTCTGCCGTCACCACTGCTAACAACAGCACTGCCGATGCCTTTGCCTCCTCTTTGGGCGAAAAATATTAATACTGCATAACCTCCGTATAATAAAAAGAACACCCGCTTAGGGGTGTTCTTTTTATTATACGCAGCTACACTACCAAACTGCTATAAAGACATGAGCAATCTATTTTTCTCGCCCTAATGTAGAACGCTGCCACTGTTTGGGGGAGTATCCAAAAAAGTGTTTAAACCGTTTGGAAAACTGCACCATGTCGGGGTAGCCCACCATTGCCCCTATTTCGTAGACCTTGTACTCCTCTTTTTTTATAAGCTCTTGGGCGGCATTCATCCGATAGCGATAAAGATAATCGCTAAAGGAATAGCCTGTATCCTCCTTAAACACCATGCTAAGATGGGAGGCACTAACGCTGATTTGATGGGCTATCTGCTTCAATGAAAGGTTTTCACTGTACTGTTCATGGATAATACGGAGAGCCGAACGGGTGTAGGGGTTCATCATCGACTTAAAGCGTAGGGTACAGAAAATGTCGGATAAAAGATTTTTCAGGCAGATATAGAGATCTACCGCATTATTGGTCTGCTGCAGGGTTTTCAGATAATAGCCCATCTCCCGGCACCCTTGCAACGGGGCTCCGTAATACTGTTCTAACTGATGATAACAGCCTTCAAAAACCGAGATACACCGCATCATGAAGGATACAAAGTGGTTAACTTCCCCATTGCCATAGCTTTCTCGAAGAAAGCTTGCCAGTGCACTTTCTAGCTTATCTGCACTGAGGCACTCTATGATATCCCCGGCAACACCTTTGTGGGGGATGGCTGCTGCCACCTCCGGGCAATCGCTACAGGGTTCCCGTTCTAACAGCAGCCGAACCTCCGTTTCTATGAACCCCTGATAAACTCCGCCGGGGCAGGTTACCGCAGCTCCTACAAGCCCATGAGAACCCAGCTGTTCTTCCAGCTGCTCACAGGCCTCTGCAGCTTTACCACGGACAAAAAAGAGGCAGGCTGCAGAAACTGTTGCAGATAGTTCTACCACTAGGGCACGGTGCAGATTGACATGCTCTTTCAGGAGCTGCTCCAGCCGGTCTTTGCTGTTGTAGACGGTAACCATTACCATAGTTTCACCATCGGTTTCCATGCCACACCGCCGAGCCAGCCCCAGAAAAACCTGCTCCGATTGAGGCAGGGTGGTCAAGGCATCCAGCAGCATCTTATCCAGATCTGCTACCACTTCGCCCTCATCCTTGGTAGTACGGTGCAGGCCATCCAGACGCTCCACACAGCGCCCCACCGTCTCTGCCAGCACATGAGCCTCAATGGGTTTTAGCAAGTAATCGAACGCACCCAGTTTGAGCGCCTGCTGTGCATAGCCAAAGTCGGAATAGGAACTGATAAAGATGACCTCACAGGATAGCCCGTAGGAGCGTATCTGCTCCAGTAGCTGAATACCGCTGAGGTTGGGCATGGAGATATCTGAAAGGATTATCTGTGGATGATGCTCCATCACTGCCTCCATGCCTTTAATGCCATCCTCACAGGTGGCACAAACCGAAATGCCCAGCCCCTCCCAGTCTATGTAATGTACGAGCCCCTCCCGTATAAGCTTTTCATCGTCAATAATGATGGCTTTATACATACCTGTCACCCCTTCTTTCGTGGGAATTCCATCTCTACACAGGTGCCCTGCCCCTGTACACTGCCAATATGAAACCGGTAGTTGTCACCGAAGTAAAGCCGCAGCTGTCGGCTGATGTTCATAAGTGCAAAGTATTTACCGTCACTTTTATTCTTTTCAATGCAGCTTTCAATATCCTCCAGTTCGGCAGCAGAGATGCCCGTGCCGTTATCACGGACGGTACAGCAAAGCCGTTCGTTAGAAACCGCTCGGAAGGTCACCTCAATGCGGCCTCCGTGGTTTGGGCTTATGCCATGGATAATGGAGTTTTCCAGAAGGGGCTGAAACAGATATTTGAGCACCTGCTCCTCCCCAATCTCGGGTTCCACCGTAACAGTACAGTCAATCATGTCTTCCATACGTACATTAAGCAGAGAAACATAGCTGCGCAAAATCTCCGCTACCTGCTCCACCGCAATAAAATCTCGACCTTGATTCAGCGTAAGCCGGAAAAACTTTGACAGGTCAAAAATAATATGGGAAATCTGCGGAATGTTGTGCCGAGTGGCAATCCAATGTATACTATCCAGGGTATTGTAGATAAAATGCTCCTTTAGTTGGGTTTGGATAAACTTCAGTTCAAAATCCTGCTTGGTCAGCTTGCTTTCATACCCTTCATAGATCAGGTTGTCTATGCTATCCATCAGGTCATTAAATCGATGACCAATATACCCCAGCTCATCCTTGCGGTTGGTGTAAATGCGCACTGACAGATCCCCCTTCTCCGCCTGGCGCATTCTCCAACTGATTTGGGACATGGGCTTAATGATGTATCCTGTAAGAAATAACATGCTAATAAAGAAAATAACTGTAAGGGTTAATATGAAATAGTAAAGGTATTCATTGATAACCGACACTGAGGAGTTAAAATAAGTTAAAGGGGCACTGACACCGTAGTGCCAGCCCGCAGAACCGGAACGATACCAAGCTATCATCCACGTTTCACCCCTGTGCTGAAAACTTTTCCACCCTTCCTTACCCTCCAGCAGGTTGGCATTTGGCAGCACCTGTTGAGAATAGCTGTCGGCCCGTTGCAACAGTGTTCGGCTACCGCTGCGCTGCTGGATAAAGACGGCGGCACTGCTTCCCGGATAGTATTCTCTTATCCGCTTGCGCAAGGCATCGGTGGAAACTACTGTACGGGCGTAGAGCTTTTGTGCGGGGTTGTTGGAGGAAAACGGGGTACTGTAGGAGGCAAAGAATTGTCGTTCGCCATCCTCCTGCAAATACCAGCGGTTTTTATAAAAGTCATCCCCCACAACCTCCTCCACCCTGCTTGGCAACGGTTCAAATTCGGTGCGGCGGGTTTCCCCCAGCTTACTGTTGAAGAGAACATTGGCATAGGGGTTGTAAAGCTCAAGTGAATAGATATAGGGGTTGTTCAGGTATAGCTTATAAAGGGTATGTCCTATCTGCTCTTTGAGCAGGAAGTTTTGGTAGGTAGGCTCGGCAGTTAGCGAACGTAGATTAAAGCTAAGTTCCGAAAAGGTCATGTCGGCTTGCATTTGGGTCTCTATAAAATTTCCGCTGCGAAGCACCTCATCGGTGGTGTCCGATATATTTTTTAAAGCTGCCACCATCTGCCGTCCTGCATCTTCCTGGGCAGTTTGGTGGGACGCCTTGTACATAGATGAGTAGATGAGCAGCATGGGTATGGCAAAGATAAGCAGGTACACCACCATAATTTTTGCCAGAAGCTTGTGCTGCAGCCAGTGAACCAGCCTTTCATAAAGTCCTTTCATATCGTCCTCCCCATCCACACAGTCTTGTAAAAGTCCAGGTTAAGTATATCAATTTTCACTGGGGGAGTAAAGAAACTAGGCATGGAAATGTTCCCTGTACATTGATATCTTTCAAATAAACATGGCAATACACAAGAAATCAGATGAAACGACAAGGAGGGTATTTACATTATCCGTTCTAAAGACAACTTTTCAGTTCTACAGCCATTCAAACCTTACCGTCTTATGAAGTATACTAAATACAGTGCTCAGGAAAGGAGATTTTCACTTGATTTATGTCAGCAACCTGGTCGTAGGCCTAGACAAGGGGCTGGACTCCCCACAAACGCTTCTGGATGCCATCTCCCCCTTTAACAGGCAGGTGGGAATCGAGTTTTTTGTCCATAGCTACAGCCCACAGTACCGGCGAGAGATGGAAAAGGTACCGCTGTGGCTGGGCACACTGCCACGCACCCTCCATGGTCCCTTTATAGGTCTGGAGGCCACATCTCACCCGGAAAGCCCGGCGGTGCAGAGGCTTTTTGCAGACTATCGGTATGCCTTTCAGGTGGCACAGCTTCTGGGCTGCACCCATCTGGTTTTTCACAGCAACGAACGGTTTGTATCTGTTGCCGAAAAACCTTCATTGCAGCAGCAGTGTCTAAAAAACATTGATACGCTGTTACAAGTGGGCAGTCAATACGGCGTGACACTGCTACTTGAAAACTTGGCTCTCCCTGTAAAGGGTACTCCTATCTTTGAGGAGGAGGAATACCTGGAGCTTTTCCAGCGGTTCCCCACTGCCGGCTGTCTCATTGATATGGGACACCTGCATCTGGCTGGGTGGGATGCAGAGCGGGTACTGTCCACGCTGGCTCCCCGCATAGTAGGGTATCACCTGCACAATAACGATGGTTACTCGGATGGCCACTGCCGTATAGGAGACGGCGTGCAGGACTACAACCTGTTCTTCTCCCTTTACCGCCAATACACCCCTCATGCTGACCTGACACTGGAGTACGGGGATGACCATGGAATAACTACTGACCAGTTGCATGAGGATATTACTCGTCTGTTTAGCAGCATCAAGTAAGGCTGTAAAACTATAACAAAACAAAAAAGGAGCAAAAAGATGAAGAGAACACTAAGCTTTATACTGTCTATGGTAATGGCACTAAGCCTACTGGCAGGCTGCGGTGGACAGTCTGCAGCCCCTGCTTCCGGTACCCCTTCCGCAGCGCCAGCAGCCCCCGCAGGGGATGCCCAGAAACCTGCCGGAAACACACCTGTAGAACTGACCTTCTTCTACCCTGTTGGCGTAGGCGGCCCTCTTGCTACTCTTATTGAGAACCTGGCGGCAGAGTTCACCAAGGAAAACCCCGACATTAAGCTGAACCCCGTATTTGCCGGTAACTCGGTGGAAACTATGACCAAGACCGTATCCGCAGTACAGGGTGGCACTCCCCCCGATTTCGCTATTCTGGGTAACTCCGAGCTTTACTCCCTGGTAAACATGGATGCCATTATGCCTCTGGATGACCTGATTAAGGCTGACGGCGGTGACGAGTACATTAAGGATTTCCTTCCTGCCTTCATGAAGAACTCCTACTATGACGGCAAGGTTTGGAGCATTCCTTACCAGAGAAGCACCATTATTATGTACTACAACAAGGACCACTTTAAAGAAGTTGGCCTGGACCCCGAAAACCCACCCAAGAACTGGGAAGAGCTTCGGGCAGCTGCTGCAAAGCTGACCAAGCGTGATGCTTCCGGCAATGTAACCCGTTGGGGCGTTATGATTCCCATGGATGACCCCTTCATGTTCTCTGCATTTGCGCTGCAGAACAGTGAAAACGGAGAAAACCTTATGACTGAAGACGGCAAGAAGGCTATCTTTGATACCGCAGGCAACGCCGAGTCCTTGCAGTTCCTCATTGACCTAGCAAAGAAAGATAAGGTAATGCCCGAAGGCTCCATCAAGTGGGCTGACGGCCCCGCAAACTTTATGGAAGGCACTGCCTCCATCACCTACACCTCCACCGGAAGCCTGACCAACATTCTGAACAACTCCAAGTTTGAGGTTGGTACCTGCTTCCTGCCTGCCGGCAAGCGTTACGGCTCCCCCACCGGCGGTGCAAATATCTACATCTTTAAGGATACACCTCCTGAAAATCAGGCTGCTGCTTGGAAATTCATCCGCTGGATTACCGAGCCCCAGAGAACTGCGCAGTGGAACATTGATACCGGCTATGTAGCAACCAGAAGCAGTGCTTTTGAAACTCCCCTGCTGAAGGACTACTACAACACCGTTCCCCAGGCAAAAACCGGCGGCGACCAGCTGCCCCACGCCGGCAGCGAGCTTATGCTGTATGATAACCAGCGCAACTGGCAGGCTCTGAAGGTTGCTATCGACGCTGCTCTTACCGGTGCAAAGACACCCCAGCAGGCTATGGCAGACGCTCAGGCTGAGGCCGACGCTATCCTTGCTAAATACCAGTAGTCTATCCGTAACAAAGGGGGGCGACGCCCCCCTTTGCGCTTATCCCTTACCCCTAATCCCATTTTCAAGGAAAGGAATGGTCGTGCAGATGGCTAATAACCGAAAGCTTTTCAGTAAAACTCGAACCAATCTGACAGGCTGGCTATTCATGGCACCATCCATGGTGTTTCTGCTGAGCTTCACCATCTTCCCCATCTTTAAAACTTTGGTTCAGAGCTTTTTTACCATAAGCATGAACGGAAAAACCAAAAAGTTTGTGGGGCTGGAAAACTACAGTACCGTTTTTAAGGACCCTGTTTTTGCAATCGTATTAAAAAACACCCTAAAGTTTGCAGCTATTGTTATTCCACTAAGCCTAATTATTGGGCTGGCGTTGGCACTGCTGCTTAATAAAAAGTTCCGAGGACGAGGGATAGCCAGAGTGGCTATCTTCTACCCCAATGTGGCTCCCGTCATCGGTTTCGCTACCATCTGGGTATTTCTGCTGACCCCCACCATTGGGTTGGTAGACAATGTAGTACGGATGCTGGGACTGCCCTCCATCGACTTCCTAAACAATCCCAAATATGCCCTATTTACCATTATGGGAGTTTATCTGTGGCGGGAAGCCAGCTTTATTATGATTTTTTATCTTTCGGGCCTTCAGAACATTTCTCAGGAGTACTATGAAGCCGCCCACTTGGACGGTGCTTCCCGCTTAACCGTCCTGCGCAAAATTACCCTTCCCCTCATTATGCCTACTACCCTTTTTGCGCTGACCATTACCATGGCAAATGCTTTTAAAATGGTGGACCTGACCATGATTATGACTACCCGAGGAGGGCCCAACAACAGTACCAATCTGCTAATGCACCATATCTACCTGACAGCCTTTACATACTGGGATCAGGGGCAAGCAGCGGTACTGACGATTGTTATGCTGGGCTTTATGACGCTGGTAGCCTGCATACAGTTCGGAGTTATAGACCGTAGAACGCACTATGAAAACTAGAAAGGAGGAACACCCATGCAAAAAAAACCTAGCATCCTCTCCTATTCCCTGCTGATATTGGTAAGCTTCTTCTGGGCGGTTCCTCTCATTTGGGCGGTTATCACTACCTTCCGACCTAGCAATATGGCCACCAGCCTTTCTTTTCAGTTTGCCTTTACTCTGGATAACCTGCGCTTTGTACTGGAAGGCGCCCCTTTCCTAAAATATGGCCTAAACACCCTGATTATTGTTTTTGGCATACTGGGGGTACAGCTGATTACCATTACTCTGGGCGGATATGCCCTAGCCAGAATAGACTTTGCAGGCAAAAATATTGTTATGCTGCTTATCATGATGCAGATTATTGTTCCGGCAGACATTCTCATTATGGCCAACTACCAGACCCTGCGTTCCATGCAGCTGGTGGACACCCGTCTGGGCATTATGCTGCCCTACTTCGCCTCGGCCATGGGACTGCTGCTGCTCCGCCAAGCCTTCAAGGGAATTCCCACGGCTATCGTAGATGCTGCACGTATTGACGGTGCTACAACCCTACAGACGTTGCTTCACATCTTTATCCCCTCCTGCAAGACCTCTTTTATCTCCTTTGCTATCTGTTCTTTAAGTACCCACTGGAACAACTTTTTGTGGCCCATGATCGTTATAAACTCGGTGGATAAGCGACCCCTGACCATGGGGCTAGCCCTCTTCGCCAAGGCCAACGATTCTGGACCCATGTGGGCCATGGTCACTGCGGCATCCATCATTGTCATGCTGCCCCTCTTTATCCTCTTCTGTACATTCCAGAAGCAGTTTGTTTCCAGCTTTGTAACCTCCGGCTTAAAGTAAGGAATATCTATAAAAGAGAACCCGTACTGTTTCAAAACAGTACGGGTTCTCTTTTATCTGTTATACCACATGTGTAAGCGAAATGGTGTAATGGCATATATAAACAGCAACCGCCCTGCCAATAGCTTGTAATAACCGCGTGTGATTATTACAACATAACTGTCGACTTTTTGGCCTTTGGATGCTATACTAAAAAAGTTGCCCTGCTAAACGGGCGCTATAGTAAGTCAATTGATTTTTGACGATAGATAAAAGGAGACCCTATGAGCATTTTAACAGTAAAAGATGTAACCCATGGTTTTGGTGGCAGACGTATTTTAGAAAATGCGTCCTTTCGGCTGCTGAAGGGCGAGCATGTAGGGCTTGTGGGTGCAAACGGCGAGGGTAAAACGGTGTTCCTCAATATTATTACCGGCAAGCTGATGCCTGACGCAGGTACAGTGGAGTGGTGCAACCGCATTACTACCGGCTACCTGGATCAGTTTTCCACCCTAACCCCCGGCAAGACCATTCGGGATGTGCTACAGGACGCTTTTGCAGGCATGTACCAGCTGGAACGGGAAATGCTGGCTATCTATGACCGCATGGGCGAGGTAGAGGGCGAGGAGATGGAACGGCTGCTGGAGGATGTGGGTGAAATACAGGAGACGCTGGAGCACTCCGGTTTCTACAGCTTGGATGTAAAGATTGCCGAAATGGCAGGGGGCCTTGGGCTGGCGGAGATTGGTCTGGAGCGTCAGGTAACCGAGCTGAGCGGCGGACAGCGCGCCAAGGTACTGCTGGCAAAACTTCTGCTGGAAAACCCAATGATACTGATACTGGACGAGCCCACCAACTTTCTGGATGAAAACCATGTTGCATGGCTGCGGCAGTTCCTGAAGAACTACGAAAACGCCTTTATTCTGGTATGCCATGACACTGAGTTTATGAACGACGTAGTTAACGTCATCTACCATACCGAAAACGCTACCCTCACACGATACAGCGGAAACTATCAGCAGTTTTTGGATATGCACGAGCTGAAAAAACGTCAGCTGGAGCAGGCTTTTGAAAAGCAGCAGAAGGAGATTGACCGTCTGGAGGACTTTGTTGCACGGAACAAGGCCAGGGTAGCTACCACCAATATGGCAAAGAGCCGCCAGAAGAAGCTGGATAAGATGGATATTATAAAACTTGCCCCACAAGCAGTAGCACCGAAATTTGCCTTTACCTACTCCCGCACCACGGGCAAGGCGGTTATCACTGCCGATTCACTGGTACTGGGCTACGGTGAACCCTTGACTAAGCCCATCTCCTTTGTGCTGGAGCGTGGACAAAAGGTAGCCATTAAGGGTGTCAATGGTCTGGGAAAAACTACTCTGCTGAAAACCATCATTGGGCAGCTGGCTCCGGTCAGCGGTGAGGTGGAGCTAGACCACTTTGCAGAGATTGGTTACTTTGAGCAGGAAACTGCCAGTTCCTCCAACACAGCGCTGCAGGAAGTATGGAACGAGTTCCCCGCCATGACCAATGGCGAAGTTCGGGGGGCTCTTGCAAAATGCGGCCTCACCACCGACCATATTACCAGCCAAATGAAGGTGCTTTCCGGTGGCGAAAACGCCAAGGTGCGCATCTGCAAGCTGATGCTGCAAAAGTTTAATCTGCTGGTGCTGGATGAGCCCACCAACCATCTGGATGTCGTGGCAAAGGATGTGCTGAAACAGGCCATCATCGATTTCCGCGGAACGGTACTGCTGGTAAGCCATGAGCCGGAGTTTTATCGGGATATTGTCACCGACATCTGGAACATAGAGGACTACACCACCAAGATTGTATAGACACCACACCCCGCAGCTACTTTATGTCGCGGGGTGTTTTTATAACCCACACTTTTATTGACTTATGTCTGAAACGTTACTATAATCAAGATGTACTCTGACGAAAGGAGCGATGACTATGGCTCGTCCCGTAAAACCCCGCCGCATCTGCCAAATGCCCCAAACTGCCGAATTTGTCCCCAACACACAAAACAGTTCTCTTTTGGTGGAGCTGGCTGTAGATGAATATGAGGCCATCCGCCTGATTGATTTATTGGGCTTTACACAGGAGGACTGCGCCTTACAGATGAATGTAGCGCGTACAACTGTACAAGCTATCTATGATACCGCCCGAAGAAAACTTGCCGATGCAGTGGTAAACGGCAAACGGTTAATTATTACAGGCGGCAACTACGATGTTTGTGTCAATGCTTCGAAATGTTGCGGCAAGGACTGCCACAAGCGCAGCTGCCGGGAACAGTGCTGTCAGAACGGTCAGCCACATTGCAAAAACTGTCAGATGCAGCTATAGCACCCTTTAAGCAAAAGCAAAAGGATAATCGTCATTTTTGTTATTGACTTATGTCAATAACAGGCGTACAATATAAGCATACAAAACAAGGAGGTTTCAATATGAAAGTAGCAGTAACCTATGAAAATGGACAGGTGTTTCAGCACTTTGGCCATTGCGAAAACTTTAAGCTTTACGAAGTAGAAAACGGTGCCATCCAGTCGTCCCAAGTGGTCAGTGCCGTTGGCAGCGGCCATGGCGCACTGGCAGGCTTTTTAAAGAGCAACGGCGTGGACACCCTTATCTGCGGCGGTATCGGCGGTGGCGCACGCACCGCACTGGCCGAGGTAAACATAACGCTTTACCCCGGTGTAACCGGCAACGCAGATGAGCGTGTAGCCGAACTGCTCAGCGGTTCCCTGCTGTTTAACCCCGACACCGTGTGCAACCATCACCATGAAGGCGGACACACCTGCGGTGAGGACAAGCATGGCTGCGGCAGCCATCACTAAGCCTTTAAAAGAACACCCGAAAGGGTGACGTGTAAATCCTCATGGCACAGTATAACGTGCTGTGGGGATTTTATCTTTGTTCTTCATATCCCTATGAAAACTGCAAATAATGAGGTAGGAGGTGATTCTGCTGAAAAATAACCTAGGAAACCAAACAAGTCCCTATTTATTGCAGCATGCTGAAAACCCTGTTCAGTGGTACCCGTGGTGCCAAGAAGCGTTTCAAAAGGCGCAGGCTGAAAACAAGCCTGTGTTTTTAAGCATTGGATACAGCACCTGTCACTGGTGTCACGTTATGGCACACGAGAGCTTTGAAAATGAGGAGATTGCGCAGTATCTGAACAACCACTTTGTATCAATTAAGGTGGACAAAGAAGAACGTCCGGATATTGACAGCATTTATATGGCAGTGTGTCAAGCCTATACAGGGCACGGCGGCTGGCCCACAAGCATTTTCATGACAGCACAGCAAAAGCCATTCTTTGCCGGAACCTACTTTCCTCCCAAAACGGTTCGCGGCATGATTGGCTTTTTAGACCTAATCAAGACAATTCATGAAAAATGGCAGGAGGATCCTTCGGTGCTTGCCCAGTCCGCAGAACAGATTATTGCGCACCTAAATACAGCACCTGCACAGGGGGATGGGGAGATTGACCCTGGGCTGACAGACCAAGCAGCACTTCTGCTTAACAAAAGCTTTGACCCAATCCATGGAGGGTTTGGAGATGCTCCAAAATTTCCATCCCCCCACACACTGCTGTTTTTACTAAATCGTTATGAGACCATCCATAATGTACAAGCACTGAAAATGGCCGAGGTAACACTTACACAGCTCTATAAGGGCGGTATCTTTGACCATATCGGATATGGCTTTTCACGGTACTCCACCGATAAATATTTTCTGGTTCCGCATTTTGAAAAAATGCTTTATGACAACGCGATGCTGCTAATAGCCTACACCCAAGCCTTTGCTATTACTAAAAACCCGCTTTATAAAGAGATAGCACAGAAAACTGCACACTATGTTTTGCGTGAAATGACAGCAACCCATGGGGGCTTCTATTCTGCTCAGGATGCCGACAGTGACGGGGTAGAAGGAAAATACTATCTTCTAGAGTATGATGAAGTCATTGGTCTGCTGGGCAAAACCACAGGTAAGTTGTTCTGTGCACAGTATGGTATCACCAAAGAGGGCAATTTCGAGGGTAAAAACATCCCCAATTTGCTTGGGCGTACAGAGCCTGATAGTCAACTTTACCCAAGTGTGTGTAAACTGTATGAGTACCGTAAATCACGGGCAAAGCTGCATCTGGACGATAAAATACTCACATCATGGAATTCTCTGATGATTGCGGCATTTGCGCTGATGCACCTTGTCTTTGGGGACAGTAGCTACCTGGATACCGCCGAGAATGCAAACCGCTTTGTTGTGGACAATCTGACGGAAGGTGACACCCTCTTTGTCAGCACACGAAATGGTATTCGCTCTGAAAAAGGATTTTTAGATGATTACGCATTCTATACCTTTGCACTAATTACCCTATATGAAGCAACGCTAAATAGCGACTATCTGGAACGTGCAATGACATTTTGCAACAGGGCACTGCAACACTTTTATGATCATGTTAACGGCGGCTTTTATCTATATGGCAGCGAGCACCAGCAGATGATTATCAGACCCAAGGAAACCTATGACGGTGCTATCCCCAGCGGAAACTCTATGATGGCGTATTGCCTTGTTAAGCTTGCCGGTATTACCAAGGACAATGTTTATAGCCAAGCCGCCCAGCAGCAGCTTGCCTTTTTATCTCACGAAGCACAGCGGTATCCTGCCGGGTACTGTTTTTATCTGCTGGCACTGTCTATCTATTCGCAGGCTAGTACCGACATTGTGTGCGTATTAAAGACCAAGGCAGACATTTCTCAGATTACCCATAAAATGCGGTTAAACTGTTCTGTGCGCATACTGGAAAGCCCCACTTCGGAATACCCGCTCATTCACGATAAAACAACCTTTTATGTTTGTCACGATCACAGCTGCCTCCCTCCTGTTAATGATTTGAGCGAGGTGCCCTGCCTGAAACCTCTGCTACAGTAGCGAAAAAAAGAATACAAAAGTGACGGTGATACCCGAATATTCCAACAGGGATGTTCAAACTATCACCGTCGCTTTTTTCTGTTTATCATTTGCTTTAATTTTTCAGGGTAACAATCACTATTTTTTCATAATAAAGGTGATTTTATAGGCAAAATATGTTACAATTTTTAAAGGTGGTGATTTTTTGTATCGAATACTTCTTATTGACGATGAACCGGATATTCTGAAAACCAGAATGGCCTTTTTAATAAGCAAGGGCAATCGCGTGACAACTGCACAAACAGCTGCAGATGCTCTATTGTGTGCTTCTAAAGAGGACTATGACTGTATTGTGCTGGATGTTGTCCTTTCGGAAACAACAGGCTTTTGTCTTTGCGATGAACTAAAAGACATCAGCCATGCTCCTATTGTTTTTTTAAGCAGCCTCACCGATGTGGAAAGCCAGATGCAGGGTTTTTCTAAGGGTGGCGCAGATTATATTACAAAAGACTGTGACTTGGAGCTTTTTTGGGCAAAGATAAAAACCCGTATTCAAATTGACCAAAAAAGTGGAGGCGATACTACGCTCTCCTCTCCCCCACTTTTAGTAGACCTTAAAAGGCGCACGGTTTCCCTGGATAGTCAGGAGATTACGTTAACCACCATAGAGTTTGATATTTTAGCACTGATTGCTTCAAAACCCAACTACATTTGGAGTGTTGAGGAAATATATATGCAGGTGTGGGGCGATTTGCCGGTATACCTGGGTCAGACCCTACAGACACATATGTCGCGGCTGCGCCGAAAACTGGAAAAAGCCTTCCCTCGACACTACTTTATTGAAACAGTATGGGGAAAGGGCTATCAGTTCACTCCAATGTGCGAGTAACAGCACCAAAGAAAGGAGCACCATGAGAAGCAAAATCAAGCGTCTGCTCTCCCTGTTTACCCTATTGTTGGTGCTCCTGTTGTTCTTTCAAATCCTATTTATTATTGACAACAAGTACACCACAAAAGCGCCCTTTGGACAAGCTGGCGTGCTGTCCCTAAGTAGTAACGACCTGCAGCGTAATACCCCTATCTTCCTAATAGACGGTTGGGAGCTGTATGATGGCACTATTACCCCCGATATGTTAAAAAGCCCCCATATACTATCACAAAAGAGACCTACTTATATTGGAGAATTTTCAAACTATCAGCGTGGGGATTTATCCAAAAGTCCCTTGGGAAGTGCCACCTATCGGCTGCTGTTGCACTATTCCGGCGAAGCAGAGGTTGTCACTGTGGTTTTCCCTGAAGTCTTTTCCCGGTACAGCCTTTGGGTATGTGGTGAACCTGTGCAGGAGGGCTTGGGGACAGCACAGGTGACATTCCTACTGAAGGAAGGACAAAATGAAATTTTACTGAACGTCACATCTTTGCATGGTTACTATAGCGGCATGTATTTCCCCGGTATGCTTGGCCGACCGGAAACCATTTTAAAAGCTGAGCGCATCAAAACAGCTTTCTATTCCTTTGCATTTTTGTGTCCCCTTACCCTTGCACTTTTTTCTCTACTGCTGTGGAACAACAAGAAAAATAAGATGCATCGCTATTTTGGTCTGCTGTGCATCAGCTTTTCTCTGTATGTCAGCTACTATTTTGTGCATCTTTGGAAACTGCCCTTTACAGACATTTGGTATCTGTTCGAGGATTGCACATTCTATGCCCTGTGCTATTTTGCTGTAAGGCTTACTCTGGAAGCGGCAAGTATGCACAAACCAATGTACATAAAACCCATTCTGTTTACCAGTGTACTAATGCCCGCTTTGGAAATATTGCTCTACCTTATGACGTCACAGTTTACATGGGCGGCCTTTTTGCATGGAAAACTACAGAATGTCTACCGCATATTCCTCTTCTCCTTCCTGCTGCTCTCCTCCGTCCATGTATTTAAAACCGATAGACTGGAGAACAACTTTATACTGGCAGGAAACACCGCACTTGGCCTTGGAATTCTCATTAATCTGCTAAACACCAACCTATTTGAACCGGCTTACTCTCTGTGGCAGTTTGAATGGTGCGGGCTATTTCTTGTCTTGCTGTTCGGTGCAATGATGGCAGCACAAAACAAACGCATTTTATCGGAAAATGCTGCATACGCTACCGGACTGGAAGCTATGGTTAGTGAGCGTACCCAGCAGCTTTCCTATGTACTGGAAGAACGCCGACAGTTTTTTTCAGATATGGCACATGACCTAAAGGCACCGCTCTTTGCGACGAAAACCTTTGTGGAAATGATAAAACGTCACAGCGTAGGAGTCGACGACGAGCTGCGTTATTACCTGGCGCAGGTGGAGCGGAAACAGTATGAAATGTCAAAACGCGTGCAAAGTCTCAATGAGCTAACTGCAATTGATAAGATTACAACCGAAAAGGAGCTTATTTCCGTCAATGGGCTTTTACGGGAGCTATACGAGACCCATAACCCCGATGTGGCAGTCAGTGAAATTCACCTTGTAACTCAGCCCATAAAAAATGATTGCCATATATTTATGCAGCAAGAAAAGCTATCTGTTGCATTTGAAAATTTAATCTATAACGCCATACGTGCAACCCCCAAAAACGGAACCATTACGCTCTCGGCAGAAGGTGGAGCCGACACTGTTTCGTTTTTGGTGTCCGATACCGGCTGTGGAATAGCTGAAGAAGAACTGCCTCTGCTTTTCAATCGATTTTATGTAGGGGAAAACAACAAGCTAGAGGGAAGCGGACTGGGACTCTATATTGTGAAACAGATAATAGAGGAAGCCGGAGGATTTGTTTCGGTTTCTTCAAAGCTAGGCATAGGAACAACCTTTTCTATGGTTTTGCCGGTACATAACAACGGATAGACCTTTCCCCTTCCTATTTATTGCGTTTCCTGTGTGCTACAGACATACAGAAATCCACGCACCTGCACGTTATATAGTTGCACACAATGTAGCCTGCAACATAGAATGTGGTAGACTTTATACTAGGAGGATTTATTATGTCTATGCCAATTATTACCCCAAGCACTACCACCCGTGCCCAAGCATTTACAGATCTTATCGAGTCGGTTGCTCTGGAAGAGACCGCACTATCTCATATTCTCAATGCTGAGGGTGAGAAACTACAAGCCGTCATTAAAATGGCCGAAATTACTACCGACCAGCTTCTCAGCGTCAACAAGTCCGTACAGTCCATGGTCAACGCAATCACCCGTTTGGAGATGGTGTTCCAGGCAAAGCTGGAAATGATTTCATGCGATATCTGTTCTACTTGATAATAGCTCATGTTCATAAAAAATTGCTGTGGATACATACTTCCACAGCAATTTTTTTATAGTTTTACAAAAAAGTGACGGTTTCCTTGCTCCCCAAAGGTCGTATTATGGCGACAGGCAATGAACGCTTTCATTGTATACCACATAAAATGTAATGCCCCCCTCTGTACAAACCATGGCATAGAATGGATATGGAAAATGGTACAAGAGTTTGAACATCCATTTTAAGCCCGTCTTTGGCGGGGCGATGCACAAAATGCTCTTATCATCCCTTTGCTTCGCGTGATAAGAGCCGACTATTAATAGAATTTGTGCCGGCGCGAAGCGGCAGAATGGAGCATTTATATGCCTCAAATACTCGTAACCGTAGACCAAGCAACGGTTAAGTATAATCCCTTTAATATCACGATGAACGCCAGCTTTAACGGTATTGTTGGCTCAATCAACTCGGCTCAGATTAAAACAGTGGTTCCTAAGTATCTTGCCTACACCCCGCCAACCATAGTTCCGCCGCTACAAAATATAATAACCAATGTACTGCCCAGCGGCGATACCGAGCTTACCTTTGACTTTGGTGCTATCACAGACTTAGGGCAAGCCATTGTTCTCACCTATACCGCACAGTTCAAGGTCGGAACACCCAATGGTACCGTCTATCAAGGGGACTATGACCTTTATGTAAATGGCAGTGTGGTAGCTACAACAAAGTCACCACCCGTCACCCTGCAGCTTACCCCTGTTTGGAGCATGGATAAAATAATGCCTATCCCTGCGAACAACCAACCTGCACCAGGCGGAAGTGCCATCTATCTCATTCGGTTAGTCAACAGCGGCGACGCAGGCGTCCCCATTAGCAATGTGGTTGTCACCGACACTCTACCAGCCGGAATGACCTTCGACCCGTTCTTCACCCCATATGGTACGGATTGGAGCGGATATGACCCCTCTGCTAACGCCAACGGTGTGGTAGTGGGAAACACCGTAACCTTTACCATCGCAAACTATTTTGGTACCGCCTATTATATGGTTTTCAAAGTGAATATTGATCCCTCTGTACCGACAAACACCCAGATTACCAACACTGCCAACTGGACAGTTGGAGGTACCGCCCAACCTTCTGCAAACCAAACCACAACGGTCACTGCAATAAGCCCCGATGCTCAGATTGGAAAATATGGTCCTTCCTACTCCAAGCCCGGCAATGACATTGACTATGACATCTATTTTTCTAACCCCAGCAACGGAACTATCAACAATCTGGTTATGATTGATGTTATTCCACCCGAGGTTATTCTGCAAAAGGTGTTTCCCGGCAGCTTCTATATTCCCGTTGTTAATATCTTCCCGGCACAAAGCTATACCTTCGACTATGAGATAAACAACAGCGGTGTCTATGTAGGCGCTACAGTTTTCCCTTACAACAACCCCAATACCTGGACCTATATTGACCTGACTGGTGTGGTTGGTAAGGTGACCCGCATCCGCTGGCAGTTCCCCGTTGTAGAGGAAGGCTTACAGCAGTATGAACCGCCCCGTCTGGTAGGCATTGTGGACCCTGCTACCACGGCAGCAAGCACAATAAACACAGTAAACCTTTACTACAGCGTTGGCGGCGTACCCGAAGTTCACACCGCTACGTTAACAACACTCCTAAATGGAACTGCAAGTATTTCGGGCTACAAGAGCAATTCCCCTTCCTACAATGTTGTTCCCACCCAAATCATTCGCTATCAGGGTGGCGTAAGCAGCTGGGATTCCCAGATTGACAACCCTGTAGTGGCTGACCTGCTGCCTCCCGAGGTAGACTACGCGGACAACTGGCAGATTGCTTACAGCGATTATTTTGATGACTATGCCTATTATACCCGTCCGGGAAACCCCGGCCCCATCCCTGTTCCGGTCATTGATGTTATTCCTAACTACAACGGCACCGGCAGAACCTTCGTCCGCTTTACGCTTAACGGTTTCTCGGTGCTGCAGCGCAGCTCCCTGTATGTAAGCTTTGATGTAAAAGTGAAGGTGGGTGCTACCGGCACCGTCATCAACACTATGATCTTTGGCAACAAGGGTGTTACCACTGTTCCAAACGGAACCGCTCCTGCCAACCAGTACCCCGATACGCTGGATGTAGACGGGGACGGCATTACCAACGAAACGCTGTATCTGACCAATCAGGTCACCAACGTTATTAACTTTTCTACCAGCCTTGCCTCGGACAAAAAGGTAAAGGGTGAACTGGACACGGACTACACCGAAGAGCCTTTGGTGGGCAACACCACACAGGGCGGCTCGGTGGACTACAAGCTAACTGTTTCCAACATTGGCAACGTGGATATCCAGTCTTTCGAGATTGTTGATATACTGCCCTATATCGGAGACACCGGCGTTATTTCTACAACTCCTCGGCTATCCCAGTTCCCCATCTATATTACCGGTGTGGTAACCGCTTCCCTTTCTCCTCTTGTAGTTGGTGACCCGCCACCGCAACTGCGCATCTGGTATTCTCAGAGCAGCAATCCCCAGCGGTTTGACGCTACCGGCACGGGCATCATCCCCGGTGTAAACGACTGGACCCTAATCCCTCCCGCTGACCTGACCACAGTGAAGTCGGTGAAGATTGACAGCGTGAACACCATTATTCATCCCGGACAGAACCTGGTAATTCACATGGGAGGCGTAGCGCCTGTAGGCGTTCCCACGGGACTTGTGGCATGGAACAGCTACGCACTGAACGCATTCTATATTAATCAGGGCGGTATTCTGACCAACCTGCTGCCTGTGGAACCGGAAAAGGTGGGCGTACAGGTTCAGGAGCCCGCAGACAAAGTCACCATCGGCGACTATGTGTGGGAAGACCTGAACGGAAATGGCATTCAGGATCCCGGCGAACCCGGTGTTAACGGAGTAACCGTGCAGCTTTACGACAGTACTGGAACAACGCTGCTGGATACCACCGTAACTGCAAACGACTTCGGCGGCAACGCAGGATATTATCTCTTTACCAACAAGGACCCCGGCTGCTATGTGGTAAAGTTCATTCTGCCCAGCAACTACGCCTTTACCATCCAGAATGCAGGAACCGACCCCACAAAGAACTCTAAGGCTAACCCCCTAACCGGAAAAACAGCACAGTTCTGTGTTACTACTCCCGGCAGCAGCAACCTAACCATCGATGCAGGTATCATCTGCCCCATTACCATCCATGCAAAGAACCGTTGCATCTACGAGGGTGACCCCTTTGACCCCATGCAGGATGTAACCGCAACCGACTGTAAGGGACGCAGTGTACCGGTAATCATTATTGAAAATACTGTAAACACACAGGTTCCCGGAACTTACAGTATAACCTATCAGGCAACCAATGCCGACGGCCAGGTTGCAACCAAGACTGTAGTAGTGAAGGTATCCAAAAAGAGTTTCTATCACCAGGCTATTAACGATGTGGTTCTGTCAGTATCACTGGAAGAGACAGCCCTGTCCCACATCCTGAATGCCGAGGGAGAAAAGATTCAGAAGGCATTAACCTTTAAACCCACCTATACGGAGTTGATTCAGATTAACCAGTCTGTAGCCGATACTGCCAATGCAATTGCTTTGCTGGAATCGGTTCTGCAAGACAAGGTATCCATTGTTAGCTGCGACTTTGAGTATGGTTGCTGGGGACCTATAAACCCGTAATCCAAACTTCCCATGCGCAGGCAGCCGACCCGCCATAATCCGTGGGTCGGCTGTCCCACATTACCAAAGCAAGGGGGCTTCGTTTAACCTATGTTTCAGTCATCAAATATACAAATCAGTTCCGATATTGGTTCCAACACCAACATTGTTCTGGGAATGGAACGGCAGCTTACTATCAGCCTTTCCAATGTCTCACCAACACAGAAGGCTTATAATGTTTCCGCCGAACTCATTGTTTCAGACGGACTTGCAGTGTCATCCTCTGTTCCCGCTTATACCTCGTTTACTCAGGATACTGCCCGTCGCTACACCATCCGCAACTTCAAAGACTTTGCACCGCTGGAGAGCGGCACAACCCTCACCTATGTAATGGATTCTTTGACAAACTATATGGACCAAAGTCCCGTTGCATTTGGTACTGCTATCACGGTAAACCTGAGTATCACATGGGATAGTATGCCGCGTGGAAACTATGATGCGGGAAATGCCCAATATTATAACGTGTATAACTTTGCGCTTACCACATCCAGACTATCGGTTACAAAATCGCTTCCTGCAAAGAGGGTAAAGGGTGCAGGGGATGCAACTGCTTCCGCGTCCAAACCTTTTGACTGCGTAGTGGAGATTATCAATAACGTACGAGACCCCATTACCTTCACCATTGCAGACACACTGGCAAACGGCTTCCGTTATCTGGGTGGCTACTCTATTGTAACACCTTCCCAGTACACGCTGCCCGCACCAACTCTTGCCATTGATACCTCCGCAAACACCCAAACATTAAACTGGGGTAACTTTACGCTGCTGGCAGGAGAGCGTATCAAGTTTAAATACAGCACTGCTATCTATGACCGATATATGTTGTCCGGCCTAGTTAATACTGGCGACACCATCCCCCACGGAACGGTTCTGCCCGGAACCATAGGAGTAACGGCGGTAGGCTATACCCAATCAGCAAATTACGCCATTACTGCTATGGACCTAGTTCTATCCGTTACACAGGACAAGAGTATTGTGGACTGCAATGACACCATATCCTATGCTCTCTGGCTAGAAGCCAACCAATATCACGATATAAGCAGCATAAGCGCACAGGCGCTTGTTCCGGATGGTCAAACCCCCGCAAGCTATCCCGGTGGAAGCATGGGCGCACCCGACGCCAATTACAACATTCCTATTAGCTATAGCGTAGGAACTGTTGCCAAAAACACGACGCAGCAGTTTGCACTAAGCGCCTTGGTACGAACCGCTTACCGTGCAGATGGTCAGCCCGTTGCCTGTGGGGATGGGTTCACCCTTTCTGCAAATGCAGCAGGCACCAATGCAGACACCACCCAGAGTGTTTCCGATTCGGCCTCCATCTCCCAGAGCATTATTCTGCCTGCTATTACTAAGGTCATTACGGGAAAATACTATCGCAGCATGCAAGCCAAAACCATACCTGCCCTTGCCCCGCTGGACTATATCCAATATGAGCTAACCTACGACAGCCGAGGAATAGAGGCTGCACAGCTCGGTATATTTTTAGATGACTTCTTTCCGCTGGACAGCAGTGTTCCCGCTGCAGGAAGCATTACACTTATTTCCGGGCCATCGGTAACTCCTCTGCCAGTAGACCCCCACGGCCTGCGTTGGAGCCTTGGTAACGTAGCAACGGGAACGGTATGGAAAGTTCGGGTGAATAGCCAGATTGCTTCTGTCATTACCACTGATTACACAGTAAACCTCTTTAAGCTAACCGGCCAGAACCATGCAGGAGAAAGCTACTCTGGCAGAACCAACACAAGCTACCAAACGGGTATCCCTAACATCGTTGTCACCCGCTCCATTATCGGGATAAATATAACAAAAGTGGAAAGCTTACAGCGTTATACCGCTTCCATTACTTTTACCAACACGCAGACTGCCGACCTGACTGTCACCGATGCATTTCACTTTGATGCGCTTGCCCAGATTGACGGAGGGATAGAAATTGATGCCGCAACCATTTCCGTTACAGGTACAGGTGCATGGAGTACTCCCATTATAACGACAGAACAAATGTCCATTGCTATTAGCCGACTGCGGGTAGGCGAGTATATTACCATCTCCTATCAGGCAGTTATTCCACAAGATATTCCCCCTTCCTACGCTGCGCTGCTTGCTTCCCAGCTAGAGGTTCCCTACACCCAGCCCTTCGATATTCTAAGCACCAATGTGAAGTATAATATGGATGCTGTCATTTCCAGCTTTTATCTGCGCAGTGCCCCCCTTGTCATAAGCAAAAGCTATAATGCAGGGGTAAAGCAGATTGGCGATAGCATTGATTATACAGTTGCAGTGACTGTTCCCAAGGGAACCGCGGTGTTCAATGCCATTCTTGCTGACACGCTCCCCACCGAACAGAGCTATACCGGAAATGCTATGGTAAACGGAGCATCTGTTTCGGTAAGCTACCAAAACAAAACTGTAACCTTCCCCGTGCAGGCATACCTTTACAGCTCCAGTGCTGATGTGACGGTGACTTATGGGCTTTCAGCTGTCATCAACGACGCAGCAACCACTTCGGCGGATGTTACCCAGCGCAACAACTGTATATTCTCCGGCGTGGATAAGGACGGCGCTGCCTTGTCTGCTTCTGGGTACAAGAATGTTACTGTTTCCAACCCGCACCTGAGCCTATCCATGTGGGGAACCGGTAGCACGCTGTCTGTCTCATCCAACACGTCCTTAGCTCTTGGCATTACCAACGTAGGTAAGGTTACTGCGGCGGGCGTTACCGTTGCCATTCCTATTCCCGCCAAAGCGGATTATGTTTCATCCTCATCTACCGTAGGTGTTCCTGTTTATAGTGCGCTTAACAACACGCTTACCCTTTCGCTGCCCTCCATGGCACCTGCACAAAGTGTAACCCTATCCTATGTAATAGTAGGCGACACAGCAGTACAGGTGGGCGACAGCATCAGTATGATAGGGCAAAGCGGAACCTACACCAACACGCTGTCACCATCCAAGCTTTATCCAAGCGTGACCTCCAACAGTTATCTTTTGAGTGTCTCCCCCGGCACACTCCTGACCATTTACCCACCTTTTAGAAGCCAGTCAGGAAATGGATATGTGCAGGTTTCAGGAAATTCTATTGCTGTTATCCCCTATACCCTTGTTAATCAAGGAGGAGGTATTGACTCCTTCCGTTTAAGTGTCAGCACCTCAAAGTACCCCTACGTTATTCAAGTGGCAGGCAACACGATTGCAACCGTGGCGGCAGGCTCTGCTTACAGTGGTACACCCGCTGCATTTTCAAACCTCCCCGGCGGAAGCATGGTCAAGTTTAATCTGGTTTTCACAGTACCACAGGTTGAGCTTTATGACCGCAATCCCTACACGGTTACCATGGAGTCACTTTATGACGCGTCCTCAAGAATGTCCAACAACACCGAAATGATTGACCCATAAAAAGATACGCAACTGAGCCCAGTTTACTGCATATCTTAAATTAAAACAACTTTGGAGGGCACCTATTATGGCACTTGTTAAGAAAGACATTTACAACCTGGCCCAGTCCCCAAAAACAACCATAAGTAAAGTTGGCGAAGAAGTTCGGGTAGACCTTAGCCTGGAACCCAACCCTAACCTGAACAGCGGTACCATTACCGGAACCGTGACCGACACAACCGGAAACCCCATTTCAGGCGCTGTGGTTAAGATTATGGATAATAACTACAACCCCCTGTCCCACGTTATTACAGGAGCCGACGGCAGCTATATCTTCTCTCCCTTTGCACCCGGCAACAACTATCGTGTATTTGCATCGGCACCCGGATATTCGCTGGCTACCACCGACCCTTTCTCTCTGCTTGCAAATCAAAACATTATTCAGGATATTGTTGCTACTGCAGACCCTACACTACTCAAATCCTTCATTGCAGGTGACATTGTAGATGACCACGGAGCACCCATTTCCGGCGCAGTAGTAGAGCTTTATTCTGTTGATGCCGAAAACAATGAGCTTCTCATTGGGCTATCCTTCTCTAATGAGTACGGTCAATATGTTTTCCGTCAGGTGGAAAAAGGCAACTATGCAATCCGTATTTCCGCTCTTGGCTATACCTCCATTCGGACGACAATCTCTATTACCACCGACGGCTCTATTGCAAAGGTTGATTCCACCCTGGTTCCCGATCCTATGGCCTCCAAGGGTACCATCAGCGGTATCATTTCCGATGCCGACGGTGCTGCTGTTGTTGGCGCCGATGTTATCCTTTACAAGGTGGAAACAGATAATTCTCTTACCCCAATTGCACTTACCAAAACTATCGCCAACGGCGTCTACCTCTTTGTCAATACTCCTCAGGGCGATTACAAGGTCAAGTCCAGCAAAACTGTTCTTCAATAGTAGCCAAAAAATCAAGGCAGGAGCGGAAAGCAATTTCGTTCCTGCCTTGACCTGAAAAGCCAAATTGACATATGGGGGTGAACATCATTGCAGAGCAACGTCATATGATACCGGTAATGGATGAGAGCCGGGCAGATTGCACCGTGACGCAAGGCGGACAATACTGCTGCATTAACGGCACTGTCACAAACTGCTGCGGCGATTTGCTCAAAGGTGTTTGTGTAAAGGCCCTCTCTGCCAACTACCAACCAATTGCGCACACAATGACCGATTGCGGAGGAATGTTCACGCTTATCTTGCGTCAGAGAGAGAACATTCGTATTGTTCTGTCCAAATGTGGTTATGCCACCTTGCAGCTTTGTAATGTTTCAGACTGTGTAAAGGTATGCCTGGAAAAGCAAGCAATTTCCTGCCTGCTAAGCGGAAGGGTTGTTTATGCCAATGGCTGCCCCGCTGCACCTGTTCGAATTCAGCTGGTAAACAGCACGGTAAATCGCTGTGTATTCAGCAAACCAGATGGCAGCTTTCTGTTTACAAGGGTCAAAAACGGAAAATACACACTTACAATCAGCGGAAATGCCTGCAAAGAGAAGAGCCTTTACGTTTCAGTTGCCAAGGGTGTTCCAAGCTATAACCTTGGCTGCCTACAGGTAGAAGCGCTGAACATTATGTGTACTATTCACGGCATTATAACAGATACCAAAGGAAAACCACTTAATAATGCTGTTGTTGTATTGTTTAACTGTGCCACCCGACAACCAATTTTACATACACTCACAAATGAAGACGGATTATATTTTTTTGGACAGGTGCATCAAGGCTGTTACTATATAGAAGTCTATTGTTGATTTTTCAAAAGGCTTTTATGGTATACTTACATGGCCTAGGAATAACAAAAAAAGAAACACCATTTAACACTGGTGTTTCTTTTTATTTGTACGGTCAGCATAGATGGGGCTTACTACTACTACTTATATGCCGCCTAAATCTCATACCATCTAATTTCATTTGCCTGCATTTCCAGTTCAAAATGGTTGCCGCCTACCGTGTAAACAGTAGTCTTTTGAGGCTCGTAGGTATTGTTTACAACACAATACTTTCCATTCTTTACATAGGCATGTACCTCTACATTGAGGTTGGTGCTAAACCACCGGTACAGCTCCTGCTCATGGTGTGTGCTCCACAGGATGCTGCGGTGTAAAATACGGCTGTTTTCAGAGGAATATGGCAATCCGCTGATATAGACGGCTCTGCCCTTGCCAAAGTCGTTTACCGCCATCTGTACCTCTTTTTCCCGTTGGCAAAGTATGCTGGTACCCTCCAATGCATAGATACCCTTTTTGCCCTCGCCAAAGTCAACCGGCTTTGTACAGTCGGCCAGTATGAAGTGGTCGCTTACCTCACCCCAATTGTACTTATCGTAGTTTAGGGTAAACCCGGTTTCCTTTTCTACGCCCAATACTCTGGCCAGCTGTAGATACTGCCCCTGGTACTGGTGCCCGGATGGCTCCCCTACACCGATAAATCCGCCGCCGTCATGGACAAAAGCACGTATAGCCGACGAAACCTCAGCATCTTCCCAAACGGCACCGCCTGTATGGGCTGTGTCCCCGTCGCCTACGTTAATCAGCACATCAATGCCGTTTAGGATGCTTTTATCGGCCTTAATATCATCAAAGCTGATAAACTTTACATCGAAGGGCGCACCCGACAGGGCTTCTATGACACCTGCATAGCTGTAGTTTTGTTTTTGATACAGGGCATGGTGTACCATATGGCAGCCCCATGCACGCATTTTTCCCCACGCATTCAGGACTGCTACCGTTTTTACACAGTACGGCGTGGTACCCTTTATGTTTTCATACAACAGGCGAAACTCGTTGCAGACGTCTTCTATGTAGTCCAGAAAATCCGGAAATTCATATGCCAGTTTTAAGTATCCACCATAGCCGATACGGTCAATGGGTTTCCTTAGAATAGCACGGCGTGCAGTGACCCAGTTTTCTTTTGCTTCTTTTACAGGGTTTCCGCCTTTATGGAAGGTATCCGGGAAGAAGTACGGCAAAAACCGGCCTTCGGTATACCGAACACCCGGAATATCGCTAATAAGCCGCAGCGTGCTGCCGTTGCCCACAGAACCCACAACGCTATCCAAACCAATCATCTTAAACTCATCCATAAATGGCTCGGTACCGATAAAATGGTCCCCTAAAAACATCATGGCTTCCTTGCCGTATTCGTGGGTAATGTCCACCATTTCCTTTGCAAGCTTTGCGACCTCACGGCGCTGAAAAGCCATAAAATCTTTGTATTCTTTGGAGGGTACACGGTACTGGTTGTTGTAATAGCCTTGGTCTATAATATATTCCGGACGAAACCTGTAGCCTACCTCTTCTTCAAATTGCTTCAGAATATAGGGCGAAACAGATGCCGAATAACCATACCAATCCACATATTTCTCCCGCTTCAGTTTATCGAACACAAGGGTAAACTGATGAAAAAATGTGGTGTAGCGGATTACATTTACATAAGGATGCTCCACAAGATAGTTGCGCAGGCGCTCCATGGAAAAACGACGGGTTTTAGGCTGACGTACGTCAAAGGTGATTTGATGCTCAAAATCTTCCCAGTTATTGGTCACCGCATTGTACATGTGTACCGGGTCCCATATGAGGTATGCTAAAAAGCTGACTGTATACTGATGAAAGGGCTGTACACTTTGCAAAACAGCCTCGCCCGTTGCTTCATCATAGTCCCAGCATTCACAGGGGACAATCTGCCCTGTGCTGCGGTCGATAACCTCCCACCAACGCTTAATATCATCATGGGTATTCACCTGCATAAGTTCTCCCGACACACCCTGCAGCAGATTGATGCGCAAGGTTGTTTCGGTTGCGGTGTGGAAGTCTGTCATCAGGTAGCATTGCTGCACCTCATCCAGGTTTGCCTTTGCCCAGGCGTTATCCTTTCGCGTGGTGTAGTAGGTAGAATACACCTTTGCCGTAGTTTTTTTCAGCTCCTCCGGGTAGTCGGTTCCATCACAGTCACGGATAGCATCCGCACCCCAGCGCTCCAACAATTCCAATGTTTCTGCCACTACATCCACATCTGTGGGGATGGTTACGCGGCCTTTGCCATAATCTATTTCACTCATGTGATTGCTCCTAAAGTTTATTCTTTACATCGGTAAACGGCCTGTTATATAACCACAGCACCGTCAATAGTAGTCCCAGTCCACCCAACATGATTATTAGGCCAAGGAGCTTTCCGCCCAAAGACAGGCCAAACAAAATAGCTGCTATACCGGCCAAAAAGAGGCCCGCCATCAGGCCAAGGCGCAAAGCCGTGTGTTCACTCCAAAATTTCATAACCGTCACCCCTTCAAACCACCCAGCGTCATACCCTGGGTCAGCTTTTTCTGTACGCAGATGTAAAGAATCAAGGTTGGCAGCATTACCAGTACAAGACCGGCATACAGCTGCCCATATTGAGCGGCTGACTGCTGTGCCTGTGTCAAATTCATAAGCCCCACAGGAAGTGTCTTCCCGCCCTTTGGGTCGGATAACAGGGTCATGGCAATAATATACTCGTTCCAGAACGACAGGAAGTTAAAAAGGATAATGGTAATAATACTGGGCTTTGCCATGGGAAAGATGATGCTTATCATGGTTCTGCCATATCCGGCACCGTCTATGTAGGCTGCTTCTTCATAATCGTGAGGGAGGGTAGAAAAGTATCCCGACAGCAGATAGATGGTAAAAGGAAGTGCCGTAGCGGCATAAACCAGTGATAGCATAAAAATGTTATTGAGAAACAAACTTTGCCCTTTGGCCAAAAGGCCTATACTGCGCAGACTTTTTTCTCCGCCTACCAGCATGAGGAAGATAGGAACAACAATGTAGTTTACATTGATGAACAGCCCTGCCATAAATACGGTATTGCAGAGGCTGCGTCCCCGAAACTTGAACCGTGAGAGTACATAGGCGGCAGGAAGTGCCACCATAAGAAGGATAGCAATGGCAAGCCCGGTGGTGATAACGGAATTGAGCATAAACTCGCCCATGCGGGCCTTATTCCATGCGTCAATAAAGTTTTGAAAATAAAAACCGGCAGGTAACGCCCATGGGTTACCGTAAAACTCGGAGTTTTGCTTGATGGAGGCCAAAAACACCCAAGCAACCGGAACAATAATCAGTATTGCCAGTGTAATAAGCGCAATATAGATAAAACCTTTATACAGGGCTTCACCCGATTCTTTTTTCTTAATTTCATTCATTGTTCAGCCCCCTAAAACTCCAGTGGCTCCCGCTTCGTGACCTTGTTCACGATGGCGGACAGCGCAAAGGAAAAGATAAAGATTACGGTTCCAATAGCCATACCGTAGCCGTAGCTGGAGTTTGTATATGCCTGCTTATACATATAGGAAAGTGCCACTTCGGAGGCACCGTTTGGGCCACCGCTGGTCATGGCCTTAACAAAAAGAAACGCCATATTAATGGTACTGATAATAAAAAAGGTAAGGGTAGTGCGAATATTGGTCCATATGAGCGGCAGGGTAATCTGAAAAAACTGAGTAAGCCGCCCTGCGCCATCTAGGTTCGAGCTTTCATAAATGCTTTCCGGAATGCTGGACATGGAAGCCATATACATAACCATGTAATACCCGATAGCCTGCCACACCATAGCAATAATGAGGCTTACCATTACCATGCTTTCACCCTTCCACAGGATAGGGTCGGCTGCACCCCGGAACAGCGCAAGAATACTGTTGAGCATGCCATTGTTGGTATCATAAATGGCACTGAAAACAGCAGAGATAACCACCACCGACAGGATGTTGGGTATGTAGAATACAATCCTGAAAAAGTTTTGTCCCCGTATCTTTTCCCGTGTCAGAATGAAGGCAAACACCAGTGCAAAAGTAAAGGTAAACAGGGTTACCATCACAATGAGTAAAATGGTGTTCTGCATTGATAGAAAAAACTTAGAATCCTTAAAGAGCTTTGCAAAATTATCAAAGCCCACAAAGGTTTTGTTTGGGGAGTAACCTCCCCACTGGTATAAAGACATTCGAAATACATTCAGTGTGGGTATCACCATAAAGATGACAAACAGCACCACAGCCGGTGTCAGACAGAGTGCAATAAACCGTCCGCGCTCTTTTCGTCGATCCACAATCCTTACCTCCTCTTTTCATTACCTGTTACGGGGCTGTATTGTATGGTTTACCCCAAAGCGGCGAAGCAGCAACGAGTATTACCTTTACTCGCCGCTGCTCCGCCTTAAGAACCTATGGTTACTTCAGTGCTGCGCGCATTTGATCGCTGGCAGTTTTGACGCCGGCAACCCACTGGTCCTTTGTCATAGTGCCGGAAACCATGCTGTTTACAGGATCAAACCATACGCCGCGGACGTCAAGACCCTCAATGGGGTTGGTTGCGGCAAAGTTGCCCATAGCGGCTTTGGCACCGTTGTCATAGATAGAGTAGAACAGCTTGTTGTCGCCTTCCATTTTTTCGGCAACGCCGATAACGGGCTGAATTGCAGGAGAGGGTTTGCCCTCGGCATTGGTAGCGCCGGCAAATATTTCGCAAGCCTTATCGCTGTACAGGAACGCAACAAACTGCTTTGCGGCATCTATGTTCTCGGCTGCTGCGGGAACCCATGCCTGCTCAAACCAAGTGTAGCTATAGCCTTCACCGCCAGCCTTAACAGCAGGCAGTGCAGTCATGCCCCACTTAAAGCCATCTGCACGGGGGGCTTCGGCCATTTCGCCTACAATCCAGGTACCATTGGGCATAAAGAGCGCCTTGTTATCCAGCACAAGCTGCTGGTTTTTTGTGAAATCCTGGTCATTTGCGTTTGTGGGGGTGGTACGTTCGGTGTATGTAGCAAGCTTCGCTACAATATCAAAGCACTGCTTGGCTTCGGGGGTATCCCAAATGCCTTCAGCGTAGTGAGTAGCTTTGTCAAAGAAATCCGGGCCACCTACGGAGTACATGAGGCTATAGAAAAATGCATCAAAATATCCGGTGGTAGGATAGGTAAAGAGTGCAATTCCTTCTGCTTTGGCCTTATCACCCAGAGCCCACATTTCGTCCCAGGTGGTGGGAACGGTCCAGCCTTTGCTTTCCATCAGGCCTGCATTGTAAAAAAGACCGCAGGGAGAGTAGAACATAGGAGCAAGATAGGTTTTACCGTCTCCATAGGGGTTGGTAAGAGAAGTTTCGGTAAAGCCACCTGCAATCTTATCAGACACCTTAACGGTTTCACCGGGAACTGTCATGGACAGCACATCGGTAATGTCTGCAATACCGTTTTCTTTAATAAAGGTTTCGGTAAGGGCTTTTTCACGGCCGGTAGCCAGATGAATGACATCGGGATAATCCCCCGCCTTCATCTGAGGGCCAATTACATCCTCTAACATTTTATCAGTTACAAGATCTACCTTAATACCGGTTTCAGCAGTGAAAGCTTCGGCTACCTTCTGCCACATTGCAGAACCATAGGCGGTTTCAATAGCGGCAACCTTAATGGTTTGCGGCTCTGCCACGGGAGCAGGGGCACTGGGTGCAGCAGCGCTGGGAGCAGGGGCACTGTTAGGTGCTGCGGGGGTACAGCCGGACAGCACAGACAGGGACATTGCAGCTGCCAATAAAAAAACAACTAGCTTTTTCATAAATATCCTCCTAAATAAAGAACGCTTTTCTTACTCTTTACAAACGGCGCAAACGTTTCAATCGCCTTCTGTACTTCTAAGTATAAACTTTCGTGGCCCCCACGCAACAATAATATTGTCATCAATTTTATTGAAATTGCTGTTTTGTACAATATAATTATTAAATCAAAAAATTTTTGTAATATATATGCGCATTGTACACAAATATATTGGTAAATAATAGTTTACATTGCCGTTAGTGTCCTTAACACCTTGGTTTTTTTATGGAATATTGCTCTTGTAGAAACTATAATTGCGCAATATAATAGAAACTGTACAAGCATACACAGCAAAAACATATAGATATTGCTCTTTCTCTTACTATTCCTAACACCAATGAACTAACATAAAAGGAGAATAGCGTATGAGCAACACAAGGTATGATCTGGAAAGTGCGACCTCGCCGTTTCCCAAGGCAAACTTGCTATACATCAGCTCTTCACGGTTTGGCGGTGACTGGCATTCTGTTCCACACACACACGCATGCCTTGAACTGTTTTACTGTGTACGAGGTACCGGACAATTCTACATTGCCGGTGACTGCTTAAACGTAGGCCACGATGACCTGGTTATTATAAACCCCGGTGTGGAGCATACGGAGGTCAGCTTGTCCGACTCCCCTCTTGAATACATTGTTCTGGGTATAGACGGTGTTGAGTTTTCCTTTGTGGGCAACGGTGAACTGCGTTACCGCACCCACAACTTCAGGGATAAGCCCGAAGAGATTTTAGGAGAGCTAAAAACCATACTGCGGGAGATGGAACTGCGTACAGAATACTATGAAACCATGTGCAGAAACCTGCTGGAGATTATACTCGTGCGTATTTTCAGACAGATTGAATGTGACATTAGTGTATCTTCACGCCATGCAAACAAGGAATGTGCCGAGGTAAAGCGATATATGGATGCAAACTACGCTGAAAATATTACCCTCGACTTTTTGGCAGAACTTACACACCTAAACAAATATTATTTGGTACATACCTTTAACCGTGAATACGGCATCTCCCCTATTAACTATTTGATCAAACGGCGTATCCGAGAAAGCAAGTACTTTTTGGAGAACACCAATTATTCTCTTTCTCAAATCAGCGGTATTCTGGGTTTTTCCTCATCCAGCTATTTTTCACAAAGCTTTAAGCGGCTTGAAAATATTAGTCCTGTAGAATACCGAAAGCTGCACAAAGCCAACCGATAAACTCTATTCCTTGTTCTTAAACAGAACACAACCATTAAACTTTACAGCAACGTAAAACGCCTGCCAACCCTATTCGGGTCGGCAGGCGTCTTATCATTAATTGCTAAGTAAAAGTCTCAATAATCGTAATGAATGGCTTGGCTGTAGTTGTTCATGAGATGACGGTTTTTTTCGGAGCCGCCATCGATATTGGCACTGTAGAATACAGGAACATCTACCTCACCCTCCGCCGCTAACTTTCGGGTAACCTCAACCATAATAGCATTCAGTATGGCTGCACCGATAACCGTGGAGCTGGGGCCCACCTTCTGCTCCAGACCCTCCACTGCAACACATGCATCCCCCGGTTCTCCGTGGTTATCCAGAACCAGGTCGCAAAGCTCAAACAGCCGTTTGCCTGTAGGGTGCCGTGACTCCACCGAACGGGAATAGTCCAGGTTGGTAAGGCCGATTACCGAAACGCCCTTTTCTACTGCAACAGCAGCCAGCTCCACCGCCACCGGGTTGCGTCCTGAAACCGAGTGGATAATGAGAACATCGTCCCTGCGCAGCGGCGTCTTTTCTGCCAGCAGCCTGCCGTACCCCACCAGCTGTTCCATGGCGCTGGTATGGGTAATGGGAGCAGTATCCAGCATAAGTTCTTTGGCAAAAATGGGGTTAATAACCGCAAGTCCACCGGCCCGGTAGAATAGCTCTTGAGTGAGGATACCCGCATGGCTGGCTCCAAACATAAAGATGGAGCTTTTGCGCTTTATGGCAGCTACCAGCAGTTCCACTGCCTGTTCCATAACCGCGCTTTCCTCCTGTACCACGGTGTCCATTAGATTGCGTATTTGGCCAAAATATAAAAATTCCATAGGTACACCCCTTCCTGTCATCTTTCCTTTTGCAGAACGATGGCAAACAGCCTGCCTTGGCTTACGGTAACGGTGACTGTGCTACCGTGAATTTTAACCTGTATGCCGCTTTCATCCATCTGCTCGTTGTACCGTTCCAGCAGTGATGCGGCACAGGGTAGCTCCAGTGTGATTTGACCGCCGCTGCGAACCGGTGTTCCCACCAGAAGCATCAGCCGACTATCGTCCTCCCACACGCTGACCTCCAACCCCGCAGCAACCCCCGTCATATAGCGGTCATCCGCATAGCGCAGCTGGTTAATGAGTGAATTGGTTCGCTTGCGGAACTGAAGTGTCTCACGGGCACACTGTTCTACTTCCATGTTGCTTCCGTCAATTCGGGTGGTCAGGCCCATCCACATAACGGAGCCCAGTAGGGCGGCCCGCTGCATATCCTTATAGTACCAGTCCAGCTGCTCTACCGTATCCTTTACCCACGAACGTGGATTGACCATATTAACCTGCACATACTCCGGGAAGGTGTAGCGGAACAGGTTAAAGTATTCATCGTAGTGGGTACCATTCCATGTCAGGTTGCCCCATATGTAGCTACCGTAGATATCTCCGCAGTTTTCCGTCATGATATATGCATCCCGGTCGATACGCTTCAGCTCGCTCTTTAGCTCCTGCAAAATCTTTCGGTATCCGTTGTTAAAGTCCCCATTGTCACTGTGGCTGTGGCCTGCCGCATAGCAGGCAAAGGGTTCGGCCGAGGCCAGCTGATCCAGATAGATTCCCTTTAGTCCATAGGCCTTCATAGCAAAAACTGCGGTGTCCACCAGCTGCTTCTGCCACCGTTCATCGGATGGGCAGCTCAGTGAAAACTCCACCGGGCCATAGCTTTCGGTAATTACATTGCCTTTGTAGTCCTTTATTGCCATCTTTTCGCCCACTGTGGGATAGAAGTCGGACTCCAAATCAAAAAGCCGCGCATTGATATAAAAGGTAGTAAACCCACCCCGGCTCTTTACGTAATCCAGCCCCCTGCAAATATCCATGGCGCTTCCCAGCTCCATATCGGGATAGTACTCGGGGTAGTTGCAGTCGAAGCCCTTACGGTTCCATGACGCAATGAACATGTGCCGGACACCCAGCTCCATTCCCCGTTCAAACATGGCGGGAATATTCTCAAAGCGGTTGACGAGGGCGCCATCCTTTTTAAAGTTGTAGCACTGGTTAAGGGCATATTCTTCCTTTAGGAAGGCAGGGTTATTATCAAATTCCAGATGTGGCGCAATGTAACTGCGGTAACGTTCTGCACCCCTGTGCCAACCCTGGCAGTATACGCCCAGATGGTAGCTTCCGCCAAGGTAGCTTTCTCCGCAGCGTACACGGTGATGCTTGCGAAAACCAAGGCCTATCCATGGGTTCTGCGGCCCTCCTGTTTCTGCAATGATACCGGTTACCGGAAAGCCCGGGTCATGAGAGCCGAAATACAGGCCGCTTTCGCTGTTCTGGTAGTACATCCAGGACATAGAGGCAAGGCCGCAGTAGTTCATTTCTCGGGTGTAAACACCCTCCGAAAGAACGCTCTGCCCCCGCCAGAAGCCTAAATACCGCTCGGTGGCGTACTGCTCCACCGGGTTTACTGTCCGTTCCCCTGCGTGGTGGGGATAGAGAATTACATTGTCGGTGTGGGTGGCGCCCAAGGATATACCCCGGATACTGGGGCAAAGGGTCTCAATTACCTCCACGCCCTGCTCCCGGTTAGTCACCTCTAGGGTAAGGATTACCTCATCCCTTTCAAGGCGGAAAGATAAGGCACAGGAAACATTGACCCTACGCTCCCCTATAACCAACCATGGATAGCGAATGACTGTCTGCTGTTGCTCTTGTGTTACCTGACCCGCTTCGGGAACGCAGAGCAGACGGTTTCCCTGTTCATCCAGCAGATACAGGCTAAAGATTGGATTGTTCTGTGGCAGTTTGATATAATTGTCCCCCGTAGTCCGGTTGACAAGCTCTGAAAGGTTGTTGGTTTGCTCGTCAAAGCAAAGCAGCAATAAATCATTTTGCAGTTTCATGGTTATGGCCTTCCCTTTCCCTATGCCGCTTAGTATCCGTATTTTTCATAGTTGTTCATGGAGTTGCCGTTAATGGCGCTAGCGTTGGGCATATGGTTGCTGATGTAGATGCTGGGTTCAATGCCCTTCTTTACCAGCTCCTCCACAATGCAGCATTCCAGTGCCCAGAGCAGATAGGATGCACCAATGCCCGAAGACGGGCAGATTTTTTTACCCTCCAGCTCCTCAACCGGTACCATAGCATCGCCAAACTCCCCGCAGTTATCCAAAACGTAGTCGCAGGCTTCAAACAGCCGCTTGCCACTGGGGTGCTTGGAAGTCAGCTCCTTGGAATAGGTCACCGAAGTGATAGCGATGGTAGTAACCCCCATACGCTTGGCCGCCAGTGCCAGTTCCACCGGCAGAATATTGTAGCCCGACACAGAACCGATGATGAGGATATCACCCTTGGTTAGATTGGCCTTGGCCAGCACAAACGCCGGAAAGCCATCCACCATATCGTAGTAAATATTTTGCTTGCCCTCAATCTTACGGTAGCGAGTAGGGTTGGAAATTTCACAGTCAATCTTGATGGGTCGCAGCGCCATAAGGCCGCCGGTTCTGCCCACGCCCTCGTGCATTAGCATATGTCCGGTATCCAGCAGCTGCAGCATTCCACCCTCTGCCAGCGAATCGGCAATGGCCTTTCCGGCTGCTATCAGGCTTTCCCGCTGGGTGGTTTCAATTGTTTGCAGTACTGCCCGCATTTTTTCAAAGTAACTATCCATGTACATATCGGTTACATCCTTCCAATCATCATCTGTCATGAAACCCTATACTTGCTTCAAATTTTCCAGAACTGTCTGAGAAACCGGGCCCTCCGCCAGCAAGACACAGAGCATAGCCCCAGACAGAGGCCGCAGGCAGCTTTCCGCAGGATACAGGGTGGGGCACAGCTGTGCAAGCTGCGCTGCAAAGGGATGTGCTATGGCAGCACCCACCTTACTCACACCACCAAGCAACACACATGGGCAAGGCTCCGAAAGTCCCAGCCGTCCGGCACAAAGCTCTGCCAACTCTGCCAGTGACCGGGCCGCTCGGCCAAGGATGGCAAGTGCGTCCGTATCGCCTGTTTCAGCGCAGGCAGCTACACCTCGGCAAAGTGCAGCAATGCGTTCTCTGCTAAATAGTTCACGGTTTTGCTGTAGTGAACGAAGACGTGCTAGGTCATCCACACCGAAGTGTTCCCGCACCAGTCCCGCAAGGACAGTATCGGTAATGCCGGCATCACACTGCCAGGCCACTGTTTCCAGACAGTCCAAGCCAATGCGGTAGCCGCTGCCCCGGTCACCAAAGAGCCCACCCCAGCCGCCTACCGAAATGGGCGCACCCTCCCGGCGTCGACCAATGGCAAAGGATCCTGTTCCGCTGAGCACCACTACACCAGGACTGTTGCCCAAAGCACCGTACAGCGCTGAAAGATCATCTCCGCTTGTTTCCACCACGGTATCGCCGTAGTGGCTCCGTAGCCGGTCTGCCAGATGGCGGGCGCCGGGAATAAAAAGAGAAATCTTCGAAAGCTCCTTCACACTTAAGCCCTGCTCTGTAAGCAACTCATCAATGGGGATGGTTATGTTGTTGTAGGCCACTTCCGGGTCCATGAAGATAGGGTTGCTTCCACCTGTTATTCGGTGGCCCAAAAGCGTTCCGTTCTCATTAAAGAGCGCCAGTTCTGTTTTTGTACCGCCGCCGTCTGCGGCAATGAAGAGGGGCATACTGCACTTTCCTTTCCAAAGGAAGGGGCGAAATCAACTTTCGCCCCTTCATAACCATATCTTGCCTTATCATTTAGCTGCGCTGTCAGTTACCTGCCAGTATATCCACAGCCTGCTTTTCAATGGTCTCAATAGCCTTGTCAACGGTGACATCACCGGACCAGACGGGCATCATCTCTTTCTGAATAACTGCGTTAAACTGTGCACCGTAAAGCGAGGTCTGGAAAGGGATTGCACCCTCCAGAGAGTCTAAGAACACCTTACCATAGGGGTTTTTAGCCAAGAAAGCACTGGTATCAACCAGTTTGCTGGCGGGCAGACCCATGTTGTTGTCCAGAGCAATCTGCTGACCCTGCTTGCCGGAGAAGAACTCTACCACTCTCCAGGAGAGCTCAGGATTCTTTGCCTTGGCGGGGATGGTCCAGGAGTTTACAAATGCCTGAGAGGGGTTTTTGCCGTTCTTTTTGGGCAGGGGCAGTACGGTAAAGTTGATGGGAGGATTGTTACCGATTAGACCATCTGCCATAGACAGTGCTGCAACCTGCATTGCAACCTTGCCTGCCTGGAAAGCAGAAGACTGCTTATCGCCATACAGCTTTGCCTGCTCCTCTGTGGGGCAGATTTTATGTACATGTACCAGGTCATTCATGAACTGCAGAGTGGTCTTTGCTTCGGGGGAACCCATCAGGCTCTTGGTGCCGTCGGGGGTAGTGAAACGTGCGCCGTCCAGCAGCATCCAGTCATACATATTGTCCACATACTTGGGGAAATAGTAGCCCCACTGCTCGGGTTTGCCGGAAGCATCGGTTTTGGTCAGCTTTTTGCCCACTTCAATAAACTCTTCTACTGTCCAGTCTGGGCTGGGAATGGGAACGCCCGCAGCCTTAAACAGGTCGGTATTCAGGTACACACCCTTAGAAGAAACGTCACGGGCTGCTGCATATACCTGACCATCTACGGTCAGTGCATCCAGTACCATTGGGTAGAGGCTGTCTTTGTATTCCTTGGTGATATATTTGTCCAAAGGTAGAATTTGTCCGGCTTTTGCAAACTTGGGAACTAGGTCCATGGCCAGCATCATAACATCGGGAACCTCGCCGCCGCCTGCCAACAGAGTAACAATCTTGTCACCATACTTGGAAGCGATCATAGTGAATTCCAGTTCGATATCGGGGTTGGCTGCTTCAAACTCGGACTTGAGCTGCTGCAAGGAACCCTTCTTGGTAATATCCCACCAAGACATAACCTGCAGTTTGGTTCTCTCCTTTGGTGCCGCAGGTGCAGGGGCGGCTGGAGAAGCAGGCTCAGCCGATGGTGCGGGTGCAGGAGCAGCGGGAGCTGCTGGAGCTGGTGCGGGTGCAGATGAAGCCGGAGCCGCGCCGCAGGCGGCCAGACTGAGAACCATAGTAACAACCAGAAGATACGAGAGCAGTTTCCGCAAAGTTTGCTTTTTCATGTAGAACCTCCTAATTATTTCTGATATTTGTAAGCACATAGTATGCTTATGCCCGTTCGAATAAGGATGATTGGGTGGGGTTAGGTACCTCCAAAGCCGGAATTGACCGTGGAGTTAATAAAGTACTTCTGAAATGCAATGAACACGATAATGATGGGAATGATGGCGATGACAGTTCCCGCCAGAATTTCTGCCTGGTTGCTTACGGAGCCTTTGAAATATTGCAGTCCTACCGTTACGGTCATCTTATCGTAATCGTTAATGACCAGCATGGGCCAGAGGAAGGAGTTCCACACCGACCGGAAGGAAAGTATGGCTACAGTAGCAATAGCAGGCTTGGAGTTCGGCATAATAATTTTGGTGAACACCTGGGCGCTGTTGCAGCCGTCGATAATAGCTGCGCTTTCCAAATCCTTGGGGATGCTCATAAAGTATTGCTTAAAGAAGAAGATGTTAAAGGCATTGGCTCCCGTAAAAAGGGAGTGTGCAAAGAGTGCTATATAGTGGTCAATCCACCCAAGCTTGCTGACGATTGCAAAGTTTGGAATGAGTACAACATGGCTGGGCACCATCATGGTTGCCAGAAACAGCACAAAGATTATATTCTTACCTTTAAAATCCAGCCGGGCAAAGGCATAAGCTGCCGTAGAGGAAAACAGTATCATGGTAATGGGTATCAGGATGGAGAGCATCAGAGAATTTTTTAAGAACATATCGAAGGGAAGCACTTCCCAGGTCCTGCGGTAGTTATCTAGCGTAAAAGGCTTGGGAATCAGGTCTAAGGGAGAAAAGTTGTATATCTGCCCCGAGGTTTTGAAAGAGGAACAGAGTGCCCACAAAAACGGATAAATCATGATAAAAGAGATTGCCAGCATTACAACATGGAATAAAAAGGTTTGAAATTTTTTAGTACGGTTATAGCCCAGTTTCACAGCCGACACCTCCTATGCATTGTTATCTTTTTTGAACTTGAACTGAATTAGTGTAATTATCAGTATCATGATGAACAGTATCCAGGCTAGTGCCGAAGCGTACCCCATATTGTACATTCGGAAGCCTTCATTATAGATGTAGTACATGAGCGTATTGGTGGAGCCATTGGGACCACCTTCGGTCATAACAAAGATGGATTCAAAGATGTTAAAGGACTCGATGATAAGCATGACCGCAACCACAAAGGTGGTATTGGAGAGCATAGGCACTGTAATCTTCATGGTCTTCTGCAACTTGGTTGCACCGTCCACCTCTGCAGCCTCATACAGGCTCTCGGGGATGGTTTGCAGTCCTGCCAGGAACATAATCATGTAGTATCCGCACATCTGCCAGATACGCATAATCACCAGCGCAGGCTTTGCCCATAGTGTGCTTTGCAGCCACCGAGGCGGGTCCATTACTCCAATTCCCCGAAGAATTTCATTGATAATACCCACATCAGGATTGAGTATCCACAGCCAGATCATACTGATGGCAACTGTAGAGGTGATGCTGGGGATAAACATGGCGGAGCGGTAGAAGTTACTAAAACCCTTGGCACCCTTGTTAATAAGGATTGCCAGTATCATGGAAAGCACCAGCACACTGGGTACCAGTGTAACCACGAAGTAGGCCGTGTTGGATAGACAGGTATAGAACTCTGGATCACTGAAAATCTTTATGTAGTTTTTAAACCCGATAAACCTTGCAGGGGTTAGCAAATCCCACTTGGTCATTGAGATGTAGAAGGAATAGACAATGGAGCCAAAGGTAAATACAGAGAACCCTATGAGAGTAGGAAGAATAAAGCACCAGCCTGTAATATTTTCCTGCCGCTTCAGGCTGAATCCCTTGCGTCGGGTCGGTTGTTTGCCGGTAAGTGTGGCTGTATCGGTCAAGCCTAATCACCCTTTCATTTTCGTTCCAAATCCACATAAAACTTGTACTTATCGCCTCGGTACACAGATTTAACAAACTCACAGACGGTACCATCTGCCAGATAGGATACCCGCTCCACCTGCAGTGCCGGAGTCCCCGGTTTTACGCTCAGCAGCTGGGCACTGTTCTTATCAATCCGGATGGCCTCCAGATTCTGTTTTGCCCGAACAATTCGTATATTGTATATTTTCTCTAGCACAGTATACATGGACCCCGTCAATTCTTGCTGCTCCAGATTGGTACAGAGATAGAACGGAATGTAGGCGTGTTCCACCGCCATGGCGATGTCATCGGCATACCGCACCCGCACCATAGAGTAGACCTTGGTCAGGTTCCCCAGCATCAGTTTTTGCGCAACATCCTCCGGAGGAGTTATCATTTTAATCTCCACCAGCTGGGTAGATGGGGTCAGCCCCTTGCTGCGCATCTCTTCCGAGAAGCCTTGTAAATTGTTCAGTTGAAGATTTGCCTTTTTGGTTCCTACATAGGAGCCCTTGCCCTGAATTTTAATGATATCCCCCTGCCGAACCATTTCATCCAATGCCTGCCGGACAGTAATGCGGCTGACATTGAACAGGCGGCATAGGTCTTCTTCAGTCGGGATTTTTTCTCCCTCGGCAAGCTCCTTGCGCTTAATTTTCTCAGTGAAGTATTCGATAATTTGCGCGTACTTCGGTAACTTGTTCGACATAATCCGCCCCCTAAGCTTGTCATAACAACATATAGTTCTTAATACTTATCATGACAACATAACCTTTAGCTTGATAGTACCACCGCAGTTAAACAATGTCAATATATTATTTACATATTTTCATAATTATTTTATGCAATATGATGATATAGGCTAGTTGTTATAACAACGTATGTTACTTGTTATTTTTACTTTTTTAAAGCTACATTCTTTGTTTTTACAATAAAAAACGGCAGGCTTTCTATCCTATCTGGATAAAAAGTCTGCCGTATAAGCATATTTATTTTTCAGCTTTGGTGCGCGTACAACTGCAAAATAGATACACTATATCTTAGATACTTCAAGTAAATAAATAGGTATTTCAAAGGGAGCAGCTCGGCTTGAGCTGCTCCCTTTTTTTAAGGATTTCTATACGCTTACCCGCAGCAGGGATGGTTTCCCATGTCGGC
>JAVXNK010000012.1:15144-81049 GCA_036645835.1 Angelakisella sp. | reverse complement strand
CTTGCTTCATATAGTGCTCCGTTCTGCGCTGTAATGACCTCGCTGTCGGTATCGATATTTCCGAATACCGGTGCACGATGCCGTATGCTCTGCTCCTGTACCCAACGCTGAAAATCCATTACCCAGTCAGCATTAATGGTGGCCCCCTCGTTATCTCCGGGAGCCTTATCCAACACCACATACAGGGCAAAATTTATCTGGTTAGTTACAGTGACATCTCCAACAAGGTTTTCACTGCGGCTTATTTCCACCATCCCACCGGGGGAAATGCTGCTGCATGGCGACTTGTCGGTGTAGTCCACATTGAGGTTGCCAAGGATGTCATACCCCAGATATGTGGAAAGCCAGCCTTTGATTTGCTCTAAGGGTGTCATAGCTACCTCCTGTTGATGTATCGCTGCAGTTCTGCAGCAATTACCTGATCTTCGGCAGCTACCAGACGTCTATCCCAGTACGGGCCTGCCTGCGGGTTCTTGTGGTGGCTGTAGGTCAGGGGGATGTCGGTCAACTGCTTGGGGGCTTCACCCACCATCACCTTGCCGTGAAACAGATACTTTGCATAAGGTGCATCGGTTACTATCTCCGGCTTATTGATGTTGGTCTGGGCAATGGTCATTTTAATGGTAGCCCCGGTGTCGAAGGGCATAAACTTGATGATACGCCGCAGCACATTGTTGGTGTGAAAGCTCTGCACCTTGCCATTACTGTCCAAACCTTTATCCCGCAGAATCTTATTGATGTCGTTCATTACCAGCTTTACGCTGCCGCTCACCCGCCCACCTCCAGATGACAAAGCTTCCCTTGCCAATATTTCAGATCAATATACTGAGCAACCGTCAGGCCATCCACCCGTGAAGGGGTAAACTCCCGCCATTCTGCCGCAGTAGCAACTTCCCTGCCCTCTCCAAGCAGTATCTTGTCGTTTGGGACAAGGGTGTAGCATCCGTCCTTGACCGCTCTTAGGGCGTATTCCGTGGGTGCCAGATAGGTCTTGCCGTCTGCTCCCTGCGGCACCACCAGAAGAAAGCTGTTGCTTTCCTTTGAACCCAGTTTATCCACGTTGCTGTTCTTTCGGAAATCCAGATATGCTCCGTGGATAACTGTGCGGTGATACTGCACCCCCTCCTGATGATAGACGGTAACGGTCTGGTTGCAATGGGCATAGCTACGGGGGATAGAACTGCGCTGTAGCGACAGCATCAGCCCACCCCCCTATAGATACTCAAATACTGCTTTGCACAGCGGTACAGCTCGGCAGACTGCGCCCGTGGGCTCATATCCGGTAGTGCGGCAGATGCTACGCCGCTGGACACGCTACCCACCGAACAGCTGGTGACAACGCCGCCATTTGCGGCAGCCTCATAGTAGTAAAGTGCATCAGCCATAGCGCAGACCGCTTTGTCCTTCTGTTCGGTGGTCCCGGTCACACAGTAACTGCGTTCATACTGCTCAAGCTGTGCCTGTGCCCTTGCGGCTATCCGGGGGAAGTCCTCCGCCGTAATGGAGTTGCCCAGATAGGTACCGGTATAAAAATTATAGTCTGCCATCCGGGCAGCCCTCCTTACTTCTTGAACTTTGCCAATACGACCTTAGATTCGTTGGACAGTGCAACCGCATAGAATTTATCTGCCGTGATTTCGGTGGTACGGTTTTTGGAGATACGCTCCGTCTCCACATTGGTGTCACGCTTCAGGTAGATAGTCATTGCGGGGGTTTCATCCTCGGTTTCCGCATCCTGCTCCAGCTTGACGATAGGACAGGCATAACAATCCACCTGAGAGCCGGACGCGCCGACTTTCACTAAGGGGACTTTTTTAGACGGTACGATGCGGGTATTTGCAATCATGCCAATTTCACCGGATACCATAAGCCCCGCCTGATATTTATCAGCAGACAGGAAATTGGAATCCTTACGCAGCACGGTAACCTGCTTCGGATGGATAAACATTACCTTTTCGGTGTTCGTTTCCTCCTCAAACAGGTCTATAGCATCGATAATTCCATTGTACGCAATCTGCGCAGCAGAACCGTCATATGCCAGTGTAGCCGTCTGCAGGGCATCCATGGTATCGTTATCCAGTTTTGCCGCAATGGATTTTGCCAGCTGGCTATTTGCCTCACCTACCGGGTTGCCGTAGCCGGAGAGAACGGCCTCGTCAGTAAGGGATACGCCCTTCATGGCCTTTTTGATGGTGGTCTGCTTGCTGGTGGTAGACATTGCCTCAATTGTCACTGACACACCCTCTGCCACATCCGCAGCATCGCCAATGTAGCCGTAGGACGGTACGGTAATAGTGTCGCCGGGAACACCCTGTAGGGAGGTATCCACCTTGGCAAAGGGGGCTACCACAATCTTCTTGGAAATCTTTCCGGAAATCATATCCCCCATTACCTCAGGGTCAATCATCTGCGCCAGTTTTGTAATTACATCTGCCATAATCTTATTACTCCTTCATCTTCTCATATATTTCGGGGTTCTTCTGTTTTAGCTCCACCCGTTCACGATACCCCATTTTCGCAAACGCATCGTGAGTAATCTCACCGTTCATCGGTTTTCCGCCGGTCCCTGCCGCATAAGGAGGCGGCGTCTGGCTGTCCTCAAAGAGATAACCATTCTCGCCCTTTAGTGCTTCCAGAGCCTTCTGCACATCTTCGGTCTGGTTTTTGCTGGCTTTCAGGGTATCCATGTCCAGCAGAGCCTTAATAGCCTTGGCGTTCCTGCCCTTGGCACTGGTGATAGTACCATCCAGCAGGGTATTAAACTCCATCTCGGCTATCTTGGCGGCGGCATCCTTTTCTGCTTGCTCAGCCTTGGTTTTCCAGTCATCGGCTGCCTTTTTTATGCCGTCAATGTCCATGGCCTTGAAGCCCTCGATGGTCTTGCCTGCCTCCGCAAGCTGGGTTTTGAGGTCGTCATAGTCAGAAAACTTGCCCTTGGTGGCCTCGATATCCTTGCTGTTTTCGTCAAGAATCTTGTCGACCAAATCCTTTCCGATGTCCGGCAATAGGCTTGTGATAAATTCGCGTTTCATAATAATCCTTTCTCCGCTGCGCTTTGATTGCGGGGGTTGCATCCCCTACGGCACCGTAGTTTTGCGACATCGGTTCGGTCAAAATTAAATGAAAAAAGCGACCTGTTACAGTCGCTTAAATCCGTATTAGGGTATAGAAAAAACCACCATACATCAGTAAGGCGGCTTAGTTTGAGCTGTTTGCTAAAATTAGCAGTAATAATATAATACTGAAGCTTATCCATAATGGTGATAACACCCATAGCCAACCCCAATTTATCACCCCTACCAGCTTTAGTACTATGAATGCTATGGTTAATAATCCAGTAAAGCCTATACCACTTGATGCTTGCTGCTCCCTCATTGTAATCCTTCTTTCCTTTAATTGGGGCATAGAAAAACCACCTTCCAAAATTGGTTGGTGGTTAATCTTCGTTTACACAGTACCATCTGCACTTTTCACAGGCGTTTCGGGCAGCGTCGAGGTCAAATGGTTCTGGCAAGAGTTCCATGTCCATATTATCCTCTCGCACTTCCTGAATCTCCACACAGCCGCCATAGCCTCCCCAAAAAATGTCCCTGTTTTTTAGTGGGCAGTAATGTTTGTCGTTTGGGTTTCTCACTCAACCACCTCCTCAATATATTGATTGTACTTTTTCCGCCACTTTTGTGGAACTGCGGTCACTAGTTCATGCTGCAGATTGACAATACTATATCCATCTTCGGCTAAGAACTTCAAATTTTCCCTGTCCTGTTGATACAGTGTAAGTTTGGCATGATCAACAAATGACCGAGCTCGCTCTTGGGTCATATCCGCCCTATCTGGTTTGCAAATGAGATTTTCTTGTGCATGTACTCTCATTCCCACTATGGTAGGCTTTCCTGCATCTACAATGATTTCCTTGTCGCTAATTCTTTGCCTATATTTTACACCATTGGCGGATAGAGTGTCAATTATAGATTTTTCTTTCATGTACATATCAAGGTTGGCATCGGCACTTCCCAAGGAGAATATTGAATCGGCTTGCTGCTGCAATTTTCGTACTCCGACCGTAGCCCTTGCCGCCTGTCCTCTGCCAAATCCAGCCACAAAGGCGCGTTCGTTCCGGGTACGTAGGTCTGCGGCTCTGGAAAACCGCACATATTCATCTTTCAACCGCCCAAGGCGTATCTGGCTTATCTGTAACGCTTCTTTATCATCTGCACCTTGGGCTACAAGTATACGGTTCTTCTGCTTGCGCATAGCCCGCTCTATCTGCCGCTGCTTCTACGTGGCCTCATACTGGGTATACCGTCGGCCTTGATAGGTCACACCCTGCTCATTGTCCGTAGCAAACTGCTGCAACTCCTGCGGGCTGTATTGCGGCTCATTAACACCCATAATGATAGGGAAAGCAGCATGGCCGCAGTTAAGGGTACCAATGCGCCGCACAAGGCTGTTGTTGAGCTTGCTATAAGCTTCATCAGAATACTGCCTGCCTTGATATGGCTCATGGTCGGGGGGCACTTCCTGCATGTGCAGATATCTCCCAGCCATCAGCACCAAACTGGTCATGGTTATATTGGGAAATCTGTTCCTGCATCAGTCCCAAGCCGCCCATGATGTTACGCCGTACAGCAGCTTCCAAGCCTGTATGCACACCACTCTCATAGTCAATGGTGCGTAGCCCCATATCAGCAATGTTTTTGCAGGCAGAGCGTATTGCCGTGTTGTAGTCGGTTGCCCCGGTGAACACCTGCTCAAAAGCATAGTCACAGGCTTTCTGATAAGCCTTTTGTATCGGATAGGCCTTACCATCAGGAGCAATCATGCCGAGGGTCTGTGTAATGTTGGTAAAGTCCCTTTTAGCAAGCTTCACCGCCGCGGCAACCATCTGCTGTAGGCTTGCATTCTCGGCAAATGGCGCTGCATCACGGGATAAATGCCGGATGTCAAACTCATAGCCCACCTCTGCGGACTGCTTGAGTAGCTCCCGTAATTCCTTACGGCTTACCTTTAGCTCCCTGCGTAGCATTTCCCGCATCTGCTTCTGACTAAGCCCCAACTGCTGCGCCCGGTATACCTGGTATGCAGCGGTGCTGGTGCATTGTCCTGCGCCCTTTATCCTACGTGCAATATCCTTGATAAGATATTCCTCCATGGGTACCGTCAGCTGTGAGAGGGCATCACCCAAGGCGGCAATCTGCTCGGGGGTAAGCATCGGTTACTCACCTCCAAGCAGGTTTTCCATCTCTGGCAGATACTTCTCCCTTATGGTCGCCATATCCTCTGGGGTTTCACATGGAAGATTAAACTTCCATGCAAGGGCAATCTCCGGCTTTAGCATACCAGCCTGTACCATCTGCACATACTCGGCCCATGTCTTATCGGCATCATAAAGGATACCGTTGCCCCAGTCCACCACAATGTCGGTCTTAGGGTCAAATTTGCTGCTATCGCATACCTTATGTTTCCCTCTATGAAATGCGCCACACCTTCATCAGTGTAGCAAAGGGTCTGCCAGATGGAGAGTTGCGTCAGCTGGTGGGGCATTCTAAGAACATGGATACCTACGGCGTATACAGCCACGAAATGACTGATGACAAACGGAGAACTGCCAATAATCTGAACGAGATTTTGGATAAGGTTCTCCATATTAAATCAGATTAAGTGTGGTGTAAAGTGTGGTAATTCGAATAACAAAAGCCGCCTAGATGTACTATCTAAGCGGCTTTGTCGTTGGTGGAGGCGGCGGGAATCGAACCCGCGTCCGAAAACCTATTCATATGGCTTTCTACGAGTGTATCCGATCATTTGCATTCCCTCGTCCGGCCGCCGATCGGCAGGCTGTCGGACTTAGTATCCCCTGATACAATTACAAATTCGGGGAGCCCTCTGTAATCGTTCACCACTAATCGACGCCCGCTCCGCTGTCGTGGTCGTCAGCGGGCAGACGGCAGCTTAATTAAGCTGCGTAAGCGTAATCGTTATTAGCGTTTACTTTAAAAGTTACCCATTTTATAGAGGTCGAGCTCCTCTACTCGCTTACCATACTGCAAAATCCCCGTCGAAACCGGTGCGCCCCCATATAAATGGGTCCGGTGTTACCTGTTGCGATCCTTCATCGCGCGGTCAATGTCTCTCTTTGCATCCTTCTTGGCTGCGTCATCCCGCTTGTCATAGAGCTTTTTACCACGGCATACCCCTACTTCAAGCTTTACCCGAGAGCCCTTAAAATATACCTGCAAAGGGATGAGGGTAACGCCCTGCTGTTTTACCAAACCAAAAAGACGGTTTAGCTGGCTGCGGTGCAGCAGCAGCTTTCTGGCGCGCAGGGGGTCACGGTTAAAGATATTTCCCTGCTCGTATGGGCTGATGTGCATCTGCTTTACAAACAGCTCGCCGGACTGAAAATCACACCATGCATCCTTTAGGTTAATGCCTCCGCAGCGCAAGGATTTTACCTCGGTGCCGAACAGCTCTATTCCCGCTTCCAGCGTTTCATCCACAAAATAATCGTGTCGCGCCTTGCGGTTGTAGGATAGCTGCTTAAAACTGTCTGTGCCCATACTTTCACCTCCTTATAGGTTCGGTTGTACCAGTATATCACCTCACGGCTACTTTTTCAAGTGCGGAATACCCACAGGCGGTTAATAATAAAACTAAGCACCAGTGTAAATGCCGTGCTGAACCCCTTGGCTATCAGTTTATGAATCCCCATAACGTCGTAGAACAGCCAGATGATGGCGGTGGAAAGCAGCAGCATAGCTACATTAAGCAGCAAAAACCGTATGAGTGCAGGGCTCCAGAACCGCTCCTTGGTTTTAAAGGTCCAGCTGCGGTTCAGTAGATAGCTGTTTAGGGTGCCTGCACTGTAGCTTACCAACTGTGAAAGATAAACATTTATCCCAAGTACCTGTGCCAACAGTGCAAACAACCCGATGTCCAACAGGGTGTTTATGACCCCTACAAAGGCAAATTTGCCTGCTTTTTGAAGCTCTTCCTTTTGCTTTTCCACTGTCATTCCTCCTTTGGAACAGTTCGAGTATGCCCATTTTTTGCGGTGTCTAGTCAGCTGTTACAGCTCACTGCGGCCTTCCAGTGCACGGAACAGGGTAACCTCGTCGGCGTACTCCAAATTTCCTCCAACCGGGATACCGTAGGCAAGCCGGCTCACCTTTACACCCATAGGCTTTAGAAGCCGTGCCACATATATGGCCGTAGCTTCGCCCTCTACGGTGGGATTGGTGGCCATAATAACCTCAGCCACACCGCCGGCATTTATTCTCCCCAGCAGTTCCTTCAGGGTAAGCTGCTCCGGGCCTACACCCTCCATGGGAGAGAGCAGTCCGTGAAGCACATGGTATACGCCATTATATTCCTTTGTACGTTCAAATGCCAATACATCCCGGGGGTCCTCCACCACACAGATGATGGATAGATCACGGCCGTTGGCAGCGCAGACATTGCAGAGTTCTCCGTCGGTAAGGTTGCCGCAGGTTTTGCAGCGGTGTATGGTTCGCTTGGCCTCCAAAATGGTTTCTGCAAACTGCTTTACCTTGTCTTCGGGCAGGTCCAGTAGGTAGAATGCAAACCGCTGTGCGGTCTTGCGACCCACACCGGGCAGCTTTGCAAACTGTTCAATAAGCTTTATTAGTGGAAGGGCACTTTCCAGGATAATTCACCTCAGTTCAAAAAAATCGGCAGCAAAGCGGTTTAGGGCTTTGCCGCCGTCATAAAGTTCTGCTTCTTAGAACAGGCCGGGCATTCCGCCTATCCCGTTGGTAATGGCGTTCATGCGCTTAGAGGAATCTTCCTCAGCACTCCGCAGGGCTTCGTTTACCGCTGCCACTACCAGATCCTCCAGCATTTCGATATCCTCGGGGTCTACCACCTCGGGCTTCAGCTTTACGCTCTTTACCTGCTTGCTGCCGGTTACAATAACTTCTATCATACCGCCGCCGGAGGTAGCTGTGTATTCCTTCACATTCAGCTCTTCCTGAACAGCAGCCATCTCTTCCTGCATCTTCTGTGCCTGTCTAATCATCTGGTTCATGTTTCCGGGGCCGCCGCCCATTCCCTGTGGTAGTCTGGCTTTCATATGTGTGACTCCTTATATCTTTTTTATCTCTATCCCACTGTCGGCTGCTGTTTGCAGTAGCTGTTCCAGTGGGTTAGCTTGCTCTGTTTCCGCTTCCGAAGCGGCGGGGCGCTCGTAGGGCCCTATGGAATATTTGGTGCCGGTAACTTCGGCAATGGCCTGCTTCAGGCTCTGCCGTGTGTAGTCGTTGGTGCGCATCATCTCACGAAAAATGCTGTTGCCCGAATCCACCAGTACACGGTTTCCGCTGACATAGGCCTTGGAATCCAGCAGGGCTCCCCGCAGTGCGGGATTGCTCTTGCCCAGCCTACCCAATACCTCTCGCCATTCGCCCATAAGCTTTGGCTGGGCTTCCTGCATGGAGCTTACCACCGCCGTGGGTGATGGGGGTGGGGCTGATACAGGTGCTGCACCAGCAGTGGTAACTGGGGGGACCTGCGCCGGTACCGGGGTGGCTGCCGCAGTGGGTGCTGCCGTAGGTGCTGCTGTCGGTACGCCATTTGCTAGTATACCATTAAGCCGTGCCTCCAGCTCCTCTATGCGGGCCACAAGAGCCTCGGTAGAGGTGGCAAGGCGGGTGTCACAAAGCTTTGCAAGACAAAGCTCCATCTCGGTCCGACGGGAGGATGAGCGGGTCATAGCCGCTGCTGTCTCCTGCAGGGTACGGATGGCGTAGAGTATCTTTGCCGCTGTGGTGGCTTTTGCCTGTGCTTTGTACTTCTGCTGGGTTTCCGGCAGGCAAACAATGAGCGCTTCCGGCTTCTTCACCGTGGCGGTAATAAGCAGGTTTCGGTAGTGGGTAATCAGCTGTTGGCAGAGCCTGTCGTATTCAACGGCCTGTCCGCTAAGGGTACCCATGATATCCAGCGCATGGGGAAGGCTGCTTTTTGCAACCGCATCCGCTAGGTCGAAGAGGTAGTCCTGCCCGATGAGCCCTGCCGCAAGACTTACCGTCTCTACGGTAATCTCCTTGCTGTGGGAGGAGCAGAGGTCCAGCAGCGAAATGGCATCACGCATGCCGCCGTCCGCCAGACGGGCAATCATGGTGAGCGCTTCATCTTCGGCCGAAAGGCCCTCCTCCTCTGCAATATACCGCAGACGTCCCGCAATGACGGGGGTATCTATCCGCTTAAAATCGAACCGTTGGCATCGGGACTGTATGGTAGCCGGTACCTTATGTACCTCGGTGGTAGCAAGAATGAAGATAACGTGTGCGGGGGGCTCCTCCATTATTTTCAGGAGGGCATTTACCGCACCGATGCTGAGCATGTGTGCTTCGTCAATAATGTAAACCCTGTAACGGGTGACATTGGGCAGAAAATGCGCTTCATCCCGCAGGTCACGGATGTTATCCACACCGTTGTTGCTGGCGGCGTCTATCTCCACCACATCCACCATAGAACCGTTGTCCACCCCTACACAGATGTCACATTTTCCGCAGGGGCTTCCGTCCTGTGGGTCCAGGCAGTTTACAGCCTTTGCTATCAGCTTGGCGCAGGTGGTTTTACCGGTACCGCGGCTTCCCATAAGCAGATAGGCATGCGCAGGACGCCCCGAAGAAATTTCATTTCTCAGGGTGGTTGTAATATGCTCCTGCCCTACCACATCATCAAAGGTTTTGGGCCTCCATTTTCTGTAGAGTGCCTGATACATGGGTACACCTCCTGCTTTTTTATATGCAAATAAAAAAGGACAGACCAAGCTACAATGTGCATGGTCATACGGATGTCAGGTTTACTGCGGCACCCGCAAAACACTGCTTAATGCTGCTCGGTTCCCCGCCTGACATGGTTCACAGCGCTGCGTCGCACAGGACCAAACATCCGCATGACAATGAACATTATCTGTCCTGTCTATCCCTTTTTCTTACGCGTCATAACATATATTATACACGATATCTATAAAAAAAACAAGTCCGATTTTAGGAGAAGGCATGCCGAAGACGGGCGAGCAATGCCGCCCGTCTGACCTGCGCTCATATCTGCTATTATTCGCCGAATTTGGAGTTGATGAGAGCTACCAGTGCGTCTACTGCCTCTACCTCATCTTCGCCCTTTGCGGTAATTTCTACCTCTTCGCCCTGTCCCAGAGCCAGAGAGAGCAGCATTACGATGGACTTTGCATTTGCCTCTTCCTCGTCAGAAATCTTCTTAATGACGATTTTTGACTTAAACTTGCTGGCGCAGCCGATAAAATCGGAAGCGGGGCGTGCATGAAGACCTGTTCTGTTCTGAATGGTAACCTTTTTGCTGTACATAAGTGAAACCTCCTGCTCGAACCGCCTAAACGGTTCTGATATGTTATTTTGAATAACGCCCGAAAAATTAGAGAAGCTCTGACAGCTCCTGCCGGATAAGGTCTTCGGCCTCCCCGGCTGTAGCAAGGGTGCGTACCTTGGCTGCCAATTCCTCTGCCTTGGGTATGGTCAGCCCGGAAAGCAGCTTTTTAATCTGTGCTACCGAGGCCAATCCCATGCTGAGACGTCGCATACCAAGACCTATAAGAATAGGGGCAGCCAGCTTGTCGCCGCCCATTTCACCGCATACGCAGATAGGCTTTCCGGCTTTATTAAACTGCTCCACCACATAGCCGATAAGACGGAACATGGCGGGGTGGTAGGTTTGGTAGTAGTGCGATACGGCTGGGTTCATGCGGTCTACCGCCGTGGTGTACTGGGTCAGGTCGTTGGTACCAATGCTTGCGAAGTCCACTTCCTGGGCAGCAAGGTCTGCCACCAGTGCAATGGAAGGAATTTCAATCATAATACCAATCTTCATATCCTTGTTGTAAGGGATACCCTCTGCAGTAAGCTCCGCCTGCGCTTCGGCCACCATGGCCTTGGCCTTGCGAATATCATCTATGCTGCCCACCATGGGGAACATAAGCCACAGGTTGCCATAAACGCTGGCACGCAGACAGGCCCGCAGCTGTGTTTTAAATACTTCCGGCATGGAGAAGCAAAGACGCAGTGCACGGTTTCCCAAAAAGGGATTCTCCTCCACAGGAAGCTCCATGCAGTCCAGCTTTTTGTCGCCGCCTATATCCAGTGTACGGATGGTGACAGGACGGTCGCCAAACTCGGTGAGTACTTTTTTGTATATCTGCATCTGCTCTTCCTCGGTGGGAAGCTGGGACTTGCCCATATAGATAAACTCGGTACGGAACAGGCCAACGCCATCTGTATAGTGGCTGCCCTCAAGCTCCTGTGCACTGGCAGAGCCTACGTTGAGCTCTACTTCAATGTGAACGCCGTCTGCAGTTTTGGGAACAACACCCAAATACTGCTTTGTCTCGGCCAGCTTCACGGCAAAGTCTGCCTTCTTTTCCTCGTAGGCAGCTATCTCCTTGGCGGTGGGGTCGGTAATAAGGAAGCCTTCCACTGCGTCTACAATGATGTCGCCCGCTGCGGGGACAGTGGTCATTGCATCGGCCAGGCCCAGCAGTGCAGGAATTTCGTAGCTGCGGGCAATAATGGCGCTGTGAGAGGTGGCTCCGCCTACCTCGGTAATAATAGCAAGCACGTTCTTGCGGTCTAGTGTGGCGGTGTCAGATGGGAACAGGTCGTACGCTACCACCACTACAGGCTTGGTAAGGGTTGCCAAGTTTTTTTCAGGAACACCTTCCAGGCAGCGCAACAGACGGGTTTTAACATCCCGCATATCTGCAGCCCGCTCACGAATCATTTCATTCTTCGACTTGCTGATAACTTTAATATACTTTTCAAACACCTTATGAATGGCCCACTGTGGGGTAAAGCACTCGTAGGTAATATCATCGCGGATATCCTCATCCATTGCGGCATCAAAAAGAATGTCCAAATGCGCTGTAAAAATCTTGGCCTTCTCGGGGTCGGATACCGAAAGTTTGGCAAAGATGGCTTCCAGCTCTGCTTTTGCAGACTCCTTAGCGGCTTCATACTGTGCTATGGCCGCTGCAGTTTCGCTCTCTGCGATAGCTCCTTCGGCAATAACCGGGGCGTACGGCACATAATGAAATGTCTCGCCAATGGCAATACCCTGGGAGACGGGATTTGCTTTATATCTCATGGTCATCGTCCATTCTGCCGGGAAAACGGCTGGTAATACTGGTGCTAATAAGCGTAAGCGCCCTAGCGGGAATTGTCCCGCTCCTCGCTTTAAATAACAGGTTACGGTTATTTTACCATATTTGCAAGGGTTTATCAACTATTAGAAGACAAGTCGAGTAATATTTCGGTCACTTTCAAAGCTCTCATAGTTATAAAGCAGGAAAATATCGTCAAATTCTGTAGTTGCTATGAGCTGAGACAGCTTTTGTGTAAGCCCCCGCAGATCCACCACATAGAGCTCATCGTAACTGTAGGTAAGGAAAGGCGTTAGGCAGTTGGAGTAGCTGTCCTTAATGAGCAGAAGGCGGCTGGTTTTGCCCTCCTGCTTATTTAAGTTGTTTTCAGATTTTATAACAGTGAGCCCGTTATTACCATAAAGAAATGCTGCATACTTGTCTCTTGTAGCAAATTTTTCTTGGTGGTAAAGCCCGGTAATGGGGGTTTTGGTATTGTCGGCATTTTCAACGTAGTTTTTTCCGTTTACCGTCATTTCGGTGACAGGGACATCGTACCACACCAAGGTTTCAGCAGGGGTACCTACCTTTTTGGCCTTACTGTAGTATGTGCCGTAAAAGCTTTTTTCTTCACGGCGCAGATGTTCAATATCCGAAAGCTGTACCGCAGTAAGTCCACGGCTTTGACAGTAAGCGGCATAGGCGGCATAGGCGCCTTCGGTGGTCCAGTGGTGGTCGGTACGGTAGTAGGTATCCTCACCACGGTTCTGCAGGTCTGCCGCAAGGGCACCCGATACATCCAGGGTAGTCAGGTCGCTTCCCTGCAGCGCGCTATATATTTTTTCAATGTACGGCTGCTGTTTTAGCTGAATGTGTGCAAGTCCAGTGGGCAGGTAGCTCTGCATAAGCTCATAGGAGTTGGGGATAATCCCCACCGTCACATGGCCGCTGTAGCTCCCCAAAAACCTATTCAGGTAGCCCAAGTTTTTATCCAGCTGTGCTTCATCGGCAGAAGTTTTAACGCCGAACAGGTAGTCATGGGCGCCAAAGGCCACACCGTTGTTCTCCACCTTTAAAAGTAAGCTTTCGGTGGCAGATTTCAGAGAAATCCAGCGGTCACGCTCCACAAACTGGTCGTTTATAAACTCCTCGTACTTGCGGGTGTATTCGTTGGCGGCCAAACTGCGCCACGAAAAGTGGGGCCGCTGCTTCAGGGACCGGTTTTCCAGCTCCGAAAACTGCTTGCCTGTAGCAAACATATCGGCAACAAAAACAACCAGCATAAAGGCGCAGAAGCCCACAAGAAGGGGATATTTTTTTGTAAAGTTTATGGCTTTTTGCATAGCGGTATCCTTTCAAATAGAAAAACAAATCCATGTATCGTGCGTTTAAAGCAAGTAATGCGTCAATTTTTGCCATTCTGGTTTAAAGTAACCTTGTCGCTGTCTTTGCGACCGGCAAATTGGATGCAGAGCGATGTTTCGAGGTTCCGACGCGTATCGGGTATACGCGAGGAACAGAAAAACAAGCTGTGCGCCAATTTTCTTTAAACACCTAAAATCTAAAGTATAGGAAGGGATTATAGGTTGCATCCACCAGATAGGCAACCGACACAACCAGTACTATGCCAAGGCAAAGGTACCGTACCCAAACATGCTGCTTCTGAAAACGGGCAAACAGCTTGTCCGGAAGGGTTGTGGAAAAGAGGATGCCCAGCAGTAGCACTACAGCGTAGTTACGCAGATAGTATACCCAGTCCGCTCCGCCCTGCGGGGTAAACATGGCTGTAAAGAACTGCCCCAGCCGTGTGAAATCGGTTATGGCGAACAGGGCCCAGCTAAAGAGCAAAAGGGGTAGTATATAGAGCCGGCTAAGGACAGGATGCCGTTCCAGATGGGGCAGCAGAAAGCTTTTTTCCAGTACCAGAAGCACAAAGAAAAACAGTCCCCACAGCACAAAGTTCCAGCTGGCACCGTGCCAGAAGCCGGTGCAGGCCCACACCACAAACAGGTTCCACATCTGGCGGGACTTGCTACAACGGTTGCCACCTAAGGGAATATACAGGTACTCCCGGAACCAGGAACCAAGCGTTATATGCCAGCGCCGCCAAAACTCGGTAGCACTTTTGGAGATGTAGGGGTTATTAAAGTTCTGGGGGAATTCAAAACCAAGCATACGTCCAAGGCCGATAGCCATAAGGGAGTAGCCGGAAAAGTCAAAGTAGATTTGCAGGGAGAAAGCCAAAATGCCCAGCCATGCCAAAGGTGTGGAAATGGCGGTAAAGCTCATGGCCTCTACCTGACTCCAAAGTGCACCAATGCTGTTGGCAAGCAGTACCTTTCGCCCAAGGCCAAGGATGAAGGTTTCAATGCCGCTTTGTATCTGGGCGGGGTCCATGGTGCGGTTTTGCAGCTCATGGCTGATGTCGGTATACCGTACAATGGGTCCTGCTATGAGCTGGGAGAACAGTACCACAAATGCGGAGAAATCCACCAGATTTTTTTGCGCAGCCACCTTGCCGCGGTAAACGTCAATGGTGTAGCTCATGGTTTGGAAGGTGTAGAAGCTGATACCCAAGGGGAGTGTTAGCTTTAGCATGGGGATAGCGGTTCCAAAAAGGGCATTCATGTTTTCTGCAAAGAAGTTGGTATACTTAAAGAAGACAAGCATGCCTAGGTTTCCGCATATCGAAAGCAGCAGGAAGAATTTCATTTTCCACCTGCTGTCTCTATTTTTTTCTATTAGGTTGGAGGCGGTGTAGTCCAGCGCCACCGAAAAGAGCATAATAGGAAAATAACGTACCTCACCCCATGAGTAAAAAATAAGGCTTTCCACAAAAAGCACAAAGTTTTTATATTTTTTCGGGGTTAGGTAGTAAAGGATAAATGCAATGGGCATAAACCGAAAAAGGAATAAGATACTGCTGAAAACCATACTGAATTTAACCGTCCTTGCTATGAAATGTGAGGTGCTTATAGAAAGTCCTTAAGAAAAGCTGTCCTCCAGCTTTTCTACTATTTCCGCTGCTTCGGCAGCAGGGTCGGCGTCAGGGCGGCCTGCAATGACCAGAAACAAGTAGTTGCCTCTAAAAAGCAGCGTACCGGACTGCGCCTTTGCATGCTGGGCTGTCCCTTCGCCTTGGGCGGCCGTTACAAAGCGGCGCCGTGCCTCCATCAGCTTTTGCAGTGCCTCTGCCTTGCCTTCCGCTGCCTCTATGCCAATAATCTGGTCGGGAGCACCGGTATCCATACTGATATAGCCGTGGTACTGCACTACATCCTTCAGCGAAATATCCAAAAGCCCAGTAAACAGTGTGTCGTCCATAACAGCAGGCAGGGGAAGTTCATACTCCTCCACCAAACCATCTACCAGTGTTTTAAGGGTAATATCCTGTGAAAGCTGCGGCTGCGGCTGTGGCACGGGGGCCTTTTTTCCACAACCTGTAAAAAGCAGTGCCAGAACCAAGAGCAGCGCCAAAACTCTTCTCATCGCAGTGTTCCTCCCATCAGTGCATAAATTTCCATAAATTATTGCACCAAATAGCAAATTGTAGCTTGCTATGTTACCACTGCTATAGTATTCTGCCAGTGCGGCAAACTATTCCGCTCCGGCAACGGATTTAATCCTCCGCTACTCTGGCGGTTCTCTTTACGAAATCTACCAGCTGCAACGGCTCGGTAGCGTTAAATATATAAGGGATACCGTCCAGACTGTCGGGATCCAAAAAACCAAACCCATAGGTAAGGGCTACAAAATCTACTCCTGCTTCCCGTGCGCCAATGCCGTCGTAGGGACTGTCGCCAAAGAAGACCACGTCCTCGGGGGAAATGCCCCCCAGCTGCTCCATGCACTCCTTTATCAGCGTACCCTTGTCACTCTTTTTATTATCTTCCAGTGCGCTTATGGCGTGAATATACTTTCTAAGCCCGGAAAACTCCATGGCGCTCTCTGCCGCCTGCAGATGTTTCAGGGTAGCTATGCCTATGAGGCATCCATGGGTGCTTAGGTATTCCAGCAGCTCCTCCACTCCGGGGTATACAATAGAAAGCTGGGTGGTGTTTTCACGGTAGTCGATGCGGTAGTTTTCCAGCATAGCGGGTACCTGTTCATCGGTGGCGTGGTAGTATGTTCGAAAGCTGTCGGACAGTGGTGGACCCACAAACTTATATAACAGTTCGTTGGGCACCGGGGTAAGTCCCATAGACTGCTCCATATTGCGCAGTGACGCATAGATACTTGGGGAACTGTCTACCAACGTTCCGTCCAAGTCAAAAAGAAATGCTTTGTATGTTTTCACAGAAAATTTTCCTCCCTTTGGTTGCTTAGTTATAATACCCTTTATGATACCTTAAAAACACTTTTCTGTAAACGACCTATGGAAATATTGCAAATCACCATTAAATCGTATACTATTAAAAGAACTATGTACAAAGAAATGAGGCAGATACCCTTGAACGAAAATTCTGCAAATGTGCTAACCCTGGGGAAAACACCCACTGCCACGGTGCTGAAGCTATCGTGGCCTACTATACTGGAACAGATAGCCTTTACCGTGCTCAACTTTGCCGATACCGCCATGGTAGGTGTGCTGGGAGCTGCCTATACCGCTGCGGTGGGCATTACAGCCCCGGTACTATGGCTGGCCAGCGGCATTATTGCTGCGGTAAGCGTAGGTTTTTCGGTACAGGTGGCACAGTATGTCGGTGCCGGTGATATGGAGGGGGCCTCCAAAACCACAGCGCAGTCGCTGTCCATATCGGTGCTATCGGGACTACTTATCAGTGTAGTCGGGCTGCTGCTTTCCCCTTACCTCCCCTATTGGCTAGGTGCCGAGGGTGAGGTAGCCGTTATGGCCGGACAGTATTTTTCCATTATGAGCGTCTCCTGCCTATTTAACAGTATACAGATAAACTTTTCCGCAATACTGCGCTGTACAGGGGACACCACTCCCCCGCTTGTGGCAAACAGCATTGCCATTATACTGAATATCTTTCTCAACTGGTTGTTCATCTTCCCCGCCCGCACCATTACCCTGTTTGGTCAGTCCTTTTCGGTGTGGGGAGCAGGTATGGGGGTTGCAGGTGCGGCACTGGGCTCTGCTGTCTCCATAGGAGTAGCCGCCCTGCTGCTGGTGAAGCCTATGTTTTCCGGAAAACGAGGCATTAAAATTCATACTGCCGATGTGCTTCGCCCCCATAAGGGCATTCTCTCCCGTGCTGCCGAGCTGGGTGTTCCCGTAGGTTTGGAACGTATTACCCTGTCACTGGGACAGGTGGTTTTCATCCGTCTGGTTTCCACCATGGGCACTACCGCCATTGCCGCACACCATCTGGCCATACAGGCTGAAAGCCTTTCCTATATGCCCTCCTTTGGCTTTGCAGTGGCAGCTACCACACTGGTGGGACAGTCCATAGGTGCCGAAAACCGCCCCATGGCACTGCGGTTTGGGCGTATAGCCAGCAACATAGGCGCCATAGGCATGGCACTTACAGGAGTACTGCTCTTTTTCTTTGCCGAGCCTATCATCGGGCTTTTCACCCGTGACCAGGACGTTATCCTCCTTGGCGGCATCCTGCTGCGGATAGTGGCATTTGCCCAGCCTGCCGAGGCCTTCTCCACCATCTATGCCGGAGCACTGCGGGGTGCGGGCGATTCCAGATGGCCATTCTATATTAACCTGATAGGCGTATGGGGCTTCCGCATAGGGCTCTCCCTTATCTTTGTCTTCATCTTCCACGGGGGACTGCCCTCGCTGTGGATTGCCATGTTCTGCGACCTTACCTTTAGAGGGATTGTCTGCCGTAAACGCTTTCTGAACAATATATTATGCGAATAGTCCAAAACGGTTGTGAAATTTTCATATTGCTAGCAAATTCAATTTAGTGTACTATAGTGTGAAAGTATTGTAAAATACTTAACTAATATTTATCGAAGGAGGATTTTTTGATGAAGAAGCAGTTAATGCTGGGCAACCAAGCAGTTGCCCGAGGACTTTTCGAAGCCGGCTGCCGTGTAGTTTCCAGCTATCCCGGCACACCCAGCACCGAAATCACCGAATTTGCAAGCGAATACCCCGAGCTGTACTGCGAATGGGCACCAAATGAAAAGGTTGCCTATGAAGTTACAGTCGGCGCAGCGATAGGCGGTGCCAGAAGCTTTTGCGCCATGAAACATGTAGGACTAAACGTAGCGGCGGACCCTCTCTTTACCACCTCCTATACCGGTATAAATGCGGGTTTTGTGGTTGGTGTAGCCGATGACCAAGGAATGCATTCCTCTCAGAACGAACAGGATTCCCGTCACTATGCCATTGCGGCAAAGCTTCCTATGGTGGAGCCCGCTGACAGCAGCGACTGTATCGCCTATATGAAGGCTGCCTACGACATTTCAGAAAACTATGATACCCCTGTTATCTTTCGGCTTTCCACACGGGTATCCCACTCCCAGAGTGTAGTGGAAACAGCGGAGCGCAGCGAAGTGGCTGTGCGGGAGTATCAGAAGAACCCTGCCAAGTATGTCATGATGCCAGCCAACGCCCAGAAGCGGCGGCTGGTGGTGGAACAGCGTATGGAAGCGTTGTCCGCACTGACAGAAACCACCCCTCTTAATAAAATTATTGAGGGCAGTAACCGAAAAATCGGCGTTATCACCGCAGGCATCTGCTACCAGTATGCTGCCGAAGCACTGCAGGATGTACCCACGCTGAAGCTTGGTCTGCTGAACCCACTGCCCGTAAAACTCATTCGTGACTTTGCCGCTACGGTGGATGAGGTTGTGGTTATCGAGGAGCTGGATCCCATTATTGAAAACCACTGCATTGCCATAGGCGTAAAGGTACGGGGCAAGGAGATTTTCGGAAATATCGGAGAAATCTCTCAGTCCATTATCCGGCAGAAGCTGCTGGGCGAACCCAAACCCCAAAGCTGTACATATCCCGAGGCAGTGCCGGTACGGCCTCCTGTCCTCTGTCCCGGATGTCCTCATAGGGGCATCTTCTACACCCTTAGCAAGCTAAAGGTAAATGTACTGGGAGACATCGGTTGCTACACACTGGGCGCACTGCCTCCTCTGGGTGCACTGGACAGCTGTCTTTGCATGGGCGCTTCTATCGGCTCCGCCCACGGCTTTTATCTGGCAGCGGGCAAGGAGATGGCGAAAAGAACCGTTGCGGTTATTGGCGACTCTACCTTTGCTCACAGCGGCATTACCGGCCTTGTAAACACCGTTTACAACCAGGGTATTTCCACCGTTATCATCATGGACAATTCCATTACCGGCATGACGGGGCATCAGCAAAACCCCACCACCGGCTACAATATCTATAACCAGCCTGCACCTCAGCTCTCCATTGAGGGCATCTGCAAAGCCTGCGGTGTTTCGGATATCACCATTGTAGACCCTTCCAACCTTGCCGCAACCGAGGCTGCGGTACGGGCAGCCCTTGCCAGCGAGCAGGTATCGGTGGTTATTACCCGCCGCCCCTGTGTACTGCTGAAGGGTGTGGAGAAAAAAGCACCCCTCACCGTTATCCCCGAAAGCTGCATTGCCTGCCGCAAGTGCTTTGCCATTGGCTGTCCTGCCATTACCATGAAGGACGGCAAAGCCTGGATAGACCCCACCCTCTGCGTGGGCTGTGACCTTTGCGTGGGGCTGTGCCCCAAGGCTGCCATTACGGGAGGTGTCTCTAATGAATAACACAAAAACGATTATGCTGGTAGGCGTAGGCGGGCAGGGTACTCTGCTGGCCAGCCGCGTACTGGGTCAGCTTTTCCTTGGCAGCGGCTACGATGTAAAGGTCTCCGAGGTTCACGGTATGTCACAGCGGGGCGGCTCGGTAGTTACCTACATCCGCTGGGGCGAGTGTGTAAACTCCCCTGTTATAAACGAGGGGGAAGCAGACTACATCATCTCCTTTGAGCTATGCGAGGCGGCACGCTGGAGCAGCCACCTGAAAGCAGATGGCACACTGATTACGGGCAGTCAGCAGATACTGCCTATGCCGGTTATTACCGGCGCAGCTACATACCCACAGAATGTGGAGCAAACCCTAAAGAGCATCTGCAAGAACTGCCTGGTACTGGATGCACTGTCTCCTGCAGTGGCGCTGGGCAACAGCAAGGCGGTAAATATGGTGCTCATGGGTGTTCTTTCCCGTATACTGGACATAGACACCACCCAGTGGCACGCCGCACTGGCAGAAGCCATAAAGCCAAGCCTCCTTGCACTTAACATGAATGCCTTTGAGGCCGGACGCGCACTCTATGACACCACTGTTAAAGGAGGATGCTGCAATGAGCGGTAAATACTGGAGTCCTATGGAGACTGCCCCAGCCGCAGAGCTGGCAGCCATACAGACAGCACGACTGATTCACACTGTAAACCATGTATACCAGAATGTTCCCTACTACCGGGAGCGTATGGCCGAGGCAGGCGTTACCCCTGAGAATATTACCTGCCTGGAAGATCTTAAAAAACTGCCCTTCACCTACAAGCAGGACCTGCGGGACACCTACCCCTACGGCATGTTTGCAGTGCCCATGTCGGAGGTGGAGGAGCTTCACGCATCCTCCGGCACCACAGGAAAGCAGATTGTTGTAGGCTACACCAAAAACGATTTGGATATTTGGGGCGATATGGCCGCCAGAGCCATTGTGGCAGCAGGCGGTGACACCCACTCCAAGGTACATATCTCCTATGGCTACGGCCTTTTCACCGGAGGCTTAGGCCTTCACTACGGCGCACGGACACTGGGCGCTGTAGCTATCCCCGTATCTTCCGGCAACACCAACCGTCAGATACAGATACTTAAAGATTTTGGCAGCACCATTCTGTGCTGTACCCCCTCCTATGCCACCTACATTGGTGAGACTATGCGGGAAATGGGTGTTTCCCCCGAGGACCTTCAGCTGAAAGCCGGTATCTTCGGTGCGGAGCCCTGGACCGAGGACGCTCGCAAGGAGATTGAACAGTTGCTGGGGATAAAGGCATTTGATATCTACGGACTTACCGAAATAATGGGGCCCGGTGTGGCATACGGATGCAGTGAGCAGAATGGTATGCACATCTGCGAGGATCATGTAATTGCAGAAATCATCGACCCTGAAACAGGCGAGCAGCTTCCCGAGGGCGTGGCAGGTGAACTGGTATTTACCTGCATTACCAAGGAGGCCTTCCCGCTTATCCGCTACCGCACACGTGATATAGCCACCCTGACACGGGAAAAATGCTCCTGCGGACGTACCTTCATTAAGATGAGTAAGCCCAAGGGACGCAGCGATGATATGCTGATTATCCGTGGCGTTAACGTGTTCCCATCCCAGATAGAAACGGTGCTGCTACAGAACGGCGAAACCAGCCCTCACTATCTACTGGTGGTGGATCGCGTTAATAACCAGGATACCCTAGAAGTTCTGGTAGAGATGAACCCCGACTTCGAGTTTGATGCTGTGCGTCTGGTGGAGGATAAACAGCGGTCTATTGCCGCCACCATCCAGTCACTGCTGGGCATTACTGCCAAGGTTAGCCTTGTTTCCCCCAAAACCTTGGAGCGGAGTGAGGGTAAGGCCAAAAGGGTACTCGACAAGAGAAAATTATACTGATATACTATAAAAAAGAGGGTATGGTTTGAACCATGAAACCATACGGAGTTATGCGCAGCGTAATACGTTCACCGCGCTCACTCCCACACCAATGCGCAGTTATCGCCTTATCATTCCTCTGCTCTGCATGATAAGACGGCGCATGGTGAAAAAGTTTTGTGCCGATGCAGAGCGGCGGAAAGGGCGATAAGTATGACCGTAAAACAACTGTCCGTGTTTGTGGAAAATAAACAGGGCTCTCTGGCGGAAATTACCGCTGTGCTGCAGCGCTCTCACATTGATATCCGGGCGCTTTCCATTGCCGACACCACCAACTTCGGTGTACTGCGTCTCATTGTAGACCGCCCTGTAGCTGCGTCCGAGGCACTGCGTGAAGCAGGCTTTACCGTCTCGCTGACCAAGGTGGTTGCCATTGGGGTATCGGATACTCCCGGAGGACTGGCACAGGCGCTAATGGCACTGTCCGAGGCGGGCATAACGGTGGAGTATATGTATGCCTTCATCAGCCGTCAGGAGGGCACTGCCTATGTCATACTGCGTACCAATGATACCGGTCGCACCGTAGAACTTCTCACTGCAAAAAACATTCCGATTTTGACCGAGAAGGAAATTGGCGGCAACGAAGAATAAACCATAGAGAGGAGACTGGGAATGAACACACAGGTTATACAGATTGCCAACAGAATCAGAGAGCTCCGTGAGGTTCTGGAAATGAGCGAGGAGGAGCTATCCGGACAGATTGGCGTATGTGTAGAGGATTACCGCCGTTATGAAGCGGCACAGACTGATATCCCCGTAGGTGTGCTCTATGGAATAGCAGCAGCCTGCCAGGTGGACCCTACCCTGCTACTGACCGGCCTTCCTCCTAAAATGCGCTCCTACACACTGGTGAAGCAGGGCGACGGCGTAGAGGTAGAACGTTATGAGGGCTACCGTTTCCGCTCACTGGCCACCAACTTCATTAACCGTGAAATGGAGCCTATGATTGTAAACATTGACCCCACGAACGGTGAGCCCAAGGAATGGTTCTGCCATAGCGGGCAGGAGTTCAACCTGGTTCTTTCCGGCCGTATGAAGGTAATACTGGGCGAGCACGAGCTGGTACTGGAGGAGGGCGACAGCCTTTACTTCGACCCCAGAGTATCCCACACCCAGATAGCCATTGACGCCCCCGCCACCTTCCTGACGGTCATCAATGAGCAGGCCACCGCCTATGGAAATGCCACACGGCTGGGCGCTACCGAGTACAAAGAATATAAATTTGCAGATAAGAAATAAGCAAAGAAAACGGCGGACACTTTCGTGTCCGCCGTTTTCTTTTTATACTGTTCCGGAAGTAATCATATACTGTCCCAGCTGGTTGGTTGCAAAGGTGACTACGCCGTTTAGTAGTCTTGCCTTGCATAAAAATACAGGCTTACCGGAGGTGGGGTTATAGACATAAACGTTAACCTCTCCGCTTCCCTTCAGGCTGGTATTCAGGGAGATGGTGGCTGTAACCGGCAGTTTCACATAGCCACCCAGTGTGCAGGTGAAGGCGGAGCTCTTTGCATCCTTCAGTGCTGCCAGCAGCTGAGCCTTGTTTTCTGCTGTTGTGCTATAGGCCATGGGATAGGCAAACCGACCTGCTTCGGTGGTGTTTTTGAAGTTGCCGGGAAGAATCATTTCTGCGCCGCTCTGCTTAATCTGGATGCCCACAGTACTGGGCAGTTTTGCAAGGGTGGCCATTTCGGTAATGCCAAGTGCACCGCTGCTGCCCAGCGATACCGGCAGCACATGAATTGCTGCACCTGATGCGGTGGTGGTGGCTATCACCTCTGCAGGAAGGTTTGCAGCATCAGAACTCTTCAGCTTGGATAGGGTTTCCAGTCCCTTTTCCGCTGTGGGATAGACAGGCTCTGTGTAACCGTCTCCGCTGTCAGAATCTCCGGCATCGGGCCTTATCCACCTGCCTGTGTTGGGGTCATAGCCTGCGGGGTAAAGCGCCCAAGCCGAGCAGTGTCCCAGCGTAAAGGTACACCTGCCCCCGCTGTAGGTGATATCCGTGTCCTCCCGTACCATCTTACCATCTTTAAAGAGCCACAGGTAGAGCTCGGTAACGTCCTCATCAAACTGACCCTCGTCTATCTCCAAAGTGACTATGGTTCCTGCCGGAAGCTGCCCGTTATGGGTAAAATCCATCCATGCACCCTTGCTTGCATCAATTTCGGTTTCTGCTACTGCTATGGGTGGAGCCAGAGTAATCAGGGGGTCAAAGTTCTCTATAGTAGTCATAAAATCACTGAGGCTGCTAAGTCCAATGGCAATAGACGCCTTTTCGGTTAGCTTCAGTTCCACCTTCTCTGCACCCTTGGCCTGTGCAGACCGTACCAGAGCCTCCACTGCTGCGGGGCTCAAGGTGTTTTCGCTGGGCAGTTCTACTACCACTGTGTTTCCTACAACATCGCTATTATCAACGATATTGGTAATGCTGCTGACGCCTATGGGCATAGACGGGCCATTTACTACATAGTCCACTGTCCATGTGGTAATCTCCTCGCCATCCAGCTTAAAGACTGCCTCCCAGACAACAGTGCCGCGGCCCTGAAAGGTCATCTCGAAGGAGGGGCCTTGGGTATCCTCCAAATTGAGCTTATCGGTAGACATTAGGCTGGTACCTTCCAGCACATTAATCTCCATGCTCAGCTCGTGGTCGCCTTCTTTTTTCAGGACATCGTTTGCGTCATAGACATGAAACTGCATCTTATAGGTCTTGCCGCTCTGGGCTACATAGCTATCCCCTATCACCTGGCTTTGGTCGGTGATGCAGGCAGCCTCCCCATAGTCCACCAGAGGGCTATCATTGAGCTGCGGAATATAGGTGTAGTTTACGGTAGAACCATCGGACATGGTTATGGTAAGGTTGGTGGTTTTCTTCCAGCTTCCCAGATGCTCCGGTGTAAACCAGAAGTTGTCGCCGTTTTGGTCCTTTTTACCTTCTTTGGTCAGTACTGTAAAGCTGCCATAGTACTTCTTGTCGGAGGACTTTTGGACAACAGTGCCCAGTGCCACTTCAAAGTTTTCAGCATTGGAGCTGGCAATGGAAACCGGACGCTTCTCCGAAATAAAATCGTACGCGATGGGCCAGTAGGGAGGGCGGTTAATGGAGATAGAATGCTCAATGGAACCACCGCCGTAGATGGGCAACTCATTCATGCTTCCATTGTCTTTAACACGGTTTATCTGAAAACCGGAATTGGCACTGCCGGCTCCGGTAACGGTGAAGTCCATAATCCATCCGCCAAGGTTATCGCCCTTATAGGAAAAGCCCATAACGTGCAGCAGTCGGCCGGGCTTTGTAATGGTGGCTTCCATAGCCATTTCTGGCCCGGTTAAATCCAACGCCTTAATGGTTGCAATTGCCTCTCCTCCATCATCCGCCAGATTCTCGTTTTTCCAATCTAAAACCGTACCTTCGGGAATCTTATGCGCCTTATCGGTAAGTTTAAAGACTAGTTTAATGGGACTCTTGGCAATATCTAAAAAGTCTCCATCTTGTTCGGTCAGTTCTTTGCCGTTTTTATCGTACTGCTGTACCATATAAGCAAATGGCCTTGCAATTATATCTGCACTGAAGGGATAGGAGACCTGACTGCCGTCCTGAAAGGTAATGATAATGTCGGTTTGCCGACTATTATCCGCATCCGAAGCTGCCCATTCATCATTGGCGGCATTCTTTTTGGGGCGAACCTTGAATCCCCCCCACCATCTGCCGTCATCTCCCTCGCTTACATCTATAAACTCTATAGAGAAGAGATCCTTGTCGGAATCCTTTACGGCAATATCGGTAGGTTCTCTCGTAGAGGTAAACCAGTAATCCGAACCCCATTTTTCCTCTAGAGGCCAGTTGATGCTTACCTGACCCTGGAGCTGCGTGTCGGGAAGTAGTTTTCCTTTATCACTATTAATATAGAAGTCGTCATCCACCACATAGTCCATGGCCCAGCGGCCTACTCCTCCAACTACTGCATCATCAAAGCCAAAGAAATACAGCACCCGCCCAGGTCTGGAAATGTCAGCCTTTACCTCAATCTCGGGGGTAGTCAGTTTTATTGGGGTAATGGTTACAATGTCCTCCCCGTCTCCCGGCTGGTCAGCTCTGGGTTGCCAGGTCAGCTGGGTGCCGTCAGGAAGTTTTCCACTCTTGTCTACAAGCTCGAACTTAAGGGTTATGGGCATTTGAGCAAACCCTACGGTGTTTCCATCGCCCAGCTGCAAGGGGTCTCCGTTTTTATCATAATCACCTTTATGCTGCAAAAATGGGGTATCATCTATCCGCACCTGCACAGGGTAGGACACCTTCGTGCCGTCCGCAAGGGACACGGTAACGGTGGTAGTCTTAGTATTGACACCTACCACTGCATCCAAAGTCGTCCACTCGTCATCACTGGTATTCTTCTTGGGTCGGACATAGATGTTACCCTGCCATTTTCCATCCTCATCCTGTGCCTTGTCATATAGGCTTATCTCAAAGAGGTCACTGTCCTTCGCTGTTACTGCAACATCGGTAGGTTCTTTTTCGGAAACAAACCAATACTGCGGCGCCCATTTTTCCTCATGAGGCCAGTTGATGTTTACATCACCATACAGCTGCGTGTTAGGGAATATTTTTTTTCCTTCAATATCCAAGTAGAAGCCGGGATCTGCCGCCATAGCAGATACGGGAAGCATTACGGCTGACATACTGACAGCCAAGACAATCGCCAAGAGTTTTTTTAGTCTGTTTCTCACTTTGCACCTCTCCTCTTTCTATTACAAATAGATTGTAGAATTATTATAGCAACAGCGCTTGTAGAAGTGGTACGCAGATTGCAGACTTTTCCCCTAAAATTGTGACAATTATAAAAAAATACGGAACGTCAGATAGGTGACGTTCCGTATTTTTATTCAGTGCTTTACAAGCGGTATTACAAGCTCGATAAGCAACCAGAAGAACTGGTAAACCGCAATGGTAACCCAGGTAAGTGTCTCCATCTGCCGGGTGAAGGCAAAGAAGGTGACTATGGCAAACCCGATGACCACCGACATAAGGATAAGTGCTGTTTCCAGTGTGATGCACCTGCTGCAGGACTGCGCCGCCAGTATGGTGCGTAGGTAGGAGGCCGGGCTGCCGTTATGCACCACTGCTGCCCTTACCCTGCCCTTCTCCACCATGTACTTCTCACTGCCTGCCTGCATAGATGCAGGTATAATGGAGAGCAGCTCCTTTGGAAAGCCGTAGATACTGCTTACCTTGTCCGCAGTGAGGTTGGGATCAGTAGAGTAAAGACAAACTGCCATATCCCTGTCACAGAGAAGCTCCATGGCCCTGCGCATCTGCTTGTCCGCTTTGTAGGCTAGCACATACATGGCTGCCGCCTCTCCGGAGTTGGCAAGATAGAGCACCTCGTTGTTGCCCACTGTATAGGGACGTTCAAACTCTACGCCCGGAATGGATACCCCGTAGGACATCATCAGTGCACGGTTTCCTATGAGTACCCGCCGTCCGTTGACCCATGCGGAAAGGCCCATATCATCGTAGTATTCCAAATTTTCCGGCTGGTGCAGCATCTTTTGATCCTGAACCATGTCACGGAAAATGGGAGATAGGTCGGAGTCGCAGGCACAGAGCACGCTGGCAGCATCAATAATCACTTGATCAATAGGACGCCTATCCAGTACCTTGATGTCCTGTATGGACACACTGCCCTTGGGGAAAAGCTGAGAGCAGCGCAGAAGAATACCGTTGGTATCAGCAAAGGCATTTACTGCATCGTAGCCGCAGATGGAGGCTCCAAAGCGTGCCAGCTTACCATTGGTAATGGAAAGAGGCAGGTTGGATGCAATGACTCCCGCAAGGGGTGCGGTAATGCAGAGCGCCGCAGTGTATACGCAGGCAGCGGTAAAGATATCACGACTGAAGAGGTAAGAAATCAGCGCCATCACCAGTGCTGCCATAGCAGTCATTGGGGCTATAATCTTGGAGATATCCTCCGCCTTGCTTTCGCTGAAGGCCTGCTCCAAAAAGCCGTCTACTGTCACTGCATCGATAAAGTAGGCTATTCTTGGGTCCTCACCCACAATATCACCGGAAATGCGTCGGGCAAACTCACGGTTATCCATAATTTCGGCAACATGTTTTTCGCCCTTGCTGGCCGCAAACTGGAAGCTTCCGCCCATACGGGACAGCAGAATCAGCTTACCCAGCGTATTAAAGAGCAGCATAAGCGCCGCCATAGGTAGGTAGAGGTTGTCCCCATACACTGTCATAAGCTGGGGCTGCATAGCCATATATGCGCCCTGTATGAGGCATGCAAAAACTGCAAGGGCGGTATAGGTGTCGTTGCTTGGGCGAAGCTTTAGAAGCGCCAGTATGCCACCGCCAATGGTGTTGCCGCTGATGACAGCCGAAACAATGACCAACGCTACTGCACACCAGAGGAAGGTACCCATATTTTCCGCACCTGCTATAAATCCCGGCAACGGAAAGCCGTATCCCTCTGCCAAAGCAAGGTATACTACACCTACTAGGGCAAGAAGGTTCACTGTTACACGGATAAACAGGCTTGTACGCATACTTTTCAGCTGCGCAGCTACCTGCTGATTGCTTTCACGTTTGCCGCCTTCCCGCTTTTCCGGCTCCTGTGCGGCGGCGCGGGGCTCAGCCTTGGAGTCCAGGTTGGGAATATCCATACGAGGCTCATACTTGGAGACATCTATATCGTCCCGCATTGCTCGTGGCTGCTGGGGGATGGGGGGTATGGGCTGGGTGAACTGTGCAGGCCTACGGTACGGGGGCTGTTCCTGCACGGACTGTGCCCGCTGCTGCGGTGCCGGCTGCCGCCCATAGGGCTGCTCCTGCATAGCCTGCTGTGGCTGCCGCCCATAAGGCTGTTCCTGTGAAACCTGCTGCCGCTGCTGTGGTGCCTGCCGCCCATAGGGCTGCTCTTGTGGCTGCCTTGGTCTGCGAACTGGCTGTGGCTGGTCGCCTAGCTCCTCCTCGAAACCTCCGCTGGTAATAAGCCTTGCGGCGTTTGCCATACTGCGGCGGTCCTCCTGGTACATGCGGGAGGTTTCACGTCTGCCGCCCTGCTGTACATAGCCCCTGCCACCCTGTGGCGGTGCTGTTACAGGCGGCTCCTGACGGTAACCCCGGGGTGCCTGCTGAGGCGGAGGTGCTTCCCTGTAGGCTCTGCCACCCTGCTGTAGGGTGGGTTCCTGACGGGGGCGTGTAGGCGCTGCCTGCCGTGGGGGTTCTGAACGGTAGCTCTGCTTGTCCCAGTCTGGCACAAAGCTTTTTATGGGTGTATCATCATAGTGCATCTCCGGTTCCCTGTCCAGAAAATCCAGATTCCCCAGAGGGTCCTGCTTGCTGTCGTCAAAACGGCCCAACAGCTTTCCCATTTCCTCGGGGTTACGGGGCGGAGGTATGTTCTGTCCCAACCTTGGGTTTTGGGCCACTCCGGGTGGGGGCTCCCGCATGGGTCTGCGCTGCTGAGGCTGCGGTGCTGCCGGTGGTGTCGGCTGCTCCCACTCCCGCTGAGGGCGCTGTTCGGAAACAGGACGGCGCGGGGCAGGCCTTTTTAGCTCCCAAAAGTCATCCTCGTTACTCTGTACCGGGGGCGGAGCGGGTTTACGCTGCTTACTGCTATTCAGTTCTTTTAGTATGTCATCTACACTATATCTGTTATCAGCCATCTACTTGCCTCCAGACTGGATTTTTTTAAAACTGTCCTGTTTTAAAGTTGTTATCCCCAAGCCTACGGCCAGCGGGGACATCAATAAAGAAGCAGACTATCTGTTCTTTGCGGGCAGTCCCAGCCGCTGACGGGTAATTTCATACATAACAATGCTTCCCGCCACCGATGCATTGAGAGAGTTTACCTCTCCGCGCATGGGAAGCGATACCACAAAGTCACACTTTTCTTTAATAAGCCGGCTGACGCCTGCGCCCTCGGAACCGATAACCAGTCCCACACCGCCCTTATAGTCTACGCTGCACCAGTCTTGTCCGTCCATATCGGCACAGTAGAACCAAACGCCCTCTTCCTTGAGCTCCTCCATGGTGGAGGCAAGGTTGGACACCCGAACCACAGGGATATGGAAGATGGCGCCTGCCGCTGCCTTTGCAGCGGTGGCGGTAAGGCCTGCACTGTGCCGCTTGGGGATAATGATGCCATGGGCACCGGCGGCCTCGGCAGTACGGATAATGGCACCCAGATTGTGGGGGTCTTCAATGCCGTCGGCTATTATGACAAAAAGCGGTTCTGCGCCCGCACGGGTACGGATATCCTCCATGGTGCTGTAGGCTGCAGCCGAAACTACTGCCGCCACACCCTGATGGGATGTAATGCCGGACATAGATGCCAGCTTTTCTGCTGTGGCATCCTTAACAGGGATACCCCTATCCTTAGCCATGGCAAGTATCCTGCCCAAAGGTCCCTTTCGGTCTCCGGTCTGGATGTGTATGCTTTCCAGCTCCTGTCCCGAACGAAGTGCCTCCATTACAGGGTTTCTGCCTGCTATAATAACGGTTCGTACCGTTTCCTGTTCACTTGTTTCCTGCTCATTGTTATACTGCATTATGTAAAGCTCCATTCTGCTGTTTTTAGGTATTGGGCAATCATTCTATATATGTACCTATAGTATATCATACTTTTTGTCTGTAGAAAAGAGTAAGATTTGCTCGTTGGGCAAAGGCCCCCTGGGGGGAATTTTCATCTCCCCCCAGGTAATATCTGCGCTAGTGTATAAACATGCTGGCCGCTATGGCACCCACCGCTGCCGCACTGCCAAATTTGAGCAGTGCCACGGCTACCCGCGGAAAGGTCAGAGCCGTTCTGGGAGTATACCGAATGCTGTGCAGGTAGTCTCCCGCACTCTGCTTAATGGTTTTTTCATCCCGCTCCTGCTTCTCTGCTTTAATAAATAGTATCGCCTTTTCGAAGTATTCGTTCTCTATGTCCACTACCTCAACAACTTTTTTATTTACTCCCTTGAGCAAAGGTCACTCCCCCGTTTCATAACCAGATTTCTTTGTTTAGTTTCCGCTTTTTGCTTGCCAATATGCACTGTCTGGAAGCAAAAATCCCTTTTTGTAAAGGTTGTTATACGGGGTGTAATAAACACTTTCAACATGGTTTTCAACATACCCCGCATTGTAAGGGTTGAAAACTCGGTTGAAAGTGTGGATAAGCATCTAAAATTCAAGGTTTACGCAGATTTGGACATCTGTTGATAACATTTTGTACACAAATTTGGTCTACTTTATATTTCATACAGAAAGTTTACCTCCCTTGTCATGGAGGTTTTCTTTTTCGCCATATTATGCTATACTGATACCATACTAAAAATCCGGAGGCATAGATGAAATTTACCGAAACCGCCCCTATAAAACGGGGCGATCATATTGTTCTGCCCCTCACTCCACAGGAGCTAAGCCTTGCCGATACACTGGACTGCGGGCAGGCCTTTCGCTGGCGCAGACAGGAGGACGGCAGCTACAAGGGTGTTGTCCGTGGCAGGCTGCTGCATATTTCCCGTACGGGGGATGAGCTGCTGCTCCATAACACTACGGAACAGGACTATACCGACCTATGGCAGGAATATTTTGATATGGAGCGCAGCTATGGAAAGCTAAAGGAGCAGTTCTCCACAAACCCTGTGCTGCGGGATGCCATGGGCTATGCACCCGGTATTCGGGTGCTGCGGCAGGACCCATGGGAGACACTCTGCACCTTTATCATTAGCGCCAACAACAATATCCCCCGTATTAAGGGTATTGTTGAGCGGATGTCCGCCCTGTTCGGGCAGCAGATTGAGGATGATTATTACAGCTTCCCTACCCCACAGCGAATGGCTTCTCTTTGCTGTGAGGAGCTGGCACCGCTGCGGTGCGGCTACCGAGATAAATTTCTGCTGGATGCTGCCCAAAAGGTATCCGCAGGCGAGGTTTCACTGGATACTATTGCCCAGTTGCCCACCCACGAAGCGCAGCAGGCACTCCGGCAGATAAAAGGCGTAGGCCCAAAGGTGGCCGACTGCATCCTGCTATTTGCCTACGGGCGCAGCGAGTGCTTTCCTATGGATACCTGGATGAAAAAGGTGATGACGGTGCTTTACCCCGACGGGCTGCCGGAAGACTTTCTGCCAAGCGCCGGTATTGCCCAGCAGTACCTGTTCCATTATGCCCGACACCACGGAGAACTGTTCGACTGAAAACTATGAAAGAGGTGCTTGCCCCATGAGAACGATAATCTGGTTTGCTTACTTTTGGGCCTATCTGCTCTGCCTGATACCCTCCATGCGCAAGGCGCAGAAGCTGGAGACCGCAGGTGATACCAAAGGGCGGGATGCCATACTGGACCGTGAAATAACCAAATGGGCCAAACGCCTTATGCGACTGGCCGGTGTAACCGTCACAGTGGAGGGGCAGGAGAACATCCCCGACGAACCTGTGGTATTCGTAAGCAACCACCAGGGATACTTTGATATTCCTCTGCTGCTTACCTACCTGGACCGTCCCCACGGCATGGTAGCCAAGGATGCCATAGAAAAAATGCCTCTGGTCCGTGATTGGATGAGACTGTTGGGCTGTGTCTTTATCGACCGAAGCAACGCCCGCCAGTCGGTAACGGCTCTGGGGGTAGCCGCCAAGGCGCTTACCGAGGAAGGCCGTTCCTTTATTATCTTCCCCGAGGGCACGCGAAACCGGGGTGGAGAGCTGCTGGAGTTTAAAAACGGCGCTTTCAAAATTGCTTTTAAGGCCGGTGTCCCCATACTTCCTGTCTGCATAGATGGCACCTTCCGTGTAATGGAGGCGCATGGTGGATGGATAAAACCTGCTGCAGTAAAGCTGACCATACTGCCCCCCATTCCCACCTCAGAGATGAGCCGTGAACAAACAAAGTTGATTGGTGACCGGGTCCGTACCCTCATCGCTGACAAAATTCGTTCCTAAAGTGCTACTAATTGCACAAAACGCTTGAAAAAGCATTTGTTTTTATATATAATACACTTGTGTATGTAAAGCGTCTAGTTGAGGTGCTATATGTTTTTTATTTCTGCAAAGTACTTAAAACCCGGCATGATTCTTGCTCGGGACCTTCCCAGTGAATATTTCGGGCTATCGCTTGTGGCGCAGGGACAACATCTGACTGAGAATATTATTGTCAAAATAAATGAGTTGGGGCTCAGCGGTGCCTATGTGGAAAGTACTATCGACAGTGATATAGTACCCGCAGAGGAGACCATAACGCCTGCTCTGCAAAAAAAGTTGCTTGCTGAAGTTAAGAAGCAGTTTGATTGCTGTGCCAATAATGTTGGTCTGTCCGATGATCTCATTAATAATGTGTATCGTGTTTCTGCTGAGCTGGTCACCTCTGTTTTGACCAGAAAAGAAGTGATGCTACATATCGTCAGTATTAAAGCCTACGATGACTACACCTACACTCACAGCATGATGGTAGGGCTTATTAGCGTACTTATCGGGGTTCGTCTGGGGCTTACGGAATACCGTCTCAATGAGCTGGCAGTTTGCGGGCTCATGCATGACTTGGGCAAGGTGGACATCCCCGTCAATATCATTAACAAGCCGGAAAAGCTGAACGATGACGAATATGCCATTATCCGTATGCACCCTGAAAGTGCGGTAAGACGGCTCCGCGGCAACCGTGCCTGCACCCCTGCTGTATTGCAGGGTATAGCCTCTCACCACGAAAAATATGACGGAACCGGCTACCCCCAAGGGCTTTCCGGGGAGCGTATTCCGCTCTACGGCCGTATACTGGCACTGGCCGACGTCTTCGATGCCCTGACCTCCAAGCGTTCCTACCGTGAAAACTGGACCCCCGAGCAGGCCATTGAATATATGATGGGACTTGCCAATATACATTTTGACTTTAATCTGCTTAATTCCTTCCTCAGCGTTATAGCGGCCTACCCCGTGGGCAGTATTGTACGCCTGAGCAATGGGTATACCAGCGTGGTAATTCGCAACACACCTGGCATGACCCTGCGCCCCACGGTGCGTGTGTTGGAGCCTCCCGTACTGGCAGGTATCGATATCGACCTTGCCAAGGACCTATCCTACCTGAACGTAACCATCAGCAAGATGATTACCGATACTTCTACCCTTTCCGACACCTTCTTTCAAACCAAGGAGACTGTCACACCGTAGTATAAAAAGAACAACACTTCAAATACAACCTCCATGTGGATGTTTAAAGATGGGTATCAGCATAGCTGATACCCATCTTTTTTCACTTACATACCGTATAGTATACTTACATAATACTATACGTATATAAAATTAACCTATTTTCGTGCCCGCTCCTGAGCTTCTGCAACTGCCTTTGTTTCCTGAATGGTGCCGTATGGATGATGCGGTGGTGCATAAATGGTATATAGTTTAAGGGGCACATTACCGGTATTAACAATATCGTGCCAAGTACCTGCCGGTACAAAGACTCCGTAATTACCATCTACATTCCTCTGATAGTCCAATCTGTCTTTGGCATTGCCCATCTTAACAAGACCTTTTCCCTCTTCAATGCGTATAAATTGGTCAGTACCCGGATGAATTTCCAAACCGATATCTGCCCCGGGTTCAATGCTCATTAAAGTCAGCTGCAGGTTGTCTCCCGTCCATAGCGCTGTACGGTAATTATTATTTTCCGTAGCAGCTCTATCAATATTTACGACAAATGGATCCTGACCATGATCGATAGAAAAAGGTGTTGGCAAGCCATAATTATATATGTGTTTCATTTATCCCTATTTCCTTTCTTAGAATTTATTCTATGATAAACGCAAAGCGTTTTGATATAAGAGCGCATAATCTGTAGTGACCGCTTGCGGTTATTACATGATATGAAATATCTTCTTATCTTGACACCCGGATGAAAGACTAGAAATGGCAATTAATCGGTTTTTTTACAAAATTCAATTGACAAATGTAGCTACATCAGCATTAAAGAGTTGTTTGTTTTCATTGAAATAAGGATAACGTTAACAGAGCCCTGCAAACGCATTGGCGTTTGCAGGGCTCTTAGCATCTTTATTTACGGGTAGACTGTGTCGGTCTTATATCTCCTGAATAACAGGGAGTATCATGGGTTTCCGCTTGGTACGGGTATAGATATACTCCGAAAGGTCATCGCGGATTTTACCCTTGATGGAGCTCCAGTCACGGAAGCCGGTAAGCTTGCAGCTCTCCAGCGCTCTGCATACTACAGTACGCGCGTCAGCCATCATATCCTCGGCCTCACGCATATAGACAAAGCCTCTGGAAACAAGGTCGGGGCCCGCCAGTATTTCACCGGAGGCGCTATCGATGGAAACCACCGCTACTATGAGGCCGTCCTCGGACAGCAGCTTGCGGTCACGCAGCACCACGCTGCCTACATCGCCTACACCCAGTCCATCCACCAGCACCCTGCCCGAAGGCACCATACCGGTAAACTTCATATCTACGCCATCGGTTTCCAAAACCTTGCCGATGTCACTGATGATAATGCGCTTGGGGTCGTAACCCATGCTCTTGGCTATGGCTGCATTCTTCATCAGGTGCTTGTACTCGCCGTGTACCGGCATAAAGAACCGAGGCTTGGTAAGTGCCAGTATGGTTTTTATCTCATCCTGACAGGCATGACCCGAAACATGAACATCGTACATCTTCTCGTAAATGACCTCTGCACCCAGCTTCATCAGCTCATTGATAACCTTGCCCACCAGCTTTTCATTGCCGGGGATGGGGGTAGCCGAAAGAATGATATAGTCATTGGCTCCGATATGAACCTTACGGTGGTCGCCTGTGGACATTCTAGTAAGAGCACTCATAGGCTCGCCCTGGCTTCCGGTGCTGATGACTACCAGCTGACCGTCGGTGTAGTTGCGCATAACATCGATATCGATGATAATGCCTTCCTTCACCTTCAGGTAACCCAGGTCAATGGCCTTCTGCACCACATTTACCATGCTGCGGCCAAATACGGCAACCTTACGTCCGGTCTTTTCGGCGGAATCGATAACCTGCTGGATACGGTGCACGTTGCTCGCGAAGGTAGCAATAACTATCCTACGTTTGCCTGCCTCCTGAAACAGCTTATCAAAGCTATAGCCCACGGTGCGCTCACTGCGGGTGTAGCCTGGTTTTTCGGCATTGGTGCTGTCGCAGAGCAGTGCAAGCACGCCCTCGTCGCCCAGTTCACCAAACCGTCCAAGGTCGATAACCTCGCCGTGTATGGGGGTGTAATCAATTTTAAAGTCGCCTGTCTGCACAATGACGCCCGCCGGTGTGTGGATGGCGAAGGCGCAGGCATCGGGAATGGAGTGGTTTACATGGATAAATTCCACCGACATGCAGCCGGCCTTGATAACATCACGGGACTGTACCACATTGAGCTTAGCAGCGCCCAGCAGTCCATGCTCCTTCAGCTTACCTTCGATAAGGCCGATGGTGAGGCGTGTACCGTAGACGGGAATATTAATTTCCCGCAGCAGATAGGCCAGAGAACCAATGTGGTCCTCATGTCCGTGGGTAATAAAGACACCCTTAATCTTTTCCTTGTTTCTGGTAAGGTAGGTGAAGTCCGGAATTACCAGATCGACACCCAGCATATCGTTGTCGGGGAATGCCAGTCCGCAGTCCACGATGATAATTTCATTGTTACATTCGTACAGGGTAATGTTCTTGCCTATTTCACCAAGGCCGCCCAGAGAAATAATCTTAATAGGAGTTTTCCGCTGTGCCTTTGGGCCGCGGCTCTTCTGGTTCGCCTTCAGGTCGGGGTTCATAAGTCCCGCCTTAGAGGTGTCAATGTTCATAGAGGGGCGCTCTCTGCGCTGAGGCCTGCCGCCTGCCGCCTTTGGCTGCTGTGCCTTGGGCTGTTTGGGCTGCTGAGCCTGTGCCTGCGCCTGCTTTGGCTGCTTCGGTGGCTTAGGCTGCTGTGCCTTGGGCTGTCCCTGGGCGGCAGTGTCCCCTGCAGTGCGAAGCTTGTTGGTGTTGGGTTTCAGCGTCTGTACAGGCCTTGTTTCGCCTGTCTTTTCGGCCTCGCCCTCTACAGGCTTTTTGCGCTGCACAGGAGCAGCGGGCCGGGGGCTCTGCTGCCGTGCCTGCCCTGCACCCTCTGTCGGCGTCGTTTCTGCTGCCGCTTCAGCCACTGCCTGGTTTACAATGGTTGTAAGCGACGGCGCATCCTGCTTCGACTTCATCTTCTCGGTGAAGCCCTCCGGTATCTTGAAAAGTCGGTCCAGTGCCGGAGTGCGGGATGGGGTTTTGCCTTCAATATTCTTTTTTTCTGTCACAATAGTTCCTCCGTTTTAAATTTGTTATATTCATAAAAAAGTTAGTCAAAGTGTTTAAACAGTAAACAAAATCAAGGGTGTATAGTCATACACCCACCTGAGCCTTAACTTTTCCGTATCTAATAAAATTGCCCGAACACAGAAGCTGCGACGGCAAATAAATTCATTTATAGTATTTATATTAAAAGCTGCATCACACGGGCAGACTCTTATCATCTCATTGTATTATATTCTATTTTTGCCGTCCTTGTCAATAGCGTGGATAAAACGTTGTGGAAACTGCCGAAGCAACAGCTACAATATTAAAACGGAACTGCCCTCCCCCTATATGCGTATTATGTATTGTTCACCCTTATCAGTATTGCCCGTGGCTCTGTAAGGTTATGCAAAAGAAGCAAAAAATTTAACGGCAAATTTCTTGCCACTACCTGTGCTTTACGGTATACTTAGCAGGTACTGACTATGAAAGGATTTGTAAACAATTATGACTGACGATAAAAATTTGCGGACGGTGGAGCTTTTTACCGACGGTGCCTGTTCGGGGAACCCGGGGCCGGGGGGCTGGGGAGCGGTACTGCGGTTTGGCGGCCACGAAAAAGAGCTTGCAGGTGGCGAGCGTGAAACTACCAACAACCGCATGGAGCTTACTGCTGCCATTGTGGGTTTGGAAACGCTGAAGGAGCCCTGCCGGGTAATCATCACCAGCGACTCCAAATATCTGGTGGATGCAGTAACAAAAGGCTGGCTGTACGGCTGGCAGAAAAAGGGCTGGCGCAGGGGAAAGAACGAGCCTGTGCTTAATGTAGACTTGTGGCAGCGCCTTCTGCCCCAGCTGCAGCGGCACAAGGTAGAGTTTAACTGGGTGCGCGGCCATGCCGGACATCCCGAAAATGAACGCTGTGACCGTCTGGCAGTAGGCGAAATTTCCAAATACCGATGAGTTTGGTATAATAGCCGCAGAGCGGTTATTATACGTTTATGTCCCCACTCGCTTACGCTCGGGGATGACAATTATACCAATCTGCATTGCAGATTGGTATAATATCGCTGTAGTTGTCTACAATTTAACAGTTACCGGGCGAAAAATGTGCGAAAACTATTGCATAATATACTGAGTTGGTATATTATATATGGTGTAATAAACTTTAGCGAATATTACAGGTTATGCGCAGGACAGTTACAACTCCTATGCACCTTATACCAAAATACTTTGTATTTATGGCATAATACACAAACCTAATTTTGCACGAAAAAGAAGGTATTTTATATGAATAAAATGATTTATGCAGATAATGCAGCTACTACCAAGGTGAGCTCCACCGTCTATGAAGCAATGCTTCCATGGATATTTGAAAACTACGGAAACCCATCCAGTATTTACCGCCTGGGCCGAGAGGCTCGTGCTGCTGTGGATAAGTCCCGCCGTCAGGTAGCAACCGCACTGGGCTGTCAGCCCGGAGAGGTCTACTTCACCTCCGGCGGCAGCGAGGCAGATAACTGGGCCATTAAAGGCACTGCACGCAGCCTGGCCGCAAAAGGTAAGAAACACATTATTACCACCAACTTTGAGCACCATGCGGTACTGCATACCTGTGCTGCACTGGAAAAGGAAGGCTTTACCGTCACCTACCTCCCTGTGGATGAAAAGGGACTCATTACTCCCAGACAGGTTAAAGAAGCCATTCGTCCCGACACCGCACTGGTTACCATTATGTATGCCAACAATGAAATAGGCACTGTACTACCCATAGCCGAAATAGGTGCAGTATGCCGTGCAGCCGGGGTACTGTTCCATACCGATGCCGTACAGGCAGTGGGACATCTTCATGTGAATGTGTCCGAACAGAATATTGATATGCTTTCCCTTTCTGCACACAAGTTCCATGGCCCCAAGGGCGTAGGCGTGCTCTACGTAAAGAAGGGACCTATGCCGCTAACCCTCATTGACGGTGGCGGACAGGAAAAAGGACGTCGTGCTGGCACCGAAAATATTTCCGGTATTGTAGGGCTGGGCGCAGCCATTACCGAAGCTGTAGAAAAGATTGACGAAAGCACCGCACGTATTTCCGCTATGCGTGATAAGCTGATTGCCGGGCTGCTAAAGCTGCCCAGAGTACGGCTGAACGGTGATGCTACCCACAGACTTCCCGGCAATGTCAACGTTTCCTTCGAAGGCATTGAGGGCGAAAGCCTGCTGCTGATGCTGGATAACGCCGACATCTGCGCTTCCTCCGGTTCCGCATGCACCAGCGGGTCCTTGGACCCCAGTCATGTGCTGCTGGCTATCGGCCTGCCTCACGAGATTGCCCATGGTTCCCTGCGTCTGTCGCTGGGTGATGAAAACACCATGGATGATGTAAACGCTATACTGGAGCGGGTTCCTCCTATTGCTGAACGTCTTCGTTCCATGTCTCCTGTATGGGAGAGGCTCATGAAAGAATAAAAACCGAAAGGACGACAAGATATATGTACTCTGAGAAAGTTTTGGATCACTTTTCAAATCCCCGCAATGTAGGTGAAATTGCCGATGCCGATGCTATTGGCGAGGTAGGCAACGCCAAGTGCGGCGATATTATGAAGATGTATTTTAAGATTGACGGAAACATCATTACCGATGTAAAGTTTAAGACCTTTGGCTGCGGTGCGGCTATTGCTACCAGCTCCATGGCTACCGAGATGATTAAAGGTAAGACCATAGATGAAGCCCTATCCCTTTCCAACAAGGCTGTGGTAGAGGCACTGGACGGACTGCCCCCTGCAAAGATACACTGCTCGGTACTGGCAGAGCAGGCAGTAAAGGTGACACTGGCTGACTACTATACCCGTAAGGGCATTGACCCAGAGCCCATTATCGGCGTTATTGGAGAGTTTTGCCACGGTCACGATTGCGAATAGAGTAAGTCGATAATAATAAAAACGGCGGTTGACATGATGTCAACCGCCGTTTGCTTTTGGGATTATTCCTTTTCCCGTTCGCTGCGTGTATGCAGCACCTTTAGGACAATAATAAGCATAGCTATGGAAACACCCAGTGTCAGAAGCAGGTTCTGGGTAAAGCCCGCTATGAGATATCCCACCAGGCAGCATGCTGCCACTACCATACAGTAGGCCATCTGGGTGGTAACATGAACAATGTGGTCACAGCCTGCACCTGTGGAGGAAAGAATAGTGGTATCGGAGATAGGCGAGCAGTGGTCGCCAAACACCGAGCCTGCCAGTGTTGCAGAAAGGGAGATAATCATTAGCTCCGGCGCAATGGACTGGCAGATGGCAGTAATGATGGGGATAAGGATACCGAAAGTTCCCCAAGAGGTACCCATGGAGAAGGACAGGAACGCTGCCACCAGAAAGATGATAGCAGGAATAATGGCCGCAGGCATACTGGAGGCTTCAACAAGACCGCCCACATATTCACCAGTGCTGAGCATATCACGGCAGACGGTGCTCATGCCCCATGCCAGTGTCAGTATAATAAACGCCTGTGTCATGGTGCCTATGCCCTTGCCTGTGCTATCCATAAACTCACGGAAGGTCAGCAGCTTGCGGGGAACAAACAGCAGGAAGGTAAATATCATAGCTGCAAATGCACCATAGGTAATAGCCACTGCGGCGTCGGTGTTGCCGAAGCCTTCAAACAGTGTCATGCCGCCTGCAAAATAGCCACCCACATAAAGCATGGCGATTACGGAAAAGATAACCAGAGCAACGATAGGCAGTACCAAATCCCACACAGTACCCTTCTGGGAAATCTCCATCTCCTTCTCGTCTGCGGTAAGCTCCAGAGCCGAAAGGTCGCCCTGTTCCCTCGCCTTACGCTCGTACTTGGCCATGGGGCCAAATTCCAGATTTGTAACCGAAAGTATGATAACCATAATGATGGTGAGCACTGCGTAAAGGTTATAGGGAACTGCCTTAATGAAGGCGGTCATACCGTTCATGCCGGTACCCTCCATATAGACAATAACCGAGGCCGCCCATGAGGATATAGGGGCAATGATGCAGATAGGAGCAGCCGTAGCATCGATGATGTAGGCCAGCTTTACTCTGGAAATGTTGTATTTATCGGTGACGGGCTTCATAACGGTACCTACTGTGAGGCAGTTGAAGTAGTCATCGATGAAGATAAGCACACCCAGCAGACAGGTTGCCAGCTGTGCGCCCACCCGGGACTTAATGTGCTTGGTGGCCCATTCCCCGTAGGCTCTGGAACCACCCGCTTTGGTCACCACATAGACAAGTGAACCCAGCATGGCTAAAAAGATAATAATGTAAACCGAAAACCGATTGGTAAGTGCAAAGAATGTACCATCCATAATGGTACCTAAGAAGCTGGTTGTGGCAGGAGCGTAGAGGGAATAGATGAACGCACCCGACAGAATACCGATAATGAGGGAGGAGATAACCTCCTTTGTAACAAGCGCCAAGCCGATGGCGATAATGGGAGGAAGTACCGAGAGAAATCCGACCTGTATTGGTTCCATAGTAGTAGTATACACACCTTTCAAAATTTGCCATAGAATAAAAAAAACACCACGAGTATCCCCCCTGCGGATACATCATGATGCAAAACAAAATATCTATGGTTGCTTTACGGAATGATAGCGCTCCACAAAAGTGGCAGTCCGTTACATCTTTTGCAACGGCCCAACAGCAGACCTTCGGCAGGTCAGCCATTTCGGCGATGATTCCTTTCCCCTTGTGCTGCTGCCTGCATTGCACATAGGTACTAATAAGCACCGCGCCTCTACCATATTCGGTTTTTCATAGGATAACATACTTTGTCGCAGTTAGCAATAGTTTGCCGCAAATATTGCAAATTTATTCTTTTGTGGTATACTTAGGTGTACGCAAAAAGCTTGCTATGCGACACATTTTTACTTTGTATCATAAAGGGAGGTGGCAGGGCTGTGAGTAACGACCCCGGGGGTAGTAGTAAGACCATAATAACCGGAAGCACAACCGATGACCCTGCCCCGGGTTTTCGGGCTTTCTGAAAGGAGCACCCAAAAACATGATACAGTTTTATAAAACCATTGACAACCGCGTTGTACAGGTGGATGAGCTCTGCGAAGGCTGCTGGGTAAATGTCATAAGCCCCACCAAGCAGGAGATGGACTTTTTAGTGCGGGACATGGAGTTGGACAACGACTTTGTGCTGTCTGCACTGGACGAGGAGGAGTCCTCCCATATTGACAGTGAGGATGACCAGACACTGGTTATCGTCGACCTTCCCACCGCCGAGCAGCAGAGTGAAAAGACCATTCTGTACTCCACCATGCCTATGGGCATTATCCTTACTCCAAACTATGTTATCACCATTGCCCTGCGCTCCCATCAGGTAATTACCGAGATTGCCGAGGGCAAGGTGAAGAACATTTCTACCCACCTGCGGACCCGCTTTTTGCTGGCACTGCTGCTGCGGATAGCTACCCGCTACCTAACCTACCTGAAACAGATTGACAAGATATCTTCTAACACCGAACGTCAACTGCACAAGTCCATGCGTAACAAGGAGCTCATTCAGCTGCTTGGGTTGGAAAAGTCCCTGGTCTACTTCTCCACCTCACTGAAGGGCAACGAGATTACGTTGGAGAAAATCCTGCGTGGCCGCATCATCAAGCTCTACGACGAGGATCAGGACATTCTTGAAGATGTACTCATCGAGGTAAAGCAGGCTATTGAGATGTGTAACATCTACTCTAGCATTCTTTCCGGTATGATGGATGCCTTCGCCTCAATTATTTCCAATAACCTGAACATTGTTATGAAGGTGCTTACCTCCCTGACCATCGTTATGGCTATTCCCACCATTGTTTCAAGCTTTTACGGCATGAACATCGGTACGGGCATGCCCTTCGACCAGTTCTGGTGGTTCCCCGTGGCACTGTCCGCGGTTATCAGCCTCATTGTAGCGCTGATACTGGTAAAAAAGGGAATGTTTAAGTAACTATATCCCATCTGAATTACAACAAAAACAACAATCACTTCGCACACTGTTTATACTGTGTGTGAGGTGATTGTTTTACTTTTGAAGCTTGTGTGAAGCCCATACTTCTCCCTTCCCCACTTCACTGCCATCCACCATGATTGCAAAAGCTCTTTTTTATGGTATACTGGTGATAAATAAATTTTCACATCCATTCTAATGAAAAGGGATCTGTTAAAATCATGAACATCCTATCCGAAATACACGGGAAATACAATTCCTTTACACAAAAGGAGCAGCTCATTGCCGACTACATCCTAACCCAAGGGCAACATATTCAGAACATGAACATTTCTGTTCTGGCTGCTACGGTGGGGGTATCCGACGGAACCATTACCCGTTTCTGCCGTAAAATACAGTGCGCCTCCTTTGCTGACCTAAAAATCGGCATCAGCCGTGCTGCTTCGGTAGACCTACAGGAGGATGAAGACGGCGCTCTGGCACAGGTTTATAACTTCTACCAGGCGGTTATAGAGCACTCTAACCAGCTGATGGACCGTGCTGCCTTACTGCAGCTGGCCGATGAAGTGCGCAGCTCCAGTAACCTCTACATCTATGGCGTGGGAAATTCGGGGCTTACCGCCACCGAGCTTATGCTCCGCCTTCTGCGAATGGGGTTCCACGTGCAGGCCATAACCGACCCGCACCTAATGCTCATTAACAGCTCCATCCTTACTGCAAAGGACCGTATTTTGGCTATCTCCATATCGGGCGAAACTGCCGACCTAGTCAATGCCGTACGGGTAGCCCGCCAGAACGGATGTCCCATTACCGCTCTTACCAGCTTTCCCGAAAGCTCTCTGGCCTTGCAGTCCGACTTCTGCTTTCCTATCATCAACACCGACCTTGTCAGCCGCAGTCGGTTTATGAACAGTCAGTTTTCGGTTATCTATGTCATTGACCTGCTTTGCTCCATACTGCTTCGGGAGGATGACTACCGCAGTAAAATGGACATTACGGTGGATACCATCATCAAGCAAAGCCATATTAAATAACAACAGGAGCGTCGACCGAACATATCCGGCCGACGCTCCTGTTGTTATGATAAGAAGTATATCAGATTATCTTATTGACCTCATCTGCAAACCAACGGGTAATCTTTTGTGGGCGGGTAATGGCAGTGCCTACCACTACGGCGTAAGCGCCCATCTCTATAGCCTTGGCAGCCTGCTCGGGGGTGTTAAAGTTCCCCTCCGCTATCACCGGATGCTTACACTCTGCCACCAAGGTTTTCAGTACCTCGAACTTATCCAGTCCCTGCGACTGCTCGGTATACCCCAGCAGTGTAAGACCTACATAATCGAAACCAATGGCATCGGCCCGCAGCCCTTCCTCGGGGGTGGAGATATCCGCCATAAACATCTGATTTGGATACCGCTTTTTAAGCTGACGCAAAAACTCCTCCGTCTGGTTGATGGTGGCATCCACCGCAATTACGGTCACTCCGGTTTCTACCAGTGCATCTACCTCCGCCATGGTGGGGGTAATGTAAGGCTTCATGTCGGGATAGTCTTTTTTAATAATCCCGATAATAGGAAGGTTTACCGTCTTTTTTATCTCGATAATATCCTCCACACTGTTTGCACGAATGCCTACTGCCCCGCCCTCCAGAGCAGCAGCGGCCATACGGCCCATAATATAGGAGCTGTGCAGCGGTTCCTCCGGCAATGCCTGACAGGATACAATCAGCCCACGATTCATTTTGGTCACCTCGTTTTTCGTATTGTTCCCCTTAGTCTTCTCCAATGATATCATTAATTTTGCTCTTAATTAGGTCTGCCTTTGCTCCAAATATTGCCTGTATGCCGCCCTTAACCTCCAGCACCGCAGTGGCGCCTTCCGCCTTGATGGCATCCTTGTTGACCTTGGAAATATCCTTGACCGCAACACGCAGACGGGTTATGCAAGCGTCACAGTCCTCAATATTTTCCTTGCCGCCCAAAGCAGCCAGTACTCGTACGGCACTTTCGGCAATGGTACCCTTGGTCTCTACAAAGACTTCGTCATCTTCCCCCTCACGTCCGGGGGTCATAACGTTAAACTTGGTAATGAGGAACCGGAACAGGAAGTAGTAGATGACTGCCCAGATGGCACCCACTACAATGACATACATCCAGTGGGTTTTGGCCTGACCCTGCAGGATACCGAACAGGGTAAAGTCGATGGCACCGCCGGAGAAGGTGTTACCGATACGAATAGCCAGCAGGTCTGCTACCAGGAAGGAAACGCCGTCCAGGAACGCATGGATAACATAGAGCCAGGGAGCTACAAAGAGGAACATGAACTCGATAGGCTCGGTAATACCGGTAAGGAAAGAGGTAAGTGCTGCGGACAGGAAAAGTCCGAATACCAGCTGACGGCGCTTTTTGGGCACACAGTGGTACATGGCCAGACAGGCTGCAGGCAGACCGAACATCATGGTGGCAAAACGTCCTGCAAAGAATCTGGTAGCCTCGGTGTACATTCCGGTAAATGCGGGGTCAGCCAGCTGTGCAAAGAATATCTTCTGTGCGCCAACTACCTGTGCGCCTGCTACGGTAGCAACGCCGCCCAGCTCGGTGTACCAGAACATGGGGTAAATCATATGGTGCAGACCTACAGCACCGCAAAGACGCATGAGGAAACCATACAGGAATGTTCCTATCACGCCCATTTCGGCAATGGCGCTTCCTGCGCTGACCAGCATCCGCTGAAAGGGCGGCCAAACAAGAAAGAATGCCGCGCCTACAAAGATAGCTGCAAAGGAGGAGATGATAGGAATGAAACGGGAACCTCCGAAGAAGCCCAGAAATGCGGGTAGCTGGATATTGCGGTAGCGGTTATGGAAGTATGTAACCATACAACCAATAACGATGGCGCCTATTACGCCGGTATCAATGGCGCTGCCTTCGGGATTGAACACAGCCAGCAGTGCACCGATGGATGCATTCATAACCAGGAAAGAAACCGCTGCTGCCAGTCCGGCAGTGCCCTTATCCTTTTTGGACAGACCCACAGCCAAACCGATACACATAATCAGTGACAGATTTGCAAAGACGACATTACCGGCATCGCCCATTACCTTGAAGAGCCCCTGTAGGAACGGCACGTTCAGGAACGGATAGGCCATTACAGTATTGGGATTGGAAAGTGCGCCGCCGATACCCAGCAGCAATCCGGCTGCAGGGAGAATGGCGATAGGCAGCATAAACGCCTTGCCTAGCTTCTGGAGTTGCTTAAACATAATGTTACCCCCTTCATTTCATAGCAACTATCTCAAAATATGAAACGGTCGTGTTGCTATTTTGTGACCTAATTATAAACACTAAAATTATTTTAGTCAATACTCTTTGAGCAAAAATGATTTTAATACGTATAATTTTCTATAATTCCCCTTTTTTACCCAAACAGATTAGCCTTTTCTCGACATAATATATGGCAATATCAAAGAAGAAACCGTGGTCTGATTGAGTATTCCCAAAAGAAATAGTACGTATACAGAAAACCAGTATCAGAACACCAGCCGGAGGCTCTCAGTTTTTAAAAAAATGGGTTTTTCATAAACTAAGGGCTGTAGCGCAATGCAGAATATGCATTGTACTACAGCCCTTGGTTTGTGGTTATTGCACCATTAAGCTTAGCGAAATGGTGCAATTGCGCATTGGGACGGCAATCGTCCTGCGCATAACCTATAATAGCCGCTTGCGGCTATTATTCTATAAATGCATCGTGGATGGCAGCCACAGCCCGCTGGCAGTCTTCCTTGCGAATAAGTACCGATATCTTAATCTCACTGGTGGAGATCATCTGGATATTGATACCTGCATCGGAAAGAGCCTCAAACATTCTGGCGGCAACGCCGGGGTTTGTTGCCATGCCGGCGCCCACTATGGATACCTTGGAGATATCGTCATCACAGACTATCTCCTGTGCGTTCATCAGCTGGCTCAGGCTATCCAGAAGCTCCATGGCCTCATCCTTCTGGTCGCCGGACACAGTAAAGGCAATATCCTTTGTGTTGTGCCGTCCTACCGACTGCAGAATGATATCTACATTAATCTTCTTGGAGGCCAGTGTCGAGAAAATCTTAAAGGCAATGCCCGGTACGTCCTGTACCCCGATTATCGACAGTCTGGCAACATTATTATCCTTAGCAACACCCTTTACAAGCATCTTCTCCACATTAACAACCTCCTTTATTATCGTTCCCGGCCTTTTTGTAAGGCTGGAAAGCACTTCCAGGTTTACATTGTACTTCTTCGCCATTTCCACGCTTCTGGTATGCAGCACCTGTGCACCCAGGCTGGAAAGCTCCAGCATCTCATCAAAGGAAATGACATCCAGCTTTTGGGCATTGCTCACCATTCTGGGGTCGGTGGTGTATACACCGTCTACATCGGTATATATCTGGCAGAGGTCTGCACCCAGTACTGCCGCTATTGCCACTGCGCTGGTATCCGAGCCGCCGCGGCCCAGTGTGGTTATGTCATCGTAACGGTTTAAGCCCTGGAAACCCGCCACTATCACTATGTTACCTTTATCCAGCTCATTGACCAACCGCTCCTTATTTATGCGGCTGATACGGCTGTTGCCATGGGATGAGTCGGTCTGAAAACCTGCCTGCCAGCCTGTCAACGACTTGACGGGACAGCCCAGTTTTTCTATCGCCATAGCCAGAAGCGCAATGGATATCTGCTCGCCTGTGGAAAGCAGCACATCCATCTCCCGCTTGGAGGCTTTAGGATTAATCTCCTTTGCCTTTTCAATAAGGTCATCGGTGGTGTCACCTTGGGCAGATACCACTACCACCATACTGTTGCCCTTGTTGTAGGCTCCGGTGACGATGTTTGCTACATTCATAATCCGCTCGGCATTGGCAACCGAGCTTCCGCCAAATTTTTGTACGATTAGTCCCATCTGTACCCCTCCAGTATAAAGTTTATTGTTTCTCGGCTATAGTTGCACCATTGTTGTCGGGCATCAGCATTTCCAGCCGCCAACCCGTACGGCCTGCCATATCCAGCTGACAGCGCAGGTTGCGAAAAAAGCTGTCGCAGTCCACGGGAACAATAGCCATAAGGGTGGAGCCCGCACCGCTGATATAAGCGCCGTAGGCACCAAACTCCAGTGCGCAGCTGAGCACCTGTGCGCCGCCCTGTATAAGGGACAAACGGTAGGGCTGATGCAGACGATCCCCGCAGGCCACTCTGATATTTTCATACCTCCCGGATGCAAGGCTGGATGCCATGAGCGCCGCCCGGGACAGGTTGTAAACCGCATCCTTATGGGTGACTTCCTTTGGCAGCGCAGTTCTTGCAACACTGGTTTTCAGTTCAAAGTCCGGTATAATAGCAGCAAACAGGATATCCTGCTTTACCTCCTGCCGACAGTAAAACACCTTGCCGTTTTCCATGGCCGCCGTAACCTGTCCACCCAGTATAGCTGGGGTAGAATTGTCAGGATGTCCCTCCATATTGGCTGCCATATGGACAATCTCCTCACGGCTAAGTGGCTCCCCCATAAGTACATTTGCACCCATGAGGCCCGCCACAATACAGGCGGAACTGGAACCCAGCCCGCGTGCCAGCGGAATACTGTTTGTCTGACGGATATGCAGCCCTTTAAGAGGTTTACCGCAGATATCGAAAAGATATTTCGCAGTCTTGTATACCAGATTATGTTCATCCAGCGGAATAGGTGCATCATCCAAGCTTTCCACAAACACCTTGTCCCACAGTTCCATCTGCACTGTGTTGTACATTCCCAGTGCAATACCCAGCGAATCGAAGCCCGAGCCAATATTGGCACTGGTGGCGGGTACTTTTATTTCTATCATTATAATGCTCCATTTCGCCGCTTCGCGCCGGCACAAGATTATAATAAAAAACACTCTTCCCACGCAAAGCAAAGGAATGAAAAGAGCATTATTGCGCATAGGGGTGCGAAGTCGCCCTGCGCATAACCTGTAGTTTGAAAGGTACTTTCAAACTATCACCACATTCTATACCACTTTCACTTGTGGATTATACGAAAGCTTACGGCTTGGTTTCCGCAAGCTTTTATATGCACACTAGGAAAAATGGTATTGCATTAATAGTCCAGCACCCGAAGCATGCTCAGCAGCGGTGCATCGTTTTCAGCCAGTGCTGCCAGCTTCTCACGCAGTTCCCCTTCGGTAAGTGCAGGGGTGATGAATGCTATCTCCCCCGCCATGGGCACCAGCTGCCGGATATCTCCAAAGAGCACCTTGGCTTTCCCCAGGGCATCTCCCCTATCGGCAATCCGCACAAATGCGGTTACAGGGCAGTCATCAAAGGGAGCTACCGCTGTTTCATCTCCATCGCCCCACTGAAGGGTGCGAATAGTGTCGGTGGCACGCACTGCATCAATGATATCCGAAACTACAGCCGAAGCGGTAGGCAGCTTGCCTGCGCCCTTGCCATAGAACACTACGTCTCCCGTAGCATCACCCCGCACCAGTATGCCGTTGAAGACGTCATCCACGCCTGACAGCTGGCTTTCCCGTGCAATGAAGGCAGGGGTTACCATAATGGCGGTTTTACCGTTCTGCAGTTTCTTGGCACGGCCGATTAGCTTGATTACTCCGCCCCAGCGGTCTGCATAAGCCACATCCTCCGCGGTAATTTTAGTAATGCCCTCGCAGTATACATACTGGGGATAGATGTGCTTTCCAAAGGCAAGGGACGCCAGTATGCAAATCTTACGGCAGGCATCGTGACCCTCCACATCGGCGGTGGGGTCCTTTTCGGCATAGCCCAGCTGCTGCGCCAGCGCCAGTGCGTCCGCAAAGGACATGGCCTCCCGTATCATTTTTGTCAGTATAAAGTTGGTCGTGCCGTTTAGGATACCGGCAATCTCGGTAATTTCATTGGCACCAAGGCAGAGGTGCAGCGGCTTTACAATGGGGATACCGCCGCCTACGCTAGCCTCGAAGAAAAAGTTTTTGCCATGCTGGGCTGCCAGTGCCAGAAGCTCCGCACCCTTTGCCGCCACCAGCTCTTTGTTTGAAGTAACTACGCTTTTTCCGTTTTGCAGGCACTGCTTTACAAAGCTATAGGCCGGTTCTATGCCACCCATAACCTCCACCACAACGTCCACCTCGGGGTCGTTTGCTATCGTGGAAAAATCCTTTATAAACAGGTCGGCATAGGCTAGCTCCGGAAATTCCCGCCGATCCAGTATATATTTTATCTCTAGTGGTGCTCCCGCTTTGCGCCCGATGCTCTCGCCATTTTTAGAAAGCACCTCCACAACGCCGGAGCCTACCACTCCATGACCTAGAATTGCAATTTTCATATTTTCCTCCTGAAATCTGCCAATTTTGCTTTCGCTACCTGGTGGTTAACACCCGCACTTCCACTACGCCATCCAGCTGCTCCAAGCGGTGCATGGCCTGATCCACATCAATATCCATGCGCAGACGTGCCGACACCGAAACAGGCGCAACGCCGTCTACGGGTATATTCTGGTTTACGGTAAGGATATTTGCACCTATAAGGGACAGCTCGTTGATAATCCCAGAAAGCACACCGGGGCGGTCCACCAGATTGGTATTCAGCGTAATAACACGCTCATCAATGTTTTCGTTGTGCATAAAGACATAGTCCTTATACTTGTACAGGGCACTGCGGGAGATTCCCGCCTCCTTTGCCGCTTCGGAAAGGTTTTTTACCTTGCCCACCGCGAGCAACCGTTTGGCCTCTACCACCCGTTCAAAGACATCGGGCAGTACACTTGCATCCACCAACAGTAGTTTGGGTTGGTTCTTGTTGGAATTCGTCATTGCCTCTCCACCTTTCAGAGCTATTAACCGTCCACGGAATACACGTGTAACTGGTTCAGCTACAATATTATCATTTTGACGACCGTTGCACAATGGTAAAATGATACAAATAGTTTCCTAAATACGTGAGTATTTCCTAACTTTCGCCCTGCCTTTACTGATAATCTGTCCTCCCCCTGCATAGAATACAAGGTAGAATGGGGAGGTGCACAATTGAAAAATGACTTTTCCAATATAAATTACACAGCATTTTTGCTGCGCTGCGGCGCACTTATTATGGTTGCGCTACTGCTTTTTGTTTTTGGCAAATATCTGCTGCCTGCACTGCTACCCTTTGTGGTAGGGGGGCTTGTTGCCACTGCGCTACGCCCGTCCGCCCACTGGATACGCCGTGTAACCCATATGCGGTACCGCCCTGCGGCGGTCACAGCCTGCCTGTTTTTTTACGGGCTGTTCGGTCTGCTCCTCTGCAATGTGGGCTTTCTGCTCTTTGCCCAGACAGTAGCTTTCTTTACCCGCCTTCCGGAGCTGTTTGCCACAACGGTTCTCCCCACCGCCACCACTCTTTGGGAACGGACAGTGGCGCTCATTAGCCGTTTTCTGCCTGATGCAGGGCTTTATATGGAAGACCTAACAGCAGGGATGACCGCCCTGACCACCAATACCCTGAGCCAGCTTTCCACGGGAGTGCTGCACTGGGCCACCGCCTTTGTTACACGGCTGCCCATACTGGCGATTAACCTATCGCTGGGAATCCTCTCCTCCTTCTTCATCCTCATGGACTACGACAACATTTCTGCCTTTCTGTTCCGGCAGCTTTCCCCACGCATGAAAAAAGCCACCAAGGACTCCAAGGCCTTTCTGCTCTCCACAGCCAAGAATGTTGTAAAAGCCTACTTTTTGCTGATGTTTATTACCTTCTGCGAAGTTTCGCTGGGACTGTGGCTGCTTGGCACCGAGTACTTTGCCGTCATGGGAATCATTGTAGCCGCCGTGGACATTCTTCCCATTCTAGGCAGCGGTGCGGTGCTCATTCCTTGGGGGCTATACCTGCTCTTTACCGGCATGGTGCCCCGTGGGGTGGGTATTCTGCTGCTCTATGCTGTCATTACTGTAGTGCGTACCATGGCGGAACCAAAAATCCTTGGAGACCGTATCGGGCTACCGCCCTTAGTAACTATTGTCTCCATGTACATGGGACTTAGCCTCTTTGGTTTTTGGGGACTTATCCTTACCCCTATGGCGGTTACGCTGCTGGTACACCTCAATTCCCATGGGCAGCTACGCCTATGGAAACGAAAGGAGGATGACGGGTGAGTGATTTCCTTATTCGCGCAGGAGAATTTGTCTGGGGGCCGGGTACCATCCTGCTCATTGTAGGTACCGGCATCTGGTTCACTGTGGGCACCCGCTTTCTTCAGCTGCGCCGCCTGCCCCAGATAGTTCGCTGCACTGTGGGCAGCTTGTTTAAACGGCAAGGGGTAAGCAAAAAAGGGGGCATTACCCCCTTTCAGGCAGTGTCCACCGCACTGGCGGGTACCATGGGCACCGGAAACATTGCCGGCATAGCCACCGCCATTGTAGCAGGCGGGCCGGGGGCTATTTTTTGGATGTGGGTAAGCGCTTTTTTCGGTATGATGACCAAATACGCCGAGGTAGTACTGGCGGTGCGCTACCGCAGACGAGAGCCAAACGGAAGCTTTTCCGGCGGACCCATGGCTTACATAGAGGATGGTCTTGGAAAACCTTTGCTGTCCTCCTTCTTTTCAATCTGCTGCGTGCTTGCCTCCTTTGGCATAGGCAATGCCACACAGGTGCACTCGGCAGCAGCCGCACTCTATGGCTCCTTTGGCATCCACCCCACCACCACCGGTGTGGTAGCTGCAATACTCACCGCTCTGGTCATTATGGGTGGCATAGGGCGCATAGGAAAGGTGGCGGAAAGCGCCATTCCACTGGTATCTCTGTTTTATCTGGCAGGCGGAGGGCTGGTGCTCTGGATGAACCGTGCCGCCATACCTGCCGCCCTTGCGCTTATTGTAAAGTCGGCCTTTACCCCCGCTGCTGCCGCAGGTGGTGTGGGGGGATATGGCATTATGACCGCCATTCGTATAGGGGTGGCGCGGGGCATTTTTTCCAATGAAGCAGGGCTGGGCTCCGCACCTATGGCACATGCCTCCGCCGATGCAAAAAGCCCTGCCGAGCAGGGCTACTGGGGAATATTCGAGGTCTTTGCCGATACGTTGTTGGTCTGCACCTTCACAGCTCTTATCATTCTCACTACCGAAGGCCTATGGCTGTCCGGTGCGGACGGCTCCGCCTTAACCTCTGCAGCATTTTATCTCTGCCTTGGCAGTACGGGAGAATGGATAGTTTCCCTGTCACTGGCCTGCTTCGCACTGGCTACCCTCTTTTGCTGGGGCTACTACGGGGAACGGGGCATTGCCGCCCTCACCGGAGGGAAACGAGGCTTTATACTGGGCTATCGGGTGGTCTTTGTGCTGGTGGCCATGGTAGCACCCACCCTGAACCTGACACTGGTGTGGAACGTGGCTGACCTGCTGAATGGGCTTATGGCACTGCCAAATATCTTTGCCGTACTGGCACTTTCCGGCGAAGTATTTGCCGCTACCAAGGCGTAACCTTCAAAAGGCATTCTGAAAGCTACTTCAATAACAACCCCAAAACTTTTAAAATGCATAAAAAACGTACACCATCGGCTTCTGGCGCAGCCGATGGTGTACGAAGATTAAATTACAAGATTAAATTATAATGGAGGAAATTTGTTTGCTCTGTTCTATGTACTTATTATATGCCATTTGCACGTAGAAATCTTCCTCTTTCGATGAAAATGCAATTACAATTTCATTACAGCAGGGCAAAAATCGGTAAAACCTTGTCATAACTTTGGGGGAAGAAAGCAATAAACCTACAAAATGGTAAAAAAAAGGGACAGACCCCAGAGGCCTGTCCCTTTTCATTATACGGTTAGTGCTTTTTCTTGTCTATGCTTTTCCAGCAAAGTATTAATCTTTTTCAGAGGGTCTACAATGCTGCTTACCGACATGTCATGGTTAAGGGAGGCAATGAAGTAAGCAATGTACTTGGATACATCTACCTCGAAGAACCACTCCCGACGGCGAAGCTCGTCACTGCGATAGGTAAGGTTGCTGCCCAGCACACCCGAGATAATACCCTTTTCAAAGGCCTCATCGAACTCCGCAAGGCCGTTTGTGAATATTCCGTAGGTGGCGTAGGCAAAAATGCGCCCAGCCTTCTGCTTCTTCAGCTCGTAGGCAATGTCCAACATCGATTCGCCGGAAGAGATGATATCATCGGTGATGAAAACATCCTTGCCCTCTACCGAAGAGCCCAGGTATTCGTGGGCTACAATGGGGTTGCGGCCATTGACCACACGGGAGTAGTCACGGCGCTTGTAGAACATGCCAAGGTCCACACCCAACACCGAAGCGTAGTACATGTTACGGCTCATGGCACCCTCGTCGGGACTTACCACCATAAAGGAATTTCGGTCAAAGTTAATATCGGGTACATTCTTCAGCAGTGCCTTCATAACCTGATAGCTGGGCATAACGTTATCAAAGCCCATAAGGGGGATAGCGTTCTGCACTCTGGGGTCGTGGGCGTCAAAGGTGATAATGTTGGATACACCCATGCTCTGCAGCTCCTGCAAAGCAAATGCGCAGTCCAGGGACTCACGGTAGCTGCGGCGGTGCTGGCGGCTGCCATAAAGCAGGGGCATAATGACGTTAATCCGGTATGCCTTACCGCTGGCTGCCTGTATCAGCCGCTTTAGATCCTGAAAATGGTCGTCTGGAGACATGGCATTCTCCTTGCCAAACATCTTGTAGGTGCAGCTATAGTTACCCACATCCACCAAAAAGAAAAGGTCATAGCCGCGTATGGTAGATTTGATGATACCCTTGCCGTCGCCGGAAGAAAAACGAGGACATTCGCTTTCCACAACAAAGCTGCTGCCCTTCTTGCTGCCCATGTTGGCCCATTCAGCCAGATGTACGTTAATCTTCTCGGTAAGTTCCCTGGCACCCTCGGTGGCAATAATGCCCAATGGTGCTACGCTGCCTTCCATATTAAAAATCGTTTCCGCATCCAGTTGACCCGTCATGTAATCCATCCGTTCCGCCGCTCTGCACGGCAATATAATAAAGCATTGCAAACAATACGAGAGGCAAACCTCTCTATATATAGGATAGCATATTCTGACTGTATTCGACAATTGGAATTATGATGAAAAGTTTTATGGTAATATGGTTTTTTTAAGCTTGTTTGTATATGTTGCATGATACCCTAAGTGCAACCAACTGTATTATGGCTATTTATGGGTATTATATCGCAAACGCAAAGCGTTTTGATATGATTGCGCATTGGGACGGTAATCGTCCTGGGCATAGCTTATTATATCCTGCGGCGCATGTTCTGAAAACTTGTTTCAGCCACTTCTTTGTTTTCAAAATAGAGGATAGCGCAGGTGCCGCCTCCCGGTACGGCGGTAATCTCCAGGTCACCCCCCTGGGCGGTCATAATCTCCTTGCAGATGCTTATGCCCAAGCCGCTGCCTCTGGTAGCAGACTTGGCTGGACGGTAAAAGGGTTCAAAAATCTTTTGCAGTTCAACGGGGTCGATGCCCGAGCCATTATCACTGATAAGCAGTCGCATGGGAAAGGTCTCCAGCTGTATGGTAATGCAGTCGCCACCGCTGTATAAAATAGCGTTGTCGATCATATTAAGCACCGATTCCTTGGTGCGGCTGTAATCAAAAAACACCTGCTGCGGGGGGCAAAGCAGCTCTGTGCGGATGCCGCTTCGAGTAAGGCGTGGCTGCACATGATCAATGCATTCCAGACAAAGCTCCCGCAGGCAGAACCATTCCGGTGTAAACTCATAGTCGGTTTTTTGGTATCGGGAAATGTCGATAATATCCTCCACCGTATAGAGCAGGTTCTTCCCTGCCTGTTCTATGTAGTCAGCACTGAGCTGCACCTCCGGGTCATCACTCATCCGCTTTACTATTTCAGAATATCCAATGATGGAGGTCAGAGGGGTTTTCAGCTGATGGGTGGCACTGTTAAAAAACAGGTTCTGCCGTTCCTTTTCCTGTTTTAGCTGGGTAAGGCTGCGCTTATTGCTGTGCACCAGAGAGGACAGGGTATCCGCCAGTTCCATATATTCCTCGTCGTATACCTCCGGTACTGTATGTATCTCATCATTTTTAATAGTTGCAAGCCATCGGTGTAGAATAGCAGCAGGCTGAAGTGCCCTGCCTGCAATAAACAGGCTCATAAGGTAACACAGGAAAAGGGCAGCAGCAGAAAACAGAAACAGCTGAAATGCCATATTATTTACTACGTTGTTACCATTTTGCCGTTTGAGGTAGCGAATGGCTCCCACACGCTCCCCGCCACATTGCAGCGGTGCAGAACAGGAAATGTAGGACATCTCCCCCATTCGCTCAAAGCTGTGGGACAGGCTGCCCCTTAGGGCATGTGTCACATCCTTGCCGGCTGCCAATGTGCGTGTAATGCCGGAATCCCCCAGCAGCGTTCCGTCCATAGCATATATCTGCACCCGCAGCTCCAAAACCTCTCCCAAGGGCCCGCAGTACTGCGTTGCTATGGTGGGCAGGCTTTGCTTCCCGCTTGCTATCAACTTTTTCCCAATATATTGCTGTCCGCTTACCGTCTGCTGTTCCAGCAGCTTGGCCGAGGTAGCATTCGTCTCCCAAAACAGGGCATTCAGTATTAGTCCGCACTGGAGCAGCAGAATAAGCCCCACCATGCACAGATTCATTGTAACAAGCTTTTTCCCCAGTGGGATAACCTTCCTTTTTGTCATAGCCTTATACTTCCACTGTCATAGCGCTTTTCTTTTGAATCTCCATGCGGTAGCCCACGCCGTAAATGGTTTTAATATAATCACCACAGTGGCCCAGCTTCGCCCGCAGACGCTTAATGAGAATATCCACCGCACGGGTATTGCCCATATAGCTGTAGCCCCATATTTTTTCCAGAAGCTCTTCCCTGCCAAGCACCCTGTTGTGGCTCTGTATAAAGTAGCAAAGCAGGTCAAACTCCCGGTAGGTAAGTTTAACCTCTTTACCGCAGGTAACCACCTTGCGGGTATCGGTATCCATGGTGAGCTCCCCTGCCCGCAATACCGCACTTGGGGGTTCGGATGGCAAGCTTTCCACCCTATCGCCGCCCTTGGCCCTGCTTATTCTGCGCCAGAGGGTCTTTACCCGCAGTACCAGTTCCTTGTTGTCGAAGGGTTTAGTGATGTAGTCGTCGGCACCCAGCTCCAACCCCAGTATCTTATTGGTGCGCTTGTCGCTGGCAGTGATGAAGATAACTGCCGCCGAGCTGTCCAGTTCCTGTATGGCACGTAGCACATCATAGCCGTCCATGTCGGGCAGCATAATATCAAGCAGTACAATGTCGGGGGAATGCTCGGCATAGGCCGCTATGGCCTCCCTACCGCTTCCCGCACAGACAGTATCGTATCCCTCCAGTTTTAGGTTGAGCCGTATGAGATTGACAATGCCCGGCTCATCATCTACAATGAGAACCTTCACGCGCTGCACCTTCCTTCACACTTACACTTCCATATTATAGCAAAGGGTAGGATTTGTCCAGTCAAATCCTACCCTTTTCCGTTTTTATGTAATAATTTTAGTGTGTTCCTCGCTGCCGTCGTCGTCAAAGACAATGAACTCCACAAGGTCCATGAAAACCTGTTTGCTTCCCACAAAGTTGGTGTAGCTGTGGCTGTCGGCAATGGCACGTATCATCTCGCCGCCCATATCGATGCGGCAGTCGTTGACATCACCCAGGTAGTACATGGCAATCAGGTTGCCGGTAAGCATGCCACTCTCCCGTGACAGTTTTACATTTTCGGGGCGAACCGCCACCACCACTTTGCCGGTTTTATCACCGTCATAAGGGATAGATTGACCCATACCTGCAAGCTCTATTCTTCCACCCTTAACCTCGCCCCGCAGGAAGTTTACCTTGCCTACAAAGTCGGCAACGAAGCGGTTAGCGGGATGTCGGTAGATTTCCAATGGCGTATCCACCTGCTGAATGACACCGCGGTTGATGACAATGACACGGTCAGACATAGCCATCGCCTCGGTCTGGTCGTGGGTGACGTAGACAACGGTGATGCCGAATGCCCGCTGTATCTCCTTAATTTCAAACCGCATGCTTTCCCTAAGCTTTGCATCCAGGTTGGATAGGGGTTCATCCAGCAGCAGTAGCTTGGGCTCGGCAACCAGTGCACGGCCAAGAGCCACACGCTGCTGCTGTCCGCCGGACAGCTGAGAAGGTATACGGTCGGCATACTGGCTCAGGTGAACCACATCCAGAATGGTTTCTACCTTCTGGCGTATCTCCTCCTTGGGCAGCTTTTTTATCTTGAGTGGATAGGCGACGTTTTCAAAAACGGTCATGTGAGGCCAGACAGCGTAGGACTGGAACACCATACCGATATCCCGCTTTTCCGGCGGTACAAAGGTTCCTGCACCGCTGACCACCCGTCCGTCAATGGCTATTTCGCCTTCGGTGGGCTTTTCAAAGCCGGCTATCATGCGGAGCATGGTGGTTTTACCACAGCCCGAAGGCCCCAACAGGGTAACAAATTCCTTGTCCGCAAATATCTGATCGAACGCACGCAGTACCTGAACCTCTCCAAATGACTTTGTGACATTTTTTATGGTTACTGTAGACATATTGTGACCATTCCTTTCCTCTGCTATATGGAGAATTCGCCCTTGGTAAGCTTATTCAGCAGCCAGTTTACAAAGATGACCAGTATCAGTATGGCGGTGGCCAACGCCGAAGCAGTCTGCTGACTGTGATAGGTCTGGTAGGTAAAGAGCTCGTATCCAAGGGTTTTGGTATCGGTGGAGTAGAGCAGTGTGGACATGGTAAGCTCGTAGAAGCAGGGCATGAAGATGAGGAACCAGCCTGCCACTACCGAGGGCGCTATGAGCGGTATGGTGACATCCTTAAAGCTTCGCAGCCAGCTTGCACCTGAAATGAGGGAAGCCTCCTCCAGTGACGGGTGTATCTGGGACATAGCCGACACCACCGTACGCATACCCATAAGCAGGTATTTAATCATATAGGCAATAATCATAATGGTGAGGGTATTGTAGATATTGATGCCAAACTTGCCCGACATGGTCATAATGAGCGCAAGGGCGATAACCACACTGGGGGTGCCCGAGCCTACGGTGATGAGAAAATCGGGAAGCTTGCGGCCACGAACGGTGGTACGGGTGAGCAGATAGGCCATAACACAAGAAATGGCAATACCTGCTGTAGCTGCCACACCTGCCGATACCAAGCTGTTCTTTGCCGAGCTAAGGATAGCCTTTCGGGTAAAGATGCGTTCCCAGTACTTAAAAGTAACATTGCTTAGGCTAAGTGGCTCTCCCATATTTACAGTAATGGAGGTAGCTGCCACGGTGACAAAGGGGATAACTACCACTACAAATGCAAAGAGACACACCAGCAGCGTAACGGGAATGCGCCACCTGCCTAGGTCAACGATATTGGGACGGGTAGATTTTCCGGAAACGGTAATATACTGCTTTTTACCGCAGACAAAGGTGGAGATGTACAGAATGACGTTGGCTATAAGCATAAGGAACACCGCAAGGGTGGTTGCGTCGGTAAGACCCTCCGGCGAGCCGATATATACAAAGTCGATGATGCGGGTGGTAACGGTGTCAATCTGCCCCGGTGCGCCGATGATGGAAGGAATACCGTAGCAGGATGCTGCCGAAACAAAGACAAGCAGTGCAGCGGCGACAATACTGGGCATCATCATAGGCAGGGTAACGGTGGCTACCGTTTTCAGGGGAGATGCACCGGAAATCTTGGAAGCCTCCTCAAGTGAGGGGTCCATCTTTTCCATAGCGCGGGATATGGTAATAAAAGCGTAGGGGTAGTAGAAGGTGGTAAGTACCCATACCAGTCCGCCGATGCTGTAAATATTGAAGGGTGCTGCGGAAAGGTGAAAGATATCCATAAACCACATATTCAGGTTACCCACGGTGGGGTTCAACAGGCGCAGCCACGCCATGGCTCCCACATAGGGGGGCACCATATAGGTCATAACAAAAAGTGTACGGAAAAATTTCTTTCCGTGCAGGTTGGTTCTTCCCACCAGCCATGCCAGCGGAAAGGCAATCATTACACCAAACACCATAGACAGTCCCGCCGTAACCAGCGTATTGCGCAGGGCGTTCCAGTTTAGTGGGTAGGTATATACTCTGGCAAAGGCCTCCAGGGAAAAGTTGCCCGTGGCAAAGAAGGCTCTGAACACCAGGTATAGCAGCGGAAACACCTGGAATATTAAAAGAAACGCTACAATAAGGCCGATAATGACCCACTTCACGTCAAAATAGACGCGTTTTTCCTTTGTTGCAGGCTTGGGGGCAGTTAAGGTTGCCATGTCACACCACTCCTCTGTCTTTGCGGCGGGGAGCCATATTCGGGAGAAGCAAGCTTCTCATCTACAGCTCCCCGCAATAAAACATTATTTTGCATAAGGACGCTTTGTAAACCGAGGTTTTCTAAAAGCCCTTATTTTTTCTTTTCGGGAATCTTTACGTTTTCTTCAAACTTGGTGCGGAGCTCTTCTCTCTGTCTGAAGCAGTTTTCCCAGTTAACGGGCATGGTGTTCTTTAGAATTTCCGCTGTGGGAATAGCATCATAGGGAGGTTCAGGATAGTCGCCGCGCACGGAATGCATCCATGCGGAAACTATGCTCTTCTGGCCTTCCTTGGCTAGGAACCAGTCGGTAATAGCAGCAGCGGCTGCGGTATTCTTGTTGGCATTCCACTTGTCGGAAACAGTCATAATGGTGGAAGGAATGTTGATGGTGCCGTCGGTGGGATAGATAACTTCCAGCTTGCTGTTCTCTTCCTGTCTCTTCTTCAGGATGGATTCTTCCAGAATCATGATAACCTTGCATTCGCCTGTTTCCAGCTTGGTAAGTGCCACAGAGCCGGACTCAACCATAACACCCTGCGCGCCCAGAGCTGTAAAGTATTCATAGCCGTACTTATCCTTCAGCGCCGAGATAGATGCCAAAGCAGTACCGGAGGTCAGGGGGTTGGACATGGAGATAGCGCCCTTAACCTTTGCATCGTAGGCAAAATCCTTCAGAGAGTTGGGGAGCTCTTCCTTCTTGTACTTATCGGGGTTGTAGCCCAGAACCATGTTGCATACGCGGACAGGATACCAGTAGCCTTCCTTATCACACTCGAATGCCAGGCTTCCGGCTTCCTTGGAAACATAGGGGTGCAGAACGCCCTTTTCCTTAAGTTCCAGGGAGTAGGAGGGCTCTGCGACCATGAGCATATCGCAGCCCAGCTTGCCTGAATCCAGCTCTGCGGCTATCTTTGCCTGCAGGGTGCCGGTACCGCCGTAGAAGAACTCGATATCGCAGTCGGGGAATGCAGTTTCCAGCTCCTTGTCTATGGCTTCAATAACATCCTCATACATGGAGGTGTAGATAACGATTTTACCCTCTACCTTTGCGGGTGCGGGAGCTGCCGGAGCAGCCGGGGCTGCAGGTGCCGCGGGAGCTGCTGGTGCCGGTGCAGGCTCTGCGGGTTTTGTGCCTCCGCAACCTGCCATTAGGGACACCGTCATAAGCAGTGCTGTAAACAGGGATAACATTCTCTTCGTTCTCAATTGTGTTTCCTCCTCTTACTTTTTGGTTTATTTTTTACCGGAATACTGCTTTCCGGTAGTGCACAACGTTAATTTTATAACTATTAAATAGTTTTATATAACAATTTAATTGTAAACTATAAATACTTCATAAAAACATCATAATTGTTTCACAAATGTAACATTGTCCCGCTCGGTGTTGGCAAAGTACACAAAACAAATAAGAAGCTGTAGCGCCGTGCATGGATATGCATGGTACTACAGCTTCCTATATTCTGTGGCTTTTCAACCGTGGCAGCGGCGGCAAAAAGACCTCCGACACCTGTTCTTCCCTGTTGCCCTCCCGAAGAAAGCTTTCCATTTGCCGCAGCAGTGCCACTTCGGTGGGCAATGGCTCTGTGTACGGTGCAGCAAGCTCCCGCCAGCGGCAGGCCGCTGCCGCCGGGGAAATATCGCAAAGCTGCACCAGCTCCCGGGGGCCGGTACAGCCACAGGCTGCCACCACCGCCGAAGGACAGAGCAATTCTGCTGCCAGTGCGTCCGCCTGCCGGTCAGCATCCGCTCCCCCACCGTCCTGCAGGTGCCCCAGCAGAACATGGGCAAGCTCATGGGCAATGGTCCAGCGAATACGCCGTAGATTTCCGTTCTGGTAGTAAAAGACTGCCACACGTCCGCCAATGCACTGGGTAAAGCCGTCAGCACCGTACCGCTGTGCCACCTCGGCCACGGAACAATCCACCGTGTCGGCATACTGGGTATAGGTAAATACGGAAATGCCAAACTGCTCCGCCACCGACTTTATCCGTACCGGCAGACGGCGCACCCCGGCTTTTAGCAGTGCCTCACACGCAAGGCTTCGCACCATGGCTATTCACCTTCCCTGTCGGTCTTATGCTTTGCACCACCCAAAAGGCCGTTATATATCCGCTCCATTTGTCGTGCATCCTCTTCGGTGGCAGCAATAACTCCGCCTCCGCGGCAGGCAATGGGTGCACCCAGATACTGCCGCCAGCCCTCCTCGTCAAAGGAAGGCTGCAGCACCTTGGCTTGCCCCTCTGCTTGGCAACGCTCCAGCTCCTTGGCTGTCACCAGTTCCACCAAATCCTTGCCGTGGTTGTCCAGTTTGCGGTAGTTTTGCAGCATTATCGCTTCGTCGCTGTCCGCATCGGCCTCTGTTTCAGCCATGGCGATAATTCCTTTTCCAAAGGCGGACAGATCCAATCCCAGGCCACTACAGAGCTGTGCGGCGGTGGAGATACTGACACTGTTTACTCCCCTCTTAAAGATATTATCCACGGTGGAGTAAGGAAGACCATATAGATTGCAGAAGGCCCGCACACTGCGGAACTGTTCCAGAATGACACTGCGCAGCTGTTGCTCTGGGGTAGTTGCTGACATGGCTATCACACCTTTCGGGCTGTTATACCCTTATAATACACCAAAATGAAATAAAATCAAGCTTTTTTATGCGTTTAGCTTGACTTTTCACTCATTATAGTATATATTGGCATTATAGAACATTTGTTCTTCATTTTTAGGTAAAAAACGCCCACGGTGTTACCCGCAGGCGAGAATTTGTAGGTTCGGGTCGGTAATCCGTCCACCCGAGCACCCACCGAGGAGGAGGCCCCGCTGGGTAATAAGTAGTTCTTTGCTATAATCACATATTACCCTACAAAAATTAAGAAGCAATGTGAGACAGATGAAATAATTGTTAATATCTATGTATAAAAAATGTACGGAGGTAACTGTATTGAATGAACGCACAAACTGCACCGCTTGCCTGCACCGAAGGGCCATTACTTCTATGATGCCCAGCTACACCGTGTGCCACTACCTGCTGGATACCGGGAAGCCCCGGGGATGTCCACCGGAGCAGTGTAACCACTGGCGTCCTCAGCCCAAAAACACCCACCAATGGCTTGCGCTACTGGAGGCACTTAACAGGGGGGACAAGCTTGGAGAATAATTTTTTACATCTATCTTGGGAGTACCGACATTGTTTGGAGCTATGCAGACAGCTGGAAGAAAAAAACTGCTTTCTGCACAGGCGGATGTCCCAGCTGCGTGCCACCCCAGACCCCTGCACCCGTGCGGTAATTCCTATATTAAATGCACAGCTACGGCAGCTGCGGGACCGTATCTGGATAGAAAATAATCGGCTGGCAGCAGCGGCCCACGCACTGGATGAGGAAATAACAAAGCTCCGAGATGAACAGCTGATGCAGATACTACGTTGCCGTCATCTGGAGCTTATGTCGTGGAATGAACTATCCGACTGTATGGGACTAAGCCCCCGATGGCTGCAACGTCTACATAAAAGGGCGCTTGCACAGTTGGGCTAAACCTGCCATATTTCTTTTGCGTACTCCGCTACAGTGCGGTCACTGGAAAATTTCCCTGCATGGGCGGTATTTACAAGACCCTTGCGGGCAAAGTCCAGACGGTTGCAGTAGTCGCGGTTCAGCCGCAGGCGGGTATCACAATAGGCATCAAAATCCAGCAGCAGGTAGTACTGGTCGGGCTTGTGCCAGCTGGCACCCTTAAGAATGGAGTTGTAAAGTTCCCGGAAGTCCCCTGTGTTTCCGTCATCCAGGGTGCCGTCTATGAGGGTATCCAGTGCCCGCTTTATCCGTGGGTTATATAGGTACCGCTGTACGGGGTCGTAGGTAGGCGCAATCTGCTTTATCTCCTCTACGGTGGCACCGAAGATATAGTTGTTTTCTATGCCGGACTGCTCTACAATCTCTACATTAGCGCCATCCAGCGTACCCAGGGTAACCGCTCCGTTAAGCATCAGCTTCATGTTACCGGTGCCGCTGGCCTCGGTACCCGCAAGGGATATCTGCTCCGAAACATCGGCAGCGGGAATAAGCTTCTCGGCGTAGGATACGTTGTAGTTCTGTACAAACACCACCTGCATAAACGCCTTGGTCGCAGGGTCGTTGTTTACCAGCTTCCCCACCTCGTTTATAAACTTGATAATACCCTTTGCCCTTCGGTAACTCGCCGCAGACTTTGCACCGAATATCCATGCTGTGGGAGCAAAGTCAACAATACTTCCCTCTTTAATGGCAAAGTAGGTGTCCAGTATGGCAAGTGCGTTCAGCAGCTGCCGCTTATATTCGTGAAGCCGCTTAATCTGAATATCGAAGATAAAATCGGGGTTTAGGCGAATACCCTCCTTGTGAAAGATATAATCTGCCAGCTGCTGCTTCTTTTGATGCTTTATTCCCATAAAACGGTCCAGCACAAAGGCATTGTGGCAGTAGTCAGTCAGCTTTTCCAACCTATCCAAATGGGTAATCCATCCCCCGCCTACCAGCTCGGAGATGAGGGCGGACAGTTCGGGGTTACAGAGCGCCAGCCACCTGCGCTGGGTGATGCCGTTGGTTTTGTTGTTTATGCGGGTGGGGTAAAGCTTGTGCCACTGGGACAGCACGCTGTCCTTCAGTATCTGAGTATGGATGCAGGCTACACCGTTGGTGGAGTGGGTGGAAAACACTGCCAGATTTGCCATGGCAATGCGCCCTTTCTCTACAATGGCAAACCGGGGTAATTCCTTCTTGGAAATACCCGATGCCCGCAGTTCACGGCAAAGTCCATTCTGTATTGCTACTATATAGGGATATACCTCCGGCAGCAGGGTGGCAAAAAGCTGCACATCCCACTTTTCCAGTGCCTCGGGCATAATGGTATGGTTGGTATAGGCAAAGGTTTTCCGCACAATGCTCATGGCATCTTCATAGGGCAGATGGTGTTCGCCCATAAGAATACGCATAAGTTCCGGTATTGCTACCACAGGGTGGGTATCATTGAGCTGTATGGCATTTTTCTCTGCAAAGGTATAGATATTTTCGCCCTGCTCTATATGGCGACGCACCATACACCGCACCGAAGCTGCTGCAAAGAAATATTGCTGGCGCAGGCGCAGACGTTTCCCCTCCTCGGTATCGTCATTGGGGTAAAGCACCGCTGAAATAGCCTCTGCCCTATCCCGCTGAGCCCACGCCTCGCTGTACTGTTGGCAGTTAAATGCTGCAAGGTCAAACTCCTCTACCGGCTCCGACTGCCAAAGCCGCAGGGTGTTGATGGTTCTTCCTCCCCAGCCAATAACAGGCATATCGTAGGGTACAGCGTTTACCGAAAGGTCTCCGAAATCTATCCGTACACTTTCCTCGTCACGGCGAATACTCCATGGGTCGCCGAAGCGGAGCCAGTTGTCCGGCTCCTCCTTCTGGGCACCATCCTCAAACCGCTGGCGGAAAAGTCCGTAGCGGTAACGAATGCCATAGCCATCCAAAGGGATTCCCTGTGCAGCAGCGGAATCGAGAAAACAGGCCGCCAACCGCCCCA
>JAVXNK010000012.1:0-15044 GCA_036645835.1 Angelakisella sp. | reverse complement strand
CCGCCCCATAAGGAACTCTGCGGAAAGGTACGCCACCCGTTTCCCACCGGTAGGTGCCCAGTGTTCCAAAAGCTGCTCCATAGCAGCCTGTGATATAGCCTCATACAACTGCTTTACACTTGCAGTTTCCGGAGTTTTCCTATAGTTTTGCAGCAGTAGCTCATCTATCCTATTATAAAACTTCTCCAAGCTACACGCACCTCCCATAAAGCTTTGTGGCAGCATTTATCTTTTCTGCAAGCGCATTGCTCAGCTGCCCGGGCAGCAGCCGCCAGCGCCAGTTCTGTCCCAGCGTGGAAGGGGTATTTATGCGGGCATGGTTATCCAGCCCCATAAGGTCCTGCAACTGGTAGATGGCAGTATTTGCACTGCTTTCATAGCCTGCACAGATAAGTGCCCAGGGTATTTCGCTGTTGCGCTTTACCCGTAGGTACTCTCTGGCAAAACGCAGTTCCTTGCGCTTGCGGGTAGAAAAGTAGCCCACCAGTGTTTCGTTGTCATGGGTACCACCATAGATAACGGTATTCTTATCAAAGTGACAGGGCAAAAACTCATTGTTTGCATCACTGTCAAAAGCAAACTGCATCAGCTTCATACCGGGGTAGCCGCTTTTCTGCCGTAGCCGCTTTACAGCGGGTGTCAGCACGCCCAAGTCCTCCGCGACGATATGCTTGCCCCCAAGGGCCGGAGTAATAGCCTCCAGCAGCTTTTCCCCAGGGCCTTCCACCCAGTGTCCGCCTGCTGCGGTGTCGTCCTCCGCAGGAATTGAGTAAAAATTGACTATGCCGATGAAGTGGTCAATACGGATGATATCATAAAGCCGTGCCGAGGCCGCCATACGCTGCTGCCACCACACAAAGCCCTCCTGCTCCATCCTATCCCAGTCGTAAAGGGGATTTCCCCAAAGCTGTCCGGTGGCGGAAAACATATCCGGCGGCACCCCCGATACTGCAACAGGGTTTCGTGCCTCATCCAGACGGAACAGGTGGCTGTTCACCCATACATCGGCGCTGTCCATGGCTACATAAATGGGGATATCCCCAATAATTTCAATACCGTTGTTGTGAGCATAAGCCACAAGCGCATCCCACTGCTGAAAGAACTTGTACTGACAAAACCGCCAGAAATCCAGTTCGGTAGCCAGTGCTTTGGTACTTTCGGCAATGGCGGCAGGCTCACGCATACGCAGTGGCGGTTCCCAGCTCTGCCACCCCTCTCCTTGGTGCTGTTCCTTCAGCGCCATAAAAAGGGCATAGTCGGTAAGCCACCCATTTGCAGCACAAAAAGCCTTGTATTCTTTGGTGGTGGCATGGTTACTGCGGGAACAGGCAAGGCGAAGGACCTTGAACCGTTCTTTATAGATGGTGCCATAGTCCACATCATCGGGGGTATCACCCCATGGGTGGGCCTCCACCTCTTCTTTGTCTAGCAGCCCTTCTTCTATGAGCATATCCAAGTCTATGTAATAAGGATTGCCTGCAAAGGCGGAAAAGCTTTGGTATGGGCTGTCACCATAGCTGGTGGGGCCCAGGGGCAGCACCTGCCAGTAGCTTTGCCCCGCTGCCCGAAGAAAATCCAGCAGTTCGTACGCTGCCTTTCCAAAGGTACCTATGCCATAGGGGGAAGGTAGACTTGCCACGGGAATGAGTATTCCGGCACCGCGTTTAAAAGGCTTTTGCTGCTTTAGCATATGCATCCACCGCCTTGCTTTTTATTAAAAAGGCAAAAATTTCATAAAACTAATATAACATGTTCCGTTACATTCTGCAAGAAAAACGAAAAGGAGGCTGTAGAAAAAATGTATAAAGATACATTTTTTCTACAGCCTCTTCATTAAGTGGTTCTTATACTGCTCGGGGGGCTTTCATCTTCTTAACTTCTATATACTGCATTCCCCACGGGATGGCAATGAACACCATACCAACAAGGTCGGTAAGAACCTGAGGATCAATGAGCATAAGTCCGCCTACTACCAGCATAATACGCTCTATCCATGTGGTCTTCCGATATATCCAGCCTGTTACGCCGGTGCTAACACCCAACATACCGATAATGGAGGTACAGGTGATGCGAATAACCTCTACCCATGTGGTATCAATGAGTATAAGCGCAGGGTTGAGCACAAAGATATAGGGGATAATGAAGGCCGCAAAAGCCAGCTTGGTAGCGGTAAGTCCCGTTTTTAGGGGGTCACTGCCCGCTATAGCCGAGCCTGCATAGGCCGCCAGTGCCACGGGAGGAGTAATGTCTGCCAGAATACCAAAGTAGAAAGCAAACAGGTGGGCTGCCAGAGCAGGTACACCCAGCTGCATAACTACAGGAGCGGCTATGGTGGAGGTAATTAGGTAGTTTGCAGTGGTGGGCACGCCCATGCCCAGTACCAGCGAGATAATCATAATGAAGAAGAGGGTGACCAGCATGCTTCCGCCTGCAAAGCCCAACAGACCTTCCATCATGGTCTGCCCCAGTCCCGTAAGGGTAACTACACCCACAATGATACCTGCAACACCGCAGGCACAGGCAACGCCGATGACACCACGGGTACCGCTGATAAATGCGTCGAACAGGTCACGGGGCTTTACCCGTGTAGCCTTACGCAGGTTGGGGATAATTACTGCTGCTATAATACCGCAAAGTGCTGCAAAGGAGGCAGTACGAACGGTAAGCATGAAAACAATAATAAAGAGTGGGGTAATAAGGTGCCATCTGCCCTTGATAAGGGGCCATGCCTTGGGGAGCTGATCCCGAGGAATACCCTTCAGCCCAAGCTTTTTGGCCTCGAAGTGTACCGACATCCAGATGCCGGTGAAGTAGAGCAGCGCTGGGATAATGGCTGCCTTTGCAACTTCCATGTAGGGCACGCCCACAGCCTCTGCCATAAGGAATGCCGCTGCACCCATGATGGGGGGCATTATCTGTCCGCCGGTGGAAGCCGCCGCCTCAACAGCTGCGGCAAATTCGGGTCTATATCCCAAAGACTTCATAAGGGGGATGGTAAACGCACCGGAACCAACCGTATTGGAAACCGAGGAGCCGGAAACGGTACCTTCCAAGGCACTCGTGATAACCGCCACCTTGGCAGGGCCGCCGGGTGCCCATCCAGCGAGAGAATTGCAGATATCGATGAAAAACTGACCAATGCCCGTTTTTTCAAGGATGCCGCCAAAGAGGATAAAGAGGAAGATGAAGGTAGCGCAGACGCCCAAAGGCAGACCGATGATACCCTCGGTTGTGTAGAACAGGTAGGTAGCTACACGTTTCAGGCTATATCCTCTGTGGGATAGAAAGCCGGGCATATAGGCACCGGCCATGGCGTAGAACAAAAAGACACTGGCAATAATGACAATGGGAAGACCCACAACACGACGGCAGGCTTCCATAACCAGTACCACACCAAGGAGTGCCACTATGGCATCCAGCTGGTTGTATGCGCCGGAACGGCCCACCAGCTCACGGTAATTAAAAATATAATAGAACACACAGCAGGAAAAAACGCCTGCCAGTATCATATCGATAATATTGGTGGTGTTTCTGCCGCGGTCTTTTTTGCGTGCGGGGTACAGCAGATATGCCAGTACCACTACAAACCCCAGATGGGTCATTCTCTGCAGCTGTGGAGGCAGGGTACCCAAAATGGTGGTTCCCAACTGAAATGCGCAAAAAATTAGCAGTAGCCCGGTAACAATTTTGGCCATAAGCCCTTCATGGTTGTGAAAGCTTGCCTCGCGGTCAAAATCCGCCACATTAATTTCTACCTCGGGTACACTGCCCGCAGTCATTCGCTCCTCTGACACTGATATCAACCCCTAACCTAAAAATAAAACTCAGGATGCAAGCAACAACTCGAGAACCGAGGCACTTCCATACCGTATTACAATTCCGCTGTAGGCGGAAAGCTTTGCTAAACTTAAACTATAGCCCGCACCACTCAGGGTGTGGTCGGCTATCTCTCCGGGTATCATGGATAGCTCCTCCATGGGAGCGGGGGGGAAGGTCACCCGTAGCCTGTCGCCCTCATCCTGCATGGTGACACCCTCCGGAAGCTGATCCAACATGCCCGCGCCATAGCTTTCAAAGGTGCCTGTTTCCAGTACAAAACCACCGTTTGTAAGAAAGCGGTAGTTTTCGGTAATCTGCCCCTTGTTGGCAGAGTGGGTAAAGGAGACGGTAAAACCATCGCCAGCAGCTCGGCTAAACCACAACAGGCGTCCGTCCCTGCTGCGTACGGTTAAAACCGAAGGGAGCAGCGGCAGGCACAGTAACAGTGCTGCCGCTGCTGCTAAAATCACAGACAGGATAGGAACCCATATCCGTTTTTTAACGCCTTGCATGATTTATTTTAGTGCTCCGACTTCCTTGAAGTACTTGGCAGCGCCGGGGTGCATGTCGACAGAAATGCTGGACACAGCCTTCTCCAACGACAGCTCCTTGCCCTTTGCATGGGCAGTTCCCAGCTCATCAAGGTGTGCGAACAGAGACTTGGTGATATCGTATACTACCTGCTCATCCAGATCCTTGCGTGCAATCAGGGTAGCCATAACAGCCAGTGTAGTAGCATCTTCGTCAGTCTTGTATACATCCTTGCCTATGGTGTACTCGCCATAGAAGGGGTACTTTTCAATGAGTGCCTTGCGCATTTCGGGTTCCATGCTGAGAACCTTTACAGGGTTGGTCACAGAAAGCTCTACCACTGCGGTATTGGGAACGCCTGCAGTTACAAAGAAGGCATCCAGCTGCTTATCCTTGAAGCTGTTTGCGCTTTCCTTAAAGGAAAGGTGGCTGGCCTTTACGTCATCAAAGGTCATTCCATAGGCTGCCAGGAACTGTTTTGCGTTTGCTTCAACGCCGGAGCCTACGTCGCCAACCGATACTCTCTTACCCTTCAGGTCTGCAATGGAGTTAATGCCGCTGTCCTTGCCCACGACAACCTGCACAACTTCGGGATAAAGGGTGGCAACCACCGAAAGGTTTGCGGTCTTTTCGCCGTCAAAAAGCTCAATGCCCTTATCGGCGTAGTCCAGAACGTCGTTCTGTACCAGAGCCAGGTCGGCCTCGCCTGCGGCTATATTACGAATATTTTCCATGGAAGCACCTGTGGACGTAGCAGTAACCTTCACATTGCTGTCCTTCAGATAGTTGTTGACCTGTCCCGCCATTGCTCCGCCTAGTGCGAAGTAGGTGCCGGAAGTGCCGCCGGTTGCCATAACCAGATTGTAGCTTTTCTTAGCGCCACAGCCTCCCAGTGCCAGAATCATCACAATCGTCAGTAGTAATGCAAGAAGTCTCTTTGTCATAATGTCCACTCTCCCTCAATATTTGAATAATTTGCAGTTGGTCTGTTAACTACCTTCTGCTTCCTTGTTTGAATTATACTATACCCCTTCCCAAAATGCAATAGCAAATTAAAAATATTTGCAAGTTTTTTTTCATAAAATTCATTTTAAAGTTTTATAGTAGTGGAATACCCCGCTTTTAGGCTGTTTGTCCAGCCATTTCAGACGGAACTTTTATTTTTCCTGCACACTACGAGTGCAAGTTCATTTGTTTTGAGGACTATTCACAAAATAACAAATGCAGGATACATTGCTGTATCCTGCACATTGTTGCATCGTTAACTATATTCCTACAAAAATTCGGTCGGCAATACGTGCAAAATCCGAAAGGGTAAGCGCTTCCGCACGGGCACCCTCCGGCACTTCGGCATCGGCCAGTACCGCACGCATCCGTTCCTTATCACAGCGAAAAGCAGAAGAAAGGGTATTCAGTATGGTCTTTCTCCGCTGCCCGAATGCTCCCCGCACTACGGCAAAGAGGGTTGCCTCATCCTTCACCTCCACAGGGGGGGTGGTGTGTATATCCAGCCGTATAACGGTGGAATCTACCTCGGGGGCGGGCATGAAGGAACCTCTGGACACCTGAAAGAGCACACGGGGGCTGCTGTAGTACCCAATGGCCGCCGAAATGGCACCGCACTCCCGTGTACCGGGGGCTGCACAGATGCGCTGTGCGGCCTCCTTCTGCACCATAACGGTAATGGAGCGGATGGGCAGCCGCTGCTCCAACAGCGCCATTATGATAGGTGATGTGATATAGTAGGGTAGGTTTGCACAAACCACTACCTCCATACGGTCAAACTCACGGGCAATAAGGGCGGGCAGGTCCACCTTCAGCACATCTTCATTTATAATGGTAACATTCTGAAAGTCTGCCAGTGTTTCGTCCAAAATGGGCAGCAGGCGGCTGTCTATTTCTATGCAGACCACCTTTTTTGCCTGCCGTGCAAGCTCGGCGGTAAGTACACCGATGCCTGCACCAATCTCTATTACACCGGTTTCGGCGTTTGCTCCTCCCTGCTCTGCAATCTTTGGGCAGATGGAAGGGTTTACTATAAAATTTTGCCCCAGTGCTTTGGAAAAGGTGAAGCCGTTTCGCTCCATAAGTTCCCGTATCACCGTTCGGTTTGTTAATGGCTCCACATTGTTTCTCCTCGCGTAAATTGATATTACTATTGTACCAGAATTCTTGCAAAAAACAAGGAGAGGCAAATGCCTCTCCTTACTTTTACTCAAAATCAATATCTACACTGCCCATGCCGCAATCGATATAAAGCTGGTTTGGACGTTCGGCACCGAGGCTGCTATCCCCGCCTACGCCTGCCATGTTTACACCTTTTCCTATGTGTACCTCACCCATACCCACAGAAGCTGTATGACCGTAGTCCTCCTCACGGCCATCGATGCTTAGGTTTACCTCACCCATACCACAATCAATGATGGTTTTCCCCAGCAGCTTGCCCTCGATATCTATGCTGCCCATGCCGCAGTCGATAACTGCGCCTTGGGAGTACAGCGCATCAATATCTATCTCACCCATGCCAACTGTGAGTATTGCCTCCTTGGCAATCAGACGGTCGGCAGAAAGTGCACCGGCGCTTACGTCTATTGCCATCTTCTCGGCAGAGAAACCTTCTGGTATAGTAATGGTCAGTATGGTGTGTTCGCTTCTGCCAATACGTCCAAAGTCGTTACCCTCAGCCTTCAGTATCCATACACCGTTTTTCACTGCGGACTCAAACTTTGTTCCCACAAACCGACCTTCCACCGAAAAGCTGTTCCCTTCGGTAATAAACACCTCTCCCGCTTCAATGTCAAACTGCAGCGAGGTAACACCGGTATAGGTTTCCTTTACGTTAGAACTGCTGACAGGCCCAAACCGTCCAGTAGTGTCATGGCGGCTCTCCCAGTTTCCAATGTAGCTTGCCGGTATCAGGCTTACCTGTGCATCCTGCCAGGAGGCACCCATCATAAGTGCTATTATCATAATTAGCAAACCTATAGCCACCAGTGCAGCAGCTACCCGACGCCCTATCTTATATGCGGTTTTCATACTCTACGCCCTCCCAGTGTAACAACCTTGCGAATAAGCCCTACAATGCTCCGTATCATGGCAGGCACTGCTGTTGCAAAGAGCCATATAGCTGCCATACCAGCAAGTATGCCCAAGCCTACCAACAGCAGACTGGCACCCATGGTGATAAGCCCGGCTGCGGGATTGAGTGCCACACGTAAAAGCCCCACCACAAAGGTAACGAGCCCGCCCACCGTAAGACCGATGCCGGCAATACCCATCGCAGCCATACAGGCAACGATAGCCGCTACAACTGCAAACAGCGCACCAATCAGGCTTACAAATACGCCCAGCAGACTACCCCAAATGGGGACAGTGAAGACAGCCAGCAGTATGAGCACCCACAGTGGAGTTCGGCGGTACCAAGGCTCCTGTACAGGCTCCTCATCGCGGTAGGACTGTGCACTGCTGTACTGGGCATTGCTATAGCCGGCACCGGAGTAACCTGTAGTAGTGGTGCTTTGCCCGGGCTTTACATCCGAAAGACGGGCAGGTGCGGAGGAATAGTCGCTTAGTATGGTAGCTGCAACCGCTTCAGGGCTGCCCAGCTCCTTTAAAATCTCTTCTTCCCTGTCCTCGCCGGCTTCTGCAAAGTATTCTTCATAGTACTTCATTGCCGACTGACACTCCTCCCAGGGCAGTGAGGCCAAAGCAGAGCGGAGCCTCTCCAGAAATTCAAATTTGTTCATTCTCTATCCCTCCATGAAATATACTGTCGAGTCGGGTCTTATACTGGTCCCATTCCAGCAGATAAAGCTTCAGCTGTACACGACCCTTATCGGTAATACGGTAGTAACGGCGGTTTCTGCCCTGAAACTCTTGGTCGTAGGTTTCCAGGAAGCTATCCTTTTGCAATCGGCGCAGAACAGGATATAGTGTGGATTCCGAAAGCTCCATTACCGAACGTACATCCTGTGTAATCTTATAGCCATAGGTACCATCCCTTGCTACTACCGCAAGTACAACAGCATCCATGAGGTTTGACGAAACTGAAAAAGCCACAGCGGTTCTCCTTTCTATCGTGCAAAATATCCTTTGCATTGTTGTCATGTATAATACTATACAACGTATAATATTGTTTGTCAATATATATTATGCTTGTCCGAATAAATATTTTATTACGAAAGACAAATAAAAAAACAGCACCCATGGGGGTGCTGTTTTTACAGCTAACGCTATTAGTATTGTCCTGCAGGATTGTAGTAGAGAACCTTGCCAATGCCTGCCTCCGAAGCTGCCTTCTGCTGCTCCGCAGCCTCTTCGGCCCCGTAAGGCTTGTTGGAGGCTCCCTCCACCTTGGTAGAGGTATAGGACTGCACCAGTGCAGTCAGCTCGGCACCCTCCTGTCCCAACACAGCCTCTGCGGCGGTCAAGGCGGTCTTTACCGTCTCATAGGGGGTCAGTAGAGGTTTTGTCAGTATCAGCTTTTCGGTGGTTATGCCTATACCGAACTGCTCCGGACGGATATCCAGTACTGCCCGTCCTGTAGCAGCTATCAACTTTTCAGGGTTTGTGCCGTAGGGAACGGCATTGACCCCTGCAGCGGCATCAAGGCCTATTACAGGGTAAACAGCCGCACCGTTCTTCTCGGCATGCTGCTGTGCGGTGGTTAAGAAATCGGCCAGTACTGCGGATTTATCCGGCGTACCGCCGTAGGTAGCCAGCTGAAGTGAAAGGCCTGTTGGGAACTGTACGCCATCCAGCACCAGATAATCCAGACCTGCCGCAGTGGTTTCATCTACCAGCTGCAGAATGTAGTCACGAGAAATGGGGCTGTTGGGATTCAGCCATGCTTTACCGCCATCAGCCTTGGCATTGTCCAGCCAGTTTACCTTGCTGTCCATATACTTCACGGCACCCTCGGTCATGGAGGCGGTGGAGGTAGTATCCTTAAAGGCAAACAGCCTGCCCACAGGGGTAAGCCCAGCCGCCTGTATGGCCGCGGTGACATCCCCAAGGTTATAGGGCTGCACAGCCAAAGCTAGGTTCTTGGTAACAATGGGAAGTGTGCTGTTGTAGAGCACTACTCCTGTCTCATTTTTAAGGTCAAACAGTACGCCCGTTCCACCCTTTGCCTTTATTTCGGCCAGCGCAGCAGAAAGCTGATCCTTGTTCTGGATGGTAGCCTCCGGCAGATAATACAGCACCTCCGGCAGTCCGCTATTTTCTGGCTGCGGTGTGCTTTCCGGTACAGGGTTTTCCGGTACTGAGCTTGGGGGTGCACTTTGGGATGTAGGGGGTACGGACGATGGCGTAAGGTTGGATGGGCCATTGCCCATATTCATAACCAGATTGTACACCGGTTCATAGGCAAACCAGCCAATACCTGCCGCAAGGACAATCATCAGAATGGTAGTAGCAGTCTTTTGCCACCATTGTTTACGCTGCCCGCCCCATTCATATCCATATCTACGAACTTTATAACGCTTGGGCAACAGAATCACCTCCCTTTGGTATCAGTTATACAGCCAGCTGGTGACCCAGCAGCCCAAAAAGTGCCAACGATATCATTCCGAAGGAAAGCAGCGTGGCAGGCATGCCTCGAAAGGCCACGGGAATATCGCTATGCGCAAGGCGCTTTTGCATGCAGTAGTTCAGCAAGGTAGCCAGTATATATCCAAGCCCTGCGCCTGTACCGTATACTATGGACTCTATAAGGGTGTAGGTACCGCCGCCCACAATGAACAGGGTGCCTATGGGAATAAATCCATAAACCAGCTTGGTAGATATTTGACGGGCCTTGGGGGTGCAGTTGGCGGTATATTCATAGAAGCCAAGCATAACCAAAACCATGACAGCACCGTATACTGCTACCATCAGGGCAGGCCTTGTCCAAGAAAGCAGGGTGAAATAGTTTTCAGCAAGGTAGAGGCCTACCCAGCCACAGGCCGAGGCGATAACGGTAAATAATGTGATCAGTAAACCTGTCCGTAATGGGTCCAGTAAGCTGCGCTCACCATTTTTTTGAAAACCAAGGCCTAGGCCCCGGGCAAAAACTATATTTTCGGTAATGGCAGCGGCAACACCGACTCCCATAAGCTGTAAAAACATGACCCTTCCCCTTCCTTAGTTTTTTTCTTCCGTGGCAGCATCACCCATTGGTACGGGGGCGGTGGTGCTATCCTCCGGTTTCGCGGGCTGAGGCACAGGGGTGGGAAACCGCTCCTTAAATGCCTTATGAATACAGGTGGCTCCAGCCAGAATAAATGCAAATACGATAAAGCCAAAAAAGGGCATCTTTGCTCCCTCCAGCTTAAATCCGGAGGACAACTCTATCCCCATCACTCTGTTATATGCCAAAAATTCCCGTATTATTCCGGATATCAGCACAAAGCAGGAGAAGTAAAGGATATTGCGCAGTGCCCATGCTACAGTGGTGCTCAGCTTGCGAGCCGGCTTTCCGTAGAACACTGCAGCTATTACAGGGTAGGCCGAAATCAGGTAAATATAGATACCCAGCGAGTCGTTAATCTGTGGAAAATAGCGTCGTATGATGACAGCGGCAAAGGAGGTAATGCCCACCGAGGCCAGCATACAGACGGGTACTGTCAGGAATGGGGGAAAGCCCAGCTTTTCCCGCATGGAAAAGTAGAGCAGGCTGATAGGCAGCAGCACTGCTGCCAGTATGGCAGAAAGCGCCAGCCCGCTTTGAAAGTTGATGGCGATAACCACCACAAAGGGCACCGAAAAGGAGAGGGCAGCTGCCAAGCCGTCCCAGCTAAGCACCTGTTTTTGCAGGTCACCACGCTGTTCGCCTGTAGCTTTTGGCCGGGGTTCACGGGGTTCCTTGGGCGGCTTTGGTTCTTTGGGCTCTACAGTTCTAATCTTCCGACTCTTCTTCGTCGCCGAAATCTGGTTCATCTTTAAGTTTCGCGGTTCCAAAGGCCATCCTCCTTCCCTGGGTGTTAATCGCCTCTACCACCATGTCAAAAACAGGGGTAAGGGCGTTCATTGCAAGCAGTGCAAAGGGCGCCATAAATTCATAGCCGCCCAGATAGCGGAAGGCCATAAGCACTAAGCCGGAAGCCACCGCATAAAACGCCTTAGCCATACCCCGCGCCGGCGTGGTTACAGGGTCGCTAAACATAAAGGCGGCAAAGAAAATAGTAGGCACGGCAGTAAGCTCAAAGAAAACCGAGCCCAAGGGAGTGGCGGAGGTGCGAGGGAAAAACCAAGCAACACCCGCTACGGCAAGCAGCATAAAAAACGGCTGCTGTATACGGACGGTACGGCGAAGCACTAGGTAGAGCATACAGGCCAGCAGCACCAATATATTGGTGGTACCCATGGGCCCGGGGGACAGCCCCAGTATCATGTTGGAAGGGTCTATCCGCGGAATGCCCCCTACATACAGGGTATAGGCCGCACTGCTATAAAGTGGGGTAGTTATCTCCCCTATCACCGGTATGGTGGAAAACGGCATGGGGTAGGCAAACATTTCTGTACTCCAGCAGACTATGGCAAAGGCAAGGCCGCCTGCTGCGGGATTGAACACATTGCCACCGGTGCCGCCAAAGGGTTGCTTTACCACGCAGATGGCAAAGATACAGGTAATGATGACTATTCGATATGGTATGGTAGCAGGCATAAGCAGAGGAATAAGCATGCCTGTTACAATGGAGGAAAAGTCCATAATGTTTGTCCGCCTGCGGCGCATCCATGTGCAGAGGGTATCGCAGATAAGGCAGGTAACAATAGACACAAGGCCCAGTACAAGGGCGCGTTCTCCGTAGTAAAAAAAGGTCATGATATAGATGGCGCCCAGCGTTACCACCGCATCGCCCATGACGGTACGGTTGCTGACGCTACTGCGGATATGTGGAGCACTGTGACCGTTCAGCCGCATTAATTCGTCCTCCTTCTGCGGTAGCCCGCAATGGTGGCCGCAATATTCAGCTTTGCAGGGCACTCAAAGCTACAGCACATACACTGGATGCAGCTCTGGTAATCCAGATTTTGCAGTTCGGCATCCTGCCCTGCCATAATAGATTGATAGATAAGCATGGGGTTTAGCCGTACAGGGCAAACCTCGGTACAGCGGCCGCAGCGGATACAGTTGTAGCGGCGGTTCCGCTCATCCTCCACCAGCGCCAATACGGCACGGCTGGTAACGGTGACCACTACGCTGTCGCTGTCCTCCACTGTCTCGCCGGTCATGGAGCCACCCACCACCACACGGGTGGGGGTATTGGTAAGACCACAGCGGTCCAGCACATCGGTTACAGGAATGCCCAGCCCTACCTCCATATTGCAGGGTTTGGATACGCAGTTGCCCGACACTGTAATAATGGCTGTTTCCTGCACACGAGCCTCGTAGACAGCACGGTAAAGATGCACCAAAGCACAGGTGCCTATATATAGGTACCTGTTTCCGTCTTCCTCCACCAGGCTGTAACCACTGCGAATTTCCGCAGGATACACACCACCTATACGTTTAACCCGAAATCCGCCTACCGTCAGGGGAATACGGCTTTCCAGATCGGTCATGTTGCGGTAGACCTCAATGACACAGTTCTGTGCCCCAATGGCCTTCTGGGCAAGTTTCATGCCACCTGCTAGTTCCTCACGCATGTGGATAAGGGGCGCCAGCTGACTGGTAATATATGGCTCGTCATCCACGGCATCTACCCGTATGGTAACATTTTTGGCCACACAGGCTCGAAGCTTTTTGAAGAGAGGTAGCCCGTCCCGTTCATCTATAATCCTCGCCTGCTTTGCGCGGCGTATAATCTCGTAGGGTTCTATCTGGTCGATACTTTCCAGCAGGGGTGCACCCTCAATGACCGAATAGCCGGGCTTGCAGGTAAGCAGCTCCAGCGGGCGTGAAAGCGCGGGCTCCTTGTGCTGTTCCATGCGTACACCACGGCGCAGTATGGAACTCAGGTCCGGCATCTGTGCCATCAGGACATCTCCTCTCGGCTCTCTGCAATGCTTCGCAGTGCGGCTATCTCTGCTTTGTAGTCGCCGCTGCCAAAGACAGCTGACCCTGCTACAAAGGAATTGGCTCCATTTTCAGCACAAAGTGCTATGGTATCCCGGGTAATGCCGCCATCCACCTGTATCATCAGGTCGTCACGGCCCAGCTCACGGGCGTACTCCGCTATACGAGCAACCTTGGGCATCATATCTGCCCGAAATTTCTGCCCCCCAAAGCCCGGTACCACAGTCATAATCAGCACCAAATCTACCCCGCCAATGTAGGGCAGTACCTGCTCCACGGGAGTGTCGGGACTTAGAGAGATACCCGCCTTGCAGCCCATGGCGTGAATGGCGTTTATGGTATCTATGGGGTCGCCCTCCGCTTCGCAGTGGAAGGTGATAAGGTCGGCGCCGGAAGCCCGCAGCGCTTCCAGATAGCGCATGGGCTTGGAAATCATAATATGCACATCAAAGAAAAGGTCACTCACCTTGCGCAGTGCCGCCAGTACCGGCATACCAAAGGAGATGTTGGGAACAAAATGCCCATCCATAATATCCAGATGGAGCATGTCCGCTCCACCGCGCTTTATATCTTCAAGCTCATCCCCCAGGCATGCAAAGTTCGCTGCCAATAGGGATGGGGAAATTGTCATCTGCATAGTCTTATTCCTACCTTTCCGGGATAGTTGTATTTACTTATTTTACAGTATTCCAGACAAAAGGTCAATGAACATTAAGTTAATATAACCCATGGGAAGATTTGTGCAAGCATTTTATCAATAATTATTGTCTTAAATGGTTTTTAATGGTACAATAGTTACAAATATTGGGCGACAAGCACCCACATTATGAAGGAGGCTATACCATGAAGCTGGAAACCACCATTAACGCACCTGACGGAACCATACTCTTCCTAAAGAAGGACATTCCCGAAAACTGTCGCGCTATCACGGTCATTGTTCATGGGCTCTGCGAGCACCAGGGTCGGTACGATTACTTGGTGGAGAAGTTTAATGCTGAGGGTATAGGCACCTACCGTTTTGACCACCGAGGACACGGCCGCAGCGAGGGCGAACGCACCTATTACTCCGATTTTAACGAGCTGCCCGACGATACCCACGAAGTAGTAAAGCTGGCTAAAAGCGAGAACCCCACCATTCCTGTATTCCTACTGGGACACAGCATGGGTGGCTACTGCGCCAGCCTATATGGTGTAAAATATCCCCATATGGTAAAGGGCATTGTGCTCAGCGGTGCACTGACCCACGATAACCGCAGGCTGATTGCTGACGTACCCACAGGACTGGACCCCCACACGCAGCTGCCAAACGAGCTGGGTGACGGTGTTTGTTCGGTAAAGGCTGTGGTGGATGCCTATGTGGCCGACCCCTACAACACCAAGACCTTTACAACCGGCCTCTGCTATGCGCTAAACAAAGGTGTGGCATGGCTAAGCACCCGTATGGATACCTTTACATATCCCGTACTACTGCTTCATGGCGAAAAAGACGCACTGGTCAGTGTTACGGACACCTATGAATTTTTTGGTAAAATGCAGTCCACCGACCGCCAAATGAAGATTTATGGTGGGCTCTATCATGAAATCTTTAATGAGTATTGCCGAGATGAGGTCATCAGAGACGCATTGCAGTGGATTATACACAGAATATAGGTTAACAAACAAATATGCCCCTCATGTCGGGGTGGGCGCTACGCCT
>JAVXNK010000011.1:21378-87848 GCA_036645835.1 Angelakisella sp. | reverse complement strand
GCAACTGTCCGCGAGACAGCAAAACGCTTTGATATTTCAAAAAGTACGGTACATAAAGACGTCACTGAACGTTTGAGGAAGGTAAACTTCCCACTGTATGAGCAGGTAAAAGAAGTACTGGAGAAAAACAAGCAGGAACGGCACATCCGCGGAGGGCAGGCTACAAAGCTGAAGTATGCACACGGGAAATAAAAAGCACCGTCAGGCAGCGCATGCTTGACGGTGTCTTTCTATCTCCATTTATCCCAGTGTTACATCCAGTATCATCATAATGAGGAAGCCGCCCATAACCCCCAGCGTTCCCAGGTGGGAGTGTTCCCCCAGCTGTGCTTCGGGAATAAGCTCCTCCACTACCACATAAATCATAGCGCCTGCAGCAAAGCTGAGTACCCAGGGCATAATGCCCACCACAGAGCTGGCTACAAATACTGTAAGTACACCGGCTATAGGCTCCACAATGCCGGAAAGTGCACCGTATACGAAGGAACGCTTGTTGCTTAATCCTTCCTTTTTCAGCGGCAGAGAGATAGCTGCACCCTCGGGAAAGTTTTGCAGTCCCATGCCGATAGCCAAAGCGATTGCGCCTGCCATGGCGCCTTCCACACCGCTTTGTGCCGCCACGGCAAAAGCAAGGCCTACGGCCATACCCTCGGGGATGTTGTGCAGGGTAACGGCAAACACCAACATGGTAGTACGGCGAAGGTTCGAAGGATGTCCCTCTACCTCTCCGCTGCCTGCGTGCAGGTGGGGAATTACCCTATCCAGCAGCAGCAGGAACAGCCCGCCGGCTATAAACCCAATGGCAGCTGGAAGAATGGCAATCTGCCCTGCCTCCTCCGCCATTTCAATGGCGGGAATGAGCAGTGACCAAACCGAAGCGGCTATCATAACGCCTGCGGCAAAGCCCAGAAACAGGCGCTGAGTATCTGCCTTTATATCTTCCTTAAAGAAAAACACCATGGCCGCACCCAGTGCGGTAGCGAAAAATGTAAAGCCGGTACCTGCCAGAGCGGCTAAAACTTGAGATGCAAGTGGCATAGTATCCCTCCAAAATCAGTAATTATTACTATTTATAGTATACTTCATATTAATTTTATTGTCAACTGCTTTTTCCTTTCTTGATAAAAAAACTAGAGCGTGGTACACTGAATATTATAGGCAAAGCCTGTGGCTTGCTATGACAGAGAAAAGAGACGAAGGAAGTGTATGCGGAATGAACTACATAGACCTGAGAAGTGACACCGTAACCATGCCTACAGAGGAAATGCGCCGGGCTATGATGGACGCTGTTGTTGGAGATGACGTTTACGAGGATGACCCCACGGTAAAACAGCTGGAGGCACTGGCTGCCGCCGCAACCGGCAAAGAGGCTGCCCTCTTTGTTGCCAGCGGTACCATGGGAAATCAGGTTTCAATAATGGCGCACACCCACTATGGCGATGAGATTATTGTAGGAGCACGTTCTCATATTGTCACCCACGAATGCGGAGCGCCCGCCCGCCTTTCCGGAGTCAATTTTGCTATGGCGGATAACCCCAACGACTTTATCTACGCAGCGGACATTCGGCGGCTGGTACGCCCCAATGACCTCCACTGCCCGCCCACCAGCCTGGTCTGTTTGGAAAACCCACTGTCTAGCGGTGATGTTATCCCGCTGGAAACCTTGCGGGAAAGCTATGATATGGCAAAGAGCCTGGGTCTCGCAGTGCATCTGGATGGTGCCCGCCTCTTTAACGGGGCAGTGGCACTGGGTGTTTCCGCAAAGGAGATAGCTGACTGTGCCGACTCGGTTATGTTCTGCTTGTCAAAGGGTCTCTGCGCTCCTGTGGGCTCGGTCATCTGCGGTACGCAGGAATTCATCGAGCGTGCACGCCGCATGCGAAAGATTGTAGGCGGTGGTATGCGTCAGGTGGGAATGTTGGCGGCAGCGGGTATCATTGCACTGGAAAAGATGACCCTACGGCTTTCTGTAGACCACAAGAACGCCAAGTATCTGGCGGCGGAGCTGAATAAGCTTCCGGGCATTACCGCCGATATCAGCAAAGTAAAGATTAATATTGTATTCTGGGAATGCGCTATCCCCGGCTTCTGCTCCCGTGACCTAGTAAGATATCTGCTGGAGCGGGGTATTAAGATTAACGGCAGTGACAGTACCGAATACCGCTATGTTACCAACAATGATGTGACCCGCAACCATTTGGATAGCCTAATTGGCCATATGAAGGGCTACATTGCAACCATCTGTTAATACTAACCACCGATTAAAACCATTGCATCTTTGTCAAATTTTTTTGTGTCTGACTGCGTCTTCCTCCTAGACGGGCGGCAGCCCGTCGTTGTCGTCATCCTTGCCAGACGCATAAAAAATTAGAAAATCTTAAAACGTTTTTAACCAGTGATTAGTATAACAACCCTATCATATTTGATAAGAAGGGAACATTGCTATGGAAAAGACGATGATACAAACCCTCATTGAAGAAGCCATGGAGGCTCGAAAAAAGTCCTACTGTCCCTTTTCCGGATTTGCGGTGGGCGCAGCGTTGCTGGCCCCCGACGGCACTATTTTTCGCGGTTGCAATGTAGAAGTTTCAGGGCTAGGTGCTACCTGCTGTGCCGAGCGTACAGCCATATTTAAAGCAGTGAGCGAAGGCTATAGGGAGTTTTCCGCAGTAGCCATTGTAGGCGGAAAAAAGGATGGGGAGATTCTGTTCCCCTGCGCCCCCTGTGGCATCTGTCGTCAGGTGCTGGTAGAGTTTGGGGACCTAAAAGCATTTCAGGTAATATTGGCCGAAAACACCCAGCGGTATGAGGTTTACAGCCTTGAAGAACTGCTTCCCCTAGCATTTCGGCGGGATGACTGCTGAGAAAAAACAATTTTTTGACAGGGACGGGTGCAATAGGCTGCCTGCCCCTGTTTTGCTTGAAGCGGCAACCGTGCTGCCACCTATTCTTAAAACTTTATGGATACAGCTGAATTAATTTGGTAAAAAAAGGACACTTGTTATAAAACAACTGTTAGGTATATGCCGATATAAAGCGGCGGAAAGGAGCATTTTAAAATGAAAAAGTTTAATGCCGCGCTGCTGCGCTCGAAAAACCTGTGGATGTGGGTAGGCGTTGTCGTTCTGGCAGCAATAGCCCTGGCAGGAGCCATATTCTTGCTGCCATCAGGCAATCCCCAGATAACCCCCACCCTAACCGATGCCAATGGACAGATAGAGCCGGATACCGCCTTTATCCTAACCGTATCCGGTGCGGACGAGGAAAAAATTCGGGAAAGGTTACAGCTTTCTCCCGATGTTCCCTATCGGCTGGAAAAGCAGAAGGATGGCAGCTACATACTGACGCCGAACCGTCCGCTGGAAGCCGGAGGTAGTTTCAAGATTACCTATAACAATCAGGCTGTGGAATATACAGTGGCAAAAACTTTGCTGGTGACCTCCTTTATGCCGATAAACGGAAGCACGGACGTGCCTGTTCACTCGGGCATCGAGTTTGAGTTTAACCAGAAAAACCTGTCACTGGCCGATTTCAAAGCTGCCTTCTCGGTTTCACCGTGGATTGTAGGTGAAGTTGCCGTGGGCGATGGACGGTTTGTACTCTATCCCCAGCAGGCTATGGAATACGGCACCACCTATACTGTTACGCTGAAGGCGCCGCTGGCGACCCCTTCGGGCTTTGCCCTGCGGGAAACCACCACCTTCTCCTTTACCACCATTACCGCCCTTGCGGAGGCCACCGACTATCTCTTTAACCTTTCCCAGACGGGTGCTACCCTCAATGTACTGTCCGACGAAGCCCCTCAAACCATGATTTATCTGGATGAGCGTGTGACACAGGAACGTATTCCCGAGCTGGAAGTAAAGATTTATCAGTACGCAACTGCCGACGATTATCTGGAAAAGATGAGCATGGAAGCATACCAACCAAACTATGGCAAGGGCGGAAGGTCTGTACGCATTAGCACCGAGGGACTGCAGCAGTATGCCACCTTTGTAGCGAAGCCCGTAGCCGCTGCAGGCGATGCCACCGGAAAAGGCTATAATAGCAACCAGTATGTGCTAACCTTCCCCGAGCCGCTTCCTTTGGGTCACTATGCGGTAGAATACTCCCTGCCCACCACCGAAAAGGATGCCAGCGGCCAGCCCTTTGTGATAAAACGCTACCAGTTTATGCAGTCTACAAACCTCTCGGTCTTCTTTATGCAGACAGGGGACGATCTGCTGCTCTGGGTCAACGATATTATCTCCGGCAGGCCCGTGAAGGATGCAAACTTTTCCCTGTCGGGAGATATTATAGCCTCCGCCACTACAGGAGCGGACGGCACCGCTCTCATACGCCGGGAGGGCATGTCGGTAGCCGACTGGCAGGACAACATAGGTGTCTTTACCATAAAGACAGGAGATACCGTCTTTGCGGATAGCCAGATGTTTACCCCCTCTTACGAAAACCCCAGTCAGGACTATATGAGCTACCTCTTTACCGACCGACCCATCTACCGCACCTCCGATACCATTAAGGTTTGGGGTATGGTACGACCACGGAATACAACTACCCCCGTCCCTACCGCCCTGACACTGGTGATGGACGGCGTAGAACCTATAGCCGTGAAGCCCGACGCCAAGGGGCTGTTCACTGCCGAAATCTCCTACAAGAATATGGCGCCCAACTACTGGAGCAGCCTACAGCTACGGCTAAATGACGCTGCTGTGGAGGATGCGGATGACCAGCTGATTATTCGGGATGTTTCTATTCGCATAGAGGACTATGTGAAGCCGGTGTATACCGCTGCTGCCACTGCTACCCAGCCCGTTTACCTGCTGGGACATGGTGAGACACCCACTATAAACATGGATGTTACCCTTTTTGACGGTACCCCCGTACCCGGCTTTAAAGCCAATGTGGAAAGCTGGAGCGGCGATGTTGGCTTTGACTGGGGCGGCGGCGCGCTGAAAACCAACGACAAGGGTCACCTGGCTGTTCAAATGAACATTCGATCCAGTGAAAACAGCTGGTACCCAAGCTCCTACACCGTTTGTTTTAGTAACAGCGATGCCGAATCTGAGAATTTCTACGCCTACGGCGATGTGTACGCTATCCACCGCGACCTCATGATTACCGGTACCCCAGAGCAGAAGGGTGATAAGGTAGATGTTACCATACGCACCAACAAGATAGACATCTCCAGGGTGAAAACAACCGATGACCTGTGGAAAGAAAACATCCTGAAGGGTGTACCCACCTCCACACCGGTTACCGCTGTGCTGAAAAAGTCCTATTATGAAAAGGTTCCCACTGGCACCACCTATGACTTTATCAACCGTGTCTCGGTTCCCTCCTTCCGGTATGAGAATAGGGAGATGGATATAGAGACTTTTGACTTCTCCACCCAGAACGGAACCTATGTACTAAAAGATCTGCCCCGTGGCAATGATGAAGAGAGCTACTATCTACAGCTGGTTTCCACAGACAGCCTGGGTAGAATGGTGGAATACATCGTGAACCTCTCCTATAGGCCGGAGCACTACTGGCAGGAGGACGGCAGCTACCGCTACAGCCTTGCCAAGCAGTTTGATGCTACCGTAGCCAAGGGCAGAACCAGCAGCAACAGCTATTATTTCCCCGACTACTGGGAGCAGCGCAGCAGCTTTACCGATGGCGAGACGGTAACCTTCCTTCTGCAGCGCAACGAACGCCCGGTGGAGCAGATGAAGGGTAGGCTGCTGACAACCACGGTGCAAAAGAGCTTTGAAAACATTGCTATCAGTGAAAAGCCGTTGGTCACACTGCCCTACAGTGAAGCATTGCTACCGAACTATATTATTACAGGTGCCTACTTTGACGGTCGCCATGCCTTCATCCTACAGGACAGCTATATGCACTTTAACACCGAAAAGCGGGAGCTGGATATAAAGCTTACAACAGATAAGCCCGGCTATGCCCCTGCCGACCCCGTAAAGCTAGATGCTACCGTTACAAATAAGGTTACAGGCAAGCCTGCCCCAGGTGCGGAGATTGTGGTGGCAGTGGTGGACGAAGCTGTCTTTGCCATACAGGAACAGAACACCAACATTCTTTCCACACTTTATGACGCCATCTATTACCCGCAGATAAGCAAGTATTCCTCCTATATGCCGCCGGAGTACGGCGGAGCGGGAGAAAAGGGCGGCGGAGGTGGAGAGGATATCCGCTCCGACTTTAAGGATGCAGCCTTCTTTGGCACTGCAAAAACCGACGCACAGGGTAAGGCGCAGTTTGCCTTTACCCTACCCGATAACATTACCGGATGGCGGGCATCCGCACTGGCTGTTACCGACAACAACCAAGCAGGTAATGCAAAGACCAACCTTTCCGCTACCAAAAAATTCTTTGTGTCCCCTGTTCTAAACGATACCCTGCTTGCCGGTGACAGCTTTGCTGTAGGCCTACGTGGTGCGGGAACAGCGGTTTCCGAAACGGATGAGGTTCGTTACACCGTGGAGGTAAAGGGACCCTCCTATGAGCAGACCCTAACCGCCCAGGCATTGCTGCGGGACTACGCTACCGTAGTATTTGCTCCGCCCACTGCGGGGGACTATACCGTTACTGTGCGCGCCTCCTGCAAGGGCAATACCGATGCCGTGCGCCTGCCCTTCCGTGTAATACCCACAGGCATCGAACGCACACTGGCACAAACATTTAACCTGAAGGACGGTATCAAGATAGAGCCTTTGCGCTACCCTGTGCGGGTGGAGCTGTATAATGAAAGCTACCGCACCTACAATAGGGTACTGCAAAACCTCATCTGCAAGGGTGATGGTGTCCGTTCCGATATGCGCATTGCCCAGAAGTATCTGGCAAAGCTGATGGAGGAGGACGGAGGTTACTGGTACAGAAGCTCCGAGGATATGGACATCAGTGATCTGACACAGGGCATGCTGTCGGTGCTCCCCTACACCAAAAAGGATATTGACCTTACAGCTTCTATGATGCTGGCATTGCCCAGTATGTTAAACGTAAACAATGTATCCTACCTTACCCCCGGTGACTTGGGCGAAACAGACGGTTTACCCTGCTCCCTCTACCTGATACAGGCGCTGGCTGAAAAAACCACCGCCGAGGAGATAAAGGGCGTTCTGGAGCAGAACCCAAACTTCACCTTTGTAGAAAAGCTTACCCTTTCCACTGCACTGGCTATTGCAGGCGACCAAAAGACCGCTGCCCAGCAGTACGAAGCACTGGTAACCCCACGGCTCCAGAAGCTTACCGGGCTTTCCGGCGAGGAGGTTCTCTATGTTGCCGCCGAGGGCAGCCTAACCGAGGGCGACTGCACCGCCGCCGCTTCGGCACTGGCTACAGTACTTGGGCATAAGGATGCCGAAAAGCTGATGCTTTACCTTATTCAGAAGGTTTCCCCCTACGAGCCGTACATTGCCGAACAGCTTCTGTTTATGGAGCGGTTTAATCCCAAGGAGGCTCCCCCTGCCAAGGTTAGCTACACACTGGATGGCAAGGTGATAAATGAAACCATTGACCGCCATGGGCTTTCCCTGTCCCTAAGCAAGGAACAGCTGGAAGCCGCAAACTTCAAGGTTGCTGCAGGCGAGGTATTTGCAGATGTCTTCTACACCGGCTCTATGGAGCAGAGTGCCGACAGCAGCAAAAAGAAGCTAGGCATTACCAAGACCATTACCCCCATAGAGGGCAGCATCAGCACCGGAAAGCTGGTGAAGATTACCCTGACCCCCGACCTTTCCGGTTTTGACCAGGTTATAGGCGACAGCGGGCTGGTGGTGGATGACTACATTCCTACCGGTATGCGGTTTGAACGCTACGGCGCCACCAATCAGATGAACCCCAAGGCCAACTGGTGGCTGGACAGCCGTCAGGGACAACGGCTGCGGTTCTCGGTAGGGGCTGACGGCCGTACCGTTCCCATTGTCTACTATGCACGGTGTTCCACCCCTGGTGACTATGTGGTGGAAGGTGCCTGCATCTCCTCCCAAAGCGGAGACATTTGGGGTGCCAGTGCACGTTCTACCGTAACCATTACTGAAAAATAAGGAACAGTATGAACAAAATCATTATTACACTGTTAATAGTGGGGCTGTTGGCGAGCTGTGGCAGCACGGCTCGCCCCTTGCCTGCGCCAACCCAGCAGGCAGCTTCTGCCTCCGCTGCTTCCCCAGAGGTGTCGGAGCAGCAACAGCTGCCCATGCTGAATACAATCCACTATGACAAGACCCTATTTTACAGCGGCATTGGCGATCTGCCCACCTATACGGTGGAAGGCACCCTTACGGCGGGGATGGTTCCCCACCATCTGGTGGCTTCCGACATGATAGCGGCTTTCTTTGCCATGGCTGCCAAACAGCCTGCCTACGACGGCATACTCATTGTTTCGCCAAGCCACTTTCCCGAAAACTGCCATAGCATGATGGTAACCGCAAAAGCGGGCTGGAATACTCCATTTGGGATGGTAAAGCCCTATGTGGGCATGATAGACCGTATGCTGGAAAACAAGGTTATGGCAGCAGAAAATAACCCCACTGCTGTGGAGCTTGACCACGGAGCAGCGGGGCTTGTGCCATTTATAAAGCATTATCTGCCGGATACGCCGGTTGCGGTGTGTCTGGTACAGGGCAAGCTGCCCAGAGAGCGCCTAACCGCCCTATGGGAGGTCATAGCAGCCCAGCGGGAAACGGACAACCTTTTGGTCATCTCCTCCGCTGACTGCTCCCATTACCTAATGCCGGAAGAAGCCGCAAAGCGGGATGCCGAAACTATGAAGGCCATAGAAGAAGGGCTCACCGAGCAGATATTCCGGTTTGACGACGACCATGTGGACTCTCCCCAGTCGGTAAATACCTTTTTGCAGATGACAAAGCAGACCGGGGCAGTGATAAAGCGGCTGGACCATGGAAGCTCCGACAAAAAACTGCCGGACAACATGGGAAGCCCTATTTATCGGGAGGGCATAACGACATATCTGGTTTACGCCGGGGTGAAAGCTCCGTCAGAAGCAGGGAAAGAATAATAATGCCTCCCCCCAGTACCATCTGTACCGTCAGCTTATCATACCCCAGCAGCACCGAAAACAAGCTGCCAAACAGGGCTTCGGTAGAAAGAATAATGGCAGCCTTAGATGAGGTAACATATTTCTGTACCGCTGTCTGTAAAAAGTAGCAGAGGCAGGTGCTGAATAGTGCAAGGTAGAGCACTGCTCCCATACCGCTGGCGGAGGTAAAGCCGGAAAAATCACGATCGGTAAGGGCAAATGCCAGCAGGGAAAGTACGGCTGCGGTGGCAAACTGCAAAAACACCAGTACAGCGGTGTCCATTTCGGTGGCAAGCTTTCCTGTCAGAGCTATCTGGCAGGCGAAGAAGAAGGCACAGGCCAGTGTAAGCAGGTCGCCCACCGAAAAGGAGATACCCCCAGTCAGGTTCACCGAAAGAATACCGATACCGCAGAGGCAGAGCAGTGAAGAAAGAAAAACACGTCCCTCAGGACGTTTTTTGCTAATGGCCCACCAGAGGAACGGGACCATTACCACATTGGTGGAGGTGAGAAAAGCATTGTTAGATGGGGTGGTAAACTGTAGCCCCACTATCTGTACATAGAAGGCGAGAAAAAGTAGCAGCCCCAGAAAAAAACCTTTTTTCAGGTCATCCCGTTTCATCTTTTCCCGCAGCTGCCGCCAAAAAATACCCAGCACAATGACTGCCGCCAAGGAAAAGCGTACGAACATGAAAAGGGCGGGGGAAATATGTGCGTCCAGTGCAATCTGAGAGGCGATAAAGCCGGAACCCCAGATGGCGGCAACGGTGAACAGCAAAATAGTGGGCAACGCTTTTATCTTGGACAGGCGGGGATGAAACATATAGGCACCTCATTATCTTTTTTGAACAACTGGATAGTGTCTATATAAGTTAAGATTGTCGAACACTTGTGTAGACACTATCTAAGCATTGTACCGAATATTGACAAAAAGGTCAAGTAATGGAAAACTTCATAACCCTACGGACAAGCTGTATAACATGACAGATAAATATGGGAGGAATCGCTATGAAACGAGAAATTCTTTGCTACGGAGACAGTAATACCCACGGCTATAATGCCGAAACCCTGGGGGGCAGGCTCCCCTACGAGGCACGTTGGACAGGTATCTTGGCAGAGCGGTTGGGTGCAGACTTTCACATTATTGAAGAGGGGCTGAACGGGCGAACCACCGTTTTTGATGACCCCACCCGGGAAAGTGCAAATGGGCTGACCACCCTGCACCCCATTATGATGACCCATGAGCCTCTGGATACCATGATTATAATGCTGGGCACCAATGACACCAAGGACCGTTTTAACGCTTCTGCCAAGGTTTGTGGCATGGGACTTAAACGGCTGGTGGAAAAGGCGCTAACAGTGCCCGCATGGCGGGACGGAAAGCCCGATATTATTATAGTAGCCCCCGCACCCATAAGCCCCAACATTCAGGATGAGGGCATGGGCAGGGAGTGCAGCCAGCGCAGTTACGGGCTGGCAGAGGAGTACCGCAAGGTGGCAGAGCTGCTGCACTGCCGCTTTCTGGATGCAGCGCCCATTGCAGAGGTACATCCAAATGACTGGATACACCTGACCCGTGCATCCCACGTAGCCCTTGCAGAGGCGCTTTGGGAGATGCTCCGGTAGCCCAGTGGCTGCAGAAAGTAAAAGCCCTGTCCGATAAGCTGTCGGACAGGGCTTTGTGTTTAAAATAATAAAAAATCCTTAATGGCAATCATGATGATGTGCGGATCCACAATGTGTAGCGGCAATGGCTGCCCCCGCCTCGGTGAGCGCCATACTGCCAAGCTCTAGCACTGGGGTATTGCCCAAAAAGCCGGGCTTGGTAGCACACTCCGCTACCGTGGCACAGAAATACTCATAAAGTGCACTTTCTTTGTATTCCTCATAGTTATATGCGTTCAGGGGCATGTCATAATCCAGTGTAATAAGCCCCATGTCTTCTAGCTGTTGCAGAAAGGCACCTGCCTCCTTAACCGTGGCCATATCATCGGCGGTTGAGCGAATGAAAACCGGTGATAGAGCAATGGAAGCAAAGTCAGTTTCGCGGCTATCCTCCACAACAAAGCGTGCCACAGGCAGGTAGTGGGTATGGCTCAGCTGATGCAGAAAATTCTTTTGGTTCTCCGTTACCTCAGTGGTGGTGGAGGGGTTGGCGTGTTGAGTATCTATATGGTCATGGCTGCAACCGCAGCCGCAGTGATGGTCATGTGGCATAATAATTCCCCTATCTTTATAATTTAATAACACTATCATACCCCGAAAAGCCAAAAAAGTCCATGTAATTATTCGTGGCAAGGTAGATTGTTGGTATGGCATAATATCAGTGGATTTTATGGCACTGCATGGTGTAGCATGTCACATCCATGAGCGCCGCCGACAGGATGCAAGAAGCACCCTGCTGTCAGTCCGGAGGACCATAGCCTGCATTTCCAAACACAGGCGGGGTTATGTTCAGGGTAACGGGAGCAAGCTTACCGTGGGCAGCCTCATAGGCGGCTCGCTCCGCGGCTATCTGGGTGGTAATGGCACCAATGTTGGGTGGGGGCGGCGAAGCCAGCTTGGCAGGGGTAACGGCAGGGTACTCTCGCTTGCAGGGGGGAAGCAGGTAGTTTTTCTCCACCTCCTGCTGCTGTTCCTTGGTAAGCCCCCCATATTCCAGAAGGTTTTTGCCCCAGCGGTGGTCCACCAACATTTCCTTGTCGGTTTTTAGAAAGTAGCGGTAACGCAGCAGGCTGTTCTTCATAATGTTGTCCTCCAGCTGCGGGTCCAGGTGATACCAGTTTCCCTGTATCTGCACTGCTGCCCAAGCGTGGTCCACAAAGTCCCCCGCTACCGAAATGGTAATGCCGGGGACATAGCGTGCCTCAAAGCCCAGTTCCCGTAGCAGCACCACCATGGCGGCGGCGTAGTCCTCACAGGAGCCAATGCCGTATGCCAGTGGGCTTAGGGCACGGTTTTCCAGATAGCTTGGCTGTACACTCTGGTGGAGCTGCCAGCTATCCAACCCTACGGGGGGAGCAAAGGTAGTGTTGGCAATGAGATGTTCATAGACCGACTGCACCTGCCGAAAGGGATCCTTTCCGGAAAGCTCCAGCTTGGAGATGGTGTTGGCTGCAAGCTGCTGTATGTAGAGATTGCCCTCCCCCACGGTGGTGGAGGCGGGCAATGATGGTGTAGGCTCGGGCGTAGGTTCGGGTGTGGCGGAGGATGCCGAAGCCCCTCCGCTGTTTAGTGTTTGGTCTACAATGTCCTGCATCATAGCCGCGGTCATCATGCCGGAAAGGTACCCAAAGACATTGCCGTCCTTATCAATCATAAAGGTGGTGGGAAGTGCCGAGACACCGTAGGTGGCAAACACCTGCCCGTTACTGTCCAGTAGATTTGGATAGCTGTAACCGCCCTTGGTCAGGTAGTCGGACAGTGCGTCGGGGGCAATGTCTGCTATCATGCCCAGTACCACTACCTCACTGTCATCCCCGCTGTACTTCTCGTACAGCTTTTGAATGTCAGGCATCTCCTTTTCACAGTAGCCGCACCATGTGGCCCAGAAGTTCAGGAACACCACCTTACCCTTGTAGTCGGAAAGGGTGTGGCTGTTGCCGTACTGGTCCATCAGGGTAAAGTCGGGTGCGGGAACAGGAGCATCTTTGGCAGGGGGCGGGCTCTGTTCCGGTAGGCTGCCGCTTTCGGGGGAACTGTTTGGGTTGGGTGCTGTGGGTGGTGCAGGCTGGGAGGAAGGTGCGGAGGGAGCCGCTGCACCAAACTGAGAAAGATATCCGGTAATGTTATTCATCCACCCGGTGTACATCATAATACCCATAAGTATCATAATAACACCCCCCGCCTTTACGGTATAGCGCAACAGGTTGCGGTGCTTTTTAAACAGTTCCAACAGCTGTCCTGTAAAGAGCCCCACCGCCAGAAAAGGCAGCACAAAGCCAAGGGTGTATACCCCAATAAGGGCATAGCCTGTGGTTGCTTGCTGTGCCGAGGAGGCCATGAGCAGTACGCCCGTAAGGGCAGGTCCTACGCAGGGTGTCCATGCAAAGCTGAAGGTAAAGCCCATAACCAGAGCCACCAGGGGGTTCATAGCAAGGTTTTGCAGCCGAAAGGGTAACCTGCGTTCCTCCTGTATCAGGCGGGAACTGCCCAGTATACCCAGCTGGTAAACGCCGAACAGAATAACAATAATGCCGCCTATTCGGGCGAACAGATTGCGGTTGCTGCCAAAGAAACGGCCTGCCGCGGTAAAGCCAAAGCCCAGCAGAAAGAAAGCAAAGCTAACCCCTATTACAAAGCAGAGGGTATTCAGCAGTACCTTTTTTCGAGGGTAGTGCACCACACCATTTTCATCGGCTACGCCGGTACCCCCCGCCAAGTATCCAATGTATAGGGGAACCAGAGGCAGTACGCAGGGAGAAAAGAAGCTGAAAAGCCCCTGTAAAAATACCGCTGCAGCCGGCAGGCTGGTTTCCAGTGAAAGATTCATAAAGTGCTCCTTAATATGATAATAATTATTGTTTTAATCGTTATTATAAAGTGGAATGGAAACGATGTCAAGAAACAAAAAATGAATTATTTTACAGCAGGAACTGTAGCGTACCAAAATAGACTGAAAAAACCATAAATAAATGGACGGCAGGATGTTTATCATCCCGCCGCCCATTTTGCTCTTTACAGTGATGCTGGCAGTATCAGCTTTGGATAGTTCTTTAAAAAGTCCCTCAACATAGCGGCAATGGCTGCTATGCCACCTTCCTTGTTGCTCTCAATATTCAGAGGCATCTGGGGGTCATGAAGGGAAAGCCGCAGCAAAAACCATCCATCTGCGGCGGGAACGTCGGCGCGTAGACCTTCGTAGTTGTCGTTGGCAGGCTGCCAGTCGGCACGGGATGCCGCGTATGCTGTTAGGTCCTCCAGCACCTTGGCGCCATAGGCCTTAAAGTCCTCGCAGTCTATCTTTATGCGGAACTCTCCGGCCTCCAGGGGGTCCTCCAGCTTGCAAAGCAGGCTGCCCAGTGTCTGTCCCTGCTCCCGCAGCTTTGCCAGCTTAATAATAATTTTGGCTGAAAGGTATGCACCGTCGTCCAGAAAGTAGTTTTCCCGCAGTGCACCGTGACCCGAGGTTTCTATAGCCAACAGGCTTGTTTTTCCCGCGTTGTTCAGGCGGATAGACTCGTTAATGACGTTTTTATAGCCCCGTTTAAAGCGGTGGTGTACACAGCCCAGCTCCTGCTCAATGAACACCTTTAGCTGGGAGGAGGTTACCGAATCGGTGACGATGACTGAACCGGGGGCATCCTCCGCTACAATGGAGGACATAAGGGCAATGAGGCGGTTTCGGGAAATCTCCCTGCCCTCGCTGTCCACAGCGGCAGCACGGTCCACATCGGTGTCAAAGATAATACCAAGGTCGCAGCCACCGTCGGTAACTGCCTTGCAGATGGCAGCCATGGCCTCTTTGTTTTCAGGGTTGGGGATATGGTTTGGAAAGTCGCCGTCCGGCTCCAGAAACACACTGCCGGAGTAGTCCGCACCCAGCGGCCCCAGTACCTGTGCGGCAAAAAACCCGCCGGCACCGTTGCCCGCATCCACCGCTATTTTAAAGCCTGTCAGGGGCTTTTCATAGTTTGTGCCGCTGTTTACCCCTTTGCGAATAATGTCCCGCAGATGGGCGGAGTAGGATTCTATAAGCGAACAGGCAAATACCCTGTCGCTGCGCAGTTCACCGGAGGTGGGGACGCAGTCGGCCAGTATGGCGGCTATCTCGTCCTTTTCCAATCCCCCGTTTTTGGTAAAAAATTTAAGTCCATTGCGGTTTTTGGGCAGGTGGCTGGCGGTAATCATAATGCCGCCGTCAAAGGCCAGATCGGGAAGCACCGTGGACATAAACATGGCGGGGGTGGAGGCCAGCCCACAGGAGGCTACCCGAATGTTCATGCTGGTAAGTCCCCGTGTTACGCCTTCGTCCAACGCAGGGCCGCTGAGGCGGCTGTCTCTGCCTACCGATACGGTTAAGTTTTCCACAGGTTCGCCACATTGCGTTGAAAGAAAACGGCCAAAAGCCGCAGCTATGTCACAGGCTATCTGAGGTGTCAAGTTTACTGTCTCACCCGCTACTCCATCAAGGGCTACGCCGCGAATATCACTGCCGTTTTGCAGGTTTTTATAGTCGCTCATTTTTGTTGTCCTCCCAGTTCCGGCTTGTTTTATATTTACTAGAATAGTATACCGTATTTTAGATAAATTTCCAACAGGTATTTTCCTTGCGTCGTAGGTTGCTTGGTGCTATACTAAGGCGTATACATATATTGACAGGGGGAAATTTCATTGAAAAAAGACACATTGCCCCAGAAGCTGTACTGCCTGCTGTGGGTATTCATTGGTTCCATGATCTGTGCGCTGGGCATACAGCTGACACTGGTGGCTGGCATAGGTGTAGACCCCATTACTATGTTTGAGGAGGGCGCTTCTAAAACCACCGGCATTTCGGTAGGCGTGGTTACGCTGCTGCTCAATCTGTTTGTGCTTACTATGAGTTTTCTGCTTATCCGCAGGGTGATAGGTTGGGGCAGCGTGGTTTGTACCTTTTCAGTTGGCCCTTTCATTAACATCTGGGCATCCATGGGCATTTCTACCCCCGAAAACTTTTGGGCATGCCTGCTGCTGGATATTATCGGCGTTCTGGTCATTGGCCTCGGCATATCTATCTACATGCTGCCGGAATACGGCATAGGCGGTATGGAAGCCATGATGCTCTACTTTACGGACAAGCTAAAAACACCCATGGGCCCTACCCGTATTGTTATGGACTGCACCTGGGGTGTTATAGGGCTTATACTGGGTGGCACCCTGGGGTTAGGTACCATAGTGGGGGGGCTCGGTATCGGCATGGCTATCCAGTTCTTCTACACACGCCTTGTAAGGCTAATTAAAAAGTAGTATAGGGATAAAAAAGAGGCTGTTACAACGTGCGTACTCATGCACGTTGTAACAGCCTCTTTTTAAATACTACTTGGTGCCGAATATTCTGTCGCCGGCATCGCCCAGGCCGGGAACAATATACTTGTCTTCATTGAGGCATTCATCCAGTGCGCCGCAGTAAACCTCTACGTCGGGATGGGCCTCGGAAAGAGCCTGCATACCCTCGGGGGCAGCAATGATGCACATAAACTTAATGTGGGTAACGCCACGAGCCTTTATCTGGGAAATGGCGTCGATGGCGCTACCGCCGGTAGCCAGCATGGGATCAAGCACTATGACCTCCCGCTCGGCAATATCGGTGGGGAGCTTGCAGTAGTATTCCACAGGCTTGGCAGTCTCGTGGTCACGGTACAGCCCAATGTGTCCAACCTTAGCAGCGGGTACCAGGGTAAGCACGCCTTCCAGCATACCCATACCGGCACGCAGAATGGGAACAAAAGCAAGCTTTCTGCCACAAATGTGCTTTGCCTGCATCTTGCCCATTGGGGTGGAAATCTCCACATCCTCCAGCGTCAGGTTACGGGTAGCCTCATAGCAGATGAGGGTGGCTATCTCCGAGGTAAGTGCACGGAACTCCTTGGATCCGGTGGTGACGTCCCTAAGGATAGAAAGTTTGTGCTGGATAAGGGGATGGTCCATAATAAAGGGCTTAATACTCATACTGATTTCCTCCTGAAAAAAATTTGCGGTTAAGACCGAGCAAGCAGCTCGCGCTCCGCCTGCGGCAGCCGCAGGTAGGAGGGGAGTAGTGCCCCTGCCTCTATAGCGCCTTCCTGCTCATACGTTACAAAGGCACAAGCCGCCACCGAGGCTGCCCGTGCCAGACGCAAAGCCGCAGGCGCAAGCCGTAGACTTGGATGATTGTCCTGAAGTTTAGTATAACACATTTCAGCACCATCGCCAACAAGAAATATGGTTTTTTTCTCATTTTGTAGCATTTCCGAAAGCTCGGTAAGGGGGATGGCCATGTCATGAGTCAGGCGACGTACCTTACCATCTTCCAGAGCAAAGAGGGCGGTGTACACCTGTTCGCAGCGGGCATCCATAACGGCAGCCCCTATCCCCTCAAAGCCACGCAGGTTGTAGGCCAATGCCTCCAGCGTGGATACGCCCACACAGGGCTTGTCCGCACCCATAGCCATACCCTTGACGGCAGCTATGGCTATTCGCAGTCCCGTAAAGGAGCCGGGACCCACCGTTACTGCCAAAAAGTCCAGCTGGGACAGGGTGGTGTCACAGGCGCAGAGCAGTTGTTCTGTCATAGGTAGCAGGGTTTGGCTGTGGGTTTTTGCAGTGTGGAGAAAGCTCTCCCCTATTACCTTGTCCTCCTCACAGACCGCCGCCGAGCCTGCTGCCGACGAGGCCTCTAATGCAAGTATCTTCAAAAACGTTCATCTCCTGTTATTGTAATGGTGCGGGCATCACCCTCGCCCTTTTCAAAGGCAACCGTGATATAGGGCTTCGGTAACGCCCCCGCTATATTTTCACTCCATTCCACCGCTATAATCTTTCCGCTCTCCAGGTAATCAAAAAAACCAGTGGAGTATAGGTCGTCGGCGGTGTTAATGCGAAACATATCAAAGTGACAAAGAGACAGCTGCCTTTCGGGTAGCCTGCCTTCATATTCATGCACAAGGGCAAAGGTGGGGCTGGATACCCATGCATCCAGCTCCAGTCCCTTGGCAAGGCCGATGGTAAAGGTGGTTTTGCCTGCGCCCATACCCCCGGTATAGGCTAGGATATCACCGCCGCGGAGCAGCTTTGCCAAAGCTTCACCGGCGGCTATGGTTTCTTCGGGGGAGTTTGTTTTTATAATCATTGCATTATCCTCTATCTGCTATGCTGTTATTTTTGCCTAACACAGCGGTGGATTCCGCCTAAACGACGGGGTTTTCCGCCTAAACGGCAGGGTTTGCCGCTTGAACGGCGGGGGAAGCCGCCTAAACGGCGGGGGGATGCCGCTTTCAGCGGGGGTAGTCGGCAAAAGCCGACAGCTTTGCGGCTCATGCCGCCGCATGGCATTTACTTTGGAGCCGCCCAAAGTAAACAAAAGCTCTCAAAGGGGTGCCCCCTTTGACATCCCCCGGCTCAGTGCTTGTGGATACGACGTGCGTACCGCCCGTCTAACTCACTGCGCAATTCGCCGAGCAGTAGCCCCGGCGGATTTAAAATGGGGGCGGCGAAGCGTGCCGCCCCCATGGGGAGCGGGAGCAGCGCAATTGCCCGAATAAGAACAATAAGGCGATACAAAGATTATGCTCATTTTACGGGGTTGCATTTTTTCGCTTTAATAAGCAAAAAATCAGGTTTATGGATATACTTTTTGTATGACGGATACTGTTCCATAATATCTTTGCTTGGAATAGGCTCAAGCATTTTTTCGATAGCAAAGCCTGCACCTGACAATGAGTTTATAATACTTGAAATTGTACGATGATATTTTATCACACCATCAACAATCCATGTCACTTTTCGTTCGCCCTCAAGAGCGTAGGTTGTCAAATTATAATGTATGCGCTCATTTTCAGCATTTCGTGTCCAATAATTTTGCGTTAACAAAGCAGTAGTGAGCGGGTGTTCCTGTGAAAATATAAAATAACCATCCTGATTTAATAAATTAAAAATATCTGCTACCAGCTTATCAAAATCTTCAATGTAATGAACGGCAAGCGAGCTAAATACCACGTCAAACTTTTCAGTAATTTCAGCTAATTCAGTCATGCTTTTATTGATATATTGTATATTAGGGGAAGAATTCTCTTTGTTGGCTATTTCAAGCATTTTGGCTGATATGTCAATCCCTTTAATCATTGATGCCCCCAACTTTAGAAACTGAACGCAGTTTTCACCATATCCACATCCAATATCAAGCACAGTTTTATCATATAAATTTGGTGCAAGACTAAACAAAGCAGGTTTTTCCACAAGGTCATTGGCAGAAGATGGGTTTCCTCTTAATTTTTTATACCCATCAAAAAAGTCTTGATTATCGTAAATATTTTGGTTACTCATCTTTCTACCCATCTCTTCCGCTATATTTTGTAGTACGCAAAATATAAATAATCCGTGGTGCACCCTGCCATAGGCACATGCTACTTCTGCGGAAGCAACGAGATTCGCTTCGCTTACGATGTGCTCCCTCCAGCCGAACGCGGGGTTGGATGCGAAGCGAAAAACTAAGCTCCCGTCCGTTCCCCATAGCGACGGAAGCACCCATTCGACGGTTGCAAAGCAATTGATGCTCCGGTGGAGCATCAAAGTCGCACGGACGGTTTGTGTAGCAAATGGAGCCGGGACGGCGACAAGCTTCGCAACTGTCGCTATTTTAAATCCGCCGGAGGCTACCTCACACAGCATGGAGGGGCTGGTTAGAAGGGAAAAAACCCACAGGGTTTTTCTCGTCGTATCGGCCCCGATTGCTGTGCGGAGTTTGCAAAGGGGCAACCCCTTTGGGAGCTTTTGTATACTTTTCCCGGTGGAAAAGTATGTGCCCGTCGCGGCATGAGCGACAAACCCCCGCCCCGGTATGAGGGGCAACCCCTTAAAACAGCCCTACTATCTCTCCATTCTCATCCACATCAATGACCGAAGCAGCAGGTGCCTTGGGAAGCCCCGGCATGGTCATAATCTCCCCTGTCAGTGCCACCACGAAGCCTGCACCGTTGGAAAGCCGCAGATCCCGTACGGTGACGGTAAAGCCAGTGGGCCGTCCCAGCAGAGAGGGGTCATCAGAAAGGGAATACTGGGTTTTTGCTATGCAGACAGGTAAGCTGTCACCGCCAAGAGCGGAAATCTCCCGCATGGCTTTGCGGGCGGAAGCGGTGTAAGCCACCTCAGCCGCACCGTAGATGGTCTTGGCGATAGCCTCTATCTTGGTTTCTATGGTGCCGCTCTTGCTGTCGTAGATGGGGGCAAAGTGGGAGGGCTGCTCGCAGGCAGCAACAATCTTCTCAGCCAGTGCCATGCCACCCTTGCCACCTTTGGCAAATACTTCGGAAAGGGCAAAGTCTGCGCCCCGTGCGGTGCAGTAGCCCTCGATAGCTGCCAGCTCCTCGTCGGTGTCGGTAAGGAAGCGGTTAATGGCAACCACCACCGGTACACCGTACTTCTTCATGTTGTCAATATGTGCACCAAGGTTGCAGAGCCCCGCTCTCAGCGCTTCCACATTGGGCAGGGTTACATCGGCCTTCTTAACGCCACCGTTATACTTTAGCGCCCGCACAGTGGCAACCAGCACTACGCAGCTGGGAGCAAGCCCTGCGGTTTGGCACTTAATGTCCAAAAACTTCTCGGCGCCAAGGTCACTGCCGAAGCCTGCCTCGGTAATGGTGTAGTCTGCCAGCTTTAGTGCCAGCTTGGTGGCCCGTACCGAGTTGCACCCGTGGGCAATGTTGGCAAAAGGCCCGCCGTGCATGAGACAGGGGGTGTTTTCCAGGGTCTGCACTAGGTTGGGCTTTAGGGCATCCCGCAACAGGGCGGTCATAGCACCCTGTGCCTGCAGGTCACGGGCGTAGATAGGCTCGCCGCTGTAGCTGTAGGCAATGAGGATGCGTCCCAGACGTTCCTTTAGGTCGGTAAGGCCGCTGGAGAGGCAGAGAATAGCCATAATCTCGCTGGCAACGGTGATGTTAAAGCCGTCCTCACGGGGAACGCCGTTGGGCTTGCCGCCCAGTCCCACCAGTATGTTTCGCAGGGCACGGTCGTTCATGTCCATGCAGCGTTTAAAGAGAATTCTGCGGGGGTCTATGCCCAGAGTATTCCCTTGCTGCAGGTGGTTATCCAACAGTGCACACAGTAGGTTGTTTGCAGATGTAATGGCGTGCATATCGCCGGTAAAATGGAGGTTTATGTCTTCCATAGGGATAACCTGTGCATAGCCGCCGCCCGCAGCACCGCCCTTAACACCGAACACAGGGCCCAGTGAAGGCTCCCGGAGGGCGATAATAGCCTTTTTACCAATAAGGGGCATGGCCTCACCAATACCTACGGTGGTGGTGGTTTTACCTTCACCCATGGGGGTAGGGTTAATAGCGGTCACCAGTACCAGCTTACCGTCCGGTTTATCCTCCATGCTGCGGATAAAGGCTTCACTCACCTTGGCTTTGGTCTGTCCGTAGGGCTCCAGCGCTTCCATAGGTATTCCTAGGGACTGGGCTACTTTGGTAATGGGCAGGGGCTTTGCAAGTTTGGCTATCTCGATATCTGTCAACATAAATGCTCCATTCCGCCGTTTTACATCGGCATAAATTCTATTTTAAACAGCCCCTATCATGTGAAGCAGAGAAATGATAGGAGCATTTTGCACATAGGTACTGCCGCCGTCAAGCGGATAGTTGTGCATCGCCCTGCGAGGAATGGCTGAAAGCATCTTTCAACCCATCGTCCTCCTAACAATTAAGGTACAATAACTTACTCAGTTATTGTACCTTAATTACAGCCTACATTCAAGCTAAAACTTACGGCTGCCGCCTCCGTGGCTTACACCGCTGCTGGAACGGTGGGTAGAGCTTCCGCCGCCGCCCGAGCTACCCGAGGAACGTTCTATGTGCTGCTGGGTAACAGTTTGGTGCAGAAAAATATCCTCTCGGCAGGTCAAATCCAGGTTGCTGTTGTGCTCCAGACTGTAGTTGTCGGCACGGCCAACCATGCGGTACTGCATCACTACCCCGCCGCAAGCCAGTGCAGCCACTAAAAGCGCCAGTGCGGCACTGCCTAGAAGCAGCCCCACAGGTATACCTGTGGTTGTTTGCTGTGGTTCCGGGGTATAAATGGTAACCTCTCCGGTGTTAGTGTCCTTCTGGAACTGTCCCTCCGGTACACCGGCAGCGGAATACTCTTCTACCCCATAAAGGAAGGCCATGGCGCACGCATAGTAATCCGGTATGGTAATCACCTCATAGGCGTCATCCAGTATGCTGTCTATCCGTGCATCGGTCAGAATATCAATCATTTCTCCTGTAGTGGAGATGCAGATTTCCCGATTATCCATATCAATGAGGAACAAAGCACCGCTGGACCCATCTCCTACCCCAAAGCCGTTGTTGTCATAGTAGTCGTCGGCGTAGGCAGTAGCGGTTTTGCCCTGGGCATTGTCGGTGGTGACCACCACTAGGTCGGTTGCAAGGCTCTGCCTCAGCTCGGCAATCTTATTTTCCAAAACGGGTAGTTCATCGGCAGAAAAAAGCCCCGCATCGTCAAATACACGCTGCTCCCCCTCCTGCCCAAAGGCAAAGGTAGTGAAAAGCAGGGTTAGGACAATAAAAAGCGCCAGACCCCGTGTTAAAAGCTTTTTCAAAACAACATCCCTCCCAGCCACATAAAGAGTGGGAAGAGCGGTAGGCAAAGAGCGGCAAAAAGAATAGCCAACCGTCCCATATCCACAGGAAGCTCACCGCACACCTTGCCGTTCTGGCCGTTCATGGCGTAGTAGTAAAGCTTGCCCCCGGGAGCCTTGTAGGTAAGCACCCACACGGGCAGCAGGGTATACTGCCACTGCTCTGCCTGTGTTTCTGCCCGCAGTCCCATAGGCACTACGGTGGAGTAGCCGGAAATGGTGTCGCTAAGCAGTGTCTGGGTGTAGCGAGAGATGTCATCCTGCACCTCCTGCGCCAGGCTTTCCCGTTCTATATCACGCTTTTCGGCCTGAAAACCCAGCAGATACTGCATGGAAAAATCCTTTGCTGCCCTGTGGTCGAAGGGCTGTACCCTATCCATCAGCTTGCGGTTGGCTTTTTGCAGGGCATTTTTGGTAATGTCCTCAAAGTGCAGCCTGCCTGCCCGCCGAATGCGAAAATGCTTCGTTTCGGTATAGCGGGTGTCCCCGCTCTCCCAGCTGCGCACACGGGTGGCGTTGGCATCCAGCGCACCTTCCACATCGCAGTCTACTATCCAGCATGGGAAGTAGATGCCGCTTATCTTTTCTATCTGGCTTTTGCTAAAAAAAGCCCGTGGGATAAACCACTTCTTCCCTGTCCATTCCAGAAAGCGGGTTACAGCTTCCTCCTTGTTTATGACAAAGGGGACCACGCTGTCCGGGGTGAAGGCTCCGTCCAACCGACCCGAGAGCACTACGGGGTTTTGGCAGTAGTAGCAGAAGGTAGCAGCGGTAGTTTCGTCGGTTACTATCTCCCCGCCACAGCTGGGGCAGGTGTACAGTACCGCAGTGCCTGCCTCTCCATGAGGCGTATCTGCCTCGGGTGCAGGGCGGTCCTGCTGGGAATCGGGGGTGCTGTCCGTCAGCTCCTGCTCGGTAAAAAGAGAGCCGCAGTATTCACAGCGAAACTGCTGGGTATCGGGGTCAAAGATAAGCCCGCCATCGCAGTTTCGGCATTTGTAGGTAATAACAGCCATGTTGCACAACCTTTCTGGGTAATGAAAAGGGGGGTTACTTCCTGTCGGCTTCGGTAATGGGGTCGCCGCAGTCAGGGCAGAACTTGGGGGTTACCCCTGTCATATCCACCACAAAACCGCACTTGTCACAGACTATCTTAAAGTCTCCCCGGGGCTTGCCGCAGTTCATGCAGAACTTGCCTTGGTTTACAGTGCCACAACCGCAGCTCCATTCCGTTGCTGCGGGGCGGGGTGTGCCGCAGTCACAGCAGAAACGTCCTGTATTCTGTGTACCGCAGGAGCATACCCAGCTGTTTGCCGTGGCAGGTGCAGGTGTGGCTGCCGCCCGTTGTGCTGCTGCCTGCTCCATGTTGCGCTGGGAGGCACCGCCCAGCAGTCCGCCTGCTGCCTGCATACCGACACCCATGCCCATAAAGCCTGCCATGCTACCGTTTGCATTGCTGCCTGCAGCCTCTATGCCCCGTGCCGCAGCACCCTGCATGTAACCCTCCCGTACGGTGGGGTCGCTGAGCATGGCGCCCTTGTTGCGCATATTAATAAGCTCGGTGGAGCTGTCGTCGTAGGAGATGTTTGCAATACCCACCGACTGTATCTCCATACCACGGCTGCTTCGCCATTCCTCATCCAGAATATTTGCCATATACTTGCTAAGCTCCATGCCCTTGGAGGGGACAAAGGAGATGCGCACGCCGTCCGCAGACATCTGGTTTATGGCTGACTGCAGCGCCTGTAAAAACTCCGAAAGGTACTGCTCGTTAATCTCCTCAATAGCTACCTTGTCGCGGTCCCGGGGAATGGCCTCTGCAAAGAAGAGCAGCGGGTCGGAAATCTTAATGGAGTAGGTGCCGTGGGTACGCAGAAACAGCTCTGCATTGTAGAAGCTGTCAAAGTAGTTAATAGGGTTGCGGGTACCGAACTTAATGCCCTTTATCTCCTGCAGGTTTATGTAGTATACCTTTTGGGCAGTGGGGGTAACGCCGCCAAAGCGGACACGGTCCAGCGAGGAGGTCAGTGTTTCGGCAAACTCCCCGTTAAAAAGGGAGGGCATGGCGGAGGTGTTGACGGTGTAATAGCCCGCCTCGGCAGAATAATCCACCACTTTGCCACCGTCTACCAGCAGCATAAACTGACCGGGGTATACGTGGATGACCGAGCCGTTTGATACCACATTGCTTGTGCCTTTGCGGTTCTGGCCGCGCTTATCGTCCCGGCGTACGGGTACACCACGGGTAAATACCGTTGTTGCGCCCATTTCGTCAGGCTCAATGACCTCTAACCACTGGTCAGACAGTGCGCCGCCTACTGCGTTTGTAACAGCCTTAATAATTCCCATTTTCCCGCCATACAGGCTGATTTAGCCCGTATGTCCCTCCTTTACAGTTTTATAAGACCATTGTAGCATTTTTTTTGCCATTTTCCAATTGAAAAAGAAAAAATGGGCTGTCACACGCTACATAAATATGCATTGTGCAACAGCCCCAAAAGATAAAACTTTAAACACCGAACATGGCAACAGCAAGGGTGGTGATAATACCCACGCTGACCAGAATGGAAAGGGAGTTTGTAAAGCCAGCCAGTCCCGCATCTCCGCCGCATTTTTCAGTAAAGGCAGCAGCCACCACCGAGATAGGTGCAAAGAGAATAATGACAACCACCTGACGGATTTCCAAGGGGAACGGGGTGCAGAAGAAGAATAGCAGGCCGCCCACCACCGCAACCAGATTGCGCACCAGCACGGTAGTAATGGCTTTGCGGAGGTAGCCGGGTTTGTGCTCCCACTGCAGCATAAGGCCGATAAGCAGCATAGCAACACCTGCATTGGCGGCACCTGCGGGGGCCAGCAGCGACAGTATCACAGGGTGCACCTGAATACCCAGCACAGTCAGCAGTAGCATAGCCAGGTAGGTGTCAAAGGCGGTGGAGGAAAAAAGCTTTTTCAGTATAGATATTAAAGTGACAGGCTCGCCCTTGCCTCCGGAAACCACAGCAGAGGTCAGCGCATAGCTGCCGCCGGTACATACCATGGCATTTCCGCTGTCGAACATACAGGCAATTACTACGCCGCTGGGCCCCAGAAAGCTTTGGAGATAGGGCATGGCAAAAGCACCGATGTTGTAGCCGCTGAAATTGAGCATGGCAAAGGCCTTGTCAGCAGCACTCCCCTTTCGGGAGTAGAGCCAGCCAAAGAACACCAGCAAAACATTGACGCCCAGCCCGATGAGCATAACTGCCAGCAGCTGAGGGGTAATCTGCACCCCGGAAAAGCTGGCAATGACTGCTGCGGGCAGGGTAATATTCATAACGATTTTTACAACAATCTGATGATCGCGGGGGCCAAAGATGCCCATCCGCTTTAGGAACTGTCCCGCTGCTATGAGCAGGATAAAGGAAAACGCTTTAATTAGTACAGCTGTCATAGTTTTTTCTTCAACCCATTGCTTCCTGTTATTTTATAGACAAATTAGATATGCAAACTCTTGTTGTACGTGGCAGGATGATGTATAATAAATAGAAATAATGCCATTTATGAAATTTGTCAAAAAATGCGTATGCCACTTAGCTATTATACAAACAGACTGTCTTTTTTGCAATACGCATTCTACTTTTGGGAGGCTGCCAACACATGTTTACCGAAAAGCGGCCTATCGCCGGAACCATCCGCGATCAGGCATATCAGATACTGAAAAATGAAATATGCACCGGCAAATACCTGCCCGGACAATGGCTTCAGGAGAAGGAGCTGGCGGACCACCTGCAGGTGAGCCGTTCCCCTATACGGGAAGCACTGCGCCAGCTGGCAGGAGATGGTTTGGTGGTGGAGCAGCCCAACAAGGGTGTCTTTGTCAAAGCCTTTACCCTGCGGGAGATAGAAGAAATATTTGACATGCGGGTCATGATGGAGTCCTATGCCCTGCTGCATTCCAAGGAACACCTGACCACCGAGCACAAGGAACAGCTGCTGCAGTTCGTATCGGAGCTTACAGCCGCCCACCGGGAAGATAACCTGAAAAAGTATATTGAGATAGACGAACAGCTCCACAGCTATTTTATCCTTTTAAGTGGCAACAACCTATTGGTAGAAAGCTATCGGCGGGTGCACACCATGATACAGCAGTTCCGTATCTACTCCCTTATGCGGCATCAGCGCTTTGATGAGTCGGTAGAGGAGCATAGGCAGATGATACATGCTATCATTACCGGAGCAGTGGAGGAAGCGGACGAAGTAAACCGCAAGCATCTGGAACTGGCAAAGGAAAAGATAGTGGAATACCTGTCCGACCTATGGGGTCAGCCCACCGCTAAAAAATAACTCAATAGACTATCCATAAATCCCTGCACTCTGTAAAGGGAGCATGTGAAGGGAAAACCGATTTTTCATAAGACGAAAGAGGCTGCTTTGGCAGCCTCTTTTTTGTAGCAATCCCATTATCCCGAAAATGCTATGTACAGGGTATCCTGTGCTTAGTGGAAGAAGATGCTGAGAACAGCAATAATGATTGAGCCGAAGATAGGAATAAGGATGGTGCTCATGCTCCAGGTCTTCAGGCTGGTCTTAATGTCCATTCCACTGAAGTTTGTGACAACATGGAAATAGCTGTCGTTCAGGAAGGAGGGGCACATGGAGGTAAGGCAGATAGCCAGACCTGCAAGGTAGGGGTTAATGCCCAGTGTAGCAACCATGGGAGCGATAATTGCAGAGCCGGTAATCATTGCAGTGGTACCGGAGCCCTGTGGGAAGCGCATAATGGTGCCGATGAGCAGAGGAACCAGAATACCGGGTATGCCCATGGCAACAATGCCGTCAGCCATAATCTGAGCAGCACCGCTGGCCTTAACAACTGCACCCAGTGCACCGCCTGCAGCGGTAATGCAGATGATGGGACCTGCATCCTGTAGCGCCAGGTTCATCATGTTTACAACAGACTTGTTGTCCAGGTCCCGTGCCAGAACGAAAGCGCCCAGACAGAGGGAGATGAAGAGTGCAATGACAGGGTTACCAAGGAAGGTAACTACAGAAGCAAACATGGTGCCCTTCAGGGAGGCAATCTGTCCCACTACGGTGTTGCAAAGAATAAGAACAACAGGCAGTAGCAGAATGGTAAAGGAGATGCCAGCACCGGGAAGCTTCTCTGCGCTGAGCAGTGCCTCAAAGTCGCTGTTTTCCAGGTCCTTACCGGAAGCAACCTTAGCATCTATAGCATCCAGAACCTTTAGCTGAGCAGGGGTGTACTTGCTGCGGTCAATCTGGTTGGGGACGATAAGATCGGGGTACTTGTTGCCGAAGTAACGGAACAGGAAGATGGAGAAGATAAACAGAGGAATAGACATGAGCAGGCCGTAGATGATGAACATACCAAGGTCTACAGGCAGGCCTTCCTTCTGGAAGGTGCTCACAACAGCCAGAGGGCCGGGGGTGGGGGGAACCATGAAGTGGGTAATATAAAGACCCATACCCAGAATACCGCCAAGGCCAACCATAGATTTCTTGGTCAGACGGGAAAACTCCTTGGCCAAAGAGGACAGAATAACAAATCCGGAATCGCAGAATACGGGGATGGATACCACAAAGCCTGTAAGGCCCAGTACCACGTCGGCACGTTTTACGCCTACCATCTTCAGGATGGTAAGAGCCATGCGCTTAGCAGCACCGCTCTTTTCCAGGAAGATACCCATAATACAGCCGAAGCCGATAACGATACCGATGCTTGCCATTGTGCCGCCGAAGCCGCCGGTTACGGTGCTAATGGATTCGGCAAGGGGAAAGCCGGAAAGAACTGCGATTAGGATAGCGGAGATAATCAGAGATGGGAAGGCGTGCATTCTTGTAAAGATGATGAGAACCATCATAATTGCTACGCCAATGAGCATTGCTATTACTGGATTCATAATAGTACTCTCCTCGTTTGTTTTTAGTTTGGATAATGGGGGAATAGAGATATGAAAGGGCTCTGCAAAGCCCTGTTCCACGGGGCAAAACCTTAGAGCTTAGATAACTGGTCCCAGAGTATGAATGTCAATAGAATTGAAGTACTTAATAGACTCGTTCTTGGTGTACTGGCCGCAAAGCACACGTGTCAGCAGTGCAAAGGCTTCTTCGCCCACCTGCTCTATGGTTTTTGCGCCGGTAATGATAAGGCCTGCGTTCAGGTCCATGTCATGCTCCATGCGTTCGTAGGTGTGGGGGTTTCCACAAACCTTTATAACAGGCATGGAGGGGAAGCCCTGGGGTGCGCCGCGCCCTGTGGAGAACATCATAAACTGTGCGCCGGTGGCTGCCATGCCGGTAAGGATTTCAGGCTCCCGTCCGGGGGTGTCCTTTATCCACAGTCCCTTGTGGTTTGTGACCATTTCGGGATATTCCAGTACGCCCTGTATGGGCTTGGTGCCGGACTTAACAATGGCTCCCAGTGATTTTTCTTCAATGGAGGAAAGTCCGCCCTCAATATTTCCGGGGGTGGGCTGTCCCTTGCGCATGTCACAACCAAGGGACTTGGCACGGGTTTCCATAGCATTTACTATCTGGTATATTTTATCGCCTACAGCGGGAGTTACAGCTCTGCGGGCCAGTATGTGCTCTGCACCCAGGAATTCGGTGGTTTCACCGAACACAACGGTAGCACCCAGATCAACCAGCTTATCGGCTACATAGCCGATAACGCAGTTGGAGGCCATACCACTGGTGGTGTCGGAAGCACCGCACTTAATGGACATAACAACCTTGGAGATGTCCACAGGCTCCCGCTGCAGGGTAGATATCTGAATGGCCAGCTTTTGTGCAGCGTCAATACCTGCCTGTATGGCACGGCTTGCTCCGCCCAGCTCCTGAATGTGAATAATCTCAACCGGTTTTCCGGTCTTTGCTATAGTTTCCACCAGACGTGCGTGGTCGGTACCTTCGCAGCCCAGGCTTACCACCAGTGCGGCGCCTACGTTGGGGCTGCAGCCCAAAGAGCAAAGAGTATCGGTAACACGGTCAAGGTCGGGGGGCAGCTGGCAGCAGCCCTGATGGTGAAAGTAACCCACGCAGCCCTGAACCTGCCCTACTATGGCCTGTGCTACATCGTTGGCGCAGATGACGCTGGGAATAACCGCAACGTGGTTACGTGCGCCTACGGTGCCATTGGGCCGTACATATCCTAAAAATTCCATTGTTTATATCCTCCTTGTTTTAACTGGAGCCTAGTATTACAGGTCGCCCCGTCCCCGCATGCTGTCCAGGTTGTGAACATGCACGTAGTCGCCCTTTTTAATATCGGTAGTGGCTACCCCTATCTCCTCGCCGTACTTGGTAATCTGGGTTCCGGTTTTAATATCACATACAGCCAGTTTGTGGCCGTAGGGAATGTCACCGTGAACATGGAGCTGTTCGCTGTTGCCTTTTTTGTCACGAACCTCCACCAGTGTACCGTCCACAATACCATCACCAAATATGGTGGCTACATTGTCGTTGTCGTGTACCTTCAGCGCTAAATTAAGCATATTGTTATCTCCTTTTCTTGCCGGTGGTTTTCTAAAAACGTTAAACGTTTGCGGGTGTTTCATTTATAGAAAATACCCTAGTCCTTAACAGCCAAAACCGAAACACCGTCCGGAATGACCACTACTTTTGCGTCCTTGCCCTTCATGGCATAAGCCAGTTCCAGTGCCTCGTCGGGGGAAGAGGCTGGTATCATGTTGGCTTTGCGCACCTCTTCGGGAGACAGGTAGGTAGTAACCAAAATGACCTTGTGGTTGCGCAGTATACGGGAGTATATCTGGGGGCACCACTGTTCGGGAATGGTCTCCTTAGGAGGAATTTTGGACAGGTAGGCATCTATCTCTTCTATGGAACCCATGGTGATAAGCTTTGCGAAGTGGGTACCGCCCATTCCGTCACAGCAGGAGCAGCACATGATGATGACACCATCCTCCCCTGCACAGGCCTCGGCAGTAGCAACCGCCTTGGGGGACTGGTACAGGTTCTGGTCCAGCGGATAGCCGCCGTTGGAGGTGATGACGATATCACCGGTGATGCTGGGGCACTGGGACATCTCACGGATAAACTCGGCGCCCTTTAGGTGGGATTCCACCAGGTCGCCTGCAAAGGCTGCAACCACCTTTTTATTGCCGTCCAGCGCTACATTAAAGGTAAACTGTACGTTCACCGCACGGGCTGCGGCCTCCATATCCTCGTGAATAGGGTTGTGCCGGAGTACGCCTGCGGCGGCATAGGGGCTGGCAATGGCCTTGTAGGAGTGGTTTTCGTTTACGGTTACCTCGGAGCAGATGCCGGGAAGGATGCTCTTGCGTCCGCCGGAGAAGCCTGCAAAGAAGTGGGGCTCAATGAACCCTTCGGTGAGCAGCAGGTCGCACTCTACTGCCAGGTGATGCACCTGAAAATCGGCTCCCGAGGGAAGCTTACACACGTGTACAAAGTCGGTGGGGTTAAAGGCATCGTTTACTACAATCTTTTCGTTATCCACAATGTTGTCACCAAACATTCTGCGCTGCTCCTCCTCGGTGGTGGCACGGTGCAGGCCGGTGGCAATGAGAATGGTAATATCGGCATCGGGGCTTCCGGCACGAATTTCCGCCAGCAGTATGGGCAGGGTAAGCTTGCTGGGGACAGCACGGGTGTGGTCACTGGTTACCAGCACCACCTTTTTGGCGCCCTTGCTTAGTTCCCGCAGACGGGGCGAGCCGATGGGATGCTCCAGTGCATCGTGTATCAGTTCTATCTCGCTTTTGCCGCTGTGGTACTCATGCATTTTGGCAGTAATAACAGCCTGCAGGTTTTTCTCATCGATGTGCAGGTCCATGCTGCCGGTGTGGTAAGGTATAGCAATTGTTTTCATTTGTAACCTCCATTACACTGTATTATGTATACATAATACTTAACATGCTCATATCATAGTACTTTTTACACAAAAGGTCAACATAAATACGACAAAAACCATAACATTTTAATCTTTTTGTGGCAGTATACAAAAATTGTGTTAACAAATAGTTCATATTGCGAGGCGCAAAAAAAGGAAGGGCGTCAAGCCCTTCCTTTTTTGTATGTTAGCGGCGCAGCAGCACCACCGACAGATCGTTCACGTTGGTTCCTGTGGCACCGGTCATTATCAGTCCGTCACAGCGCTGTAAGGCGTGGTAGGCATCGTTGTTTTGCAGTACATCGAAAATATGTATTCCCTGCTGCTCCAAGCGGTCCCGTGTGGTTCCGTCCACATAACCGCCTGCCGCATCGGTAGGCCCGTCAGTACCGTCGGAACCCACGGAGAACACTGCAGTATTCTCCATACCTGCAATGCCCTCGGCAGCACCAAGCGCCAGCTCCTGGTTCCGTCCACCCAGACCCTTTCCGGTAAGGTGCACCACCGTTTCACCTCCGGCAATGAAAGCCAGAGAGCGGTCGCTGTCCTCGTGGGAGCGGGCAATGGATGCCATAAAGCTTCCTGCCTCCCGTGCCACACAGCAGAGCCCTGTGGAAAGCACTATGGGCTGGTAGCCCAGCTCGGTACAGACACGAGCAGCCGTGGTACAAAGCTGTCGGACGCTGCCGGTAATCTGGGTTTCCACGTTGCTAAGGGCTTTGGGTGTTTCCTGCTGAAGCAGCTGCTCCATGGCAGGGGTCAGGGTCAGGTTGTACTTTTTTACAATCCCCATAGCCTGCTCACAGGTGGAGCTGTCGGGGTATGCGGGGCCGGAAGCTATCATATCCAGTGGGTCACCGATAATGTCGGAAAGCACCACCGAAAAGACCTTGGCAGGGGCACAAAGCTCCGCAAAACGTCCTCCCTTTACTGCCGAAAACCGCTTCCGAACGGTATTCATCTCTACAATGTCCGCGCCGCAGGAAAGCAGCTCGCCGGTAAGCCGTGTAAGTTCGTGGGGGGTGATAAGGGGTTTTTCAAACAGTGCCGAACCGCCGCCGGACACCAGAAACAGGACGGTATCCTCCGCAGTCAGCCCTTTGACAACATCAATAGCCGCCTGTGTGGCCTTAAAGGAGTTTTCATCGGGGACAGGGTGCCCCGCCTCAAAAAGCTGCAGCTTACCCAAGCTCCCCTTCACATGGTCGTACTTTGTAATAACCACACCGCTGTCAATACGGTCGCCCAGAAGCTCCCACGCACTTTGGGCCATCTGCCAGCCACCCTTGCCCACCGACACCAGTATTAGCCTGCCGGAGGAAAAGTTCTTTCCGGAAAGCGCTCTTTTCACCGCTTCTCCTGGCATAGCCGAAGCTATGGCTGCTTCAATAATGCGGTTGGCATCCTCACGAAGTCCCATCATAATAATCGTCCATTCCGCCGCTGTGCGTCGGCACAAAATTTTAAAGGAGGCACCGGTCTAATCACGCACAGTAAAGAAATGATTAGACGATATCCGGCTTTCAAAGAAAATTCCGCCCTTGTCCCTGACGGCAAGAATCCGTCCCCAGGACCTGTGCTCTTTGGACATACGGTCAACCTGTGCATAACCCGATAGATAGCTTATAGGGTACTTTTAAGCTATCTATCACCCTTAAATAGTATTGTGTTTTTACGCGTTGCGAATATTGTAACACAACGGCTTGATTTTGTACAGGCAACATGATATGCTTCCCTTAAAGGATAAGCACCACATTTTATATTTTTTTATTAAAGAAGCAATTATGTCGAAACTATTAATAATGATAATTACTATTGATTTTTAAATTCTCTATGCTATAATGAAAGTACAAAAGTTATTTGGGTAAAACACCCCAACATAAAATAATAAAAAATGAAAGAGGTAGTTATGATGAAAGAGCAGAAATTTTTGAGATGCAAACATTGCGGAAACATGGTTGAGGTCCTTCACGATTCTGGTGTTCCTATGATTTGCTGCGGTGAGCCTATGCAGCTGCTGGTTGCCAATACCACCGATGCAGCCACCGAAAAGCATGTACCTGTAGTAACTGTCTCCGGCGATACCGTTACCGTACAGGTGGGCAGTGTACTGCACCCCATGCTGGAAGAGCACCATATTGCATTCGTTTACCTGAAGACCACCAGCGGTATCTATCGTCGGGTTCTGGCAGTAGGCGAGCAGCCTGTGGCAACCTTTAAGCTAACTGAAGATGAGCAGGCTATAGAGGCCTATGAGTATTGCAACCTTCACGGGTTGTGGAAAGCTGCGGTATAAGATATGACAGATGCAAATGTAACCGCCTTGCTGGGCAAGCAGATTAACAAGGAGCTTTACTCCTCGTACCTCTATTTGGCCATTGCCGGCTACTATGCAGAACAGAACCTGGATGGCTTTGCAAACTGGTATGAAGTGCAGGCCAAAGAGGAGCTGGACCATGCACTGCTGTTTCGGCAGTATATGCTGAATGACGGTTCCCCCGTAGTGCTGGAGGCCATTGATCAGCCGGAAATGCAGATTAACTCCATTGCAGACGGTGTGAAGCTGAGCCTGGCTCATGAGCAGATGATTACCGCCTCTATTGGTGACATCTATACCGAAGCACTTGCAAAACGGGACTACAAGACCACCCAGTTCCTAGACTGGTTTATTAAGGAGCAGGGGGAAGAGGAAAAGAACGCCACCGACCTCTGCAAAAAGGTAGAACTCTTTGGGTCCGATCCCAAGAGCCTCTATATGCTGAATGCCGAGCTGGCTGCACGGGTATACGCACCCCCGTCACTGGTGCTGTAAAGCAGATTCTCACAGATAATAAAAGCCGCTTAGGTCAATTGGCCTAAGCGGCTTTTTGTTTGGTGAAACAGAACCGTATTGCCTTGACATACCAAACAAGGTAGGATATATTAAAACCGTTACCATGCAAAGTTGATGCAATGGAGGGATTAGGTCGAAATACTTTAACTCAAACGATAAAAGTGAAAAATTAAAGCAGGATGGCTTGAGCTCCTTCCTGGAACAGCTGTCATTTCAGGTGAACAGCGTGGGGGTATGGAGTTCCACACATAAGAAGCTGGCCAACTACACCATTAATGATGTGGAGTTTATTTTTTATGTGCAGGGCGGAAGTAAAACCACAATTGTGGGAGCGGAATATGAGTGCCAACAGAATGATTTTATGGTGCTGGAACCCATGCAGTTGTATTCATCTGAAAACGACGGTATAGTGGAAACAGAATATTACTTTATTCATTTTGACGTGGAACCCGTGTTATATCTGAAGCCCTTTATAGAATGTTTTCGAACTCCCATTACCCGCATTGAAAACCCCCAGCGTGTTATAAATATATTTAAGATGATACAACGGGAGGTCAGATGTCGGGAGCAGGGCTATATCAGCACCATTAACGCACTCATTAAACTACTGTCTATTGAGGTGCTTCGCAGTCAGCAGCATGGTACAAGCACCGCATTGGTGGGACGTTCTGCAAAAAGCGCCGCAGAGCTGTTTGTAGATCAGTGCATTGCCCACATTAGCCGCAACCTAAAGGGTGACTGCTCGGTAGAGTCTCTCAGTAGTCATTTCAACCTATCAAAAAACTATATCTATAAGGCGTTTATGCAGGTGCTTCACGAACCACCCAGCAAATATGTCACCCGTATGCGTATGCTTCGTGCAAAGTCACTTCTGCTTACCGATTTATTTACCATTGAGGAGGTTGCAGAGGAAGTAGGCTATGCAACACTGGCGCACTTTTCCAAGGTGTTTAAGCAGTATACCCAGTACAGCCCCCGTGAATATAAAAAGAGAACGCTTTCACAGTGAAGATGCAAGTATCCCCGGTCGTTACCATACAGGTGACGACCGGGGATACTGTTTTTATCCGTAGTCGGATAGGGTTTTTGTTTTAGGCAACTGCTTGCTGCAGGCAGGCTGCAACAGCGTCCATCAGTCGGTTGCTGGTTAGGGTTGCGCCGGAAACCACGTCTACATCTGCCGAGTTAGCAGCTGTGACAGCGCCGGGAATGTTCTCCAAGGCGCCCTTTGCAATGGCTTCGGTTTCGTGCTGAGAGACTACCTCTACAGCCGAAATTTTACCTTCGGTGATGACAGTCTTTACCGTCATATCCCCTTCCTGTCCGCTGACAGTTGCAGTGTATTCTCCGTCTTTCAGGGGGGTGCTCATGTCAAAGCGAGTTTTTGCAGTAGGAACCTCTGCTTCGGTCTTGCCGATAGGAGAAGGCTTCTTTTCATTGCCCAGAATATAGTCGGCAGCGCTTTGGCCTGCTATACGTCCCCAAGTAAATGCGTTGGAGATGGTAAAGCCCATGTATGCAGAGTTTGCTGCTGCTTCACCGGCAACATACAGACCCTCCACAACGGAACCGTCTGCACGCAGAACCTCGGACCATTCGTTGCGGGCAATACCACCGTATGTAATGATTTCGCAAGGAACAATGGAAAGTGCTACATAAGGGGCAGTCAACTTGGTAAGACCCTCGGTGGCTGTACGCTTGAACTCAGGGTCAAAGCCAGCAGCTACATAGCTGTTGTAGTTCTTTATGGTTTCTGCAAGGCCTGCAGCATCCACATCGGTAAGCTTTGCTAGCTCCTCTACGGTATCTGCCTTTACGTAGCTCATTTCGGAAGCACGCTCAATCTTCAGCTCCTGAATGGTTGCTTCGTCCGAGATAGCCCATACATAGCCCAGACCATCCTTGTGCATCTGGTCAAAGATAGGACTGTTTAGATCCTGGGACATATAGCCCTGGTCGCGCTCATTTGTAAAGCGCTTTCCTTCGGAACCTACAAAAATAAGATTCTGAGGCTTGGTGGTAAAGCCCTTCACACTGGCACTTGCAGAGGTACCGTTGTGGTTTGCCATAATCTCGTAGTCCTTCAGCACTGCCATAAGGTGGCTGGTATGTGTAACAGCTGCACCAATGTTGTTTGCCATTACCAGACCATCACCCTTACAGGTACCAAAGCCAAGGCCAAAGGTGCCGGCAAATTCAGGGTCAAGCAGCTCGGTTAGTGCAGGGTTGTTAGCATATCCGCCGGTGGCAATCATAATTGCCTTTGCACCGATGGTGATATCCCCATCCTTGGTTGTGCAGGTTACGGCAACAGGCTTGCCGGTTTCGTCTGTGACAATTTCATTGGCAGTGGTTTCGGTCATTACCTGAATGCCTGCCTTCTCCAGTTCCTTCTGGAAAGGTTCCAGCATACCCTGTCCACCGTTTTCTACAACGTGCATCATCTCCAGCGGGCCGTAGCCTACCAGCACGTCGCTTTTAAAGGGAACCTGCATACGGTTTGCCAGCCAGTCAATGGTCTGTCCGCTACGCTCTACGGTAACCTTGGTAAGGTCGGGGTCCAGACGGTAGGTAGCGTTGTTCATCAGGTTTGTGTACATCTCTGCGTAGTTTGTGGGAACCGATGGCTCGGCTTTTTGAACCTGAGAGTCATAGCCTGCTATCATACCCTGAGAGATAAAGGTAGTACCGCCGATGGTACCCATTTTCTCAACGATCATAATATTTTTTACGCCGTTATCGTGAGCCTCAATAGCAGCTGCCAGTCCGGCACCGCCTCCGCCGATAACCAGAAAGTCCACTTCCTTATCGTATGCAGAAGCAGAAGTCCCTGGGGTAGCGGCTTCACTTGACTGACTGCTGGGTGCCGGTGCAGTGTTGGAGCATCCGGTAACGGTCATGATTGTGAGTGCGATTGCTAAAATAATACTTGCAAATTTTTTCATGGTGTTCCTCCTATATAAAGTAACTCTATGGTAACATTTTAACAATCTATCCGTCTTATCGATTTCGTTAGGATATTTGTATATTTCGATACAAACCGCTCTACTTTTGTAGTTTACAAGCAATTTTCCTCCATTCCGGTGGATTGCCCTGCTTACCGTTCTCCCCTTCCACGTTTTATAGCCTCCATATACAGCTGCAAAAAAGCCGCCTAGACCAATTGGTCTAGGCGGCTTTTCTCCTAAAAAATTATGAAAGGTTCCGTGTTAGCGCTCTTCCCGGAAGTAGGGGTTGCCCAGAGCCTTTGGAGCCTGATGCTCTGCACGACGGCCACGGGTAATAAAGATGAGCACCACAATGGTAGCAAGGTATGGAATCATATCCAGAAACTGACCCACTATGGTGATTTTCATACCGAAGATGGAAAGGTTTGCATTTTGGATAACAAAGCTAAGACCCTTCAGCGCACCAAAGAAATAGGCACCGAAGATGGCACGGATGGGGCTCCATGTAGCAAAGATGACCAGTGCAACCGCAATCCATCCCATACCGGCCGTAATCTGATCCTGCCAGCGTGGGACAAATACCAGCGACAGGTATGCACCGCCCACACCGCAAAGGAAGCCGCCCGCTAAAATATGGGTGTATTTGTATAGGGTAACGTTAACGCCGGAGGCATCCGCCGCACCGGGGTTTTCACCCACTGCCCGCATGTTTAGACCCAGTGTGGTCTTGTTCATATATAGCCACAGCAGCAGACCCACCAGAATGGCTGCAGTGACATAGGGGCTTTGGTGAAACAGCATCTTGCCCACCACAGGAATCTTAGAAAGGAGAGGAACCTCTACTGGGGCAAAGGCCTTACCAATGGTGGCCGGAAGGCTCAGGCCTGTCAGGCTCTTTCCAATAAAGGAGGAGACACCAATGCCAAAGGTGGTAAGCGCAAGGCCGGTGACAGTGTGGTTGCCCTGAAAGGTGACGGTAACAACAGCGTAGATAAGCCCGCCAAACATGCCTGCAAGCCCAGCTGCCAAAACAGCCAGCACAGGGTTGCCTGTCAGATATCCAATCTTGAAGCCCATCACTGCACCCAGCAGCATCATGCCCTCTACACCCAGGTTTAGGTGACCCACCTTTTCACAAAGAATGCCCCCTAGGGTAGCAAAGAGGATGGGGGTGCCCATCTGGGCTGCGGTTTGCAGGTAAAGCTCTAATCCGTTCATGCCCGCTCCTCCTTTCCCTTTTTCACAAAGTGTACACTGTAGTTTACAAAGAATTCACTGCTCAGCACGAAGAACAGAATAACGCCCTGCAAAATCTCGGCAACCGAGGAAGGTATCTGCATGGCTGTCTGGATGTAGGCACCACCCTGTAGCAGTACCGAAAAGAAGAAGCAGACCGCTACAATGACAGGGGGGCTAAGGCGGGAGAGCCATGCGGTAATAACCGCAGTAAAGCCCATGCCGCCGGAAAGCACGTCGGTAACCGAGTTTTCTATGGCGCTGGCCTGCATCATGCCTGCCAACCCGCAGAGACCGCCCGAAAGCAGTACCGCTACAAACACAATACGGTTGACGCTCATACCCGCATAGCGAGCAGTGGCAGTGCTTTCACCCAGCACGCCAATCTCGTACCCCAGCTTTGAGTATTTGAAGAGAATGTAGACCAGTACCACCGCAACAAGTGCAATAATCCAGCCCATATGCACACCAAAGACCTTGGGAAGAATGGCCGCCTCCACAAACTTAGGCATTTTGGGGAAACCCTTTTGTTTGGGGTCCTTCCAAGCTACATATTGCAGGTAGGTAATCCACTTAATAGCCACATAATTGAGCATAAGGGTGACCAGTGTTTCACTGGTGCCAAATTTGCTGCGAATGAGTGCGGGTATCAGTGCCCAAAGGCCGCCGAACAGCATTCCTGCAATAATCATGGCGGGAATCATAAGCCAGGCAGGCAGGCTGTAGGCATAAAATGCTACCAGTGCAGCGCCAAAGGCACCCATGTAGAACTGACCCTCTGCACCAATATTCCAGAACTTCATCTTAAACGCTACCGCAATACCCAGGGACAGGGTGACCAGCGGGATGGTGGTGTTAATAGTCTCTTTGAAACGGTAAGGGGTTTTAAAGCAGCCCTCCAGCATCTTTGCGTACATGGTGAAGGGGTTGTAGCCCAACAGCGCCATAACAAGCCCTGTGGCCACCAGAGCCGCAAGTGCGGCACCCAGCCGTATGAGTACCTGCTTGGCAGGACTGGCTTCGGATTTTTTCACAACCTGAATGCTCACTTACCCACCTCCCCGTTCTTTTTGTGTCCCAGCATCAACATGCCAATGTCCTCTTTGGTTACCTCAGTGGGGTCCACAATGTCCATAACCGCACCACCGGAAAGTACAACAATTCGGTCGCAGAGCGCCATGAGTACGTCCAAGTCCTCGCCGATAAACAGCACGCCTACGCCTGCCTTTTTCTGCTCGCCCAGAACTTCGTAGATGTTATAGGAGGCGCCAATGTCCAGCCCACGTACGGGATATGCGGTAATCAGCAACTGCGGGTTCAGGTCAATCTCCCGCCCCAACAGCACCTTTTGAATGTTACCACCGGAAAGCTTCTTCACTGCATGCCAGCGGCTGGGAGTGCTTATGTCAAACTTTTTAATGATATGGTCTGCCAGTCGGGTACCCTCTTTGCGGTCCACAAAAAGACCCTTCCGCTTGCCGTAGGTTTTCAGCAGCACATTGTCTACAATGCTCATACCTGCTACTAGGCCCATGCCCAGACGGTCCTCGGGGATAAAGCTCATGGAGATGCCCCGCTTAATAATCTCCTTGGGAGAGAGGCCGCGGATACTTTCCCCTAAAAACTCCAGATACCCTGTGTTGTGGTTTTCATCCAGACCTGCAATGGTTTCGCACAGCTCCTTTTGGCCGCTGCCCGCTATGCCCGCCACACCTAAAATCTCGCCCCTGTGCAGGTGGAAGCTGATGTTATCCAGCAGCTTTACCCCGTCTGCATCGGTAGCGGTTAGGTCTTTAACCCGCAGGATAGTCACCCGCTCACCGGTGTATTCCGGGCGCTCTATTTCCAGGTCAATGGGACGTCCCACCATCATTTCGGTAAGCTCCATAGGATTGGTGTTTGCAGTCTCCACTGTGGCAATGGATTCGCCCTTGCGCAGCACCGTTACCCGGTCGCTGATATCCATAACTTCGCCCAGCTTGTGGGTAATGATGATAATGGAGCAGCCCTCTCGCTTCATATTCCGCAGAATGTTAAAGAGGTTGGCAGTCTCCTGAGGGGTCAACACCGCTGTAGGCTCGTCCAAGATGAGGATACGTGCGCCGCGGTACAGTACCTTGAGTATTTCAACCGTCTGCTTCTCCCCCACCGACATATCGTAAATCTTTTTGTCGGGAGTTACCGCCAGACCGTATTTTTCGCAGATTTCATTGATTTTGCCCGCTAAGTTGCGGGAACGGATCATCAGTCCGTCATGTTGACCCAGCACAATGTTTTCGGTTGCGGTCAGCACCTCCACCAGCTTAAAGTGCTGGTGAACCATGCCCACGCCGGCTTTAATAGCATCGGCAGGGGCGGAAAAATGACAGTGTTTTCCGTCTATCTCTACGCTGCCACAGTCGGGGGCGTAGATGCCGGAAAGAACATTGACTAGGGTGCTTTTACCACAGCCGTTTTCGCCCAACAGCGCGTGAATTTCCCCGGGCAATATATCCAGGGAAACGTTGTTGTTGGCCACCACGGTGCCAAAGGTTTTGGTGATACCGGAAAGTCGAACCGCGGGAATGGTAGTTGCCATTGCACACCTCCAAAAGTTCTAAAAAGGGTTTAAAGGGCGGACTTTTTTGAAGTCCGCCCTGTTGCGTCATACTGGGTTTGGCTTATGCCTGGGGAACGTTTCCGTTAACACCCTCAACCAGCCACATCATAGATTCCATGTCGCCATCGGCCATCTGAGCGCCGGCAGCAACCATTTCCTTGCCTGTGTTGTCCTTGATGGGGCCGGAGAAAACAAACAGCTCGCCGGCTTCAATCTTCTTCTGCAGCTCAGCAACCTTTGCGGCAGTTTCGGGAGTGCAGTTTGCGGACAGGGCATCCAGAGACACCATACCGGTGTTAATGCCGCCCCAGAAGCGCTGGCTGGTCCATTTGCCATCCATAATGGCCTGTACGTCCTTGGTGTAGAAAGCGCCCCAGTGGAACAGAGGAGCAGTCAGGTAAGCAGTGGGAGCAGCAGAGAGGGTAGGTGCGTTGTAGCCTACGCAGGAAACCTTGCCTTCTTCAGCAGCCAGCTGGGGGCCGGTAGTGTCGCAGTGCTGTGCAATGACATCGGCGCCATTGTTAATCAGCTGCTGTGCAGCGGACTTCTCGGCAGCGGGATCATACCAGCTGTTGGTCCACAGCAGTTCTACGGTAGCGGTGGGGTTTACGGACCGTACACCCAGGGTAAAGGCATCAATGCCGCGAACAACCTCGGGAATAGGCATAGCGGCTACATAGCCGATCTTGCCAGCCTTGGTCTTGAGGCCGGCAGCAACGCCGGACAGGAAGCGGGCTTCATAAATACGGCCCATATAGGTGGACATATTAGCAAGAGTATCGTTGCCGGTAGCATGGCCAAAGTACACATCGGGGTGCTCCTTGGCAACTTCGGCAGCCCATTCGCCGTGGCCAAAGCTGGTAGCATAGATAACATTGCAGCCCTGGTCAATCAGATCGCGGATGGTCTTTGCGCAGGCAGCGCCCTCGGGAACGTTCTCAACAATCATAGTCTGATCATCGCGAAGGCCCAGGTTTTTTACCATTTCCTTGCGGCCCTGGTCGTGTGCAAAGGAGTAACCCTCATCGCCCACAGGTCCTACATACAGGAAACCGATCTTCAGGTCGTCCTTGGCAATAGCCTTGGAGGTACCGGTCTGGTACTGTGCACGGGGATTGGCTTCGCCTACGGGAGCAGCAGCGCTAGAACTCTCAGGTGCGGGAGCAGGAGCGGCACTGGCGCTTTCGGAAGAAGGGGCGGAGCTGGAGACATCACCGGCTCCGGTGGGCGCGCCACAGGCGGCCATTGCGACAACCATAGAAGTTGCCAGGAGCATTGCAAACAGTTTCTTCATCTTTTTTTTCCTCCATCAATATGTACGGATTGTTTTATATTCTAAACCCAAATGGGTCCGAACAACCTTACTGGGGACGAAATTGAATGCCGTTTTCATCCATTTTGTCTATAATGGCCAGCGAGTGAAGATTGACCTGCCTATCCCGCAGCATTTTGCCGCCTTCCTGAAATCCCTTTTCCACCGCAATGCCGCAGCCCACCACCGTGGCTCCTGCCTTTTCTACAATGTCCATAAGTCCCAGTAGGGCATTGCCTTTGGCCAGAAAGTCATCAATGATAAGAACACGGTCACTGGAGCAAAGAAACTTCTTGGACACCATAATCTGGTAGGTGGTACCGTGGGTATAGGAGTCTACCGAGGAGGTAAACACTTCACCATCAATATTTTTGGTGCGGGTTTTCTTTGCAAATAGGGCAGGAACATTAAAAAACTGCGCCGTAACACACGCTAACCCAATACCAGATGCTTCTATGGTAAGGATTTTGGTTACACCGCAGTCTTTGAATATGTTAAAAAACTCTTTGCCAATCTCGCGATAGAGGGCTGGGTCCATTTGATGATTCAGGAAACTATCAACCTTGAGGATATTTCCGTCCTTGATGACCCCATCGGTCAGTATACGTTGTTCCAGAAGCTTCATTTCGGCACCTCTTTTGTTAAGTTATTGTAAAAATTATAAAAACAATTGATATATATAAGGTAACATATATTTTTACTGAAAGCAATTGACAAAAAAGGCTCATAATTGTGGCTGTAATAGGTCGAATTTTGTGCTATTTTACGACACCCCCCTACTTAGAGTATTTTCCACAGGAAACAGTCGGTTTTTTCAGTAATTTTTTACGGATTTATTGGAACGTGAGGCAAAAGTATTCATAAACTGTTGGTGGAACAGTGCAGTTAAGTGAAGAATGTAGCTTTGGGAGCAATATGGATTTACAGGTGAACAAGCAGAAAAGTAAAAAGGCGGTAAAACAAAAAAAGACCTGCAACAGCAAGTCTTCTTTGTTTGGTGGGAGAGGATGGATTCGAACCATCGAAGCGAGACGCAACAGATTTACAGTCTGCCCCCTTTGGCCACTCGGGAACTCTCCCATATTAATTTTTACAAAACTGCTAGGTGGAGCTGGTGGACGGACTTGAACCCCCGACCTGCTGATTACAAATCAGCTGCTCTACCAACTGAGCTACACCAGCAATTTGTTGCAATTTTGAACGGCTGAATAACAGCGCTTGATTACTATATCACATGAACCATTAGGTTGTCAATATCTTTTTATACACTTTTGTTAAAATTAGCTGTTTTTGCATTGACAATCTGCGAAATTTATGGTTTACTATGATAACAATTAGTAAGGTACAGGAGGCATTTTTACCATGATCTCACATTACTTCCCCGTGTTGGTGGAAATCAATATGATTACAATATGTTTGCGGATGGGTCTTGCTGTTATCTGTGGTGGCGTTATCGGCTTGGAACGCGGCAGAAAAGGACGCCCTGCAGGCTTTAGAACCCACATTTTGGTTTGTCTGGGTGCTGCCCTTGCTATGATGACCAACCAGTATATTGTGGAGACCTTCGGAACCTCAGACCCTGCTCGGCTTGGGGCGCAGGTTATCAGCGGCATCGGCTTTCTGGGCGCCGGTACCATTATCGTCACCGGGCGGCACCAGGTAAAGGGACTTACCACAGCAGCGGGACTGTGGGCTTCGGCCTGCATGGGTCTGGCACTGGGTATAGGCTTCTATGAGGCTGCACTCATTGCCTGTTTGGCCATTGTCTTTGTCTCTACCCTGCTCCACCGCTTTGACCACTACATGCTTTCCACCTCCAAGGTTATGGACCTTTATGTGGAGTTTGGAGATATTGCCGATATCAGTACATTTATGACAAAGCTGAAGCTGCACGGCATCCGTGTGGCGGAGGTGGAGCTCACCAAGGTTAACTCCACCAGCGACGCAGCGGTTGCGGCTATTATGACGGTGCGCTCCGACGAAGCCAAGGACCATTCCGATGTTCTGGCACTGGTAAGCCAGATGCAGGGCGTGAAGTTTGTAGAAGGCCTGTAAATGCGGCAAGTTTTTCTGCTTTTGCCAAAATAACCTCTATTGTTATTGTAAACCATGCGCAGAAAAATTACCATCCATAATGTGTACTACTATTATTATGCTCCGTTATATAATGAAGTAACCGTCATATGTTCCAGTAAAGGAAACGGGCGGTAAAGCGCAGAGAAAACATGATGAAAACAGTGTGGAGCAGGAGTGCTTCGCACTTGTTTTTTTTGCATGGATTGGTATAATAATAGATACCCCCCAGCGCGGGCAGACTATAAAGGAGTGATATCATGCCGGATTTTGCCACCCACCAGCTGTTTGGAGAAAGCCTGGAGCTTCCGGAGGCGGCCAAAAAGCACCCCAACCTTTTTCGATGGGGACTGCAAGGGCCGGATATTTTATTTTACCGTAAAGTGCTTATGGGAAAATCCCCTTACCACAAGCTGGGCGGACGGATGCACGATGAATGTACCCCCCGTCTTTTCGCCTCCATGCTGTCCTATTGCAGGCAGGCCGAGGGCACGGTAAAGGAACAGGCAGAGGCATACATCTATGGATTTGCCGGACATTATGCCATGGACTCCACCGTCCATCCCTATGTTTTGTTTCATCAGAATCGTCGTGTAGCAGCCCATCCCAAGCTTTATCCCGGCGGTGTGCATTGCAGCATAGAAAACGATATGGATACCGATATTTATACCTACCTCCACGGCAAGCCTGTAACCACCCTGAACCCTGCGGAAGGATACCAGCTTACCGAGGAAGAAGAGCAGACGGTGGGCGCGCTTTATACATACGTACTGTATGATGTCTATCGCATCCTCATTTCCCCCAAGGAGATAGGCGGTTCCCTACGTGATACTACTACCCTCCAAAAGCTGCTTTACTCCGGCTCCGGTACTGTTATGGGTACTGCCACAGTGCTGGATAAGCTCATGAAACAGCAGGGAATATTCACCGGGCACCTGAAGGGTAGGCAGCCCCAGTGGGACAGCCTGAACCTGGGCGGCGCCACCTGGGAAAACCCGTGGACAGGTATGGAAAGCTGCGAAAGTGTACCACAGCTAATGGACCGTGCAGCCGACTGTTACAGCCAGTTGTTAAGCGTCCTTACCCGCAATGCAGCAGGTGCACTGCTACCTATTCCCATAAAGGTAAACTTCTCCGGGAAAGCTATTTCGTAAAATAATGGTTCTTCTAAAAAAATTTGCAAAAAAGCTTGCAATTATGCCGTAAAAATGTTAATATAACTTGTACTGTCAATAAGTGAAGGAGGTGTCACTATGCCCAATATTAAATCTGCCAAGAAGAGAGTTAAGGTTATCGAGGCGAAATCCGCCCGCAACCGTGCTGCTAAAAGCAACCTGAAGACAATCATCAAGAAGGCTGAGTTTGCCCTTGCAAATTCTGCAGCCGATAAGGACGTCGCTGTAAAGCTGGCTGTCAAGACTATCGATCAGGCTTCTGCGAAGGGTCTCCTTCACAAGAATAACGCCGCTAGAAAGAAGTCCCAGCTTACCACCAAGCTGAACTCCAATGGCTAAGCAGCTAGGTTAACAGACAACCAAAAGAGCTGTTACAAGACGATTACGGTCGTTTTGTAACAGCTCTTTTTGCTGCGCAAAGGTGGGTTGTGCCTAGCAATGTGCCGTTGACAATGATTTTGAAAAAAAGGAGGGCGAAAGCCCTCCTTTTTTATTTTAGTCCTCTACCGAAACAGTCAGCACTGTGTTGTTGGGTAGGCAGCTGGCAATGTCCATGTCCCGTTTTAAAAAGCCGGAATGTACACAAACCTTATCGGGACAGTCGGAATCCAGGAAACGGATAGCATGGTCCTTTACCTCAAAGGTAATGGGGAGTCCGGTTTCTTCCTGGATAGAGATGGTACCATCCTTGGCAGTGTCCAGTGCAATCTCCATTATTTTGTCACGGCCCACCTGTATGGTGGCAATGGTGCCGCCGTCGCTCTGGGGACGTAGCAGAAAAGCCACAGAAGCTATTACCAGCACTGCCAGTATGCCATAAAGCAGCAAAGCAATTTTTTTGTTCTTGTCCATAGGATACTCCTTTTTATAAAATACTAGGTTATATGGTACCATATTTCCCTTGCCGATACAAGAAACAGGCTGTGAACAGTTATATCCCGTACCTACCGGGGGAATACTGTTTCTTGGATATCTGTAGGGAGGTGCAATGGATGGAATACTTAATTGATGGCGTGGAGCTGTGTAAATATTATCAGCGGGGCGATGAGGAGGTTCGTGCGCTGGACAGGGTGACTGTTCGGATAGCAAAAGGGGAATTTGTAGCCATTGTGGGCCAGTCCGGCTCCGGCAAAAGCACGTTGATGAACCTGCTTGGCTGCTTGGATACGCCAAGCAGCGGCAGCTACCTGCTGGATGGACAGGATGTTTCCTGCATGAGCGAAAGCCGCCTTTCGACAGTGCGAAACCGGGAAATAGGATTTGTATTTCAGGGATTTCACCTGCTCAGTGAGCTTACCGCCCTTGAAAACGTGGCGCTTCCTCTGCGGTACCGTAGGCTCCGTAAGGAAACCTGTATTCAAATGGCCGAAAATGCACTGCATCAGGTAGGACTTTCCGACCGGATGTATCACCTGCCGGCCGAACTTTCGGGAGGACAGCAGCAGCGGGTGGCCATAGCCCGTGCAATAGCAGGCGCACCGCCGGTAATACTGGCGGACGAGCCTACGGGAAATCTGGACAGCGCCTCCGGCAGGATTATCATGGAGCTGTTGTTGGAGCTGTGGCGGCAGGGCAGGACGGTGGTGCTTATTACCCACGACCAAAGAATAGCGGCGGGTGCGCCCCGGAGTATTGAAATTGTCGACGGGCGGGTAGTCACTATGTAGGCGCAGGTTACTGCGCCTTTGGGGCTAAGGGTGTTCTGAAAACTTCAAACTCTAGGCAAATTCTACTCAAACTACCATCTACTACGTTAAAAATGCTCGGAATACAATGAGTATTACTGCGCTTTTTGCCTTGTAGCTATTCCGTTTGAGCGATTTTCTGTCGGTTTTTCTTTTTCAAACGCGCCCGAAAGCTCCCCGAAAATCTTTCGAAATGGGTGCTACCCCAAAATGTTGGAAGCAACATTGTCCACTACAGTGCTCATTGTGGCTCCCACATTGCGCATTACCTTTTGGGCGTTGCGCTTCATCGCCTTTTGGCGACCTTTTTTGGAGTTTGCGTTGATAAAATAGGCTGCGGTGCCAGCAGCAACCGAAGCTGCTGCTATTCCTGCTGCGGTAGCAGCCATACTGCTTTTCTTCATGTGAGGCATACTTCATCACCCAATCTACCATATAGTACCGCCGAATGAGTTTCATCAAGCGGTACTATTATTTTGTCCCGAGGGTGGCAGTGTAAACTGTATAGTTTTTGGAAAAGTTTCTACCTGTTGCACATATAATACCTTGTAACGAGTGGGGTATTTGGTAACATTTACATTTAATAAAAGTAAACCAAAATTTTAATGCAAGAAAGTATAGCGAAATGTTCCAAACTGTGGTATAACTTATCTGTTGTCCATGTGCAGAAGAAACAGTTTGCTGTCCTTTACAGATGGGCAACGGAAGAATTGTATTGTACAAGTCTGTGGGCTTATAATATTTGTAAGAGAGGTATTTCTATGAAGACAAAGCCTGTCCGTGTGGCAGCTATCCATGACCTTTCCGGCCTTGGCCGCTGCTCCCTTTCGGTAATACTGCCGGTTATGTCCGCTATGGGGGTACAGGTCTGCGCTGTCCCTACCGCCATTCTGTCCACCCATACGGGAGGCTTTGGAGAGGTAGAGCGCATTGACCTTACCGACTACGTGGGCAATACACTGAAGCATTACCGCCGTCTGGGTATGCGCATGGACTGTGTTTACACCGGCTACCTGAGCTCGGAGGAGCAGGTGGGGCACTGCATGGAATACTTTGAAGCATACCCCGCCGCCCTAAAGGTGGTAGATCCCGTCATGGGCGACCATGGAAAGCTTTACCGCTCCTTTACCCCCCAGCTGGTGGAGGGGATTAAGCGGCTGGTTTCCGGTGCCGACGTCATTACCCCAAACCTGACCGAAGCGGCAATACTGCTGTCGGAGGAGGTTATATCCGGACAGATAACCACCGCCGCAGCACGGAGCATGCTGGCGCGGTTGAGCAAGAAGGGACCCAAACGGGTCGTCATTACAGGTGTTACCCTAGCAACAGGGGAATACGCGAATATCTGCTACGATAGTGAGCACAACTCCTATTGGAAATCGGTATCCGACTACCTGCCGGTAAGCTATCCCGGCACGGGAGACATCTTCGCTGCGGTGCTTACCGCTGCGCTTATGACCGGAGACAGCCTGCCCATGGCTATGGATAGGGCTACCGACTACGTTGGACTCACCATTAAAACAACCTATGGCTACAGCACCGATTCCCGTGAGGGGGTTATGCTGGAAGATACGCTGGAGCGGCTTACCCACCGCGACCTCAGCGGGGGCTATACGGTACTGTAGCACATATTGGTATATCTCTCCTATGGGCGTTTCTTAAAACTCCAAATCCTTGTACCATTCTACTGCAACCAACTTATTTTGCGTCAAAAAACCTCGAAATCCAGCAAGGATTTCTGCATTTTTTTTCACAAAAACATTTGCTTGCAGCGAATTGTCCGTTGGTTTTCCATTTTAAGAAACGCCCTTACAGGGCATCATCATACGAAGGAGAGTTATACTATGAGTAAAAGAAAGATAACAATATACGATATGGTGATTGTGGGCCTCTTTGCAGCCATGGTTTTTGTCTGCACCATGTTCCTGGGGTTTAGGATACCCACCCCCACCGGAACCACCATGCTAAAAACCGCAAATGCCATCTGCCTTTTGGGCGGGCTGCTCTTTGGGGGAGTGCGGGGAGGCTTGGCGGCGGGCTTTGGCTCCATGCTGTTCGACCTTACCTATCCCGAATATGCAGCTGGGGCACCCATTACATTTGTACTGTTTTTCATTATGGGCTTTACCTGCGGTACCATTGCCCACTGGGGCGGCAACAAAGCCCCGTCTGTGGGCAGAACCATAGTGGCTGCAGCAGGCGGTGCAGTGGCTTACAGCCTTTGCTACATTGCAAAGAGCATTATTACCCTCATGCTGGCAGGCAGCGCGTTCATCCCCGCCTTTATTGCTACAACCCCTAAGATGCTTACTACCAGCATTAACGCCGTCTTTGGTATTGTAGTAGCCACCATTCTGGCAGGCATACTGCGCCCTCGTCTGGTGCAGGCAGGACTTATGAAAAAGTTTGAGTAGTCATATAAATGAACAGGGCACCCTTACCGATTTTGCGGTTGGGGTGCCCTGTTTTTTATGTGATTTATGCTGTTTCCAGTACTACAGTACCGTCCTTCACCACAGCGCTTACCAGTGCTGGCGGGTCGTTGGGGTGCTCGGACAGCAGCATGCAGATAGGATCTTCCACCAGCTTGCGAAGCTGTCTGCGGATATCCCGTGCGCCGTTGGGCTGCCCGTAGGCGGCATGGGCAATAAAGGCAAGGGCTTCGTCGGTGCAGCTAAAGAGTACACCGTGCTCCTTGAGGGCGGGACGCAGCTCGTCGGCCATGAGTGCGGCAATCTGCTTATAGTCCTCCTCGTCAAGGGTACGGAATGCCACAATTTCATCCACACGAGCCAAAAACTCAGGCCGCAGGAACTTTTTAAGACCATCCATAGCCTTGGTTTTGGCTACCTGCTGGGGCTGGCGATTAAAGCCCATGGCACCGTCACGGTTTTCACTGCCTGCGTTGGAGGTCATCATGAGTATCACGTTTTCAAAGGAGATGTTGCGCCCCTGTGCGTCGGTGATGTGTCCCTCATCCATAATTTGCAGCAGGATATTCATAACGTCGGGGTGCGCCTTCTCTATCTCGTCCAGCAGAACAATGGAGTAGGGACGGCGGCGAACCTTTTCGGTCAGCTGTCCTGCCTCGTCGTAACCCACATAACCGGGGGGAGAACCGATAATACGGGAAACAGAATGCTTCTCCATAAACTCGGACATATCCAGCCGGATAAGCGGTTCTACGTTGTCAAACAGCTCTTCGCTAAGCACCTTTACCAGCTGGGTTTTGCCTACGCCGGTGGAGCCCACCAATATAAAGGAGGCGGGGCGCTTTTTGGCATCCAGACGGATACGGGAGCGGCGAACAGCGGCAGATACCAGGGAAATAGCCTCGGTCTGCCCGATAATCCGCTTTGCCAGCTTCTCCTCCAGATGTGCTACCTTCACTGTCTCGGCTTCTTTTATCTTGCTGGCGGGAATACCCGTCCACAGCTCGATGACCCTGGCAAAGTTTTCTTCGGTAACAGGGGTATTCAGCGCGGTCGCGGCAAGGCTTTCCACCTGCTGCTGCAGCTGCGCTGCTTCGGACTTTTTGGTTGCCAGTCTGGCATAGTCCACCTCACCACGGGTAGTTTCCATGGCGGAAATCTCCCCATCCAGCTGGGTTTTGCGGCGGTAAAGGTCGTCATACTGTTCCAGAGCCTTGTTTTCCAGCGATGCACAGGAGCATGCCTCATCCAGCAGGTCAATGGCCTTGTCAGGCAGGAAACGGTCGTTGATGTACCGCTCCGCCAGAATGACAGCACGGCGGGCCATTTCATCACTGACAGTAACCCTGTGGTAGCTTTCGTAGTACTTCTTTATGCCCAGCAGTACCTCAGTAGCCTCGGCTATGGTGGGCTCCCCTACCTTTACGGTTTGGAAACGGCGCTCCAGAGCGGCATCCTTTTCTATATGCTTGCGGTATTCGTTAAAGGTGGTAGCACCTATTACCTGTATTTCCCCACGGGAAAGTGCAGGTTTTAGAATATTAGCGGCATTCATGGAACCTTCACTGTCCCCTGCCCCCACCAGTGTGTGTACCTCATCTATGAAAAGCAGAACATTGCCTGCCTTCTTTACATCGTCCACCAGTCCTTTTACACGGCTTTCAAACTGTCCGCGGAACTGGGTGCCTGCTACAAGGCCGGTCAGGTCCAGCAGATAGACCTCCTTGTCACGAAGCCTCTGGGGGATATTGCCCGACACAATGCGCTGTGCAATACCTTCGGCAATGGCAGTTTTACCAACACCGGGCTCGCCAATAAGACAGGGGTTATTTTTGGTGCGGCGGTTCAGTATCTGCACCACACGGTAAATCTCCTGTTCCCGTCCGATAACGGGGTCCATGCGACCCTCAATGGCCTTTTCGTTTAGGTTGTCGCAGAAATTATCCAAATACTTGTACTTGGGACGGTTTCCGTCAGCCTTTTTGCGGTGGCCTACCGTATCACTTTTTTCAGGGGCTATCATCAGCGGGTTTTCCGCACCCTGCCCTTCCTCCATTTGGTCGGGTTCCCCGTCGCCTGCCGACTGGTTAGGGGTAAAATTGCCCATAAGGCTCTGCATGAGGGGCATGGCCATAGCACCGCCCTGCTCAAACAGCTCATTCATATCATCGGGAGTCATCTCGCCCATCTGCTCCATTACCATATCCAGCTCGCCGGGGGAGATACCCATATTTTTAATAATATCATTAAAGCCGGGAATGTTAAGCTCCTGTGCACATTTGAGGCAAAGCCCCTCGCTCACTGTCTTTCCGTTTTCCAGCTTATTGATAAATACCACTGCCATGCGTTTGTGGCAACGGCTGCAAAGAAGATTATTCATCACACAACATCCGTTCTGCCGCGACAAGGGCGGCTATAGAATACAGGGTTATTATATCATAATATGCAAAGTAGATTGATATAATTGCGCATAGAGACGGTAATCGTCCTGCGCATATCTATCATAACCGATGGCTATGAAATTTTTATGAATAGAGAGCAAACTACCCGTTATTTTCTGGCATTTTCCTTTGAAAATCGACCTTTTCCGGGTTTTCTGCATCCACTTTTCGGCTGTGCAGCAAAAAGTGACTGGCACTAATGCCGTACATGATGCCTGCAAAGAGCATGGAACCAATAATCAGATAGAGCGGCAGGGTAAGATGCTCCTTCGCCAGCAGGTTTGGAAACGCTACCACGCCAATGATGACCACGTAGTAGATAATAGTTGCCACCTTGCCGTACCACCGTGCGGAACCAATCTGTCCATAGCGGCGGTAAAGATAGAAGCCAAGTATTGCCATGGTTGCATCCTTTACCAGAAGCAGTGCCAGCAGAGGCCACATCCAGCGATGGCGAATGCAGAGCACCAGTGCCACAGCCAGCTGTGTCAGTTTATCGGCCACAGGATCCAGCACTTTACCCACGTCGGATATCAGGTTAAATTTTCTGGCAATCACTCCGTCGGCTATATCTGTTATCCCCGAAATGACCAGTAATACACCGCAGGTCAGAAAGTCTGACGGCAGTTCGGCTGCAAGGTAGAGATGCCAGATAATAGGTATCAGCAGCAGACGAACTACCGATAACAAATTTGGCAGATGACGAAAAAACATAGACACCCTCCCTGTTCATGTGAAACACACAGATACTATAGATGTGCACGGGCTGCGGTTAGGATGGAAGCAGTACAAAGCCTTTAGGCAGCTTCCAGCTTGCAACCCAGTGTAGTACCGACGACTGTGCAAGCACGTCGCCCTGTAAAAATCCGATATCGGCTGCACGCAGCAGCGTAGCTGCCAAAAAGATAAGCGCAGTAATGATGTATAGGCAGATGGCCGCCTCCACAAGACCCACACCCATGCCCGCAAAACGGTTGAGACCGCCTAGCAGCGGAATGTGGTTTACCACCTTGCCCATGCGGAACAGAATGGATACCACCCAGGAGGCAATGGCAAAGATAACGACAAAGACCAGTACCCGTGTCAGGGTAAGTGCCGCAGGCTTCATAATAACTTCCACCAGCGCTTCTGCCACTGTAGAGCCACCCTCCAGAATACTATCTACCAAACGGTTTCCCACCCCTTCGGTATCCACCAGCTTTACAGGTAGGTTCATATCAAAGCCTGCTTCCGCAAAAGCGGCGTTTACCGTTCCGGATAGCTGTTCCTTTACCTCGGGAAAGCGGGATGCCGAATCCAGCAGCTCCGGGGGGAGCTCACGAAGCTCCGGAGGCAGAATAGAGCCTGCGTAGTCCAGCAGACGGTCGTTTATAAAGGAGTCGTAAAGCTGCAGGCTGATAGGCTTGCTAAGCAGCCATGCACTGGCATAGGAAACCACGGTGCCCGCCAGACGGATAAGAGATGCCACAAGGCCCTGTTGCCAGCAGCGTACGACAATGACAAGGGCAATGGCTATCAGCACAAGGTCGATAATGAGATGGGCTTTCATAGTTACAATCCTTTCTGTAAAGAAACCTTTTTGCTACAGACCGGTGTGGATAAGCCCTTCGGCATTAATGCCGTAGAGGCTGCTTCCTACACCGCAGACAGCGGTAAGCCCGCTGACGCTTCGTTCCTTTACCTGTGACAAGTTTTTATCCGAAAGGTAGAGCTTTCCATCGGTAAGAATGAGCAGTCGGTCGGCGTAATACTGCATAGAGAATACTTTTCGAATGCTGTTCCAGCTTCCCAGCTGCCGCAGTGTGCTGTCGTAGCCGGTTACCGTTACTCCGCCAATGCTTTGGCTGTCGCCGGAAGCCAGGTAGAGTACCCCTTCGGGGGAGTTTTCAAAATAGGTAAGGCCCTCGGGGGTGTCGCCCACAAACAGCTCGGTGCCGCTCTGGTCGTACACATGAAGCCGCCTGTCGGTTATTACCTGTAACCGCCCGTCGCTGTTCCACACCATAGAGAGTATCAGTTCATCGGGCAGTTCCACCACAGCTACTTGATCGGTGGCGGAAAAGTGGTGAAAATGTATGCGAGATACCAGTGTTCCGTTATCTGCATTTACCGTTGCAGCGGAAAACAACGTGCCCTTGCCGTTTAGCGATAGCTGGTAGATGTAGCCCTGTGTGGTTTCCCAGCGGTACATCTCCTCATTTTTGGCACTGTAGGCGGTTACCACACCCAGGCTGCCCTTGCTGCTTTCCGCTATGGCAAAGGCTCCCGTGCCGCAGATATCAGCGGCAAATACCTTGCCGGGGCGTTCCAGTGTGTACAGCAGGTCAGTTTTTGTGGTTATCTTAACCTCCTGCCCTCCGGCGTCGTAGGTAAGGAGCTTCCCTCCGCTGCTTTTGGTTACGGGATGGCTGTAGGTGCTCAGGCAGGTATAAAGCCGGGCACCGTTTGCGTTATATATGTAGTTGCCGGAGCGTGTTACCACTGCCACATCGTTTCCCATAGGGGTCAGCTGTATAACGTCCATATCGTCCAGTGGTATGGGAAAGCCCTGCCCCGGCCGCATGGAGGACAGGTAGTTGGAAAGGCGGCTGTCAAAGTCCAGGTAGCTGGCCAGGCTCCATAGCAGAAACCCGCCTGCTGCCAGCACCGCCAGTATCATAAGCCAGGTGGTACGCTTAAAGGCACGTTTTATCCGCCGCTTTTTCCGCAGCTTGTCAAATTCGGTCAGAGTACCCAAAGCACGCCTCCTCTCTGTCGGGGATTCAAAATAAGCTTTTTAATATTGTTTATCTTAGAAATCATTTTCCACAGGGCAGGGTTCGGTGATACAGCCGTGAAAAAACAATCCAAAGTATCATCCTATGTCAGGCTTGGTGGGTGTAAAATACATCATCTAAAAACAGGCCTTGGGGCGGTGCGGTAAAGCCCGCACGGTGGCGGTCGCAGGAGGCCAGTATATGGGGAACATCCGAAGGTGACAGCTTGCCTGCCGAAACCTCCAGCAGGGTACCCACAATAATGCGTACCATATTGTAAAGAAAACCGTCTCCGGTTATGGAAAGGGTCACCATGTTTCCCTGCCGTGTAACGGTACAGTCGGTAATGGTGCGCACCTTATCCTCCACTTTGCCTCCGGCGGCGCAAAAGGCCGAAAAGTCGTGTCTGCCCAGCAGGTGAACTGCGGCGGCATTCATTGCTGCAATATCTAGCGGGCGGGTATAGTGCAGCGAAGTATCATATTCAAAAGGGTTCTTGGTGGGTGCGTTCCAGATGCGGTAGATATACCGCTTGCCGGTGGTGTCATAACGAGGGTGAAAGTCCTCCCGTTCCTCCACACAGCTAAGCACCGCAATGTCGGCGGGAAGGTTTACATTGAGCGCACGCACTACGTTTTCGCAGGGGATTTGCTCGTTGCAGATAAGGGACAGCACAAATCGATTGGCATGCACTCCCGCATCGGTGCGGGAGCAGCCTTTTATGTCATAACGCACCCCAAACACCGCTTCCACGGCATCCTGAAAAACCTGCGTTACCGATATTGCGTTTTTTTGCACCTGAAAACCATGGTAGGCGGTGCCCCTGTAGGCTATTGTAAGCTTTAAGTTCCTCATAATGTGTAGAAATTTATCGCAATGACCGCTGCAAAGGCGAAAGCCATAACAACGGAAGCACCCAAATCCCGAAGGGAAAGTTTCAGCTGTTTCATGCGGGTACGTCCCTCACCGCCACGGTAGCAGCGGCACTCCATAGCCAAGGCCAGTTCATCGGCACGGCGAAAGGAGGATACGAAAAGAGGAATGAGGATAGGCACCAGCGCCTTGGCACGCTGCACCAGACTGCCTGTTTCCATGTCGGCACCGCGGGCCTTCTGTGCAGACATAATCTTATCGGTTTCCTCAATGAGTGTGGGGATAAACCGCAGTGCAATGGTCATCATCATAGCCAGCTCGTGCACTGGCAGCTTTAGCTTTTTCAGGGGGCTTAGCAGCCGCTCAATGCCGTCCGTAAGGGCAATGGGAGAGGTGGTATAGGTAAGCAGGGTGGTGCCTGCTATGAGGCAGATAATACGGGAAGCCAGCAGCGCAGCCATGAGCAGACCTTCCTCGGTAATACGGATAAAGGCCCATTCCCACAGCACCTTACCGTCTACAAAGAGCATATTGAGCACCGCTGTGAAGATAACGATGGGTACAATGGGCTTAAGGCTCTTTAATATCATTTTCAGAGGGATGCGGCTAATGAGGTAGCATACCAGAATAAAGCCTGCCCCCACCGCCAGTCCGGTCATGGAGGAAGCTACGAAGAGCAGAATGATATAGGCTAGGGAAAGCAATATCTTTACCCGTGGGTCCAGTCGGTGAATAACCGATTTCCCCGGGAAGTACTGGCCGATGGTAATATCTTTAATCATGCTTTACGCCCTCCTTTGCAAGCTTTTCCAGAAGAACGTTTTTGGCGGCTTCTACGGTAAATACACCTTGGTTAAGGCCTTTGTAACGCTCGGCAAGGGAGATGAATACACGAGAAATCTGCGGTACTGCAAGGCCCATGGCGGACAGCTCTGCACCCCGCCCAAACACAGCATCCACCGTGTCGTAGGCAAAAAGCTTGCTATGGTTCATCACCAGCGCCTTGGTGGCAAACTTGGCAATGTCCTCCATGCTATGGGATACCAGCAGAATGGTATTCTTCTTCTGCTCATGGTATTCTCGTATCTCACCCAGTATCTTGTCCCTGCCCTTGGGGTCCAGCCCTGCGGTAGGCTCGTCCAGAATAAGCACCTCCGGGTCCATGGCAATCACTCCTGCTATGGCTACCCGGCGCTTCTGTCCGCCGGAAAGCTCGAAGGGGCTTTTTTCCAGGTGCGCCTCGGTAAGGCCCACAAACTGTGCTGCCTGACGGATGCGCTTATCTACCTCTTCGGGAGAAAGGCCCATGTTGGTAGGGCCAAAGGCAATGTCGCTATATACTGTTTCGCCGAACAGCTGATACTCGGGGTACTGGAACACCAGTCCCACCTTGAAGCGAAAGCCGCGCAGCTTCTTTTTGTCGGCCCATACATCCTCGCCGTTTATGAGTACACGGCCGGAGGTAGGAGCCAGCAGTCCATTAAAATGCTGTATCAGGGTGCTTTTACCGCTTCCGGTGTGTCCTATAACACCCACATATTCCCCCTGCTCTATGGCAATGGAAACATTGTCTACGGCAGTTTTTTCAAAAGGGGTGCCCTTGGAATAGGTGTAGGTAAGCCCCTGTGTTTCTATGGCGTTTGGCATCAGTGCGCACCTCCATCCAGCAGCCGGGTTATTTCCTCTACGCACTCCTGCTCGGTAATAATGTCACTGCGCAGGTTGTAGCCGGCCTTGCGCAGCTCGTAGGCAAGCTCGGTTACCTGGGGAACATCCAGCCCTACGGACTTTAGCAGTTCCACCTGAGAAAATACCTGTGGAGGAAGCCCCTCCAGTATCACTCTGCCGTGCTCCATAACAAGTACACGGTCGCACTGGGCGGCCTCGTCCATGTAGTGTGTAATAATAATAACGGTAATGCCGTGCTCTTTATTGAGTTTACGCAGGGTTTTCATAACCTCACGGCGGCCCTTGGGGTCCAGCATGGCGGTGGGCTCGTCCAGCACAATGCACTTGGGGCGCATGGCAATAATGCCCGCAATGGCTATCCGCTGCTTCTGTCCGCCGGAAAGCTGATGGGGGGCGTGTTCACGGTATTCATACATCCCTACATCCCGGAGGGCTTCATCTACACGGCTGCGTATTTCTGCGGGAGGAACGCCGATGTTTTCCAGAGCAAAGGCAACGTCCTCTTCCACAATGGTGGCGACAATCTGGTTGTCGGGGTTCTGAAATACCATGCCTACCCGTTGGCGGATGTCAAACAGACGGTCCTCATCGGTGGTATCGATGCCGTCTACAACTACCCGTCCCTCGCCGGGGAGCAGGATGGCGTTAAAGTGTTTGGCCAGGGTGGATTTTCCGCTGCCGTTATGACCCAGCACAGCCAGAAACTCCCCCTTCGGTACCGTTACACTGACGCCGTCTATTACAAATTTTTTTGGTTCTTCCTCATCATAGGAGAAGAAAAGCTTGGTTGCTGCAATAATGTTATCCAAAAGTATCGTGTACCTCCCGATTAGTCTCGTTCAAAGATGGCAGTGGCACCGCAGGGAAGAATAAGACCTGTGCTCTTTACAGGCAGCCCTATTTCAGAGGAAGAGGTTTTGCCCTTGTATCGGCTGCCCACCGTTACCCCCAGAATGTATTCCATAACCGAGGGGGAAAGCCCGGTTGTATAGCTGTTTACCGCAAAGAAAAGCGGGTTTTCGGAAAGAACTCCCGCGCAGAGCTGTACCAGCTCAAACACACAGTCCTCCAGCTTCCAAACCTCGCCTCCGGGGCCTCTGCCGTAGGAGGGGGGATCCATAATGACTGCATCGTAGAAGCTGCCTCGGCGTATTTCTCGCTCTACAAATTTCTTGCAGTCCTCCACTATCCAGCGGATGGGTTTATCACCCAGGCCGGAAAGCTGTTGGTTCTCCTTGGCCCATGCTACCATGCCCTTGGAGGCATCCACATGGCAGACGCTGGCACCTGCCGCAGCACAGGCAAGGGTAGCCCCGCCTGTGTAGGCGAACAGGTTTAAAACCTTAATAGGCCGCCCTGCTGTCTGAATTTTTTGGGTAAAATAGTCCCAGTTTACCGCCTGCTCGGGGAACAGCCCCGTGTGCTTAAAGCCGGTAGGGCTTATCTTAAACTTCAGATTACCGTAAGAAATGGCCCACTGCTCCTGCTGCAGGTGGAAAATCTCCCAGCTGCCGCCTCCTGAGGAGGAGCGCTGGTAATGTGCATCTGCCTTTTTCCACATAGCGTTCTTTGGTGTGTTCCAGATAACCTGTGGGTCGGGGCGAATAAGGGTTGCCTTGCCCCAACGCTCCAGTTTTTCACCGCTTGAGGCATCCAGTACCTCAAAGTCTTTCCAATTTTCCGAAAATCTCATTCTATCATCCTAACTGCCACGGCAGAGAGAAAGCCCTGTCCTGTGGCTATGCATGTAATTACCCGTGGGGCCTTCCCCACTATAAATATTTCTTAATGGCTGTTGCCAGCTCGTTTGCAATCTCATTTAGTTCGTCCATGTTCTCGCCTTCTGCCATAACACGGATAAGGGGTTCAGTGCCGGAGGGGCGCAGCAGGACTCTGCCCTTGCCACCCAGCCGTGCTTCGCAGTGGCGCAGCACATGGTTCAGTTCCACGCTTTCGGTAATGCCTGCCTTCATGTCACGGGTGGCCTCCACATTGAGCAGCACCTGAGGCATAATGGTAATAATATGGGAAAGCTCCCCAAGGCTCTTTTTGGTGGACTTGACAGCGGCAATCAGCTGAAGGGCTGAAAGCTGACCGTCACCGGTGGTCATATAGTCGCTGAATATAATATGCCCCGATTGTTCACCGCCTATGGCATAACCTTCCTCCAACATGGCTTCCAGCACATAACGGTCGCCCACCTTGGTAGTGCGGGTACCAATGCCCTGTTCCTCTGCAAAGCGGAAAAAGCCAAAGTTGCTCATAACGGTTACCACAGCAGCATTGCCCCGCAGTTTGCCGTTGTTCTTCATATCGGTGGCAAAAATAGCAATCATCTGGTCACCGTTTATAATGTTGCCCGCCTCGTCCACTGCCAAACAGCGGTCGGCATCTCCGTCAAAGGCCACGGCAAGGTCGTAGCCGCCCTTTACTACCTGTTCGCTTAGCAGCTCCACATGGGTGGAACCGCAGGCGTTGTTTACATTCTTACCGTCGGGGTTTGCGTTAATAATGTCCGCATGACAGCCCAGCCGTGCAAAAAGTGCAGGAGCGGTGGCACAGGCACTGCCGTTGGAGCAGTCCACCAGTACCCGCAGCCCGGTTACATCTACCGAGATGGTAGAAACCAGATGGCTGATATATTCCTCTATAGCGCCTTCCATGCTGCTGGTAGTGCCCAGCTCCTCCGGTGTGGCATAAATGAAAGGGATAGCGTGGTCAAGGACAATGTCCTCCACCTCTTTTTCCTTGTCGTCGGAAAGCTTTAGGCCGCCTGCACCGAATACCTTAATGCCGTTAAATTCAAAGGGGTTATGGCTCGCCGAAATCATAACACCGGCATCAGCCTCATGGGTATTTACAATGTAGGCTACCATAGGGGTAGGTACTACGCCCAGGCGGACAACATCGGCACCGCCGGAGCAAAGCCCTGCAATGAGGGCGGCTTCTATCATGTCGGAGGATGCACGGGTATCCTTACCGATAAAAACGGTAGGCTTGTGGGTGCAGTTTTCGCGGAGCACCATGGCGACTGCGGTGCCTATCTGCACCGAAAGTTCCACCGAAAGGTCACGGTTGGCAATGCCACGTACGCCGTCTGTTCCAAAAAGTCTTCCCATAAGTAAAAAATCCTCCTTAATGTATATGAATACTACAGACTATGTCGGGAACAGCCTGTGTTATTCAATCAGTGATGTCTGAAGCGGAATATCACCCGCAGGGGTAAGCCCCAGATGCTCATAGGCCTTGGGGGTAACGCACCGTCCACGGCTGGTACGGCTTAAAAATCCCGACTGCATCAGGTATGGTTCGTACACATCCTCTATGGTAATGCTCTCCTCACCTACCGCCGCCGCAATGGTATCCAGCCCTACGGGGCCGCCGTTGTAGCTGTTTATTATGGTGGTCAGTATTCGCCTGTCAATGCTGTCCAGTCCCAGATAATCCACCTCCAGCCGTTCCAGGGCCTCTGCGGCTATGGCATCGGTTATCTGTCCGTTGCCGATAACCTGTGCAAAGTCCCGCACACGCTTTAGGAAGCGGTTGGCAATACGCGGTGTGCCACGGCTGCGCTTGGCAAGCTCCATGGAGCCGTCGGCAGTACAGGCAATGCCCAGAATGGAGGCACTGCGGGTAATAATATCGGAAAGCTGCTCGGGGGTGTACAGCTCCAAACGGAACATGACCCCGAAGCGGTCACGAAGGGGCGAAGTAAGCTGCCCGGCACGGGTGGTTGCGCCCACCAGTGTAAAGCGGGGCAGATCGATGCGGATAGAGCGCGCCGAGGGCCCTTTGCCAATGATGATATCCAGCGCATAGTCCTCCATGGCGGGATATAGCACCTCCTCCACCGAGCGGTTTAGGCGGTGTATCTCGTCAATAAAGAGGATGTCATTTTCCTCCAGGTTGGTCAGCAGTGCGGCAAGGTCGCCGGGTTTTTCTATGGCAGGGCCGGAGGTAATACGGATATTAACCCCCATCTCATTGGCAATAATAGCGGACAAGGTTGTTTTTCCCAGTCCGGGAGGGCCGTAGAGCAGTACATGGTCCAGGGGTTCATTTCGGAGCTTGGCTGCCTCTATGAAAATCCGAAGATTCTCCTTGGCCTTATCTTGTCCAATGTATTCATCCAGAGTTTTCGGGCGCAGGGAGCCTTCAACCTCGGTTTCGTCACGGGTATATTCGGGGGTGACAATGCGATTTTCAAAATCCATCTCACTATCAAAAAGTCCCACTTTGGCAAACGCCTCCTTTCGAGGTAATCGATGATTCAGTCTAGGGCGCAAATGCAGAAGCAGTTACCTAACCTCGTGCCAATTTTTTCAGGCTCATCTTAATCAGTTCTTCGGCAGTAAGGCTGCCGTCCAGCTTTGATACCACCGAGGCGGCGTCGGTTTGTCCATAACCCAGTGCCACCAGTGCGCTGATAGCCTCGCTCTGGGAGGAGGGCGCAGCGTTCGATACAGGGGAGAAGTCGCTTCCCCGTACTCCTGCGGCTACAGCTTCGTTGCCCACCTTGTCCTTTAGCTCCAGAATAATGCGCTGGGCAATCTTCGGCCCTACGCCGGGTACTTTTAATGCCTTCACATCTGCCGCCGCTATGGACAGCATCAGCCGGTCGGGAGAGGTGCCGGAAAGGATAGCCAGTGCCACCTTCGGCCCCACGCCGGAGACGGTTATCAGCATCCGAAAGGCCGTAAGTTCCTCGTAGGAGGCAAAGCCGTACAGCTCCAGAAGATCCTCCCGCACATAGAGGTGGGTGTATAGGGTAACGGTAGTTCCCCGCTGGGGCATCTGGGAAAGGGTATAGGTAGTGGTGGTGCAGCGGTAGCCAATGCCTCCCGCCTCCACTACGACAAAGGAAGGCTCCAGTAGCATGAGCTTGCCTGTTACGCTGTATATCATAAAGTCACCTCACAAAAATAGTATGAGAAAGCCGGTAAAAGGAAAATTAAGATAGCCTTAGCTTACTTAATCTAGAACTGCCGCAGTGTGCATGGCAGATGGCGATAGCCAGTGCATCGGCAGTGTCGTCGGGTTTAGGTACTGCTTTTAGCCCCAGCAGACGCTTGGTCATCTCCATAACCTGTTTTTTTTCTGCACGGCCATAGCCTACCACACCCTGCTTTACCTGCAGCGGTGTATATTCGGCGGTTTCCACCCCTGCCAGTACGGCAGCAAGAAGGATAACCCCACGGGCCTGCGCCACGTCAATGCCGGTTTTTTGGTTGTTGGTAAAAAACAGCTGCTCTATTGCCATAGATTCAGGCTTGGTGCGAGCAATCAGTTCCGTTAAATCATTATAGATAATGGCCAAGCGGTCATTAAAATCCATCCCTGCCGGGGTAGTTATAGCGCCATACTCCACCACCGAAAAGCGGCTGGCAGAATAGTCGATGACACCATATCCCACAATGGCATAGCCGGGGTCAATTCCCAGTATCCGCAAACGGCCACCTCCTCTTATAAAGTTACATTATAGTATACCATAATTTGCGGGATTGGTACAATATGAAATGTGCTGCGGACAACTATTTACCACGATATTGTAAACCTGCAAAAAAAGGGGTTGATTTTTCTCTGCAGTTTGTGTATAATATGTTCTGTTGACACGATATGGATGTTTAGCTCAGCTGGTAGAGCTTCCGCTTGACGTGCGGAAGGTCGGGGATTCGAGTTCCTCAACATCCACCAAAACAAAAGGCACCTCGTACGAGGTGCCTTTTGTTTTGGTGCAAAATACCCACCAGAGTTTTTTCGTTACCTCCCTCTTTTCTTCGGTAAAAAAGGGAGGGCTTTTGCATTGGAATATAACCCCTGCTAGTAAAGGTTCTGCGTGGCAAGGCGTAGGGATAAAAAGCAGAAAATGAAAGCCGCTGGTTTTGGCAGACAGGCCATTATCTCACACATTATTGTTTATTTTTACAAATTTCAACCGAGGGTGTATGGTAAATATTCATATATTTTTCGATGTTCAGCGAAAAAGTATTGACAAATAATGAAGATAGTGTTACATTAATTTCAGTAGTTAGGCGCTGTAATGCGCATAGAGTACAACTGAATAACCGGGTTGTTACTGGTAATGCAGGCAAGACCAAAGTTTACGGCGCAGTGTCCTACTGTCGCGGTGCTTGGTCTTTTTTTGTTTGTCTGCGGGCAGTAATCTGCCAATGAAGGAGGTACAATATGCGTATTTTAAAAGCGATTAACAACAACGTAGTAAGTGCTCTGGATGAGAACGGTCAAGAAATTATTGTAACAGGAAAAGGAATCGGGTTTCGGGCTATTTCCGGAGATTTAATTCCTTCACAGGATGTGGAAAAGGTCTTTCGTATGAACGACCAACACCAGACCGACCGCCTGAAGGACCTGTTTGCCAGTTTGCCTATGCAGCATATGCGGCTTTCGGACGGTATCATTACCTACGCCAAGGAAAAGCTGGGTATGCACCTGAACCAGAGTATCTACGTCACCCTTACCGACCACATCAACTTTGCGGTGCGGCGGTACAAACAGGGAATGCCCATCAGCAATCCGCTGCTTATGGAGGTGCGCAGGTTCTATCCCCAAGAGTACATTATAGGACAGTACGCTTTGGAACAGGTGGATAGGGAGCTTGGAGTTTCCATGCCCCCTGATGAAGCAGCCTCTATTGCGCTGCATATTGTCAATGCCGAATATGATTCTCCTACAATGAACGAAACATTGAATATGACCCGGCTCATTCAGGCCATAATAGAGCTTGTAAGGGGGTTTCCCGGTTTTACCTTTGATGATACAAGCATGGATTACGAGCGGTTCATTACCCATCTTAAATATTTGGCTCAGCGCCTATACCGCAGTGAGGAACGGCAACGTTCCGACCCAGAGTTTGTGGGGGCCATTGCATCCATCTATCCCACGGAGTGTGAATACAGTGTCCGTGTGGCAAAGTTTGTAGAGCAGAAGGCAGGCCATACCCTTTCGCCGGAGGAGAAGTCCTATCTGGCAGTACATCTGCGGAGGATTTCCCGTTCCCAAGAAACTAAAAATATCGACAGCCCCATATGATGCAAAAGGAGAAGGAACGATGTTCGAAAAGCTAAAAAATCTTTTTGGCGGAGCCAAAGAAGCCGCTATAACCGGGATACTGTCTCCCGTTCAGGGAAAAGCAGTGTCACTAAGGGAGGTTCCCGACCCCACCTTCAGCGAGGAGATGTTGGGCAAGGGTGTAGCCATTGTCCCCACGGTTGGACGGATAGTTGCCCCTGCAGCGGGCAAGGTGCTGGGAATATTCCGCACCTGCCATGCTATTACGCTGCAAACCGAAAGCGGTGCCGAGCTGCTTATCCACATCGGTATAGATACCGTAAAGCTGGATGGTGTCCACTTTACCCCCCATGTAAAAAAGGGTGATCAGGTGCAGGTGGGAGATCTGCTGATTGAAATGGACTTGGAGGCCATTCAGGCTGCCGGTTACAATACCATTACCCCTGTGCTGGTCTGCAATGTGGATGATTTTACAGCTATTGAGGGTGTTCTGGGTGATGTAAACGAGGGCGACCTTATCGTGAAGCTTAACAAAAAGTAGGGTCATTCCACTGCGTTTGACAAAATAGGTTCAAATCCGTACAACCGTACGGATAAGATATACTGGAAGGCGGACACAAAACCCGCCTCCAAAAAACGAGGAGGAAATAGTTATGGTTATGAAGTATCTCCAAAAGCTTGGCAAGTCCCTAATGCTCCCCGTAGCCTGTCTGCCCGTATGCGGTATTCTTATGGGCATAGGTTACCTGCTTGCTCCTGCAGCAATGGCCGGTGAGGTGGCCGGATTTGTTGCTGGCGGCGGCATGTACACTGCCGGTCTGTTTTTAATAAAAGCGGGCGGCGCACTCATCGACAATATGTCGATACTGTTTGTTATCGGTGTTGCGGTAGGTATGGCTGACGACCGTGACGGCACATCCGCACTGGCTGGTCTGGTATCTTGGCTTATGATAACCAACCTGCTGAGCTCCGGTACTGTATCTGCACTTACAGGCGCAGCAGCAGTTCCTGCTTTTGGCAAAATCAGCAATCAGTTTGTCGGTATCCTTTGCGGACTTATCGGCGCTGCCTGCTACAACAGATTTAAGAACACCAAGCTGCCTGACTTCCTTGCTTTCTTCAGTGGCAAGCGCAGCGTAGCTATCGTTACCGCTCTGGTTTCTATACTGGTTGCCGGCGTGCTCTTCTTCGTATGGCCCATCGTTTACGGAGGCCTTGTAACACTGGGTACTTCTTTCATTAGCATGGGCGCTGTAGGCGCAGGTATCTACGCCTTCTTCAACCGTCTACTTATCCCCTTCGGCCTGCACCACGCGCTCAACTCCGTTTTCTGGTTTGACGTGGCTTCCATTAACGACCTGCCCAACTTCTGGGGCAACACAGGCGTTTTCGGACAGACAGGTATGTACATGACAGGATTCTTCCCCTTTATGATGTTCGGTCTGCCCGCAGCTTGCCTTGCAATGTACCACACTGCAAAGCCTGCTAAGAGAAAGATGGTCTTTGGTCTTTTGGCCTCTGCCGCATTCTGCTCCTTCTTCACCGGCGTTACCGAGCCTATCGAGTTTGCATTCATGTTCCTTGCTCCTGCTCTTTATGTAGTGCATGCACTGCTGGCAGGTGTCTCCGCATTCATCACAGTAGCACTGCCCATCCGTGCAGGCTTCTCCTTCTCCGGCGGCTCCATCGACCTGTTCCTCAGCTCCTTCACCCCTCTGGCACAGAACCCCTGGCTGATCATTCCTGTGGGTCTGGCTGTTGGCGTGGTTTACTACTTCGTATTCCGCTTCTGCATCACCAAGTTTAACCTGAAAACCCCCGGACGTGAAGATGATGAAGCTGATGAAACCAAGGCAGTTCTTAGCAACAGCAACTATGCACAGGTTGCCAAGCTTATCCTGGAAGGCGTTGGCGGCAAAGAAAACATAGCCGATGTTGACAACTGTATCACCAGACTTCGCCTCGAGATTAAGGATTACACCAAGGTCAACGAGAAGAAGATTAAGTCTGCAGGCGTTGCAGGCGTTATCCGTCCCAGCAAGAACAGCGTACAGGTTATCGTGGGAACACAGGTTCAGCACGTTGCCGATGAGTTCAAGGTTCTGCTATAAGACTACACATAGCCAAAGGGGGTGCTGCGAAAGCAGCACCCCCTTTAT
>JAVXNK010000011.1:6808-21278 GCA_036645835.1 Angelakisella sp. | reverse complement strand
CCCTGCGAATTGATAAGGCTGACCTGAAGTCCGGGCACAGGTAGACTTTCACAGCTGCAGTATACGCAAACGGTCCCGATGCTCTTATTCATATAAATGATACCTACTAGATAAAGGCTAATGGGTACTCTGTACCCGACATATCCTATGTGGGTGCAGGGAAAGATGTTACTTACAGGGACAAGGTTTTTTTACGGTTGATTTCATGCCCCGGCTGTGATAGAATAGCAAACATTGCACCCCGTGGTGCAAATTTTTAGTGTTTTAGGAGCCATACATGAAACTGCAAAATGACCTTGGGCGAGATAATATAACCTCGCTGGTAATAAAGCTGGCTGTCCCTACCATGATTGCCCAGTTTGTCAATGTACTCTACAGTATTGTAGACCGAATGTATATCGGAAATATTCCGCAGATAGGTGAATTGGCACTGGCAGGCGTAGGGGTGTGCGGCCCTATTGTTACGCTGCTTTCCTCCTTTGCCACCCTCATAGGGCTGGGCGGCGCCCCCATTATGGCTATGCGTCTGGGGCAGGAGAACCGTGCAGGCGCCCGTACCATCCTGTCCAATGCGTTTGGTATGTTGCTCATACTGTCGGTGGCGCTGCCGGTGGTATTCTTTCTCTTTATGGACAAGCTGTTGCTGCTCTTCGGAGCCAGCGCCACCACACTGGTATATGCCCATGACTACATGGTAGTTTATGCCATGGGAACTGTTTTTGCGCTGCTGGCCACCGGATTAAACAGCTTTATTATCTGTCAGGGCTTCTCTACGGTAGCCATGGGCACAGTGCTCATAGGCGCAGTCTGCAACATCGTCCTGGACCCCATCTTCATCTTTACCTTTCATATGGGGGTACGGGGTGCAGCCATTGCCACGGTTATCTCGCAGGCAGCTTCCTGCCTCTTTGTGGTCTGTTTTCTGCTGGCAAAGTCTACCCCTGTGCGTATCACCTTTGGGGGCTACTCCTGGAGTATCGTAAAGAACATTGTGAAGTTTGGCTTCTGCCCCTTCATCATTATAGCCACTGATAGCGTTTTGCTGATTGTCATGAACATGGCTCTGAAAAAGTATGGCGGTGGGCAGGCCGACCTTCTTATTGCCTCCGGTACCATTGTGCAGAGCTTTCTGCTGCTGGTCACCATGCCGCTGGGGGGCATCACCGGCGGTACACAGCCTATCCTTAGCTACAACTACGGTGCGCAGAATACAGGACGCATCCGTCAGGGCATTAAAACTATCCTTATTATGGCACTGGTCTTCAATGCCCTTATGCTGGTTCTCAGCCGTGTAGTATCTGGTTTCTTTGCAGGTATTTTCACCAGCGACCCAGACAACATAGCACTGTCAGTTTGGGCCATCAAGGTGACCACACTAGGGATTATCCCTATGGCTATCCAGTACACCATAGTGGATGCGCTGACAGCCATAGGTGTTACCCGTGTAGCAGTAACCCTTTCACTGCTACGGAAAAGCACTTACTTTTTAACCACCCTTGTAGCACCCTTGTGGTTTGGTGCCACCTCCGTGTTCTTTGCCCAGCCCGTGGCCGACTGCCTAAGCTCGGTAATCAGCATGATTACCTTCGGGCTTATCTTTAACCGTATTATGGCGGAGCGGGACGCTATGCCGGCAGACAGCAAACTGTTCGAATAGAACTTCTGAAAAGTACCTTATAGAAAATACTTAGGCGCAGAAAGTATAATCTACTTTCTGCGCCTATCTTCTTTCTTTGAAAAACTCACTCATGAGGGCACTGCACTGTTCTGCCAGTATGCCTGCGGTCACCAAAGGGCGGTAGCCCAGGTCCATGTCAAACATATGGATACGGGAACCCAGACAGCCCGCAGCGGGGTCGGAAGCACCATATACCACCTTCTGTATACGTGCGTTTAGGATGGCTCCTGCACACATGGGGCAGGGTTCCAGCGTCACATAAAGAGTACAGCCCGTAAGCCGCCAGTCGCCAAGGATACGGGCTCCCTCCTGTATTACCTTTATCTCGGCATGGCCCAAAGGGTCGTTTTCCTGCTCCCGGGTATTCCCACAGGCGGCCAGCACCTGTCCATTTTGCACCAGTACCGCACCTACAGGTACTTCACCCCGGGACTGTGCCAACCGAGCCTGTTCCAGGGCCAAGGTCATGTACTGTTCCTGTTCGGTCATAATGGCACCTCCCATAGCGGAAATTAATAACGATATAGATTGCGGATAATGGTACCCGCATTTAAAAGCAGTGCAAGCATAAGGGGGATGCTACACAGGATGGCCACAGCCGCCTGTGAAAACCGAGTAGGTATGTAGGCGTTTGGGGAAACCCAGCAAACACGACCAAATCTGCGTCGCAGCACAAAACTTCCGTATATTCCCAGCCCCAGAAGAGACAATATAAGCAGCCAGCTGATAGCCGCCGCTACTCCTATAGGTAGGCGTTCCGACAACAGGGTAACGCCGCAGGCTGTGGCGTTATAAACAAGGTGTATCAGCATGGGAACCACCAGCGAACCGCTGCGTACAGCAAACAGCCCCAGGCAAAGCCCCACAATAAAAGCGTTTATAAACTGGGGCAGAACAGGGTGGCAGAATGCAAACAACAACGCCGAAAGCACAATGGCAACACGGTCACCATACCTGCGCAGCGGCTGCAGTAGTACGCCCCGGAAAAGCAGTTCCTCCAGAATAGCAGGGAGTACAGCCACAGAAATGAAGGTAAGCAGTGTAGTGGCAGGGCCGCCGTCAAAGGTAGGGGCGTTTTCGTTTGAATAGATACCACCCAAGGAAAGCAGTGCGGTGAGAAATGTTGCAATTACATTTCCCACCATGGTTACCCCAAGCCCCACTGCAATGGCGGGGTAAAGGTAATCCCCACGGGGGGTGCTTAGGGGAAACAAAAACTGTCTGCTGCACCCAAGCAGCCATACCCCAAAAAAGATGGTAATAAGCATGGTGCCACAGTAAATAAGCGACTGAAACAGCTGGCTTGCAAAGGGGGGCATTCCATAGCCGTTTATAAAGATAAGGCTTCGCTGTACCATAAAATAGGGCATCCGCAGAATACTGCTGGATAAAAGCAGGATAAGCAGTACCATACCCGCCACATTTAAATTCTGTTTCAGCTCACTTTTCATCTGTACCACACGCCTTCTGCTAAAATTTTCCCGAAGCGCCGCCACCGCCGAAGCCGCCGCCACCGCCGCTAAAACCACCACCGCCGCCGCCGAAGCCGCCGCCACCGCCGCTAAAACCACCACCGCCAAAACCGCCGTAGTAACCGCCACGGAAGCCACGGTAGTGTCCACCACCACCGCCGCCTCCACCAAAGTTATCGGGTGGGCCGCCGCGCCGTGTGGAGGAAGCCAGTATAGAGATTATAATAATAAGGGCAATCATGATGCCTAGGAAATAGGTGGAACTTTCCTCATCTTCCTCTTCCATAGGGGTGGGGTTTTCCAGCTCCCCTAGCAGGGCATTATAAAGGGCCAGTATGCCCTCATCCCATTTGTTATTGCTCAGCAGTGGGTTTGCCTCGTTACGGATATACCGCCCTGCTTTGGCATCATTGATGACCCCTTCCAGACCGTATCCGATTTCTACCCGAAGCTCCCGATCTTCCACTGCTACCAAAATAAGCAGACCGTTGTTCTCTTCTGCACCGCCGATTTTCCAGCTACGTGCCATTTCCAAAGCATAGTCCTCTATAGCGGCGCCCCCAAGGTTAGGAACAGTGGCAACCACCACCTGCGTACCGTTGCTTTCGTCGTAAGCACGGCTCTGCTGCATAATGTGCTGCTCCGTCTGGGGGGAGAGTACATTTGCAAAGTCGTTGACATAAAAGCTATCGGTATGTTTCGGAACCGATATAGCGGCAAAAGCCGTCGCCGTCAGCATGAACACTGACAGGACGGCTGCCAAAATTATAAAATATACTTGTCTGTTTCGTTTCACCATGTCACACTCCTCAGTTTACAGGGGCGTTACGACTTGAGCAGGTCAGCCGCATTCGGTACTTCCGAAGCACCAGAGGTTGCGGTAAACGCATTGTATTTTTCAAAGCCAAACATGTTTGCCACCAGGCTGGTAGGGAAGGAGCGCAGGCTTCGGTTATAGCTCATTACGGTATCGTTGTAGTCCTTGCGAGATACAGCAATGCGGTTTTCGGTACCTGCCAGCTCATCCTGCAGCGCCAAAAAGTTCTCGTTGGCTTTCAGCTCGGGGTAGTTTTCTACCATTACAGTAATGCCGCGCAGTGCTGTTGTCAGCTCGTTGTCGGCAGCTATCTTTTCATCAATGGTGGTTGCACCCATCATACGGGCACGGGCCTCGGTTACATCGGATATAACCTTTTCCTCATGGGCAGCATAAGCCTTTACCGTGCTTATCAAATTGGGTATCAGGTCATTGCGCCGCTGCAACTGCACGTCAATATTGGCAAAGGAGTTCTGCACCGCCTCTTCGCCGGCTATAAGTCCATTGTACATGCTGACACCGACTATTACCGTTATAATGGCCACTGCCAGTACTACCAGCAAAATCTTCACGCCGGTACCCATCTTTTTCATCGATTCCATCAATATTCCTCCATCTGTATTTTACAGGTTCATCTATAGAAATGGTTTTCGGTTGTGTAGCATTGTTATACCAGCCCACATTGGGGACCAATATAATCGTGCACAGGGACGGTAATTGCCCTACACATAACTCTATAATAACCGTTTGTGGTTATTATACCCCCATTGGCAAAGAACTTCAAGAATTGACAGTAACTAGTTCATGTATAGTCTGTAAATAATGTTAGTGGGCAACCACTTTTGTCAATAAAATGGTATAAACAATAGTAATATCCGTAAAAAACCCCTATAAAGTTAAAAAACCCTTTGCATTTTACAGGTTTGGTGATATAATCTAAAAGTTAAAGAGAAATATTGTGAAGTTATTTAAAAATGCAGGAGGTAAACTATTGAAACGGGAAGATTTAAGAAATATAGCAATTATCGCCCACGTTGACCATGGTAAAACAACCTTGGTGGATGAGATGCTCAAGCAGGGCGGCACCTTTCGTGACAATCAGCAGGTGCAGGACCGTGTCATGGATTCCAATGACTTGGAGCGTGAACGCGGAATCACTATTCTGGCAAAGAATGCCTCCACTATGTATAATGGCGTAAAGATTAATATAGTAGACACCCCCGGACATGCCGACTTTGGCGGCGAAGTTGAGCGCGTGCTCAAGATGGTAGATGGCGTGCTGCTTCTGGTGGACGCTGCCGAGGGTCCCATGCCCCAGACACGGTTTGTTCTGGAAAAGGCACTTGCGCTCAATCTGTTGGTTGTTATCATTATTAATAAGATAGATAAGCCCGATGCACGCCTTACCGAGGTTGTGGATGAAGTTCTGGAGCTGCTGATGGACCTGGGTGCCAGCGACGAGCAGCTGGACAGCCCTGTCATCTTCTGCTCCGGCAGACAGGGCACCGCTGCCTACTCTCCCGAGGCAGAGGCCACCGACCTTACCCCCCTCTTCGATACCATTGTTAACTACATCCACCGTCCCGAAGGCGATGAGACTGCTCCTCTGGGCGTGCTTGTTTCCAGCGTGGACTACAGTGAGTATGTTGGACGTATCGCTGTTGGCTGTATCGGTGCTGGTGTAATGAAGGTGGGCAGCGAAGTAGGCGTTTGCGACTTCCATAACCCCGACGTTACCGGCAAGGCCAAGATTACCGCCATCTACCAGTATGACGGCGTAAAGAAGACCCCCGTAGAGAGCGCCACCGTAGGTGACATTGTTGCTTTCTCCGGCATTGAGAATATCACCATCGGTAATACCGTATGTGATGCAGGCCATATGATTCCCATTCCCTTTGTTAAGATAAGCGAACCTACCATGGAGATGACCTTCTCGGTTAACGACAGCCCCTTCTGCGGAAGAGAAGGCAAGTTCGTTACCTCCCGCCAGATACGTGACCGTCTGTACAAGGAGCTTCTAAAGGATGTTTCTCTTCATGTAGAGGACACCGTGGGCGCCGACAGCTACCGTGTACTGGGTCGTGGTGAAATGCACCTGTCCATCCTGATAGAGACTATGCGTCGCGAGGGCTATGAATTCCAGGTAAGTGCTCCCAAGGTACTGTTTAAGTACGAGGATGGCAAGCAGCTGGAACCCTACGAAGAATTTGTCGTGGACGTACCCGAGGAATACATGGGCAGCGTTATGGAGAAGATGGGCTACCGCAAGGGCGAGCTGACCAGCATGAACCGTAAGGGCAGCCGTATGGAACTTAAGTTCATCGTTCCTTCCCGCGGACTGTTTGGTTACCGCAGTGAGTTCCTTACCGATACTCACGGTGAGGGTATCCAGAGCTCCATCTTTAACAGCTATGGCGAGTACAAGGGTGAGATTTCCAACCGTAAGACCGGAAGCCTGATTGCGTTTGAAACCGGTGAAGCGGTTGCATACGGCATCTTTGGTGCACAGGACCGCGGCATGATGTTTATCGATCCCGGCGACAAGGTCTATGCAGGTATGGTAGTCGGCAGCAACCCCAAGGGCGAGGACATTACCGTCAACGTCTGCAAGAAGAAGCAGCTGACCAATACCCGCGCCAGCGGCAGTGATGATGCTCTGCGCCTCATTCCCCCCCGCCACATGAGCCTGGAGGAATGCCTAGAGTTCCTGAACGAGGACGAAATGCTGGAAGTAACCCCCAAGAATATTCGTGTGCGCAAGCGCATACTGGACCACGGCCTGCGTATGCGGGCAACCTCCAAGAAGAATAAGTAAGCACCTATTAAAAAGGCACCCGAAAGGGTGTCTTTTTTGTTGCCTGCCCCCAAACAGCCACAAGCAACCTGTAGGCGGGGTAATGGTATATTTTTTTTACCGGGCTCTTATCCCACAAGGGTAATGGTTTACCATAATGGCACACGAACTATGACCATGATGGTATCGTTTTAAGGGTGAAAAGGGTGTTTTTTGTCGAAAAAAGGGTGTTTTTAGTACCATAATGGTAACAAAATACCACCATAGGGGTAGTGTAGGGTATACCATGATGGTACCATAGGAGTAAAACCACATACCATAAGGGTAAAAATGACCATTATGGTACATATTTACCCTTATGGTGACATTGACATAGCTCTAAAAAATCATTATACTTATGACGTGCAATGGAAAAAATGGCATAGACAGTGTGAATTTATCCACTATAATCTATTTTTTGAGGTGAATGAGCTATGAAGCCACTGGTTTATCAAACCGATTTTGGCATCTGCGATGGCGCTGTCAGTGCCATGTACGGTGTCGCAACAGGCGTCTGCCCCGATCTGAAAATATTTGACCTCACCCATGACATTACCCCCTACGATATCTGGGAAGCATCCTATCGGCTTATCCAAACAGTTTCTTACTGGCCGGAAGGTACCGTGTTTGTTTCGGTAGTAGACCCCGGCGTAGGCTCCACCCGCAGAAGCATAGTGGCCCGTACTGCCAGCGGACAGTATATTGTTACCCCCGATAACGGTACCCTTACACATATTAAAATGATGTGTGGCATTACCTCCGCCCGTATAATAGATGAAACGGTGAACCGCCTGCCAAATTCGGGTGAATCCTATACCTTCCATGGTAGGGACATCTACGCATATACAGGCGCAAGGCTGGCTTCCGGCATCATTCGCTTTGAACAGATAGGCCCCGAGGTAGACCCCGACAGCATTAACGAGCTGCCGGTAATTCCTGCCGTTTCTACCGGAGACGGTGCGGTGTCCGGTACCATAGATGTGCTGGATGTTCGGTTCGGCAGCCTGTGGACAAACATTAGCAGAGAGCTGTTTATGACACTGGGTATTCAGCACGGAGGACGTGCCGAAATATCCATAGAGAACGAGACCCGTACCTTATATAAGAATATACTGGTGTACGCCAAGTCCTTTGCCGATGTATATGTGGGCGAGCCCCTTATCTATGTGAACTCCCTGGACTGCATGGCAGTGGCCATAAACCAGGGCTCCTTTGCCAAGGCCTACAACATAGGAACAGGTACCAAGTGGCATATTAGTATCCGCAAGGCACCTCGCATTGTCTACGACGACTAATGGCAGCTGTGAGAACTATAAACTCCGAATTAAGAAATAGATTATAGCTTTTTACAAAATCGATTATTGGCGAAACGGCCAATATCATAAGAACGAAAAAATAGGAGTGTGTTGTTATGCAGAAATCTTCCCCCATTAAGACCATAGTTGCCATCGGTATTGGCGCAGCAGTGTTCTTTGTCCTTGGGCGCTTTGTCATGATTCCCAGCCCTGTGCCAAATACCAACCTTACCATTCAGTACGGTTTTCTGGGACTTATTGCAGTCGTGTTTGGACCCGTTGCGGGCGCACTGGCAGGCTTTATCGGACATACCCTCATCGACCTCAGCTGGGGCGGTGCACCTTGGTTCAGCTGGATTATTGCTTCTGCCTTCGTAGGACTGGCTATCGGCATCGGCTGCAAGGGCCTCAATATTAATGAAGGCGAGTTCGGCAAGAAGGGCATTATCCGCTTCAATGTTGTGCAGATTATTGCCAACCTCATTGCTTGGTTCCTCATTGCTCCCGGCCTCGATATTCTCATCTACTCCGAGCCTGTGGAGAAGCTGTTTGCACAGGGACTTCTGGCCGGCGTGCTCAATTCTATTACCACTGCCATTGTAGGTACCCTGCTGCTGGTAGCCTACGCTGCCACTAAGACCAAGAAGGGTAGCCTTACCAAGAAATAAGGATGATACATCTTGGGCGGGAGTATCGCGGATACCTCCGCCCAAATTTTTTCACCGAAACGGAGACAGGGTATGAAACAACCGATTATCCAGTTTGAGGATTTTACCTTCCAATATAATGCCCAGTCGGAGCCGACCCTTCACAATATAAACCTTACCATCTATGAAGGGGAAAAGGTGTTAATTGCGGGGCCATCCGGCTCTGGAAAGAGCACCATAGGCCACTGTATCAATGGGCTAATTCCGTTTTCTTACCATGGACAGATTACCGGAAGCCTACGGGTGGGCGGTGTGCCCACCACGGACCAGAGCATTTTCCAGCTGTCGAAGACAGTGGGAACGGTGCTGCAGGACCCTGATGGACAGTTTATAGGACTTACTGTAGCGGAGGATATTGCCTTCGCACTGGAAAATGACTGCATGGAGCAAAGCTTAATTAAGGAAAAGGTAAAGCAGGTCGCACAACTGGTGGACATCGACTCCCATCTGGATTTGGCCCCCCACGAGCTTTCGGGTGGGCAGAAACAGCGTGTTTCGCTGGCGGGAGTAATGGTGGATGATGTGCGGGTCCTGCTTTTTGATGAGCCGTTGGCGAACCTTGACCCTGCTACGGGCAAGCATGCCATTGAGCTAATAGACAGAATACATGAGACAACCCAGACCACAGTGGTTATCATTGAGCATAGGCTGGAGGATGTGCTGTGGCGGGATGTGGACCGCATTATCCTTATGGATGATGGGCGCATTGTGGCGGATATGAGCCCCGATGAACTGCTGAGCACCGACCTGTTACTCCGCTGTGGTATACGGGAACCCCTTTATATTACCGCCCTGCGTTATGCAGGATGTGAGATTACCCCTCAGATGCACCCCCGAGGCATGGAGACCCTGACACTGCCCGAGTCCTGCAAGAAGGCTGTGCGGGATTGGTTTTACCGTACTCCTGCCGCACCGCTCCCTGTAGACGGAGAGGAGCAGCTGAAAGCTTCCAACATTATATTTAGCTACGACAATAGCCGCAAGGTGCTAAGCAACATCTCCTTTACCCTGCATAAGGGCGAGCTGGTGAGCATTGTGGGGCGCAACGGTGCGGGAAAATCTACCCTTTCCAAGCTGATTTGTGGCTTTGAACGGCCCCAAAGCGGCAGTATCCTTATGGATGGAACTGATCTTGCCGGGGAGAGCATCAAGGAGATAGCAGGGAAGATAGGCTATGTGATGCAGAACCCGAACCAGATGATTTCCAAAAACATGATTTTTGACGAGGTGGCACTGGGGCTTATAAACTGCGGCGTTACCGGGGATGAGCTTACAGAGCGGGTGGAGGATGCCCTAAAGACCTGCGGGCTTTATCCATTCCGGGAATGGCCTATCTCTGCCCTCAGCTTTGGACAGAAGAAGCGTGTAACCATTGCCTCTATACTGGTGCTTCGTCCCCAGATTATCATTCTGGACGAGCCCACGGCAGGGCAGGATTTCCGCCACTATACCGATATTATGGAGTTCCTGCTGGAACTGAACCGCACAGGGGTTACCATAGTTATGATTACCCACGATATGCACCTCATGCTGGAATACACCCCCAGGGCAATCGTATTTTCCCGTGGGCATAAGATTGCCGACGACACCGCTGCCAATATCCTTACCGATCCGCAGATTATTGAGGCGGCAAGCCTAAAGGAAACCTCGCTTTACACACTGGCGAAGCTTTGCGGGCTCAGTGACCCCAGAGGCTTTGTACAGCGGTTTATCGACTACGACAGGGAGGTGCGAAAGGCATGACGACGGTACTGGCCTATCTGCCTAGGAAGTCGGTGGTGCACGAGCTTACAGGTGCTGCCAAGCTGACCTTCTTTGCCTTCTGGACGGTGGGCATTATGCTCACCTACGATACCCGTATACTGGTGGGTATGCTTATTTTCTCCCTTATCACCTTTGCCATATCCAAAATAAAGGTGAAGGATATCGCCTTTATGCTGGGCTTTACACTGGTGTTCCTGCTGCTCAATAACCTCACCATCTATATCTTTGCACCGGAGGAAGGGGTAAGCATCTACGGCAGCCGCCACCTAATAGTGGAGCTTATCGGACGGTACAGCATCACCCAGGAGCAGCTGTTCTATCAGCTAAATGTCACCCTTAAGTATCTGGCATCCATTCCCATGGCACTGCTGTTCATCTCCACCACCAACCCCAGCGAGTTTGCAGCCAGCCTCAACCGTGTGGGCATCAGCTACAAGGTAGGCTATTCGGTGGCACTGGCACTGCGGTATATCCCCGATATTCAGCGGGACTTCCACAATATCTCCCAGTCGCAGCAGGCACGGGGCATTGAAATGTCCCGAAAGATAAGTGTGTGGCAACGGCTTCGCAACGCTTCGGTCATTATCTTTCCCCTGATACTTTCCAGCCTGAGCAGAATAGATGTCATTACCAATGCTATGGAACTGCGGGGGTTTGGCAAGCACAAGACCCGCACATGGTACCGTGGACGGGCTTTTGGCAGAAGCGACTATATCGCCATGACCATAGGGTTTATCATTATGGTGGTCACGCTGGTGGTCACCTTTGCAGACGGCAATCGCTTCTACAATCCTTTTGCATAGAAAATAGATTATAAAAGAAACGAGGAACTCTAATCTATAGAGTTCCTCGTTTCTTTATGAGTGCAGCCACCCTTATGCATTAAAATAGGTTATCTTCCGCAGTTCCTCCACGGTGGTAATACCTGCTTCGGTAAGGCGGCGGGCCTCTGCCCCCAGTGTCACCATACCCTGCTCCCGTGCATAGTCGTAGATATCATCCATGCTCTCCTGGTGGTTTATCATCTGGCGCACACGGCGGTCCACAGGGAATACTTCGTGTATGGCTACGCGTCCTTTGTACCCGGTGCCGTTGCAGAGGTGACAGCCTGCACCACGGCGAAGGGTGGAGGTGTTAAGTCCAAGCAGCTTACGGGTTGCATCATCCAAGGTGTACTCCTCGGCGCAGTGGGGGCATACCTTCTTTACCAACCGCTGTGCAATGGAGCCTACCAAAGAGCTTGCAATCAGGTAAGGCGGTACGCCCATATCTGTCAGCCGCACAATGGTGGAAACAGCGTCGTTGGTATGCAGTGTAGACAGCACCAGATGCCCTGTAATGGCAGCACGTACCGAAATAGAAGCAGTCTGGTTGTCACGGGTTTCACCCACCATGATGATATCGGGATCCTGACGAAGCAGGGAACGCAGACCCGTTTCAAAGGTAAGCCCCGCCAGGTTGTTCACCTGCATCTGGTTCACCCCAAGGATGTTCCGCTCCACAGGGTCCTCAATGGAGGAGATGTTCACCGGGCCACGGACAATCTGCTCCAGCATCATATAGAGTGTGGTAGTCTTGCCGCTTCCCGTAGGGCCGGTAATGTAGATGATACCATGAGGGTTGCCCAGCATGGAACGTACCTTGCTGTAGTTCTCCGCTTCCATACCGAACTGCCCTGCGTGGTCTATCAGTGTATTGCTGGAAAGGAAACGCAGTACAATCTTCTCACCATAAACGGTGGGGATAATGGACACGCGCAGGTTAATATCGCAACCCTCGGCATTGAGGTGAAAATGCCCATCCTGTGGAATACGCTTTTCGGCAATGTCTAGGTTTGCCAGTATCTTAATACGTACCACTAAGGACTGGTGCAGCCCCTTGGGAACCTTGATATAGTCGATAAGCATACCATCAATACGCATACGTACGTTGGTAGTATCGCTGTAGGCTTCAATATGGATGTCGCTGGCGTTGGTGTTGTAGCCGCGGATAAGCAGGCTGTTCAGCAGCTTAACCACAGGGGCATCCTTTTCCTTTTCATCCATGGGGACAATGTTCGCCTCGAAGGAAAGGTTACTGCTGACCTGGGCAGCCATACGCTGTGCCTGCAGTTCGGCATACTGCACTTCAATGCTCTGGTCTATCTGCTGCTTTTCCGCCAGCAGAATATCCAGCTGTTGCCCTGTTACCTGACGAATGTCTTCTATGGCATAGAAATCCAGCGGGTCGGCAAGGGCTACCTGTAAAAAACCGTCCTTCATGCCAATGGCAAGAATATGGTACTTAGCCGCCAGCTGGCGAGGTATTAGCTCAATGGCACTACGCTCTATCTTTACCGTATGAATATCAATGAGAGGGAGGCCCATCTTCTGGCCCAATGCCTGCAGAAGCTGACGGTGGGTTACATAGCGAAGCTTTTCTACCAGTAGCGTACCAAGCCGGGTGCCGGGAGTTTCGCTCTGCAGGCGCAGGGCTTCTGCCAGCTGCTCCTCGGTAATATATCCGTACTCACGCAGTACCTCTCCTATAGGAATGTTCTTCATATCTGTCAGCCTCCTTGCTGCTCATAAGTGATATAGGGATTCAGTACATCGCCTGAAAAATCTTCTATACCCTCACCTGCCAGCTTCATATTGAGCACATTGATGGTAGATGTAGTGGTGTATACTTCGGTGCCGTTCTTATCCAGTACCGATACCGACAAATCCAGTTCGCTAAAGGTATGCACCGTGGCGGTAAAGGTTACTGTTCGCCCCAGATAAAATGCCTCACCAAAAACATCTCCTGCTGCTGTGTGCAGCCTGCCGTCGGTGACGGTAATGGTGTGGCCCCCCACGGCAGTTCCTGCTGCCGTTGCCTCATCGGGGAATATCTGAACATGCTTTGCATAGGTAAGCTCTTCACTGATGTGGTGAAATACCGCATCTCCAATCTGTCGGGCTTCACTGCGGTTTGTGTTGGCAAAGAAGAGGTTACTCCCCGAAAGCACCATGCCGGATGCGAACAGGAGAATAATGCTGGAAATGAGGATACCTACCGAGACTTCTACAAGGGTAAATCCATCCTGATTCTTTTGCAGTTTCAAAGAGTGTCCTCCTTTCCAAAGCTTCCCCTGCCGTGGGTAGAATTGTACTATGGCCTTAGCCTGTAAAAGGAAACCATTTCATCCTTTGTGCTGCGAAAGCTTTCCATGGTTACATCCGAAGTAAAGTCCAGTCCTGCCGCAGAAAATCTTATTTGTATGGGTTTCCCAGAAGCAGTTGTACCGTCGTTTCCGCCGCCGTTCATGGTTCCGGTTACCGACTGTGCAGCCTTGCGGCTCTCACCACTTGCCGTCATCATCCGTGCAGAGGCTACAAAGCCGGTGGAGAGTATGAGTGTACCCATAACCAGCAAAAGGCTTGCCACAATAGTTTCCACCAAAGTAAAGCCTTTGTTGTTGAAAAGCTTGCTTCTTGCAGGCTTCATATTCATTCACCTACCTGTTTTTCTTTCAGTTTGTACCTCAGTTACCACGATAACCAGCCAGTCCCCATTTTATAGTTGTATCCTCAGGGTCGGGGTCGGGATCCGGGTTTGGATTGGGGTCAGGGTCCGGGTCTGGTGTGGGGAAGGTAAGATTGGGCGGTACCCAATGAAATTCGCAGTCCAAGCCGCTTTCTATCTTATCCACCCAAACACCGCCAAAGATAGTGGTGTTGCGGTCCAGCTCCAGTTCGGCACCGGAACCTTCTGGGCTCCAGACATAGATGGGGAATTCTTCGGTGTGGCTGCTGTTATCTCCCTTTAGCTCCAGTTCACTGTCATTACCCAGAATAAAAAATACATTGGGTGGCGGGGGAGTATCATCCCGCATGCTCCTAACAGTTACCTCATAGTTCGCCGGAAGGTAGATATAAATATT
>JAVXNK010000011.1:0-6708 GCA_036645835.1 Angelakisella sp. | reverse complement strand
TAGTAGGAAAGGTTTCCGAATATGGACTGGCTGCTGTAGGTGTCTATGGATATTTTATCAGCCAGAACGTTGCCGTTTATTTTGCTGCCGTCCTTCATGGATAGGGTACCTGCCGTTACATCTCCTGCCATCTTAGCATTTTTGCTCATAGTCAGGCTGTTTGCGGTAACCGATCCCTCCACCACCTGGGTGGCAGGGTCGGTCGCGTTGGTGGTCTCCATAATGATATTCTGGGCCGTAATACTACCTGCAACGTAGGGTGACCCGGTCATCCTCACTGTCTGGGCAGTTATGTTTCCTATAACAATCGCCCCTTGGCTAAGGGTAACGGTATTTGCCCGAAGGTCCCCCTTCACCATATAGTAGTCGGGGTCGTCTGAACCCTCCCAGGAATTTCCCTCCACCCGTATATCGTTTGCGGTCAGGTTGCCTGCTACCCGGGCACCCTCCTGCACAACAATACTGTTTGCGGTAATGTCACCGCCCATACGGCTTTTTCCGGTCATAGTTACCTGTCCGGTGGTATGAATAAAGGAAGGGTCGTGGTTGTCACAGCACTGGGTTCTTCCATCCGGCAGCAGCTCATGGGGCAGTAAGCCTGCTGTGGCGTTATCAAAAAAGGTAATATTGTCGGTACCGATAATCTCCCCGTGGAGGTGAGAATAGTTCCATTTATTACAGCGTAGCTCTACGGGACCGTTGGTATACAGTGCACCCATATGAAGCGTATCGCCGGAGCTGCTCCTGCTATCCAAAATAAAGGGTTCATGGTTCCAGATGTAAATATCGGTATTGGGGTCGGTAACAAGACCAGCACCACCTGTTATGCCGCCTGCGCCCACACCCGGGGTGCCTTCACCGCCATAGGAGGGGGTTTCAGGATTGGTAATGATAACATCGCCCTTAAGGATAGCCGAAAGCCGATAGGAGGAGCCGCTTTTCTGTGCATCAGCAGTAATAACAATCTGGTTAGTACCCTCCATGGTCATGGTAACGGTGCAGGTTCCAAGTTCGGAAGGCAGTTCCATGTCATCAATGACAATAACCTCGCCCTTTTCCAGCCGTTCCACAATCTTCTGCTGGTTAGAATTCTCCGGGTGTGTACCGGAAAACTGCGCCGCCACAAGGTCTACTGCCGAAAGAGCGGTAAAGTAGGCCTGCTGGTCGTGTCCTTGTGTCAGGTTACGCTTGCTGTAGGCCATGGATATGGTGAGTACGGCGGTAGAAAGGATGGTAAGCACCCCTAAAACCAGAACAGTCCAGAGCAAAGCGGAGCCCGAATTGTTCCTTATCCGTGACATACGCCTCACTCCTTTCCGAAAGTTTGCTATGAAAATATTACATTGGGAAGCGGAACGGTACTGTCATAAGGCAGTTTTGGTGCCAGCAGGTGCTGGAAGTTTACAGTTAGCAGTACCCTGCCGGAAGGAGTTTTTGTTCCGTTCCCAGTGGTGGAAGCTATTTCGGGAACCATGGACATGTCCTGTATCAGCACATCGGACCGTGCGGACAGCTCTGCCAAAAAAGCAATGGCATCGGTGCGTGTTAAGGCAGCTTGTAGTGATACAAGTTTGGCTTCTAGCGTTCCGGTTTTGGTGTCAGGCTCTTTCTGAGGCTCGGGTGTAGGTGCGGGCGCAGAGTTTTTCGCAGAATCAATGACCGCCATATAGTCTGCAAGGGAAACAAACTCATCCGTTTCGGAAGGGTCAGACGCAGTGTCGGCACTGTTGCCGTAGGGGGATACCGTTATCTCGGCAGGTTCACCAAGTATAAGGGACACAGGACGGCCATTGTGCTGCCGTAGCAGATTGGTAATCTGCCTGTCCAGTGTCTCACTGAACATGGAGGAGGCATAGCGGGCACGAATGCGCTCTATATCCTTTTTCATGTCACGTACATCGGCATCCAACCCGTTCATGTTGGCAATCGCCTCTGCCCGTGTCATCTGCTGGGCGCCCAATGCCGACAGCTGCTCCGAAAGGGCGGCATAGGTATTCATGGCGGGGAAGATGAAAAGATACATGCCAATGGCTACAATAACAACGCAGCCCAGACAGTAAAGCAGTCGTTTTTCACGTTTGGAAAGGGTCATGGCTGCACCTCCTTTGGCGATGGCAGTGCACCGAATATCTCTATGGTATAGGGCGTGTTTTCTGCGTTCTCCCCGGAATAGCCGGTATGGGTAAGCCCTGTAAAGTGGCCGCTTTGGCGCAGACGCTCAATGTAATCCAGTCCACTTTCGGGACGGCTGGTGTCTACGGTAATGTGTAGAATGCCGGTAGTACCATTATAGGCTAGGTTCATGACAGTTACCTTGGCCTCTGTTAAATCGTACACTGCCGACAGCATTTCCTTATCCAGATGTGGAAAGGAGTCTACAGCAGCTTCTGCGGTAATCATGGCCTCTGTCAGGGAAACTATGCTGTCGTACTTCCGTTTCAGCATATCGGCTCTCTGGTGCATGGTTTGGGTGTCTGTGGTATTCAGATAGGTTTTCACCGGCGCAATCTGCCTGTCCAGATGGGAAATCTGGATGCGCAGGAAACCGTAAAAGCCTGCCATAATGACTACCAGCAGCAGAGGAAACAGAACAATGGCCAGACGCTGCTCCTGTTCACGGCTGATGGGGGCTTTTTCAAAAAAACTCTCATATAGGTCAATGCGTTTTGGTTTTCGTGCAATCATAGGGTTCCTTGGCTCCTTTCCGTGTGAGTGTATAGATAGGGTTCCTGCTCCCATGGGAAGGTGTCATCAGAGCAGACATCCCGCAGTGTAGCAGTAGTCGGAGGGCAGGAAATCCCCTGCCGATTCCTTTAGAACAATATCCTGAGTGGGCAGCCGCTGGGTGGTCTTACTACAGAGCTGAGAAAGCTGATGCGGCAGATTGTTTTCCTTGGGCAGCAATCCACAGAGGTATATATGGCTAATCTCCCCACCGCTGTTCTGAGATTTGTTAAACTGGGTAATATAAGATATCTGCCGGTTCAGTTCATCCGCAGAGGCCGATGTGCCCCGTTCCTCCAGCAGTCGGGTACGCTGGGAGAAAAAATAGCTGCCATTCACAAACAGCGTAGCAACCAAGGTGTTGCCGTCCAGCAGCAGAAGAATATAGGTTTGGTCGTTTAGCTCCGAAAGTCCGGTACAGAGGCTGATGATGCAATCGAGCCCCAAACGGATAGAGCGGATATTTATGTTGATACCGGTAAACAAATCGATGTAGCTTTCCACAAGGCTGCGGTCGGCAGCGGTGCAGAGCACGGTTCCCCCGACACCATCGGGGTTTTTGGGCAGCAGTACCGAATAGCTGTACAGCTTGTCCTGTTTTTCAGCTACAGCCTCGGCAAATTCACCCGCCACCAGTTTTTTTAGCTTGCTGTGGCTGATGATGGGCATTACAGCAGTCTTGGTCAAAATGTCACCGCTGTCTATCACCACATCCACCTTGCGGCCTAGCAGCTTTTTTTCGGTTTTCAGTGCCAGCAGACGCTCTTTTAGCCACTGGTCGTTTACAATAATACCATTTATAATAACGCCCTCGGGCATGGGCTCGCTATAGGCACTTTTCACCTTCAGCTTGCCCCGCAAGGACGAACCGGTGACAATCTGTATTCTGTCATTGCCCAGATAGATTGCTGTAGACATCTGAATTCCCTCCTAAAGTAATTATCCCATGTTCTGGTAGAACTGGTAGATGGGGAGCATTACCGAAATCATAATAAAACCAATGGCAAGCGCCATTACTACAATGAGCATGGGCTCCATAAAGGTGGTTAGCCGCTGGGTGGCAGCCTCGGCATCATATTCGTAAGCATCCGCCACCGAGGTAAGCATAATATCCAGCTTCCCGCTCTCCTCCCCTATGAGGATGGTGGCTGCCAGCTTAATGTCGATACCCTTAACCCGCAGTATGGCGGTGGAGAGGGTTTCACCCCGCCGCACAGCCGACAGCACCTCGTCAAACTGCTTGGCCAGATAGCGGTTGCCAATGGTATCCCGGGAAACATCCAGTGCTTCCAACAGGGAAAGGCCGCTGATATACAGCGAGCTTAGGGTTCTGGCAAAGCGGGCAGTGTAAATGGTCATCAGCAGTTTTCCCACCTTGGGTATCCGCAGCTTTATACGGTCAATGGTATACCGCACAGCGGATAGCTGAAAGAGGGTAAAGAGGAGAAGCACCGTCATAGCCAGTGAGAACAGGACCACCCCAATATTATCGGTAAGAAGATGGCTAATACCCAGCACCAGACGGGTAGCAGCAGGCAGCTCCATGCCCTCGAACAGGTCAAAGAACTGTGGCAGTACCACCGTAAAGATAATAAGCATGACTACTACCGTAACACTGAGAAGTATCAGTGGGTAGGTGGAGGCGCTTTGCACCTTGCTATTCAGTCGGTGTTCCTTCTCAAAGTGACTTGCCATCTTTATGGCGGTGGGACCCAGCTGCCCGTTGCTTTCTCCTGCAACAAACATATTAATAAGTAGCTCGGGAAAAGCGCCCCGCTGTTCCCGCATGGCGGTAGAAAGTGTATCGCCCTGCCGGATGTTGGATGCCAGATTTTCATATACCTTGCGGGTAGCGGGACGTATGTCCCCTTCGGTAATAATCTCAATGGCACGAACGAGGGAAACACCGGAACTAACCATGGTACCCAGCTGTCGGCAGAAATCGGAAAGCTCTTTAATGTTCAGCCGGAATCGAACCTGCTCCTCCTCAAACTCATGGAAATCCAGCAGAAAAAGCTTACCGGCACGAAGCTGTACGGTCAGCTGTGTGGGGTCATCCACCCGCAGTGTGCCCTTTACAGTTTTTCCTTGCAGGTCGGCAGCGGTGTATTCATATAACGGCACGGTGAAGTCCCCTTTCTATCGTAAAGATACGAATATTCAGTATAAAAGCGCCAGATACCAGGAGGAAACAGTCTCCCCGTATATCATGGCAAAGAGAATGCCTGCGCATAAAAATGGCCCAAAGGCAAAGTGAGAACTACGCTTGGCTTTACCGGTAGCCAGCAGGTAGCTGCCGTAGCTGCCGCCCAGGAGCAGTGCTGCAAAAAAGGCAACCAGGCTTCCCGCGGTACCCAACAGCAGCCCGCAGACTGCCATAAGCTTAATGTCGCCGCCACCAAAGGCATCGGGGATAAGGCAGGCAATTATCCAAAGCGGCAGGCTTATAATGAAAATACCTACAAAGCGGGAGATAAGGCCCGGAAATGGCAAAAAGAACACCGACATCAGCACAGGCAGCAGCAGAAAAAGCAGCAGCCCGTTAGGAATAGTCATGGTGTCCAGGTCAATAAAGGAGATAGCCATAAGGATAATCGCCACTCCCAAGTATATAGCTGTCTGCATGGAAAAGCCGTATAACGCAACAAAAAGCACAGCCCACAGCCCCCCCAGTGCCTCCACCAATGGGTACCGTACCGGGATAGGAGCTTTGCAGAAGTGACAGCGTCCTCTCAGCAGAAACCAGCTGAGCACAGGTACCATATGGTAAGGACGCAGGGTTTTATGACAATGTGGGCAGAAGGAGCGTCCGTCTGCTACCGAAAGCCCCAGGGGCAGACGGTATATCACTACATTAAGAAAGCTGCCAACAGAGCTTCCAAAGAGAAACACAATGGAATAGAGCAGGAAATAAGCAACTGCCAGTGACAAAAACAACAGCTCCTAAAATAGAAAATGAAGCCCCCCTGCGGGCCACTGCATAGCTGCGCAGGGGGGACAAAGGATTGCTTAGGATACGGTCATGCTGTTGGTTGCCTTGTCGTAGGTAACGGTTCTGCCACCTGTGGTGTAGGTAAAGGCAGTAATAGCACCCTCGTTGTTAATAGTAACGGTAGTTAGGAAAACATGTCCGGGAGTAGCAGGGGCGGTCATACCGGTCAGGGTTTCAATATAAGTGGTGTAGCCGGAGGGAACTACGTTGCCGGTAGTGCCTCTGGTTCCTGCAGTAAGCCAGGTTTCAATGTTGTCTGCATCGGCGTTCAGTCCGGTCAGCTCGGAGGAGATAGTCTGGGCTGCAACAAAGACGGTACGTCCTTCGGAGATGGCGGTTTTGTCCCGTGCATCATCTATGTAGCCTGTCAGTGCGGGCAGGGAAATGGCAGCCAAAATAGCAATAATGACCAAAACAACAATGATTTCTACCAGGGTAAAGCCTTTTTTACTTCTTAATGCGTTCATGTTTATTCCTCTTTCTTTTATACAGCCGGGATGGCGTGTTTTGTGCATATTATACCATGATTCGACAAAAAAATAAATAGTAATTATTAGCAACTTTGCATTTTTAGACTATGAAACAAAGCTAAAAATATTTTTTGTTTTTTTCTATACTTTATGCTGTTGCTTACCATAATATAGTGGAATGGAGGCAAAGAGGTAAAGTGGAATAACCTTGTGAAAATCATAATATTTTACTTGACGGTGGGCATGTTATATGGTATTATAGTAAGGCACTTGATGAGGATGCTCTGTATGGAGAGGTGTCCGAGCGGTTTAAGGAGCCGGTCTTGAAAACCGGTGACTCGCAAGAGCCGTGGGTTCGAATCCCACCCTCTCCGCCAATTCAAAAAAAGCGGAAGCCGCGTGCAAAAACATAGCATTACTACAATTCACCTTGGAGATGTACCCAAGTGGTGAAGGGGCTCCCCTGCTAAGGGAGTAGGTCGGGAAACTGGCGCAAGGGTTCAAATCCCTTCATCTCCGCCA
>JAVXNK010000010.1:82441-88045 GCA_036645835.1 Angelakisella sp. | reverse complement strand
GTTTGTAAAAAGCCTGAAGAAAAGCCTTGACATTGGTTCTTTGCCGTAATATAATATTATACTGTATCATAATGGCTAATTATACCTAGCAGCACATGTCAAGTGTGAAAAATTTACGATAATACTCTCGTATCTTTGTCAGAACTAGACAAAAGATTTCCGGTATGATTTGTAATGAATTATGGCGAAAATAGATGAAATGGAGAGTGAATTGGCGGATGGTTAATGTTAAGCCTGTCCAGTTGGGTAAAAATACCCGTATGAGCTTTGCCCGAATTAATGAAGTTCTGGAAATGCCGAACCTCATTGAGGTGCAGAAAAACTCATACAGATGGTTCCTTGACGAAGGACTGAAGGCAGTCTTTAAGGACATCTCATCTATCACCGATTATCAGGGAAATTTGGTTCTGGACTTTTTGGATTATCGTCTAGACGACACACCCAAATATTCCATATCTGAGTGTAAAGAGCGCGACACCACCTATGCCGCACCTATGCGGGTACGGGCAAGCCTTCTCAATAAGGAGACAGGCGAAGTTAAGGAGCAGGATATCTTCATGGGAGATTTCCCGCTGATGACCGACGCAGGTACCTTTATTATCAACGGCGCCGAGCGTGTTATTGTTTCTCAGCTGGTACGTAGCCCCGGTGTCTACTTTGATAGCAAGTACGATAACGCAGGAAAGCGGCTGTTTGAAGCCACTGTTATCCCCAACCGCGGTGCATGGCTGGAGTACGACACTGACTCCTCCGATGTATTCAGCGTACGTATTGACAAGAACCGCAAGCTGCCCATATCTACCTTTATAAGAGCACTGATGCGGGTAAGAGATGATGTTACCGCAGAGGCAGTAAACGCAGACCTGACCAATGCCCTGACCGTGTACCGTGGTACCGATGAGGAAATTTATGAAGTATTCGGTGAGGATGACTACATGGTGAAAACCATAGCATCCAAGGACACCGACATGACCGGCGATGAAGCACTGCTGGAAGTTTACCGCAAGCTGCGTCCCGGCGAGCCCCCAACACTGGACAGCGCCGTAAAGCATCTGGTACAGCTGCTCTTTGATGCACGCCGCTATGACCTTTCCCGTGTAGGACGTTACAAGTACAATAAAAAGCTGGGACTGGCTACCCGTTTGAACGGGCAGACACTGACCCGGCCTATTGCCGACCCCATGACCGGTGAGGTTATCGCCGAAGCCGGTGAGCTTATCACTCGTGAGAGAGCCCACAAGCTGGAGGATATGGGTGTAGACAGCGCTTGGATTAAGATTGATGAGCGTGAAGTTAAAATCCTTTCCAACGGTATGGTAGACATTAAGAAGTTTATCGACTTTGACGTGTCGGACCTGGGTATCAACGAGAAGGTACGCTTTGAGGTGCTGAAGTCCATCCTGACAACCGCAACCTCCAAGGAGGAAATCCGTGAGGCTATCCGCCTGCGGGTTGACGAGCTGATTCCTAAATATATCCGTAAGTATGATATATTTGCATCCATTAACTACATGTGCAACCTGACCCATGATGTGGGCAACGTAGACGATATTGACCATCTGGGCAACCGCCGTATCCGTAGTGTGGGCGAGCTGCTGCAGAACCAGTTCCGTATTGGTTTCTCCCGTATGGAGCGCGTTATTCGTGAGCGTATGACCACCCAAGCCCAGGACAGCGAGTCCATCACCCCTCAGGCGCTTATCAATATCCGCCCTGTGGTGGCCTCCATTAAGGAGTTCTTCGGTTCCTCCCCCCTGAGCCAGTTCATGGACCAGACCAATCCTCTGGCTGAGCTTACCCATAAGAGAAGACTTTCTGCTCTGGGCCCCGGCGGTCTTTCCCGTGACCGCGCAGGCTTCGAGGTTCGTGACGTTCACTACAGCCACTATGGCCGTATGTGTCCCATTGAAACCCCTGAAGGTCCCAACATCGGTCTTATCTCTTACCTGGCAACCTTTGCCCGTATCAACGAATACGGCTTTATAGAGGCTCCTTACCGCCGTGTGGATAAGGCCACCGGACGGGTACTGGATGAGGTGGAGTATATGACCGCCGACATCGAGGACGAATATGTTGTAGCACAGGCCAATGAGCCTTTGGATGAAAACAACGTATTTACCGACCGTAAGGTAAGTGTGCGTTACCGTGATACCGTACAGGAGGTTGACTGTGACCGTGTAGACTACATGGACGTCTCCCCCAAGATGGTGGTATCGGTAGCTACCGCCATGATCCCCTTCCTGGAGAACGACGACGCCAACCGTGCACTGATGGGCGCGAACATGCAGCGTCAGGCCGTTCCGCTTATTAAAACCGAGTCTCCCGTAGTAGGCACCGGTATGGAATACAAGGCCGCTGTGGACTCCGGTACCGTGCTGCTCTCCCGCCACAATGGTATAGTAGAGCGTGTTTCGGCCGATGAGATCCTCATCCGTTCCGACGAAGGCGAGCTGGTATTCTATGATGTCATAAAGTTCCTTCGCTCAAACCAGGGTACCTGTACCAACCAGCGTCCCATCGTGGACAAGGGTGAGCGTGTAACAGTGGGTCAGGTTATTGCCGACGGCCCCGCTACCGACAAGGGCGAGATAGCACTGGGTAAAAATGCGCTTATCGGCTTTATGACCTGGGAAGGTTACAACTACGAAGACGCCGTTCTGCTGAACGAGAAGATGGTTCGCAACGACGTTTACACCTCCATCCATATCGAGGAATACGAGATAGAAGCTCGTGACACCAAGCTAGGACCGGAGGAGATTACCCGTGATATCCCCAACGTGGGCGACGATATGCTCCGTGAACTGGATGAGCGCGGTATTATCCGCGTAGGCGCCGAGGTTCACGCCGGCGACATTATGGTAGGTAAGGTAACCCCCAAGGGTGAAACCGAGCTGAATGCCGAGGAGCGACTGCTCCGTGCCATCTTTGGTGAGAAGGCCCGCGAAGTTCGCGACACCTCCCTGAAGGTTCCCCACGGCGAATACGGCACCATAGTGGATGTCAAGGTATTTACCCCCGACAACTGCGATGAGCTTTCTCCCGGCGTAAACATGGTTGTTCGTTGCTACATTGCCCAGAAGCGTAAGATTTCTGTTGGTGATAAGATGGCAGGACGCCACGGTAACAAGGGTGTTGTATCCCGCGTACTTCCCCAGGAGGATATGCCCTACCTGCCCGACGGCAGACCGCTGGACATTGTACTGAACCCTCTGGGCGTTCCTTCTCGTATGAACATCGGTCAGGTACTGGAAGTTCATCTGGGCCGCGCCGCTATGGAGCTGGGCTGGAAGGTAATGACCCCAGTATTCGACGGCGCAGGAGAAGAGGACATCCGCGCATGTCTGCGTGAAGCAGGCCTGCCTGAGGACGGAAAGACCGTGCTGTACGACGGACGTACCGGCGAACCCTTTGACAACCGAGTAACCGTTGGTTACATGTACTACCTGAAGCTGCATCATCTGGTAGATGATAAGATACATGCCCGTTCCACCGGACCATACAGCCTGGTTACACAGCAGCCTCTGGGCGGTAAGGCACAGTTCGGCGGACAGCGTTTCGGCGAAATGGAAGTTTGGGCACTGGAAGCTTACGGCGCAGCTTATACCCTTCAGGAAATTCTCACTGTGAAGTCGGATGACGTGGTGGGACGTGTAAAGACCTTTGAGTCCATTGTAAAGGGCCTGAACGTGCCTACACCCGGTATTCCTGAATCCTTTAAGGTTCTTATCAAGGAACTCCAGAGCCTTGCACTGGATGTACGCGTACTGGATAAGGACAACAATGAGATCGACCTCAAGCAGAACTTTGATGAGGACGACAACATGGGCCTGGTACCGGCAGATACACCTATCTACGATGAGAAGAGCGTAGAGGTTGGATCCGAGCTGGAGGATGGTTTTGGTATCGAAAATGTGGAAGATCTGGACGAACTGGATTTCCCCGCGGATGAGGAGCCCGATTTCCTCAGTGATGACCTGCTGGAGGACGACAGCGACGTTTTTCCCATTATCGAAGAATAAAGGAAGAGGGGTAGCACATTGGAATTTAATGTTTTTGAATCCATAAAGATAGCACTTGCGTCTCCCGAGAGCATACGCGGGTGGTCCTATGGTGAGGTCAAAAAACCCGAGACAATCAACTACCGCACCCTGAAGCCGGAGCGAGACGGTCTGTTTTGCGAAAAAATCTTTGGGCCCCAGAAGGACTGGGAGTGTTACTGCGGTAAATATAAGAGAATTCGTTTTAAGGGCAAAATTTGTGAGCGGTGTGGCGTAGAAGTCACACGCTCCAAGGTTCGCCGTGAGCGTATGGGACACATAGAGCTGGCTGCTCCCGTATCCCATATCTGGTACTTTAAGGGTACCTCCTCCCGTATGGGACTGCTTCTGAACCTTTCCCCCAGAGTGCTGGAGCGGGTTCTGTACTTTGATAGCTATATTGTTATCGATCCCGGCATTACCAGCCTCAAAAAGTTCCAGCTTCTGAAAGAGCGGGAATACATGGAGCTGCGTGAGGCCTATGAGGATGAGTTTAAGGCAGGCATGGGTGCCGAGGCGGTGCAGGAACTGCTCCGCTCCCTGAACATCCCCGAGCTCTCCGGCGAGATAAAAGCAGAGCTGGAGAAGGCAGCAGGACAGAAGCGCGCCAAGCTGCTGAAGCGGCTGGAGGTTGTGGAAGCATTCCGCAAATCCGGCAACAAGCCCGAGTGGATGATTCTGGAGGTTCTACCCGTTATCCCTCCCGAAATTCGTCCCATGGTTCAGCTGGACGGCGGACGGTTTGCCACCAGTGACCTGAATGACCTGTACCGGCGTGTTATCAACCGTAACACCCGTCTGAAGAAGCTGCTGGAGCTGGGCGCACCCAATATCATTGTGCGCAATGAGAAGCGTATGCTGCAGGAAGCTGTAGACGCCCTGATCGATAACGGTCGTCGCGGCAGACCTGTAACCGGCCCCAACAACCGCCCCCTGAAGTCCCTTTCCGATATGCTGAAGGGTAAGCAGGGACGTTTCCGTCAGAACCTGCTTGGTAAGCGTGTTGACTACTCCGGCCGTTCGGTTATCGTCGTCGGCCCCGAGCTCAAGATGTACCAGTGCGGTCTGCCTAAGGAAATGGCACTGGAGCTCTTTAAGCCCTTCGTTATGAAGCGTCTGGTAGACCTGAAGGTTGCCGACAACATTAAGAAGGCCCGTAAGATGGTAGAAAAGGCAGCCCAGAAGGAAGTATGGGATGCACTGGAAATCGTCATTAAGGATCACCCTGTTATGCTGAACCGCGCACCTACCCTTCACCGTCTGGGTATTCAGGCATTTGAACCCATTCTGGTAGAAGGCCGCGCCATTAAGCTGCATCCTCTGGTTTGTACCGCATTTAACGCCGACTTTGACGGCGACCAGATGGCTGTGCACGTGCCCCTGTCCGCAGAGGCACAGACCGAGGCCCGCTTCCTGATGCTGGCAGCAAACAACCTTCTGAAGCCTTCGGACGGACGTCCTGTGGCCGTTCCTTCGCAGGATATGGTACTGGGCTCCTACTACCTCACCCTCCTTATAGAGGACGAGATAGGCGCAGGCAAGGTATTCCGCAACACCAATGAAGCCA
>JAVXNK010000010.1:13679-82341 GCA_036645835.1 Angelakisella sp. | reverse complement strand
AAGATCATTGACAAGTGCATTAAGCGCCACGGTACCACCAAAACCTCCGAGGTTCTGGATAATGTCAAGAGTCAGGGCTTTAAGTACTCTACTCTGGGCGCCATTACCGTTGCGGTATCCGATGCTACCATACCTCCTCAGAAGGCACAGTATATTGCCGAAGCTGAGGAGAAGATTGATAAAATTCGTCGTCAGTACGAGCGTGGTTACATCTCCGATGATGTCCGGTACGACCAGGTTATCAAGGTTTGGACCGAGACTACCGGTAGGGTGAAGGAAGCACTGGAAGCAAACTTCAGCACCCGTAACCCCATCTTCATGATGGCACACTCCGGAGCGCGTGGATCGATGGATCAGATTAGACAGCTGGCAGGTATGAGAGGCCTTATCGCCAACACCTCCGGTCGCGCTATCGAAATCCCCATTCGTTCCAACTACCGTGAAGGTCTAAACATTCTGGAGTACTTTAACTCCTCTCGAGGCGCCCGTAAGGGTCTGGCCGATACCGCTCTGCGTACCGCTGACTCCGGTTACCTTACCCGTCGTCTTGTTGACGTTTCTCAGGAGGTTATCATCCGTGAAGCCGACTGCGGAACCCACGAGGGCATAGAGGTCTATGAGATTACCGACAGCGGACGTGTCATTGAGGAATTCTCCGAGCGTCTTTGCGGACGGTTTGTTTCCGACGATGTCATTGATCCCGTTACCGGCGAGGTGCTGGTATCCCGTGATAAGATGATGAACGAGGACGATGCGGAAAAGATTATTAAGGCCAAGATTGACCGCGTAAAGATCCGCTCTATCATCAACTGCCAGGCCAAGGACGGCGTTTGCGCCAAGTGCTATGGCTCCAACCTTGCAACCGACCAGCCTGTGGCTATCGGTGAAGCAGTTGGTATCATCGCGGCACAGTCCATCGGTGAGCCCGGTACACAGCTTACCATGAGAACCTTCCACTTCGGCGGCGCGGTTTCCGCCAGCGATATCACACAGGGTCTTCCCCGTGTTGAAGAGCTGTTCGAAGCCAGAAAGCCAAAGAATGCGGCAGTTATCTCCCACTGCGACGGTATTGTCTCCTTCGATAAGGACAATAAGGGCGTGGATATCGTTATCATTGACAACCCCGAAACCGGCGAGCGCTTTGAGCATCAGATTATCTTCGGTTCCAAGGTTCGTGTCAAGGAAGGCGATATGATAGAGAAGGGTACCTTTATCACCGAAGGCTCGGCAGAACCCGCTGAGGTGCTTATTGTAAACGGCGACCTGGCAGTACAGGATTACCTCATCAAGGAAGTTCAGATGGTTTTCCGTACACAGGGTGTTGATATCAATGATAAGCATATCGAGGTTATTGTTCGCCAGATGATGAAGAAGGTTAAGATTGAGGATGCAGGTGACACTCTGATGATTCCCGGAGTGCTGACCGACCGCAGCGAAGTATACCGCTGCAACTCCGAGATTGAGCGCCTGAACGAAGAGGATGGCGGCGAGCGCAAGAAGGCTCTTGTACGGCCGGTGCTGCTGGGTATTACCAAGGCATCACTTGCAACCGACTCCTTCATGTCCGCGGCTTCCTTCCAGGAAACCACCCGCGTACTGACCGATGCAGCCATCAAGGGCAAGACCGATCCGCTGCAGGGCCTTAAGGAGAACGTCATTATCGGTAAACTTATCCCCGCAGGCACAGGACTAGTGAGCTACCATGCAAAGAAACCGGATACGCATCACGAAATGCCCGACCTGTATTTTGAGGATATGGACAGCGATATGCCCGAGTCGGTAAACGAGTAAAAAACCATTTTTTAAACAAACTTTTGGGTCGCGGCGCCGCTTGGCGCCGCATGACCAAATTTTACAGATTTTCTATCCTGTAAAATAAAGCTTGACAAGGCAGAGACAGGTTTGATACAATGATTAATTGGTGGGACCTGTTTCCGCCGGATACTGTTGTGTAGAGGCATTTGTCTCTTTCACATAAATAGAAATGGCGAAAGCCAAAAATTTTAAAGGAGGAGGTGCAAATATGCCAACCTTTAACCAGCTTGTTCGCAAAGGTAGAGAAACCATTGAGAAGAAGTCTACTGCACCCGCACTGCTAAAAGGATGGAACTCCAAGAAGCGTGTAGCGATTCAGCAGAACTCCCCTCAAAAGAGAGGTGTATGTACTGCCATCAGAACATCCACCCCTAAGAAACCTAACTCCGCTCTGCGTAAAGTCGCAAGAGTAAGACTGAGCAACGGCATTGAGGCAACAGCCTACATTCCCGGTATCGGTCACAACCTGCAGGAGCATAGCGTTGTTCTTATCCGCGGCGGTCGTGTAAAAGACCTTCCCGGTGTTCGTTACCACATTATTCGTGGTACACTGGACGCACAGGGCGTTGCTAAGAGAATGCAGGCGAGATCCAAGTACGGCGCAAAGAGGCCGAAGAAGGCTGGTGCCGCAAAGAAGTAATACCCCTCGTCATTAATTTGATTAAATTGCCAATAAGTAGGCTTTATATAAGTCTCTTGTTGGACTACGGGAGTTGTTTCTTTCGAGTACCTATGAATTCATTATAATATGAAGGAGGGAAGCGAAGTGCCAAGAAGAGGTAAAATAGCAAAACGTGATGTTTTGCCGGATCCGCTTTACAATTCAAAGCTAGTTACACGTCTGGTTAACAGCATTATGCTGGATGGCAAGAAGGGTGTAGCACAGAAGATTGTTTATGGTGCCTTCGACATTGTCAAGGAGAAAACCGGCAAGGATGCCCTGGAGTGCTTTGAGCAGACCATGGAGAACATTATGCCTGTTTTGGAAGTAAAGGCTCGCCGCGTTGGCGGTGCAACCTATCAGGTTCCTATGGAGGTTCGTCCCGAGAGACGTCAGACCCTGGGTCTGCGTTGGCTCACCAACTATGCAAGACTCCGCAGCGAAAAGACCATGCAGGAGCGTCTGGCAGCAGAAATTCTGGACGCACTAAATGGACAGGGCGGCGCATGCAAGAAGCGTGACGATACCCATAAAATGGCGGAAGCAAACCGTGCTTTTGCCCACTACAGATGGTAATATCCCCTGGGATATTACAGTATGTATATTCTGCGTTTTCTCCACTATGCAACGGCACGTGCCGCGTGCCGTTGCATAAGGGAAGGTTAGATTAGGAGGGCATTATGCCAAGAGAAGTATCCCTCGAGATGACTCGAAATATAGGCATTATGGCTCACATCGATGCCGGTAAAACCACAACCACCGAGCGTATGCTTTACTACACCGGTAAAACGCATAAGATTGGTGAAACACACGATGGTACCGCACAGATGGACTGGATGGCACAGGAGCAGGAGAGAGGTATTACCATTACTTCCGCTGCTACTACTTGCTATTGGAGCCACAGCGACTTACACGACGATCCTGCAGCGGCTAAAAAAGGCCGTCACAGAATTAACATCATTGACACCCCCGGCCACGTTGACTTCACCGTTGAAGTTGAGCGCTCGCTGAGAGTGCTTGATGGCTCTGTGACAGTGCTTTGTGCCAAGGGCGGTGTTGAGCCTCAGTCTGAAACCGTTTGGCGTCAGGCTGATAAGTATAAGGTTCCCAGAATGGCCTACGTCAACAAGATGGACATTATGGGCGCCGACTTCTACCGCGTGGTAGCCATGATGCGTGACCGCCTGAAGTGTAATGCAGTTCCCATACAGCTTCCTATCGGAAGCGAGGATGTCTTCAAGGGCGTTATAGATCTGGTCGAAATGAAGGCCTATATGTACTATGACGATCTGGGAAAAGATATTCGTGTAGAGGAAATTCCTGCAGATATGCTGGATAAGGCTAACGACTATCATGCACAGCTGATGGAAGCAGCGGCCGAGCAGGATGAAGAAATGATGGAGAAGTATCTGGAAGGGGAGACCCTGACTATACCCGAAATCAAGAAGTGCATCCGTAACGCAACGCTTGCCAACCACATGGTGCCCGTAGTATGCGGAACCAGCTACAAGAACAAGGGTGTACAGAAGCTGCTGGATGCAATTCTGGACTATATGCCCTCCCCTGTAGATGTACCCCATATTAACGGTGTAAACCCCGAAACCGAAGAGAACGAAGAGCGTCCGTCTACCGACAACGCCCCCTTTGCTGCTCTGGCATTTAAGATTATGACCGACCCCTTTGTCGGTAAGCTGGCCTTCTTCCGTGTATACTCCGGTTCCTGCGCAGCAGGCGCCAGCGTATACAACGCCAACAAGGACAACACCGAGCGTATCGGCCGTATTCTTATGATGCACGCCAACAACCGTCAGGATATCGAAATGGTTTACGCCGGCGATATTGCAGCGGCAGTTGGTCTTAAAAACACCACCACCGGTGACACTCTCTGCGATGAAAAGGCTCCTATTATCCTGGAGTCTATGGATTTCCCAGAGCCTGTTATCCGTGTTGCCATCGAGCCCAAGACCAAGGCCGGTCAGGAGAAGATGGGCGTGGGCCTTCAGAAGCTTGCTGAAGAAGACCCCACCTTCCGCACCTACACCGATCAGGAAACTGGGCAGACCATCATCGCCGGTATGGGTGAGCTCCACCTGGAGATCATCGTAGACCGTCTGATGCGTGAGTTCAAGGTGGAAGCAAATGTTGGTAAACCTCAGGTTGCCTACAAGGAGACTATCCGCAAGCTGGCTGACGTAGATAACAAATACGCCAAGCAGTCCGGCGGTAAGGGCCAGTATGGTCACGTTAAAATCAAGATGGAGCCTAACGAGTCCGGTAAGGGCTACGAGTTCGTGAACGCATGTGTCGGCGGATCTATTCCTAAGGAATATATCGGACCTATCGATCAGGGACTGCAGGGCGCAATGGCAGCAGGTGTTCTTGCCGGCTATCCCGTTGTGGACGTAAAGGTAACCCTCTATGATGGATCCTACCATGAGGTTGACTCCTCTGAAATGGCATTTAAGATTGCCGCCTCCATGGCATTCAAGGAGGGTATGCGTAAGGCAGATCCCGTCATCCTGGAGCCTATTATGAAGGTAACCGTTATAACCCCAGATGACTATATGGGTGACGTTATCGGCGATCTGAACTCCCGTCGCGGACAGATTCAGGGTATGGAATCCCGCATGGGCGCAAACCAGATCAACTCTTTTGTTCCCCTGTCCGAGATGTTCGGCTACTCTACCGACCTGCGTTCCAAAACTCAGGGCCGTGGACAGTATACTATGGAGCCCAGCCACTATATCGAGGTTCCTAAGAATATTGCCGAGAAGATTATGACTGCAAGAACAAAGACCGTATAAATCTTAACGCAAACCACTTGAAATTTTGCTATAAACTTGCTAAAATACAAGTTATGGCGACAAAGAATTAAATAACAGATTATAAAGGGAGGATTCTGAAATGGGAAAGGCAAAATTTGAAAGAAACAAACCCCATGTAAACATTGGTACTATCGGTCACGTTGACCATGGTAAGACCACACTTACCGCTGCTATCACCAAGACTCTCGCTATGAAGGGTCAGGCAAAGTACGAGGCCTATGACATGATCGATAAGGCCCCCGAAGAGAGAGAGCGCGGCATTACCATTAACACCTCTCATGTTGAGTATGAGACCGACAACCGTCACTACGCTCACGTTGACTGCCCCGGACATGCTGACTATGTTAAGAACATGATCACCGGTGCTGCTCAGATGGACGGCGCTATCCTGGTTGTTTCCTCTGCAGACGGCCCTATGCCCCAGACCCGTGAGCACATCCTGCTCTCCCGTCAGGTTGGCGTGCCTTATATCGTTGTTTTCATGAACAAGGTTGATCAGGTTGACGATCCCGAGCTGCTGGATCTGGTTGAGATGGAAATCCGCGAGCTGCTTTCCGACTACGACTTCCCCGGCGACGAGATCCCGATCATCAAGGGTTCCGGCCTGAAGGCTCTGGAAGCCCCCACAGACATCACCGATCCTGCTTATGCTCCTATCATTGAGCTTATGGCAGCTGTTGATAGCTATATCCCCACCCCCGAGCGTAAGTCTTCTCTGCCCTTCCTGATGCCTGTTGAAGACGTATTCACCATCACTGGCCGTGGCACCGTTGCTACCGGTAGAGTTGAGCGTGGACAGGTTAAGACCGGCGACGAAGTTGAGATCATTGGTCTCACCGACGAGCGCAAGAAGGTTGTTGTTACCGGCGTTGAGATGTTCCGTAAGACCCTCGACTACGCTGAGGCTGGCGACAATATCGGTGCTCTGCTTCGCGGTGTTCAGAGAGCTGACATCGAGCGCGGACAGGTTCTGGCTAAGACCGGATCCATCCACCCCCACACCAAGTTCCGTGGACAGGTTTATGTTCTGAAGCAGTCCGAGGGTGGTCGCCACACTCCCTTCTTCAACAACTACAGACCTCAGTTCTACTTCAGAACTACCGACGTTACCGGCGTTATCTCCCTGCCTGCTGGCGTTGAGATGTGCATGCCCGGCGACAACATCGAAATGGATGTTGAGCTGATCACCCCTATCGCTATCGAAGAGGGTCTCCGCTTCGCTATCCGTGAGGGCGGCCGTACCGTTGGTTCCGGTGTTGTTATCGCTATCAATACCTGATAACTGACCCAAACAATGAGGGGCATGGTTTTTTGAACCATGCCCCTTTTTACCATATTGAGGTAACACTATGAGTGAAAGTGAAAGAATAGAGAAAAGAATCTTTAAAATATCCCTTTGGGCGGGCATGCTGTTTGTTGCCATTGAGTTTATTATGGCGGTTTACAGCAGCTCCCAGACAGTGCTGATGGATGCAGCCTTTGATGCCGCCGAACTGGTGGTCATAGCAATCTCGCTAATACTGACGCCGCTTTTTTACAAGCCCATTACGGAAAAACGGCCCTTTGGCTACTTTCAGTGTGAAAGCTTGTTTATTATAATTAAAGGCTTTATGATGATGTCGGTCACATTTAGCCTATTGTTTAGTAACCTCCAGCTTATGATGCGGGGCGGTAACCATGTGAACAATACACAGGTATTCGCTTTTGAACTGACCTTGGCTGCCCTTAGCTTGGTGGTGCTGCTCTTTCTCCGTTACTACAACGGGAAAATATCGTCCCCCAGTGCCGCAGCCGAGATTTACGGCTGGAAGGTGGACTTTCTATGCGGCTTTGGAGTAGCGCTGGCATTTTTAGTTCCCACCTTTTTGACCGATACTTCTGTTGCTTGGATTATTCCGTACTTCGACCAGATAGTAGCCATTATACTGGTTGTTTTTGTTATACCGGAGCCTATTCGGATGATTGTAGTAGCCTTTAAAAACCTGTTGCTGTTTGCCCCCGGACAGGAGGTGAGCCAAACTGTACGTGCTGCTGTGGACAGCGTCTTTGCAGAACACGGCTATACGACAGTCTTTGTTGACATTACCCAAACAGGCCGAAAAATGTGGGTAGCCGTGACCTTTTCGGTGGCTGCTAACGTTCTCTCCATGCCGGAACTGCAGATGGTTCAGCAGAACGTAACCCGTAAGCTGGAGGAGGAGTACGAGGATATCGAGGTGGAGATGATACCTACCATGGAAAACAACTCCCTGAAAACATAAAAGCAATCCCCCGGCAGGAACACCTGCCGGGGGATTGTTGTCTATAAAGATTACAGTGCTCTTGTCTCAATCTCTTCCATGGCCTTGGCTAGGAATGCTTCCACGGTGGAGGCACCCAGGTCGCCGTCCTTGCGGGAGCGTACCGAAACAGTGCCGTCTTCCAAGTCCTTGTCACCGGCAACCAGCATATAGGGAACCTTCTCCAGCTGTGCCTCACGGATTTTGTAGCCTATCTTCTCACTGCGGTCATCTATTTCACAGCGGATGCCCTTTGCTTCCAGTGTCTTCTTAATGTCATAGAGATAATCCAGATGACGGTCGGCAATGGGCAGCAGCTTGACCTGTACAGGTGCCAGCCATAGGGGGAATGCGCCAGCGTACTTCTCAATGAGCAATGCCAGTGTACGCTCGTAGCAGCCGATAGAGGTGCGGTGGATGATATAGGGGTTCTTTTTAGCACCGTCCCGGTCCACATACTCCATACCAAACTTTTCAGCCAACATCTGGTCTATCTGAATGGTAATAAGGGTATCTTCCTTACCGTGAACATTGCGGATTTGAATATCCAGCTTGGGCCCGTAGAAGGCCGCTTCGCCAATACCTACCACGTAGGGGATTTCCAGGTGATCCAGAATCTTCTTCATGGTACCCTGGGCTTCCTCCCACTGCTCGGGTGAGCCAATATACTTTTCGCTGTCAGCGGGGTCCCACTGAGAGAAGCGGTAGGAAACATCCTCGTAAAGTCCCAGAGTTTTCAGGCAGTAGATAGCCAGCTCCAGACAGTCACGGAACTCCTGATCCAGCTGGTCGGGAGTACACATAAGGTGACCTTCCGAAATGGTAAACTGACGGACACGGATAAGTCCGTGCATCTCACCGCTGGCTTCGTTTCGGAAAAGGGTGGAGGTTTCGCTGTAGCGCAGGGGCAGGTCACGGTAGCTGCGGCCCTTGTTCAGGTATGCCTGATACTGGAAGGGGCAGGTCATGGGGCGCAGAGCAAAAACTTCCTTATCGGTTTCCTCGTCACCCATGACGAACATGCCGTCCTTGTAGTGATCCCAGTGGCCGGAAAGCTTATAAAGGTCGCTCTTTGCCATAAGGGGGGTCTTGGTCATCTGCCAGCCACGACGCTGTTCCTCGTCCTCGATGAACCGCTGCAGCAGCTGAATAACCCGTGCGCCCTTGGGCAGCAGAATGGGCAGGCCCTGTCCGATAAGCTCGGAGGTGGTGAAAAAGCCCAGTTCGCGGCCAAGCTTGTTGTGGTCACGCTTTTTGGCCTCTTCCTGCCGTGCCAGAAATTCATCTAGCTGGCTACGCTTGGGGAATGCAGTGCCATATACACGGCAGAGCATCTTGTTTTTCTCATTGCCGCGCCAGTATGCACCGGTGCAGGCAGTCAGCTTCACTGCTTTCACAGCAGCGGTGGAGAAAAGGTGAGGGCCGGCGCAGAGGTCGGTAAAGTCTCCCTGACGGTAGAAGCTGATGGCTTCACCCTTGCCTGCATGTTCCTCAATGAGCTCCAGCTTATAGGGTTCGTCAGCCATAAGGGCACGGGCCTCATCTGCACTGACAGTGAAGGCTTCAATGGCAATGTCCGCCTTGGCTATGGCTGCCATTTCTGCCTCTATCTTTGTCAAATCCTCGGGTGTAAAGGGGGTGGCAACGTCAAAATCGTAGTAAAAGCCGTTTTCAATGGCAGGGCCGATGGCAAACTTGGCAGCAGGGAACAGACGCTTTACTGCCTGCGCCAGAATGTGGGATGCGGTGTGGTTGAAGGCGCGGCGACCGGCCTCCTGGTCAAAGGTAAGCACCGACAGGGTTACATCGTGGTCGATAAGGGTGCGCAGGTCGCACACCTTACCGTCTATCTCGGCGGCGCAGGCTGCACGGTAAAGTCCCATGCTAATATCCTTGGTGACATCTGCGGCGGTTATGGCCTGGTCAAATTCCTTAACCGAGCCGTCTTTCAGTGTAATCTTAATCATAACAAACTCCTCCTAATAAAAATCTATAAAAGTATTGGATATCGGAAAATAAAAATACCCGCCCTGCAAAAATACAGGGCGGGTAAGAAATCCCACGGTTCCACCTGAATGACACGGATAATCCATGCCTCTCATTGCGATGATAACGCTTTCAAAGCGGCGGTGTTCTGTAGGCTTGTTTAGAGGCTACTGTGCACCGCACTCGGGAGTGGTACTACATCCAAAATCCTTGCTGCCGATTCCAGCACTAGCCGGCAACTCTCTGGAAGGAATACATTGAATACAGCTTCTCCGTCATAGAGATGGTCTATTTACACTACTCTAGCACTGCTATAGTGAAAAGTCAACAGCGTTTTTAATTTTTCTTGACAAGTATATGAAAAAACTATAAAATAAGATGGGTATTTGTATGAGGTTTTATACAAATACTGATATCATTTTCGTTTTACTTATATAAAATTATGGAAAAGGAGACTAAACAAACGAATGGGAAATGAAATACTAGGCATGATTGTCTGTGGACTGATTTCTTTTGTCGTCGGTGCAGTGCTTGCATTCTTCGCCGGCGTTAAATATAGAATGAAAGTAGCAGAAGCAGAGCTTGGCTCGGCTGAAGAAGAGGCAAAGCGGCTTGTAAGCGACGCAATCAAAATTGCTGAAACCAAGAAAAAAGAGGCTATACTGGAAGCCAAAGATGAGATTTACAAAATGAAGAACGACGCTGAAAAAGAAACAAAAGAGCGTCGCAGCGAAGTACAGAGACAGGAGCGTAGGCTCCAGCAGAGAGAAGAGAACCTTGACCGTAAGTCTGAGAACATGGAAAAGAAGGAAGAGGCACTGCAGCAGAAGCTCATTGATGCCGACGCACGTTTTAAAGAAGCGGATAGCGTTATGGCTCGTCAGCTGGAAATGCTGGAGCGCATCTCCGGATTTACACAGGAGCAGGCTAAGGAACACCTACTGACTGCCCTTAGCGATGAGCTTACTCACGAGAAGGCTATTAAGATACAGCAGTACGAGCAGCGTTGCAAGGATGAAGCAGACCAGAAGGCCAGAGAGATTATATCTCAGGCTATTCAGCGTTGTGCTGCCGACCATGTAGCGGAAGTTACCGTATCCGTAGTTCCCCTGCCCAGCGATGAAATGAAGGGTAGAATTATCGGACGTGAGGGAAGAAATATCCGTACACTGGAAACACTGACCGGTGTTGACCTTATCATTGACGATACCCCCGAGGCCATTACCCTTTCCAGCCACGACCCTGTGAAGCGTGAGGTTGCCAGAATTGCTCTGGAGAAGCTGATACAGGATGGACGTATCCATCCCGCGCGGATAGAGGAAACTGTGGAGAAGGCGGCCCGCGAAGTGGAGCAGAAGATAAAGCAGGAGGGCGAGCGCGCTGTTATAGAGACCGGCGTTCACGGCATACACCCCGACCTGATGAGGCTGCTGGGACGGATGCGTTACCGTACAAGCTACGGACAGAACGTTTTGGACCACTCCATAGAGGTTTCCCAGATTGCCGGCATTATGGCCTCCGAACTGGGACTGGACCCCACCCTTGCCAAACGTGCAGGACTGCTGCATGACATTGGTAAGGCACTTACCCACGAGATAGAAGGCTCCCATGTAGCCATCGGCGTGGACCTTGCTAAGAAGTTTAAGGAAAATGCCGACGTTATCCATGCCATTGAGGCGCACCACGGTGATGTGGAGGCCAAAACGGTGGTTGCATGTCTGGTACAGGCGGCAGATGCTGTTTCCGCAGCACGTCCCGGTGCTCGGCGTGAGAACCTGGAGAACTACATCAAGAGGCTCGAGAAGCTTGAGGGCATTGCCAACTCCTTTGAGGGTGTTGAAAAGTGCTTTGCCATTCAGGCGGGCCGCGAAATCCGTATTATGCTTCGCCCCGAGATTATCAGCGACGATCAGATGATTATTGCCGCCAGAGAAATCGCCAAGAAGATAGAGGATGAGATGGAGTATCCCGGACAGATTAAGGTAAATGTTATCCGTGAGACCCGTGCCATCGAGTACGCAAAATAATATAGTAGCATCTACAAATAAACAGGGGCAGCCGAAAGGCTGTCCCTGTTATTTTGGAGCAAGGGGTGTAAATCTGAAAAATTGATAAGAATTATTAAAATTTTCCAAAGGATTATTGACAGATGGGTAAAAGGACTGTATGATGTTTTGGCGACAAAAGGGAGGGACAGCGAATGAAAGTTAAGGGTAAAAAAATAATACTGGTACTGGCTTTACTGGCTGTTCTTGTGGTGGCAGGGCTGTTGCTGTTCCTTTTTCTTGGCAAGGATAACACAAACCCGGATATGGACGTGGAAGCAAGTGCAGAAAGCAGTCCCCCGGGCAGCGCTGAAAGCAGTTCCGAAGGCAGTTCCCAGGGCAGTTCTCAAAGTGTGGAGGCTGTACCCGCACAGATATTAGAAGTACAGGGCGTGAGCCTGGGCCACGGTGGGCTATGCATTGTATTGCCGGAAAGTTCGGGCATAGTGGACCCCAACATCCCCCCAGGAAAAGAGAAACAATACGAAACCGTGGATAGCTACCACAACGGGAACCGTACCGAGGTTTCGCTGAATTTTCTGAACAATACCATCTCCATGGGCAGTTTGAATATTGTCACATTGCAGTACTTTCCACTAGGAGATACCCCTCCGGAGCAGCTAACCTATACGGTGCAGGCCGACCTGGGGGTGAAAAAGCAGCTGAGCTATCAGGAGATTTCGGACAAGATTGTATATCGGTCCGATGATGGTATAGTGGTAGATGTAGCCTTTGCTTCGAAAAACAATCCTCGCACGGGTATGGAAGACTATATTGCTCGTAGCCAAAACAAGACGCTGCTGTGTCCCGTAGGCTACAACCTTGGCAGCGGTGACCTGCTGGCCGATGGCAGTTATATCTACAAATACGACTGGATGCTTCCGGCGTTTGACTACGTTTCAGCCCATGTGGGTGAGATGATTGTTCCCATACACTACGCCACCCCCTACGCACTGGAGGGATTGGGGTATACCCTTGACCTAGGTGCGCAGACAGGACAGACTCCACAGTTGGCAGCAGTTACCACCGGTACCCAAAAGGAAGAAATAGAAGGCGGACATTCAGGAATGTATAAGGCTGGGGTATATGGCGGGGAGCGGCTGATAGGAGACTATACTGTTCTACAGCCGGTTTATACATCGGGTGCAGAAGGCCCCGCAAACCCTTCCAGCTTTTCGCTATTGCAGGCATTTAAAAAGAGTGACATTGAGCGGTCGGAAACAGGCATTCGCTTTCTCCGCAGAACAAAGCCCAAAGCTGCCGAAGAGGATTACTATCAGGCATATACCAATGGCCCCTTTGATGAATTTTCCATGTCACCGCTTGCGCTGGAGAACTACATCGTCTATTCCGATAATGATATTGTAGTTTATGATTTCTTTGAGTTTTCCAAGGCTCCGTCCTTGGAGGATCAGCTTACAAGCCTCTCACAGACGCAGGACTACCAGCAGTACAGCATTAAAACTGACTGGGTAACGGGGGCTCGGCAAGCTATTTTTGGCAGCGAAGGCGGCATCGGACGGTTTATCCGAAAATCAAAATAGAAATGTGCCGCAACCATTGGGTTGCGGCACATTGTTTATTGCTGCTGTTCAGTTTCTATATCCGTTGTCCATTTGCCTACTTCGGCGTTTCGTGTAGCAGTATTCGGGGTGTCGGTTTCTTCGGGATTATCATGGGGCTTGTTGTTCTCGGCAAGCTTTTCCACAGTGTTGTTCAGCTGTTTGCCGAAGGCAGCATCAAGCTGGGCAGTCCTGTCCTCCAAGACGGAAACATCCGACTGCTTGTTAGCAATCATCCGCATATTGCTGGCAACCATATCCTTGACCTTGGCTCCGGTGCTAAACCTTTTACTCTTTAGATTGTCTATGGTAAGCCTATCAAGCTCAATCTCGGATTTTTTTACCCGCACCTCGCCCTCTACCTTGTTTTTTGCGGAGGAAATCTGTTCCGTCTGCTTCATATCGTCCGACAGGTTGGCAATATTGCTAAGATGCTCGGCTTCAAGCTCTTCCTCAGTTTTGGGACTTTCCTTCTTAGCTACTTCTGCTTTTTCTTTGGCCTTTTCCAGTTCGGCAGCCTGCTGCTCTGCCATGCCTCTAATAATTCCCGCAATCTGGTCGTCCAGCGTTTGCAGCAGCTCATTGTAGGAGTCCAACTGGGGCTGTATGGTGTCGATATCCTTGCCCGCCTCCATGGTGGTCTTTACCAGTTGGTTTTTATTTTCGATGATGCTCTGCTTCTGTTTTCGGATAGCTTCTATCATACTATTGGCACGCTGCGTGGGGGAGATGGCGGCAGTGTCCCTGCGGCCGTTATTCTTTTCTGGTCGGCTGACGGGGTTGTTTCGTGCTACACTTTGGTTATAGGGCTGCACGTTGTACATAGTGTTCCGGTCTGCCAGTGTGGATGCAAGATGCTCGGCTCTCATGGTTGTACCACTCCTTCTCCAATAAAATAACTCTACCTATTTTATCGGACGGAGACTCCAAAACCTGATAGCAGTCGGCTACATTCCTTATAGCTCATCCAGTGTAAGACTGTAGGCAGGTAGGAAGCTTTCCAAAAAGATGTCGACTTCGGGAAGATTCATCTCCTGCAAAGAGAGTAGGGTGCTGGTGTAGGCGGTGGAAAATTCGCTGTTGCCCATCTTCCGTTCCTCGGTACACTTGATAAGCGCTGAAAGCTTATCGGCAGCCTTTACTAGCACCTTGTAGCTGCCTTCCGGAGAGAAACAAGGGGAGAAGTGGGGCAGCAGGGCGGTAGGCAGGCGTGAAAGCAGCTGTTCCTGCGCTTCCTGCTCCACTGCCTTATAGGCAGCCTTTAGCCGAAGGTCACGGTATTTTACAGGGGTTGGCATGTCCCCTGTCAGTATCTCGCTGCAATCGTGATAAAGAGCATAGAGCACCGCTTTTCCGCTGTCCAGAGGGCTGTCGGGATGGTTTTGGTTGTACAGCACGGTAAGGGCATGGGTGATGTAAGCTACATCCAATGTATGTTCGCTTAGGTTTTCACTAACACTGTTGCGCATAAGCCCCCAGCGTAGGATGTGCTTCATACGGCTAAGCAGGGCAAAAAAACTATATGACATGGGTATTCCTCCTCGGTATGCTTCTAATACTATGATTGTAGCACATAGAGGGAAGAGGAACAACGACAAATTTCTCATTAACATTTGCAGTAAAATGTGGTAGAATGGTTACCATATTATTGGACAAGCATATTATGCGAAAGGTAACTTTGAACAATGAACCACGGTATCTCCTTGCAAAAACAAAAAAATAGAATATGGGAAGCCTTTTGGTTGGGTCTTCTGGTGGGAGGCGCAGCTCTTCTTCCTTATGTCATCTACGATAAAGGACTGTTCCTATACTACGGTGACTTTAACGTACAGCAAATACCCTTCTATCAGCTTGCAAATGAAGCTGTGCGCAGCGGAAATATCTGGTGGAGCTGGAAAACCGACCTAGGGGCAAACTTTATAGGCTCCTATGGCTTCTACCTGATGTTCAGCCCCTTTTTCTGGCTGTCACTGCTGGTACCTCCCGCACTAACCCCCTACTTGATGGCACCGTTGCTGGCACTGAAATCGGGCTGTGCGGCTGCCACAGGCTACCTGTTTCTGAAACGCTTTTTAAAGGATCAGGACTATGCGGTACTTTGTAGCCTGCTCTATGCCTTCTCCGGCTATGCAGTTTACAATATCTTCTTTAACCACTTCCACGAGGCCATCATCTTCTTCCCCCTGATGCTGGTGGGGCTAGAGGAGGCTATGACTGAAAACAAATGGGGGCGGTTTGCCCTTGCCATAGCGGTCAACGCCTTTGTAAACTACTGGTTCTTCATAGGAGAGGCGGTCTTTGTTGCTGTCTACTTCCTTGTGCGGTTTACCGACAGGGGCTGGCGTCTGACGGTACGGAAGTTCTGGCTGCTCTGTGGCGAGACGGTACTGGGTCTGGGGCTGGCCATGGTGGGCTTTTTGCCTTCGGTTATGGCAGTTATGGGCAACCCCCGCACCACCGACAGCAACCTGCTGTTGGGGAACCACCTGTGGTACTACAGCAACCCCCAACGGTATCTAGGAATTATACACTCTGTATTTTTCACCCCAGATATGCCTGCCATTAATAACTGGTTTCCAGACCATGGAGCACAGTGGGCTTCGCTGTCCGCCTACATTCCCATGTTCAGTGCGGCGGGTGTCATTGCATGGTGCATGGCAAAAAAGAAGGACTGGCTGAAGCGCATTATTATTACAAGCGGTATAATGGCGGTGGTACCCATGCTAAACCACCTCTTTGTACTGGAAAACTACTCCTACTATGCCCGCTGGTTCTACATGCCTACCCTAATGATGGTACTGGCTACTGCCAAGGCAGTGGAGGGCTGCGGCGAAAATAGTGAAACCGGGCTTCCTCCCGAGGTAAACCTGACCCGAGGTATGCAGATAACCGCAGGTGTCATGATAACCCTGTTGGTGATGGTGGGGCTTACCCCAAAGCGGGTGGACGGACAGTGGGCCTTTGGCAGCTACAAGTACGTTCCCCAGTTTTTAGCCACGGCTGCCATTACACTGGTGGGCTTTTTAACCGTAGCTCTGCTACTGCGCAGCCGAAATTCACCGGCGTTTAAAAAGCGGTTTACTGCGCTGATACTGGTAGGCTGCTTCCTTTACACTTTTTCCACACTGATGATAGGCAAAGCTACCTATTCCGATAACCGCTGGATTACCGAGACGGCGCTGCCCGGACGGGACAATATGTCCATGGATCCTCCTGGGGAGTTCTCCCGCTGTGATATCTACAAGGGCAATGATAATTTGGGTATGTACTGGAACCTGCCCAATATTCAGGCCTTCCACAGTGTGGTACCCACCTCCATTATGGAGTTTTACCCGGAGGTAGGGGTAAAGCGGGATGTATCCTCCAAGCCCGATGTAAAGTTTCCCGAGCTGCGCTCACTGCTGTCGGTGCGTTGGCTTTACATTGAAGAAAACAAGGAGGAGCAGGAGCCTATGCGGGGCTATACGCTAGTGGACAACCGCCTGGGTTATAACATTTATGAAAACCAGAACTATATCCCCATGGGCTTTACCTACGATTACTACATGGACGAGACCGACTGGGAGCATATTGATAAGGACAGCCGCAGCCGTGCCCTGCTCCATGCCATCTACCTGCCCACAAAGGCCATAGAGGCAAACAGCGATATTTTGGAGCACACCGAGGATGGCGGCTGGCAAGCTCTGGATTTTCCGGACTATGCCGCAGAACGGGCTGCACAGGCCTGCAGCAGCTTTGTAGTGGACAAGGACGGCTTTACCGCCACCTGTAACTTTCAGGATGACGAACTGGTATTTTTTAGCGTTCCCTGGGATATGGGGTGGAGCGCAACAGTAAACGGTGCGCCTGCTGAAATTGTAAAAGCCAGTGTAGGCTTTATGGCGGTGCGGGTACCTGCGGGAGCCGCAGAGATACGCTTTATCTACCGCACACCCGGGCTTTTTGCGGGCGCAGCCATAACCGGTATCTGCTGTTTGCTGCTGGTGGTTTATCTGCTGTTTGTTAGGCGGCTGGCACCGGAACGCCGCAAAAGCGACTGGGAGCAGCTTGCCATAGATGGGTTTGATGAGGAAATTTAGCCCGTTTTTTAAAAAGACCTTGCAAAAACCCGCTATATATGCTATTATATCAGAGTAGTATACGGAAAACGAGTGAAGAGTGGGGTTACCCGCTCTTTACTTTATGTATGAGGTATTTTAGGGGGAGGAAGCTTGAGCTTGGGAAAGAAAACAACAGTAGAAATGGCCGCAGAACTAGCCACAGGATTGCTTACAGAAATGGGGCTTACGCTGTGGGACGTCACCTTTGCCAAAGAAGGCAGTGTATGGATACTGCGTTATCTGGTGGATAAGGAGGGCGGTATTGACATTAATGCCTGTGAGGAATTTAGCCGAAGCATTGATAAGCTGTTGGATGAAGCCGACCCCATTGACAAAAGCTATACCTTGGAGGTTTCTTCTCCGGGCGTGGAACGGGAGCTTACACAGGACTGGCACTACGAGCACTGCAAAGGCGAGCTCATTCATGTGCGCCTCATTCGCCCTGTAGAGGGTGTGCGGGACTTTGTCGGTGTGCTTACCGGTTATGACGGCACCACCATTACCATGGAGCTGGACGATGAAACCGAGATGGAGCTCAGCCGCTCCGAAGCGGCCTTTGTGCGTCTATACTTCGAATTTTAAAACCATTTAGGTTTAAAACAGAGCGGGACCCTCCCGTGGGATAGATTTTTAGAATGGAGTAGAATGGGAAAATGAATAACGAGTTTTTTGACGCACTATATCTGATGGAGAAAGAAAAGGGCATTCCCGCCGAATACCTTGTGGAGAAGATAAAGATTGCCATAGGCATAGCGGTTAAAAAAGACCCCGCCGGCAGCGAGGACAATATAGTAGAGATAGACCCAGAAACCAAGAAATTCTACGTGGCCATGCGCAAGCAGGTCGTGGAGGAGATAGAGGATAACCTTACCGAGATTACACTGGATGCTGCTTTAAAGGTAAACAAGCGCGCCAAGATAGGCGACGTTGTGGAGATACCGCTGGAGCCCAAAAAGTTTGGACGCATTGCAGCGCAGTCGGCAAAGCATGTTATCCGTCAGGGCATCCGCGAGGCGGAGAAGGGCCTGCTGCTGCAGGAGTACCAGAGCAGACAGCACGACATAGTTACCGCCACCGTCCTGAAAAACGACCCCAAGCGTGGCAGCGTAACACTGGAGATAGGTACCTCCGAAGTTGTACTTCCCAAGAGCGAGCAGGTGCCCACCGAGGAACTGCTGGACGGACGCCGCGTAAAGGTTTATGTGGTGGATGTACAGAATGGCGAAAAGGGTCCCAGACTGGTTATTTCCAGAACCCATCCCGGTCTTGTCAAGAGGCTGTTTGAGATGCAGGTTCCTGAGATATATGACGGCGTAGTAGAGATACGCGCCATCTCCCGCGAGGCGGGCAGCCGTAGCAAGCTGGCTGTTTACAGCAGAGACGAAAATGTAGACCCCGTAGGCGCATGCATAGGCCCCAAGGGCGCCCGTGTGGGAAGCATTGTAGATGAGCTGGGCGGCGAGAAGATAGACGTTGTAAAATGGAGCGAAAGCCCCGCAGAGTTTATCTCGGCAGCACTATCCCCTGCAAATGTACTGGGTGTGGAGATTGTGGATGAGGCACTGCGCAGCTGCCGTGTCACCGTTCCCGACCACCAGCTCAGCCTGGCCATTGGCAACAAAGGTCAAAATGCTCGGCTTGCAGCCAAGCTGACCGGTTGGAAGATAGATATTCGTCCCGAAAGTGGCTTCTATGGCGAGGACGATACAAAGCTCAGGTCCGGGGAGGAAGCCGGGGAATAGAGTGAACAGAAGCGGCGAACAGTAAACGCTGAAACAGATCTAAGGAGAAACGAGGCACAGTATGCAGATGCAGAATAAAAAGATACCACTAAGAATGTGCTCGGGCTGCGGGGAGCATCTCCCCAAAAAGGAGCTTGTACGAGTAGTACGGAATGCTGAGGGAGATATCTCAGTGGACCTTACCGGCAAGAAACCCGGCAGAGGAGCATATATCTGCAAAAATGTGGAGTGCCTCCGGAAGGCACGGAAAGCAAAGCGTCTGGAGCGCAGCTTTGCGTGTATGATACCCACCGAGGTCTACGACCGGCTTGAAAAGGAGATGGAGCAGGATGTCTGATAAATTTTTTGGACTGGTTTCCATCAGCCGTAAGGCCGGAAAGCTGATCTACGGGTTTGATGCGGTAAAGGATACTGTTTATAGCGGAGAAGCGCAGCTTGTGCTTTACGCACAGGATGTTTCGCAGCGAACCAGGGACTCTATGGATAAGGTCTTAGATACAGGGAATGAACCGCCCCGTACTCTGGCCACACACTTGACGATGTACGACTACGCACAGATTTGCGGCAAAGCGACCGGAGTACTGGCCGTTACCGATGCGGGATTAGCCGCCGCACTTTCCAAGGTGTTTGCTGAAACATCTGGAGACCAAAGGGAGGAATAGTATTATATGATGTTAGAAAAGTATAGAGTAAATGAGGTTGCCAAGGATTTGGGAACCAGCACAAAAGAGATTGCAACTCTTTTGGATAATAAGTTTGAGGGGGAACCCCATAAGAACATGACCGCTCTCTCGAGAGAAGAGCTGAACTATGTTTTTGAGGAAATTACCCAGAAAAAGGATGCCCCCGGCCTGGATAGCTACTTCGCTATGAAGAAGCCCGAGCCCAAGGTGGAAGCTCCGAAACCTGCCGCAGCTCCTGCTGCACCCTCTGCCCCCGCAGCAGCCGGGGCACCCAAGCCCGTAGCACCTGCAGCTCCTGCAGCCACCGAGGCACCCAAGCCCGCAGCACCTGCAGCTCCTGCAGCCACCGAGGCACCCAAGCCCGCGTCCACCGACGCTCCTGCCACGCCTCCGGCTCGCAAGACCATTGACTTTGTACCCGGCCAGCGCACCTACAATACCCCAAATGGCCAGCGTACCTTTAACCGTGACGGCACCCCCCAGGGCGGACAGCGTCCCCCTTACAATAACAATAATAACACCGGTGCGCCCCGTCCTCCTTTTAATAACAATGCAGGCGGACAGCGTCCCCCTTATAACAATAATAACAACACCGGTGCGCCCCGTCCTCCCTACAACAACAATGCAGGTGGACAGCGCCCCCCTTACAACAACAATAATAACACCGGTGCACCCCGTCCTCCTTACAATGGCGGTGGTCAGGGTGGACAGCGCCCTCCCTACAACAACAATAACAACAGCGGTGCGCCCCGTCCTCCCTACAATGGTGGTGGTCAGGGTGGACAGCGTCCTCCTTACGGCAGCCAGCCTCCCCGCAACCCTGCGGCCGGCAACACCCCTCCCAAGCCCATGCCCGCACCTCCCGTATTTGACGGAAGACCTATCGAGATAAAGGCACAGGAGCCCAAGAGAAGACTGCCAAGAGACGAGCGCGGTACTGCACCTGTAAGCAGAAGCGCACCCGCTACCCCTGTGGTAGTAGATATGCGTTCCTCCGAGGTTAACCTGGAGAAGTACAACGAGCGGTATGAGACCATAGCCCCCGTTGCTGCCCAGAAGGACAACATTGTAAAGAAGCAGAAGCTGAACCAGCGCTCTGCCCGCCGCGGAAAGCCGGTAATGAGCCGGAAGGAGCGGGAGGAAGAGAAGCTGCGTCGTCTGGAGATGGAGCGTCAGCGCCGTCAGCGTCTGGAAGTAACCCTGCCCGAGGAAATCTCGGTAGGCGACCTTGCAGCAGTACTGAAGGTGCAGGCCAGTGAAATCGTCAAGCGGCTGATGCCCCTGGGGATAATGGCTTCCTTCAGCGATATAATAGACTATGATACCGCCGCCCTTGTGGCTATTGAAATTGGCGCCAAGGTAGAGCGTCAGGTGGTTGTTACCATTGAAGAACGCCTCTTTGAGCAGGAGGATGAGGAAACCAACAGTGTATCCCGTCCCCCCGTTGTGGTTATCATGGGACACGTTGACCATGGTAAGACCTCTCTGCTGGATGCCATCCGTGATGCCAATGTAGTAAGCGGCGAGGCAGGCGGCATTACCCAGCATATCGGTGCTTATCAGGTTGCCATCAATGGCAAGCCCATCACCTTCCTGGATACCCCCGGACATGCGGCATTTACTTCCATGCGTGCCCGTGGCGCACAGGTTACCGACATTGCAGTGCTGGTGGTTGCAGCCGACGACGGCATCATGCCCCAGACCATTGAAGCCATCAACCATGCCAAGGCAGCAGGTGTTGCCATGATTGTTGCAGTCAACAAGATGGATAAACCCACTGCAAACCCCGATAAAATCAAGCAGCAGCTTACCGAGCACGGTCTGGTTGTGGAAGAGTGGGGCGGAGATGTTATCTGCGTACCCGTTTCTGCAAAGGCCAGAACCGGCATTGATAACCTGCTGGAGATGATACAGCTGGTAGCCGAAATGAAGGACCTGAAGGCCAACCCCGATCGTATGGCAAAGGGTACCGTCATTGAAGCCAAGCTGGATAAGGGCCGCGGCCCCATAGCTACCGTACTGATACAGAACGGTACACTGCGCATCGGCGATGTTATGATAGCCGGTACTGCTGTAGGACGCGTTCGTGTTATGATGAACGACAAGGGACAGCGCGTAGAAGAAGCTGGCCCGTCCACCCCTGTAGAGATTACCGGTCTTGCCGAGGTTCCGTCTGCAGGCGATAACTTCAACGCTGTTGAAGATGAGCGTCTGGCCAAGGAACTGGTGGAGAAGCGCCGTATGGACGCTAAGGAAGAGCAGTTCAGTGCATACCAGAAGGTAACACTGGAGAACCTCTTCGACCAGATTTCCGTAGGCGAAATGAAGGAGCTTCCCATTATCGTAAAGGGCGACGTACAGGGCTCCGTAGAGGCTGTGAAGCAGTCGCTGGAGAAGCTGGGCAACGAGGAAGTTCGTGTCCGTGTTATCCATGGCGGCGTAGGCGCAGTCAGCGAGTCGGATGTTATGCTGGCAGAAGCCAGCGGAGCCATCATCGTAGGCTTCAATGTCCGCCCCGACCCCGTAGCCAAGGACAATGCCGACCGCATGGGCGTGGATATCCGTCTCTATCGGATTATCTACGATGCCATAGAGGAGATGCAGTCCGCAATGAAGGGCATGCTGACCCCCAAGTTCAAGGATGTGGATCTGGGCCGTGCCGAGGTTCGCGCCGTCTACAAGATTACCGGCGTAGGACAGGTAGCAGGCTGCTACGTTCTGGACGGAAAGATACTTCGTGGCGCAAATATCCGTATTGTGCGTGACGGTATCGTTATGGGTGATGACAAGATGCAGAGCATCCGCCGCTTTAAGGACGATGTGAAGGAGGTTGCCGCAGGCTATGAATGCGGTATGACCCTTACAAAGTACACCGACATTAAGGAAGGCGACATCTTCGAGGCATACGAAATTCAGGAAATAAAGCAATAGTTGTTTGAAGGAAATTGGCGAATAGCTTGCTTTTCATCCAATTTGCTTCAAATGCGTGGGGGGCACCACGAAGAGCGCCCCCAGCGAAAGGAAAATATATGGCAAACTTTAAATTGCAGCGGATAAACGAAGACATCCGTAGGGAGCTTACCGATATCCTCCGCAGTGTCAAGGACCCCCGTGTGGACCCCCTCATCTCCATCGTTAAGGTAGATTTGTCGGGGGACCAGTCCTACTGCAAGGTATATGTAAGCTCTATGGGCGGCATGGAAAAGGCAAAGGAAACGGTAATAGGGCTGAAAAGTGCAGCGGGTTACATCCGCCACGAGCTGAGCACCCGTGTAGAAATGCGCCGTTCCCCCGAGCTCAAGTTTATAGCCGATGACTCGATAGAGCACAGTGCAGAGATAGCGAAGAAGCTAAACGATATTTTAAAATAGCGGAGGTGAGGGCTTGGATATTACCATAGGGCAGGCTGCAGAGGAACTGCTGGCACAGGACGATATAACAATACTCTGCCACCGAAGCCCCGATGGCGATACCATGGGCTCCGGCTACGCCCTCCACCATGCGCTTACTCAGCTGGGTAAGCGCTCGGTGGTGCGCTGCGCTGACGCTTGCCCACCCAGCATGCAGCCATATATGCGTCCCGACGACTGCGCCCCTTTGCGGGAGGCATACGTTGTGGCGGTAGATGTGGCAGACAGCAAGCTGTTGGGTGAGCTGGAAGCAGAGTATGCAGGACGGGTGGATATCTGTATAGACCACCACCCCTCCAACAAATTCTTTGCAAAAAGAACTCTGCTGGCACCGGAAGCCGCAGCTACTACCCAGATTATAGGTAGGTTGCTGCCCGCTATGGGTGTTACCCTTACCAAGGAGATAGCCACCTGCCTCTATGTGGGGCTTGTTACAGATAGCGGCTGCTTTCGCTATGCAAGCACCACTGCAGATACGCTGCGTTTGGCGGCTGCCTTGCTGGAGTGCGGTATCGAAAGTGCAGAAATTAATCAGGTGCTGTTTGAGACAAAGACGGCTGGCCGTGTAGCAGTAGAATGCAGCACCCTTACGAATATTGAGTATTACCACAATGGCCGCTGTGCCATTATAACCATACCCATGGCCCTGCAGGAGCAGCACCGTGTGGACGACAGCGAGCTGGATGGGCTTGCCTCGCTACCCCGACAGATAGAAGGGGTGTGGGCAGGCGTTACCATACGGGAAAAGCCGGATTGCTGCCGTGTATCGGTGCGCACCACCAAGGAAGCCGATGCTTCCGCTATCTGTGCGGCATTTGGCGGGGGCGGACACCTGCGTGCAGGCGGCTGCACCATTGCCGGTAGCACAGAGCAGGCCAAACAGCTTTTGGTGGAGGAGATAGGCAAACAACTATGCAGATAACAAGCGGAATTATTTGTGTGGATAAGCCCGAGGGCTTCACCTCCTTTGACGTTGTGGCAAAGGCAAGGGGGATTACAGGCTGCCGTAAGATTGGGCATGGGGGAACTCTGGACCCAATGGCTACGGGAGTGCTGCCCCTTTTTCTTGGCAGGGCGACAAAGGTGATGGACATTATGCCCACCGAGGATAAGCGGTACACCGCCTCCTTTCGGCTGGGGCTTACCACCGACACACAGGATAGCACCGGAACGGTACTGTCTGAAAGTCCCATGGCAGTTACCCGAGAAATGCTGGAACAGGCACTGCAGCCCCTCCGTGGGGAGATATGCCAGCTGCCGCCCATGTATTCTGCGGTGCAGGTAAATGGCAGAAGGCTCTATGACCTGGCCCGTGAGGGCAAGGAGGTGGAGCGTCCCACCAGACAGGTGACAATACATGCTCTTAATCTACTTTGCTATGATGCAGACACCCGTGAGGGGATGCTGGACATAGCCTGCTCCAAGGGAACCTATGTAAGAACCATTCTGCACGATGTAGGACAGGCTCTTGGCTGCGGAGGGGTGATGACCGCCCTGCGGCGTACCGAAACGCTGGGCTACCCACTAAGCTGCTGCTGCACACTGGAGCAGTTGCAGGTGCTGGCCGATGCAGGCAGACTGGGAGAGGTACTGCTGCCCCCGCAGACAGCCTTTGAACCCTACCCGAAGGTACGGCTGGATGAAAAGCAGGCCAAGATGTTTTTAAACGGTGTTCGGCTGGATACCGGGCGACTGCGCTGCCCCCCCGCCCATGGACGGGTGACGGTATGGCAGGATACACAATTCCTAGGAGTGGCACGGATAGATCCGGATGCCAAAGAGCTGATTATGGAAAAGCTGTTCCAGCTAAGCCATAACAATACTTAGAATCTTTCTGAAAGCTCACTGACACTATATCGTTTTACCAAAGACACTGTCTGCACGGAAAAGCAGAGAAAAGCCGAAAGGCTTCTGCCTATTTTGCATTGCAGTCAAGTATCCTTGGTAAATTTGTTGGTCATTATTTGGTTTTCAGAAAGACTCTAGGGACACAGGGAGGCTTTGTTTTTTGCGAATAACAAAAGATATAACAACGCCAAGGCAACAGCCTTCGGCAGTAGCGCTTGGATTTTTTGACGGGGTGCACTTGGGGCACCGCGCAGTAATAGAGCAGACAGTTGCGTCAGCCAGAGCAGGCGGCCTGCTGCCCACAGTTTTTACCTTTTCCACCGAGGGCATGGTGCCTGCCTCCAAAAGCAGCCTGACACTGCTTCAAACCGAGCAGCATAAGGAAGCCATACTGGAGCAGATGGGTGTAGAAGAGGTTGCCATACCGCCTTTTGAGGCATTTATGCAGCTTTCCCCACTGGATTATGTAGAGCAGTTGCTCATTGGAGTGCTGCATGCAAAGGTGCTTATCTGCGGAGAAAACTACCGCTTTGGAAAACATGCTGCCGCAGGTGTGGAACAGCTTCGTACATTGGCAGAGTCCCACGGCGTAGAACTTATAACGGTGCCGCCGGTGCTGGTAGATGGAGAGATGATAAGCTCCACCCGTATCCGACAGGCAGTGCGTGCTGGTGATGTAGCGCTGGCTCAGCGGCTTCTGGGAGCGCCTTTTGCTATTGAGGGTGAGGTTGTTCACGGCAAACGTCTTGGAACAACCATTCACAGCCCCACTATTAACCTGAACTTCCCACAGGGCTTTACGGTGCCTGCCTACGGTGTTTACCTAGCACAGGTTATGACACCCATGGGGCAGTACTACGGGGTTACCAACATTGGTATAAAGCCTACGGTAAATGCCGACCGGCCCAACTGTGAAACCTATCTTTTGGACTTTGACGGTGACCTGTATGGCAAGACTGTAACGGTGTCACTGCTGCAAAGGCTGCGTGGTGAAAAGAAGTTTGACAGTGTAGACCAGCTATCGCAGCAGATACAGCGGGACGTGAAAGAAGCAAAAAGGCTGACTGAAGGCGAATGATGTCAGTGTTTTTATACAATACCACAACAGAGAAAAGGAGCATACAGTTATGGCAAAGAATAACGAGTATAAGGTAACCGGCAAGGATGCTGCAAAGCCTGAAGCCAAGGGAAATGCAAAGGGTTTGACTGCGCACCAGAAGAAAACGCTTGTGGTTGCACTGGTAATTGTGATAGTGGTGGTTGTTTCTATTATGGTGGACAACTCTGTCAGAAACCCCCGCACTACCAGCGAAGAGGATGCTATGAACCAAATCTTTGGGCAGGATGTAATTGCCAACAATTCCGAGATTACCTATGACACCCCTGTAGAGATTGTCACCTATCCTCCTGCAAAGATAAACGGCAAGGAGTACTGGCAGGTGGATGTTATAGCCGGAGATGAGCCGAATACCAAGCTTTTTGGGCCATACTATGTAGCAGCCAGCAACTCTAAGATATACCTGAAGGATGCGGCAGGACAGCTGATTCCCTTTGGCGTATAAAGGGTTTAACAACAGTGGTATGGGTGTCTGCTTTTTGCTTAAATGTTGAATACCACAAATTTCTTTACAATTTTACTATTCTGTGATATAATTTATCAGTTAGCTGCCACAAGGCGGTTTTAACAAGCGCGACCTACCCTCAGCCATAGGGATTATGCCCGTTTATCGGGGGTTTTCACCCGCCTTTGGCCTAGGGACAGGCATAAATAATTTATGAGGTGAAAGACTATGATCATGAAAGAAACCAAAACCCAAGTTATTCTGGAAAACGCAACACACGAAGGCGATACCGGTTCCCCCGAGGTACAGATTGCTGTCCTTACTGCTAGAATCAATGAGCTCACCGAGCATCTGAAGATTCACAAGAAGGATCACCACAGCCGTCGCGGACTGCTGAAGATGGTTGGTCGCAGAAGAAACCTGCTCAACTACCTCACCAAGAAGGACATCAACCGCTACCGTGCAATCGTTGCCAAGCTGGGCCTGCGTAAGTAAAAATTAACAAGGGAAGGCAGATGGAATTTTTCTATCTGCCTTCCACCTGCGTAACGGGAGCTCCGCGACGTAGGTAAAAATGGTACGTTTTCGGCGGAAAGCCGACGTTTAGCAGTGAATCGATGGCTTTTTCACAGGTAAAAAGCACTGGATTTATTGCTAAGGTCAGGGTGCTCCGCCGAATGAAAAAATGCCCCTATTGGGCACAATAAAGGAGGACACAATCCTATGTTTGAAAACTTTAGAGTGTTTGAAACCGAATTTGCAGGACGCAAAATATCCTTTGAAACCGGTAAAATGTGCTGCCTTTCCGGCGGTTCCGTGCTGGTACGCTACGGCGAAACCACCGTTATGGTTAATGCAACCGCTTCTGCAAAGCCCCGCGACGGTATCGACTTTCTGCCCCTGTCTGTAGACTTTGAAGAGAAGCTCTACTCGGTAGGTAAAATTCCCGGTTCCTTCCTGCGCCGTGAAGGCCGTGCAGGCGACAAGGCAGTTCTTACTTCCCGTGTGGTAGACCGCCCTATTCGTCCCCTGTTCCCCAAGGATATGAGAAACGACGTTTCGGTTGTTATGACCGTACTTTCTGTTGACCCCGACTGCTCCCCCGAGATTGCCGGTATGCTGGGTGCATCCTTTGCCCTGTCCATTTCGGACATCCCCTGGGCAGGCCCCATTGCAGGTATTAGCGTAGGTTTGGTAGATGGCGAAATCATCCTCTGCCCCGATGCTGAGCAGCGTGAAAAGAGCATTCTGAACCTTACCGTTGCAGGTATTGCCGATAAGGTATGCATGATAGAAGCAGGCGCCAAGGAAGTAGACGATGACACCATGCTGGAAGCTATCATGAAGGGCTTTGAAGAGATTCAGAAGATGGTAGCCTTTATTAAGGGCGTACAGGATGAGATTGGCAAGCCCAAGTTTGCTTTCGAATCCCAGGAGGTTGACCACGACCTGTTCGAGGCTATTAAGGCTTTCGCTATCGACCGTATTAAGGAAGCACTGGACACCGACGATAAGAACGTCCGTGAAGCCCGCCTTGCTCCTATTGTTGCCGATATCCATGCCAAGTTTGATGAGCTGCATTCCGATAAGGTTGCCATGATAGACGAGTGCATTTACAAGCTGCAGAAGTTTGTAGTACGCCGTTGGCTGCTGGACGAGGGCAAGCGTGTAGACGGCAGAGGCCTGGATGAGATTCGTCCTCTGGCTGCCGAAGTTGGCCTGCTCCCCCGCGTACACGGAAGCGGCCTGTTCACCAGAGGTCAGACTCAGGTGCTCACCATTGCTACACTGGGTACCGTTCGTGACGCACAGCTGCTGGATGGTATCGACGGCGAGACCTCCAAGAGATATATGCACCAGTACAACTTCCCGTCCTACTCGGTAGGCGAAACCCGCCCCAGCCGTGGCCCCGGCAGACGTGAAATCGGTCACGGTGCTTTGGCTGAAAGAGCCCTTGAGCCTGTTATCCCCAGTGTTGAGGAATTCCCCTATGCACTGCGTCTGGTGTCCGAGGTTCTGTCCTCCAACGGCTCCACCTCTCAGGGTGCCATCTGCGGTTCTACCCTTGCACTTATGGATGCCGGTGTTCCCATTAAGGCACCTGTTGCCGGTATCTCCTGCGGTCTTATCACCGAGGGCGACCGTTGGATGACCATGGTAGACATTCAGGGACTGGAAGATTTCTTCGGCGATATGGACTTCAAGGTTGGCGGAACCCATAAGGGTATCACCGCTATCCAGATGGACCTGAAGATTGACGGTCTTACCCCTGCTATCATTAAGGAAGCCTTTGCAAAGACCCACAAGGCTCGCGAATATATTCTGGACGACATTATGCTGAAGGCTATTCCCGCAGTTCGTCCCGAACTTTCCAAGTATGCTCCCAAGATGCTTTCTCTCACCATCGACCCCGAGAAAATCCGTGAGGTTATCGGTTCCGGTGGTAAGGTTATCCAGAAGATCTGCGCCGAGTGCGGTGTTAAGATTGACATTGAGGATGACGGACATGTATTCGTTTCCGCTATCGACATCGAGAGCGCACGCCGTGCAGTCATGGTTATCGAGACTATCGTCAACGACCCCGAAGTGGGTGCTATCTATAAGGGTGTTGTTACCCGCCTGATGGCATTCGGCGCCTTTGTTGAGATTGCTCCCGGCAAGGAAGGTCTGGTTCACATCTCCAAGCTTGACAACAAGCGCGTGGAGAAGGTAGAGGATATCGTTGCTGTAGGTGATGAAATCCTGGTTATGGTGAATGAGATTGACCAGCAGGGTAGAATTAACCTCTCCCGCAAGGATGCTATTGCCGCCATGGAGGCTCGCAAAAACGCACAGGCATAAGATTACAACAAAAAAAGGCTGCCGACAGATTATTTGTCGGCAGCCTTTTTAGATGGTCAAAAAAGCCTTTTTGCTTGATGGAAAGTTTTTTCCTAAACTTAAAAAGCTGTACCACTTTCGCGATACAGCTTTGGTCATCATCAGAATCAGCCCTATTTATAGCGTTATCTCTCCGTTGGATGCCAGAAAGCAGCCTAGGGTGTCAGTTTCAAAGGTATGCACACCATCTGTGTAGGTGGTGGCTACAGGGGTCAAAGTCTTGCCATTCAGGCGGTAGAGGTAAGGGTTGTTGGTGGTAATGGTCATACTGCCCTTGTGCGCAAAGGTGGGGGAGAAGGTAAAGTCCAGCACATCGAAAGAAACACCGTATTGGACTTCCAGATTTTCCACCATGTCGGTATATTCAGTGGAAAACCCAACCCACAGGGCTTCACCGCTTGTAGGGGCTACCGAGAAGGTAGCAACATCTTCAAACTCCAGACGAAGGTGGGTGACGTTGTCAGCGGGAACAACCAGTGCAAAATCATCCTGTTCCACATACACCACATCATCCTCGGTGGCTTCCAGCTCATATTCATAGTCAAATTTCTTTTCTGCCGCAAATGCCATAATTAAGCCGGAAAGAGCAGAGAGTCCTATTAAAGCGGCAAGGATAAATGCCAATATTTTTTTAAATAAGGCCGCATGTTTCATAAATAAGTAATTCCTTTCATTAAATGCAATAATGTATATATCATACCCCGCAGAAGCGCGGTTTGTCAAGGAAGGGAGCACAGTGTTTACAGAAAGGCCACAACAAATACAACGTATAAGCGCATGTTTTTATTGACCTGTGGGCATAAAACAAGTACAATATAATAGTACTCCGCTACATTTGAAAGCTGTGTATTCTGCTACAGTTTTAAATGCCGCAAGGTACCGGTAAAATGCAGTGAGAGAAAGAGGGGCCCAATGGCTAAAAAAATTAACTGGAAAAAAGTCTTTAACTATTTCGTCTTTATCACGCTGGTGTCAAGCCTGATTTTTGTGACCATAGCTATGATACAGGCGCCCACACTGGAAAGCCGCAACGACCCCTTTCAACGTGTAAAGGGCGACTATATCCTTATGTTTTCTCAGTGCGTGTTAGGCATCTTTGCTATGCTGTTGCCCGGCTTTCTCAAAAAGCGCATTAATTTAGAGATACCCTCCACCATGCTGGTGCTGTATACGGTGTTTCTCTATGCCGCCATCTATCTGGGAGAGGTGCGCAGCTTCTATTATAATGTTCCCCACTGGGACACCATTTTGCATACCTTTAGCGGTGCTATGCTTGGAGCGCTGGGGTTCTCCTTTATAACCCTGCTCAACCGTACCGACAAGGTACCGGTGAACCTGAGCCCCGCCTTTGTAGCCACCTTTGCTTTCTGCTTTGCCATGGCCATGGGCGTGGCGTGGGAAATTTATGAGTTTTCCGCCGATGTAATGATGGGTACCAACATGCAAAAGTTTGGGACCGAGGCGGGAGAGTTGTTTTTGGGGCAGGCTGCACTGGCGGACACCATGAAGGACTTGATTGTTGACACAATAGGTGCCATTGTTATTTCGGTAGTGGGATATATATCCCTAAAATATAAAAAGGGCTGGGTGGAAAAGCTTATGCTTCGGCATGGTAGAAGACACGGATAACGGCTTATTAAAACAAAGTGAGGTACAATATGCAGCAAGACATGATCGTAATTATCGACCTTGGAAGTGAACAGAATACCCTAATCGCCCGTGAAATTCGGGAACTGGGTGTATATAGTGAGATACATGCTCATGACATTACGGCTTCCGAACTGGCAGCACTGCCGGGAGTAAAGGGTATTATCCTCAGCGGTGGAGAAAACCGCGTAGTGGATGGCGTGGAGATAGATGCTTCAGCCGCAGTATATGAAAGCGGACTGCCGCTTTTTGCTTTTGACCACAAGGGCGGTGCAGCACTTCCCGAAAATGAAGTAGAACGCAGACGTATACTTTCCAGCTTTATCTTTGATACCTGCAAGGCAGAAAAGAACTGGAATATGAAGAACTTTATAGCTGACCAAACCGAGCTGGTGCGCCGGCAGGTAGGGGACAGACGGGTGCTGCTGGCACTTTCCGGCGGTGTGGATAGCTCTGTTGTGGCAGCGCTGCTTCATGCGGCCATAGGGGACAAGCTGACCTGTGTACATGTAAACCACGGCCTACTGCGAAAGGGTGAGCCCGAGCAGGTGGTAGAGGTGTTCCGCCCCCGTATGGGAGATAATCTGGTTTATGTGGATGCCAGCGCACGTTTCCTGGGCAAGCTGGAAGGTGTGGCAGACCCCGAGGAGAAACGGATGATTATCGGTGCGGAGTTTATCCGTGTCTTTGAGGAGGAGGCAAGGCGCCTCTCCGGTATTGACTTCCTGGCACAGGGTACCATCTACCCCGACATTGTAGAGAGTGGTACCAAGACTGCCAAGATGGTAAAAAGCCACCACAATGTGGGCGGGCTTCCCGACGACCTGAAGTTTGAGCTGGTAGAGCCTCTGCGGATGCTCTTTAAGGATGAAGTGCGGGCCTGCGGTAAGGAACTGGGACTGCCCGACAGCATGGTATACCGTCAGCCTTTCCCCGGCCCCGGCCTTGGTGTACGCTGCCTGGGTGCCATTACACCGGACAGGCTGGAAGCCGTGCGTGAGTCGGACGCTATCCTGCGGGAGGAATTTGAAATTGCAGGGCTTGCAGGAAAGGTGTGGCAGTACTTCACCGCTGTGCCGGACTTTAAGTCGGTAGGTGTTCGTGACAATGCAAGAACCTTTGAGTACCCCGTTATCATCCGTGCAGTAAATACCATAGATGCCATGACCGCAACCATAGAAACCCCCGAATGGGCCATACTGCAAAAGATTACCCAGCGCATTATCACCGAGGTCAAGGGTGTAAACCGTGTGCTGTACGATATGACTCCCAAGCCCACCGCAACTATAGAGTGGGAATAAAAAACAAAGGCTGGTACAGTAATACACTGTGTCAGCCTTGTTTTAAAAAGGAGGGTGAAGCAGATGCATCTATCTCCTGCGGCGGCGTACCTGCTGGACACGCTGCACGAAAATGGCTACGGAGCATGGCTGGTGGGCGGCTGTGTTCGGGATAGCCTGAGGGGTGTTTGTCCCCACGACTTTGACATTGCCACCACTGCGCTTCCCAAGCAGGTGATGTCCTGCTTCCCCGATTTTCAGCTGCTCCCTACAGGCATACGCCACGGTACGGTAACGGTGGTTGCCGACGGCGGTTTGCTGGAGGTTACTACCCTGCGCTGCGAGGGCAGCTACGGGGATGGCAGGCGGCCCGATGCAGTAACCTTTGTCACCGATATTAAGGCCGATTTGGCCCGACGGGACTTTACCATAAATGCTATGGCGTGGAACAGCGTGGATGGACTGGTAGACCCTTTCGGGGGGCAGGATGACCTAGCCCGTGGGCTGCTGCGCTGTGTAGGCGACCCTGTGGAACGGTTGCAGGAGGATAGCCTGCGCATTATGCGGTGCTTACGCTTTGCCGCCTGCTTTGGCTTTTCCATCCATGAAGAAACAGTCCTTGCGCTACACAGTCAGAAGGAGGGTTTGCAGCGGGTAGCCGTAGAACGCATTTGGCACGAGCTTTCCATACTGCTCTGCGGTGCGTTTGCAGCAGAGGTTATTGGGGATTACCTTGATATACTAAAAGTAATAATAACAGACATTATACCAAATGTCGACAAAAAACTCCTTGCTGCTACACCATGTGACAGCGGGGTACGGTTGGCTTTGCTGCTGAATGGTACACCGCCTGAGACAGCTTTGCGACGGCTGCGGCTGGACAACGACACTTTGCGGAAAACCACTGTACTCTGTGCACTGCTGGCCCTCCCACTGCCCTGTACCCGCTCCGAGGCCGCAGAGCTGACCCTGCAGGCAGGCCCTGCACGCATGTGGGAACTTATGGGCATTTGGAGAGCACAGGCCCTTACAGCGCAGCCGGAGGAGGCAGAGTGCCTTTCTGCTGCCCTTATGTATGAGGAACAGGTACTTTCCTGCGGCTGCTGTTCAGTGAAGCAGCTGGCTATAGATGGCAATACCCTGATTGATTTGGGCATGTCTCCCGGACCGGGGTTTGGCAAGCTATTGGGAAGCCTGGCACTGGCTGTCATGGATGGAAGCTGTGAAAATGAAGTGCGTGCCCTGACCGCCCTTGCCCGGCGGCTTTACCGAGGGGAGAAAGTGTGATAGAATGGTTGCAAGGCCGCTGCGCACTGTAGCTGCACCAATCTGCCGCTAGGCAGATGCGCAAATGCTGTGACAGTCCGCCTATTGGTGTAATAAATGTGCTCCTTCAGTTTGATAATGTGCTGATACAAAGCGCAGAGCGGAGCATAGAGATAAGACTAGGGAACAAGGTACTGAAAGGATAACAAGAATGAGAAAAAGCCGCAAGCAAGCGGAGATAGTCCGCAACCGCATACTGGTGCTGATGTTGGCAGCAGTGGCGTTACTGATAATTATAATAGTTACAACCATGCCAAAGCAGAAAGCTCCAGCCGAGCAATCATCGTCAGAGCTGTCCTCATCGGAACAGCCGTCGTCTTTGCCACCGGAAACATCGATTTCGGAATCATCTTCGGAATCATCTTCAAACGCTGAACCGAAAGCGAAGCCGGAGTCTTCATCTTCATCGGGGCAAGCATCATCGTCTTCCTCCGCACCTGCATCGGCCTCCCCACCCACACAGGCTGTAGATGTACCTGTCCACACAGGGGATATGCCCATATTGGTGAACCCTACCAACAAAATACCGGAGGGCTACAAACCCGATGTGGTGGAGATGGGCAACGGATACAGCTTTGACCGCAAGGGCACCGAAGCATACAACGCTATGGCCAAGGCCGCCAAGGCCGACGGCATTAGCCTGTGGGTAGTCTCAGCCTATCGGAGCCACGAAAAGCAAACTACCAACTTTAACAATAAAATAAAAGAATTTCAGGGAATGGGCTACACAGCCACAGAGGCTTATGCCGCCACCGCCAAGCTGATAGCAGTGCCCGGTACCAGTGAACATTCGCTGGGGTTGGCACTGGACCTGAACAGCCTGGAAACCAGCTTTGAAAACACAAAAACATTTGAATGGCTGTATAAAAACTGTGCGGACTATGGCTTTATTCTACGGTACCCCAAGGATAAAACCCATATTACCGAAATTTCCTACGAGCCATGGCACTATCGGTATGTGGGTGTAGACCATGCCAAGATTATTATGGAAAAGGGCATCTGCCTGGAGGAGTACCTCAGCGGCGACTATTAAAGGGAGGGACGATAGATTGGCTAAAAAGAAGCATCAAAAGCAGGCTTTGCCCAAACCAAACCCCAAGCAGCAAACTAGCTTCGGAGAGCTGGGACACGAGGTTGCGCAGTGGTTTGGCAAACAGTTCAGAAGGCTGGGCCGATGGGTAACTGATTTTGCGGGAAAACCCGGTGGGTCGCCTGTGGACAGTACAGGTGCCATGACCATGCCACCACCGGCAGGTGGAGATACGGCCTTTCGCTTTACCGGCATACTGCTTCTGGCAGTGGGCCTGCTTATTGTGACTTTCGGCAGTATACTGGGAACCCGCCTATATAGTGTAATGGGTATGGGTCAAAACCGTATTAAAAATATTCCTGTGGTCTACCTGCAAGGGCGAGATACGCTAAAATTCAAAAGTCCGCTGCTAGATGAGACAGTTACCATTACTGAGGGGCTTACCTTTGACGGCGGGTACTACAGTTTGGAAGAAAACACGGCTATTTCCGAAAATGGGAAACAGCTGCTCTACCTCAACAATATTTCAGGGGGCAGCGGTGAACTGTTCCTACGCAACACCAACCGTGTAAAACCAAGAAACAAGGACGGTAACCCTGCAGGCCAGCTTGTGGCTGAGGAAGTGCTGCAAGGCTCCTTCCGCTTTACTCCGCAAGGGGCTGTTATGTATATGCGAGCAGAGCAGACAGGCGGAAATACACTGCTCTACTGGCAGGACGGTAAGGAGCAGGTGCTGGATATCCGCGTGCATAGGCTGCTGGGCACCGGGAGCGATGGTTCCCTTTATTATACCACCCGCCGAACAGACATAGCCTCCGGTGGTGCACCCACAGGGGAGTATAACCTGTGCAGGATAGGCACCGACGGTGTAGTACAGATAGTGGCGGAAAAGCTGGATGGACAGGTTGCTATGGTGGATGAGACCACAGGTTCGGTGCTGTTTAGCACACCTGCGGGCCGCAGCAAGCTGGGCGATATGCTCTTTACCCTAAACTATTGGAACGGGAATGAAACACAGGTGCTGGTTGAAAATGTAAACAGCGTTGCGGACTACGGCGGCAGCAACTTGGTTTTCAGTACAGGTATCAGTACCGCCCTATCCAACCCATTCCAGTACTTTGAGGATGATATGGCTGAGAAGGACGCTGCCATAGAGGAACCCCAGGAAGCGGACTTTATGGTAGAAACCGTGAACCTGTGGGGTGCCAAAAAAACTGCCCTGGACAAAAAGGCCTTTGATGCGGCAGTAATTGCCTATGAGGAAAAGCTGGAACGGGACCAGATTCGTGCTGCCATAGCAGCCCAAGAGCGGAACATAAAACAGCACACCCTGTATTACAATGCAGGCAGCAGCATGACCATGGTGGATGATGGAATTTTGCAGATGGCAGATGCCGATGCATCCATTGGAGTGGCTGTCTATGTAAAGGAGCGGATTGCAGCTCCACAGAAGTTTAAAATATCACAGGTGAGTGACCCCATAGATGCCATTCGTCTGCTGAATACCATACTGATTAGTACCGTCAGGGACTATTATTATGTAAATGCGGGCAGGGAACCGGAGCTGTTCCTGAGTGCCACCAGAAATGAGCGGGTGCGGGTGCGGCTGGACCGTGGCAAGGGCATCTACTACATTAAGGAGGACTCAGGAGAGAATGGTTCACAGCTCAACTATGTGTCGGTGCAGGAGGATGGCCTTGGTGTAGCCAAGAAGGTGGATGACAAGGTGGTAAGCCTGACCAACCTGCGCTACCACGACCAGATGATTTATCTGCGGCAGGATAGCAACGAGGAGAGTGTAATCGTCTGCGGTGCTGCGGGTTCTGCAAAAAGCCGCTTGGTGGATGGACTGCCGTCCTATCCGCTTCCAATGATTTACGGGGACAATCTTCTTTGCTACAGGGACTACAACGGAAGCCGTCAGGTAGGCAACCTTACCCTTTATAACGGTAAGGTGAAGCCGGTTGCACGGTATGCATATGACTACAGCTACCGTCTGCAAAACTATATCTATGTCATAAAGGACTATGATACCGGAATAGAGATGGGGGATCTTTACCTCTATTCCGGCAACAGCGAAAAGCTGACCCTTATAGACACGGGAGTTTCGGCTATCATGAAGTAATAGAAAAGCCGTAGGATTTTAAGTCCTACGGCGCTTCTTTTAGAAAAAGGAAAGTGTGGATTTTCGCAAGTGAAATCAAGCAATGCAATATTCATTACGTTATAATTGTCATAGAGTGATTGAAACGGGGTGAACAGGCGAATGTACGAGTGGCATAAGCAGATTCAAATAATTGTTGATGAAATTGACGAGTGTATTGCACATCATCACGATGAAGCACTAACGCTACGGTTTCTTTCTCACAAGCTGGGCTATTCTGAATTTCATACTACCAGAAAATTTAAAGAAATATCGGGCATGCAGTTTAGAGATTATTTGCGGCTTAGAAAGTTAGCCTTTGCGCTAAAAGAAGTGCGGGATAGTGAAAAAAACATTCTGGATATTGCATTTGTTTACGGCTTTTCATCACATGAAGCCTTTACCAGAGCTTTCAAGGGAACATATGGTGTGACGCCAAGCGAATACCGAAAAAAGCCTATGCCTGTCGTTCTTCGTACAAAAATAAACCCTTTCGACCGCTACTTTTTTGGATTTGGAGAGATTGGTATGATCAAATCGACAGATAATGTTAAAATTTACTTCGTAACCATTCCTGCACACAAATTTTTGCACATTAAAAACTATGAAAGTAATGGATATTGGGATTTTTGGCAAAAGCAAAGCCTTATTCCAGGGCAGGACCAGGAAACCATTTGCGGCTTACTGGATAGTATTAAGGGCAAACTGGATGACGATGGTGGGAGCGAAACCAACAGTGGCGGCGGCCAGATGATGGCGTACATGAATGACCCGGATGGCAGACTCTGCGATTGGGGTATTCCGCGCACAGAGTGTTGGGGGGTACGACTTCCTTCTGATTATAAAGGGGAAGTGCCGCCACAAATGCTGCTGATTGATGTTCCCCAAGCCGAATATATTGTGTTTGAACATGGGCCGTTTGATTATGAGCAGGAAAACCGTAGTGTGGAAGAAAAGATTGAAAAGGCAATGGCAACTTTTGATTATGCTGGCACTGGCTACTGTGTTGATACTTCCCCCGGTAGAATAATTTACTTTTATTTCAATCCTGGTCAGCATTTTAAGTATATCAGACCAGTGCGGAAGTCATAATCGCAGGCTATTTTTACGACGGACAGCACCAAGAGAAAAGGAATGCAAAAAGCACCGCCCTACTGACTATGTAAAGTCGGCAGGGCGGTGCTTTTTATAATTTGTAAATATCCGAATGAGGAGACTGCTTTTGCTTCTGTCTTTTTATTGCAGATTAGTCATCGCTGTCGTCATCATCGTCGTCGTCCTTGTGGTTGTTCCCATTGTTGCCGTTATTGCCGTTGTTCTTTTTAGGATGGTCATCGTCGTCATCGTCATCGTCTGCGGGCTTGTTTCCCTTGTCTTTATCCTTGTTCAGGTTGTTGCCCGGACGGTCGTCGTCGTCATCGTCACAAACACACTGTGCATAGGTTTTTCCACAGTCATCACAGTAGCGCTTGCCATCTGTATGGCTGCATTTGCCGTTGCAGACCGATTCCAGCTTGCCGCAATAGTCGCAGTAATCATCGTCATCATCATCTTTACTGTCGTTTTTATCCTTGTAGCGGTTGCTATTTTCGGTATTGGCATTGCTGTTTTCCGGACGGTTATCATTCTTATCCTTGTAGCGGTTATTTTCCTTTTCGTCATCATCGTCGTCATCATCGTCGTCGTCGTCGATGTCGTCTTTATCTGTGCAGCTGCACTGCGCAGAAAGCTTGCCACAGTCGTCACAGTAGCGCTTACCCTGGGAGCGGTCGCAGGTATTGCGGCACACCGACTCCAGTTTACCGCAGTAGTCGCAGTAGTCACGATCGGCATCGTCCTTGTCTGTGCAGGTGCACTGGGCAAAAAGCTTGCCGCAGTCGTCACAGTAACGCTTGCCGTGGGTACGGTCACAGGTCTTGCGGCAGGACGATTCCAGCTTGCCACAGTAGTCGCAGTAGTCGTCGTCATCGTCGTCCAGGTCGATGTCGTCCAGCTTCACCTTGTGCTTTGCCAGCAGGGCGTCAATTTCATCCAGTGTCATTTTGGAAAGCTGCTCCAGTGTAATGGTGGGATCCACTGCCGCAATCTTTTCTAGGAAAGACAGCTTGCTGTAGGAGATGCCGTGCTGCTGTGAGGCGGCCTTCAGCTCCTTATCCACTGTGGGTAGGGTTTGATTATAGATATGTGCAGGTATGTTGTTGGTGGAAAGTGTTTCGTTAATGGCAGAAACCACGTTGTACCGAAGTTCGTTGGATTTGTTTTCATCCTTGGCCGATACAGTCACCAGAATGGAGTTCTTTTCGGGGGACAGGTAACCCTCCTGCACCATGGCGCCAATGATGGCGTTGGTTGCCACATTGAGGTCGGTATCTTTCAGGTTCATATCGCCCAGAATCTTTTCGCCGTCGGCATTGGTTGCAGTTGCCTTTACTACGCGGTCATTCTTATTGGCAGATATCTCTACGCTGGGGTTTACATCCAAAGAAATGACAGAAGCTACCGCAGCGTTTGAGTAGTAGGTTCCTGTGAGTATGGTAAGAGCGAGCACGGCTGCTGCAGCTGCAAAGCCGGCAAAGGCACGCTTGTGGGTGGCTGGACGGGATATAGCCAGAACATTAGAGGAAACACCGCTGTCGCGGGTAATGGGGGTTTCCAGAATGCGGTCGCAGATATTGGGGGTCATGCCGGTAACGGCAGAGTAGATATGGTTTTCTATCTGATTATTGTTCATAAAAAGCTCCTTCTTTCAGGGTTGACTTTAGCTTTGCAAGCGAACGGGTATAACGGGAAAGAACGGTGGAAAGCGGGAGGCCCAGCGCTGCGGCAATCTCACGGTGTCGCAGCCCGGTAACGGCATGAAGGATTACAACCTGACGGCTTACATCATCCAGAAGCTGAAGAGCTGCTGTGAGAACCATTTTGTCCTCGGGGCTGCTCTCATATACGGGTAGGGTTTGGGAGGCCTCTGCGTCCTCCAGGCTGAACAAGGAGTGGTTTTGTCCACTGCGCAGCCGCATGAAGCAGAGGTTTCTTGCTATGGTAAATATCCATGCCAAAGGTTTTCCGCAAGGGGTATAAAGATGTGCCTTCTCCCGTATCCGTAGATAGGTATCCTGCATAATATCCTCGGCTTCCTCGGGTTTTTTCATAAAGGAGAGAATATACCCGTATACCGCAAGCTGTGTGCTGTAGTATAGGGTGCGGAAAGCATCATTGTCACCATCAGCTACCCTGGCCAAGATAGCATCCGTGAGCAGGCTTAGTTGTTTTTGTGTATCTGCACTTCGTAGCTGTGTCATTGTGTTCCTCCAAAATTTCCGTTTTGCCCCGTCTGATATACTAATGCAGAAGAGGGCAGTTTTATCGCAGCAAAAATAAAAAAATAAAAGCTGCCCGAAGGCAGCTTTTCCAGAGTTGTTACGATACTCGTCGGATGATGCCCATGGGGGTCTGCTCGTTGGTCTGCCCCAGAGGGTTGTCCTTTAAAATCTTAATATAAAGTGAGGGGTCCAGCGTTTCAGGATGGTGCCCCAGAATATTGCCGCCCAGGTCGTTAATGTCGGTAATGAGCACAGGGTGCCCAATGGCTGCGGACACATCCTTTGCAACCTTATCCGGCTCGGCAGGGCCCAGCACGACATATTCGTTATAAGGGGGCAGGGTAAAGTCGCAGGGGCCGTCAATGGCACGGGCTTTATCACCTGCAATGTTGTAAAAGATACCGCGTTTGCCAAACAGCTTGCCTATAGCAGAGCAGAAGGCGGCAAACAGTATGGTAAGGGTGCCGCATTCCCGTAGGGCCATCTCCATAGTCTCGGGCATGGCAAGGCCTATGCCGTAGGGCGTTTTTAGCACAAAGCGGCTAAGAAAACGGGCCAACGGACGGGGATGAATATCCTTTATGGGAATAGCACGCTTCTGGGTGCAGGCGACCGCCTTTTCGGTAATGAAAAGGATATCTCCCTCCTGCATATTGGGGGCGGCATACTGCAGGGCAACCTGCGGCATACTGTCAGTGTCGGTTATAACATGGGTTTTAATGCAAAGGCGGCGATAGCTTATGCCATCCACTTCAATGGTTTCGTTTTTGCCGGGGTTTACAACAGTTCCGGTATTCATACAGTACATTCCTTCTTTTTTAAAAAATGAAAAGGCTCTTCCTTGTGATTTTACTAGATTATTGGTATAATTACAATAGGTAAGCAGGGAAAATGCATTTTGACCGTGTGAGGTGACCTATGAAAAGAATAATAGTGGTGCTTTTGGCACTACTTTTGACAGTGACGGGCTGTAGCTTCCGCCCTGGCAACTATCCCCGTGTGGAGCCTGCGGGCCCGCCTGCTGTGCAGCCTGTGACGATATATGTTACCCTGCCGCAGAATGCCGACAGTGCTACTGCGTCGGCAATGGTGTTGCTGGAAGCCAAGCTGATTGAGCTCAGTGGGGGAAATGTTAAACTGGAACAACTCCAGGTAGCCGATGTGTCCCGTGCTATGCAGGATAAGGAGCCGGGGCTCTATCTCCTGAGTTCGGAGCAGGTAGTACATCTGGACAAGCGGCTCAGCTTTATCCAAATGCCGTTTTTATTTGATAATGCCCAGCAGCAGCTTACGCTGCTGAACAGCGAAGAGGGTGTGGTGCGAAGCTCCCCTGTTACCCGCCGAAACCTTGGAGGCGAGGTGGTGGGTGTCTACTACGGTGGAACTACCTGGTTTTTAGGTAAGGGCCGTTTTTATGACGAGGTAGGCTTCTATAACTCGGTAGGAGTACTGTCGGATATGCCGGGTAATTCCTGCTTTTCTGCCATAGGTGCAGAGACGGTTATGGAGGGCACAGCCGAAGAACTTTTTGCAGCCTTTAAAGAGGGAAAGATAAAATACTGCGAGCTGCATCCCCAAAGCGATATTCCACCGGAGGCACAGGCTATGGTGAAAAACTTGGAGCTTACAAACCATCGCTTTGATACCCGCTGGATGATACTGTGTGACCCGGAGGGAAGCCTTTCTCCTACGGTAAAGAGCATGATAAAAGAAGCATTCTCCTACACCATACAGCAGCATAATGTTCTGCAAACCGATGCAGACATAGCTAGAATGGCACATTTTGAGGAGCAGATGAACCTGACCGTACAGGAGGATGCAGACTATTCCGGAACCAGAACGCTGGCAAGCCGGTACTACCGTGAAAAATGGCAGAGTCTTTCCATTCCATCGGATATTTGGCAAGCAATTTCTTTGATCAAGGGGCATTAAGCTCCAGCTCTGCAATGACGGGGTAGTGGTCGGAGGGAAAACAGTGGTTAAAGTTGTCACGGCGAATCTCCACTGCCCGAAGTGATATATCCTCACTGGTGAAGATGTAGTCAATGGGGTGACCCGTGACGGCGCCTTTGAAACCATGGTAGCTGCGACCCAGTTCATCGGGTGCGTTCTGCATGAGCATATTGTAGCTGTTGTTGGTAGGTGCCCATTTCTCGGTACCCAGCAGATGTCGGTTCCATGCCTTTATGGTTTTGCTGTTGGGCGTGGCGTTAAAGTCACCCATAAGCACCACCGGCACCTTACCATCCTTTTGCTGATGCTGCAAAATATGCTCTATAATCAGCTTGAGGCCATTTACCCGTGCAAAGTAGCTGATATGATCCAGGTGGGTATTATAAATTTGCAAAACGGTTCCGGAACCGTCGGTAGCGCGCAGACGGCAGGTGGTGCAGATGCGGGGAAATAGGGCAAACCACGCACGGCTGGGGTGCTCCGGTGTTTGGGAGAGCCAGAAGGTTTCATCCTGCATAAGGGTAAAACGGTCACGGCGATAAAATATGGCGGAAAATTCTCCGTTCATTCCGCCCCCGCGCCCCTGACCCACATAGCTGTACTCCGGAAGCAGACGCTGCATATCGCTAAGGCTGACGGTGGTAAGTTCCTGTGTTCCCATAATGTCGGGACTATTCTGACGGATAACCTGCGCCACCAAAGCAGCGCGTTTTTCCCAGCTGTTTTTTCCAAAAGAAAAGTAGTTGCGCTTCATATTGAAGCTCATTACCTTAAAACTATTTTTAGCTGTGGCGCACATAACTTCAAATATCTCCAATGCACAAAAATAATGAACGGCAAACCATATATAGTATAGCACAAATTTTCAATTATAGCGCAAAATTTGCAGAAAAGAGGTGGGGGACATGACAGGTTTGGGAGATACACTGCAAAGCAGACTTTTAACCCTGCTGCTTTCTCATAGGGAGGTGGCGGTGTCAGGTGAGGCACTCAGCGAATCCCTTGGCGTTACCCGTGCTGCAGTTTGGAAGGAAATAGCTGCACTGCGCAGTAAGGGCTATGTGATAGAGGCGGCAACCAACCGAGGCTACCGACTGACCAAGGTGCCCGACCTGCTGGTGCCCGAACTGGTAAGCGCAGCAATGGAAGCCGGCAGTGATAATAAAATAGTATGCCTTCCCAGCACGGACTCCACCATACTTCACGCAAACCGCATGATACTGGAGGGCGCAGGGGATGGGACGGTGGTTCTGGCCGAACACCAGACAAATGGTATGGGGCGGTTGGGACGTAGCTTTGAGTCCCCGGGCGGCGAAGGCATCTACCTTTCCATAATACTGGAACCCCGCTGCGGCACAGAGGCACTGGGGCTGTTAACCTCCTATGCGGGGCTGGCTGTCTGCGAGGCCATAGAAAAGGTTTGCGGCATACAGGCGAAAATTAAGTGGCCCAACGATATTATTATAGATGGCAGAAAGGTCTGTGGTATTCTGACACGGCTGGTGTCCGATGCTGAAACGGCTACCATTACCCATGCCATAGTGGGCATAGGGGTAAACGTACGGCAGCAGAGCTTTTCTGCAGAGCTTTCCAAAAAGGCAATTTCCTTGTGGCAGGCCACCGGAGTGGACTACCCCCGGGCGGTACTGACAGGGGAGATAGTAAACAGTATAAACCGAATGCTGCGCACCGAACGATGGTTGGAGCAACCGCCCAGCCATGCGCTTGCTGCACTGCGGGAACGGTCCTGTACACTGGGGCAGCAGGTGACAGTTATAAGTCCAACAAAGACTCGTGAGGGGTTTGCGGAGAGTATAGACAGCTCGGGGGGGCTGGTGGTACGCTTTGGGGAGGAAAGAGAAACAGTTTCCTCCGGTGAGGTAAGTGTACACGGGGTACTGGGATATGCACCATAGAGAAAAGAACGGAGATATAGCCATATGAAAAAGATAGTGATAATAGATGGACAGGGCGGCGGTTTTGGGCGGGCACTCATAGACAAGCTTTGCCAGCAACGGCCTGCAGACTGCCGGATTATAGCAGTGGGTACCAATGCTATGGCTACAGCAGCCATGATAAAGGCAGGAGCCGATGTGGGAGCCACAGGGGAAAACCCCGTAGTGGTGAACAGTGCCACTGCGGATATCATAGCCGGGCCCATGGGTATTGTATTGGCCGATTCTATGTTGGGTGAGTTTACACCGAAAATGGCAGCAGCGGTAGCCAAAAGCAATGCACAGCGTGTACTGATACCTGTGACCAAATGCAGCACCTTTGTAGCGGGCGTAGCCGAAAAACCCCTTGCTCAGTACATAGAGGATGCTGCGGCTCTCATACGTACAATAGCAGTAAGATAATAGGGCATTGCTGTTTTTTTTCATTAAATCTATGGCGAATTGAGGCATAAAAAAGAGGCTTCCCAAGGGTTTATACCCGAAGGAAGCCTCTTTTTTGACATTGTTGTATACTTATCGTATAAATCCGACTTTTTTATACACTTTTGCAAGGGTTTTCTGTGCCAGTACATTTGCCTTTTCTGCACCTGCGTGGTAGCACTGCTCCAAATAAGCCTTATCGTTCATAAGCTGTTTGTAGCGCTCCTGTATAGGTGTCAGTTCTACCGATACTGCCTCGCCTACAGCGGTTTTAAAGTCGCCATAGCCCTTTCCGGAAAACTCTTCCTGAGTGGTTTCAAAGCTCTTTCCGGTTATGGCAGAGTAGATGACCATCAGGTTGTTAATGCCATCCTTGCCCTCGCCAAACCGTACCTGTGCATCGGAATCGGTAACGGCACTGCGGAACTTTTTAATGATGACCGAGGGTTCATCCAGTATGGAAATAAAGCCCTTGGGGTTGCTATCGGACTTGGACATCTTCCGTGTGGGATCCTGTAGTGACATAATCCGTCCGCCCTCGTTGGACTTTGGAATGTAACCATCCGGTACCACAAAGGTCTGGCCGTAGATGCCGTTAAAGCGATTTGCAATATCTCTGGAAAGCTCCAGGTGCTGTTTCTGGTCGTCACCTACAGGTACCAAGTCGGTCTGGTAGAGCAGAATATCCGCAGCCATAAGGGAGGGGTAGGTAAAGAGCCCTGCGTTGATGTTGTCGGCGTACTTGGCGGACTTATCCTTAAACTGGGTCATACGGCTAAGCTCGCCGAACTGGGTGTAGCAATTGAGCACCCATGCAAGCTCAGCATGGGCAGGGCCGTGGCTCTGGATAAAGGCAATGCTTTTGTCAATATCAATGCCGCAGGCCAACAGCAGGGCATAGGCCGAAAGGCTGTTTTTACGCAGCTCCTCAGGGTTCTGCCGAACGGTGATAGCATGCATATTTACAATGGAGTAGATGCAATGGTAGTCATCTTGCAGCTTACCCCAGTTTTTAATAGCCCCCAGATAGTTTCCAAGGGTAAATATCCCCGTGGGCTGTATGCCGGAAAAGATAATCTTTTTGCCGGTAGTGTTCGACGCTCCCATGTGCTTGTCCTCCTTTAATAATATGCCATAAATACAGGGCATTTTTATATATTTGCGCAGACGGTAATGGTCCCGGGCGCAACTTATAATAACCGCTGGTGACTGTTATCGTACAAATTCCTTTAGTGCCTGCCCGAGCAGTTCGGCACCACGTACAATCTGCTCGTTGCTGGGGGTGGAGTAGTTGACTCTGAAGCTTTGGCAGGGTGCGGATTCGTCGGTGAGGAATGCAGTTCCGGGAACCACTGCCACGCCCGCTGCTGCAGCAGCCTTACAGAAGCCCAGCATATCTACACCATCGGGCAGGGTGCACCAGAGGAACAGTCCGCCAGCGGGCTTGTTCCAGCTAAGCAGGTTTCCACAGGAGGCCGAAAGTGAGTTCATCATCAGCTCCGCCTTGGCATCGTATATTCTTTGCAGGTTAAAAAGATGGCTGTTCATATTGCAGGACATCAGAAAACGCTCGCAGACCATCTGTGCCAGTATGTTGGAGTGAACGTCACTGCACTGCTTGGCAACCACTACCTTGGGCATAAAGTCCTTGTTTGCAATCACATAGCCCACCCGTAGTCCGGGGGAGATAATCTTACTGAAGCTGCCCACATAGATGACAATGCCGTCGGTATCCAGTGTTTTAATGGCGGGCAGATGTTTACCGGAGAAGCAGAGGTCACCGTAGGGGTTATCCTCCAGTATCATTACCCCATGGTTGCGGCAGAGCTCGTATACAGCCTTGCGCTTTTCCATGCTCATGGTAATGCCGGCGGGGTTTTGAAAGTTCGGTATGGTATACAGCAGCTTTACATTGGGCTGCTCGGTTAGCTCTTTTTCCAGCAGTTCCAGGTTAATGCCGTCCTTGTCCATGGGAATACCAACAAGGTTTGCACCGTAGGAACGGATGGTATTTAAGGCGCTGACAAAGGAGGGGGTTTCACTGAGAACAGTATCACCCTCGTTTACCAGGCACTTTATTACAAGTTCTATGCCCTGCTGTGCACCCGAGACAATCTGAATGGTGTCATCAGGGGTGGAAATACCTTCCTCACGGGAATTAGCAAAAGCCATGGTAGCATCCCGTAGGGCAGGGTAGCCCTCGGAAACAGAATACTGCAGGGCAGGAATGGGGGTATCACCCATAATGATGCCAATAATATTTTCAATAGACTTTACAGGGAAAGCCTCCGGAGCAGGGTTGCCCGCGGCAAAGGAAATAACATTGGGGTCGGAGGTACTTTTTAATATTTCCCGAATGGCAGAAGGCTGCACTGCAGCAATCCGTTTGGAAAAGTTATACTTCATGATTTGTCACCGTCTACTTTCCTTAATATTACAGACCAAAGCATGCGTTTGACTGTAATAAATATTCTGTTATTATACTCCGAAACTGTAAAAAAGGCAACAGCTTTCAGGGGCAATTACGAATAGTATATTTATAAAATTGTATTACATAAAGTTTTAAAAAACTTTAAAATTTGCAGTTTTTGGAGCTTCTTAAGCTTGCCCTAGGGATGAAAGAAACCATCATAGGATAAACAATCTGATTTTACTGAAAAGGGGTAGTTTTTTCCTTTTTACATAGCGAAATAGAAAGCAAAACCACATAAATCTGCATAATATAAGGATTTATAGAATATAGATTATAGCCTATAAGGAGACTTACAGTCTATAACGAAGCTTGTTTTTTATGTTTTTTTGCAGTTTTAGGCCGAAAATATGACGGAAAAACGGTTAAAAATCTTTTTGGCTGTACCACTATGGTGATTTTACGATAGATTACCATCATGGTATCCGGCAAGTCTGCTGGTGAGGAGGTTTCCGGAGTGACAAAGATGCACAAAAGCCATCTACTCTATATATTACATACTGTAAAATAGCAAAGAGGGGCATTCTGATATACCATAACAGTCAAATTCGTTACCATAATGGTACGTTTTTGAGGGATAATACAGCCAGTAATAGCATTTTTGAGGCAAAAATGATACCATGATGGTGCAAAACGCACGTCTTTGGGACAGTATTATAGTGTGGTAAAGGCAAGGAATAAAACAAATCACAGCATTATGGTTCATTACTTACCATAATGGTAACGGAGAGATGGGGAGAATAGAAAAAAGTGGGCCTTTTACAGGATATACATAGAGTAATGATACCATGATGGGTGAAAGGTCTTATCAGCAGCTACCATAATGGTGTCGTTTTTCAAATAATACTATGGGTAAAAGACACTATTCGACAAAAAACCGCACCATGATGGTTATGCCCAACATTGGTCATGGTGCAAAAACGACAAAAAAATACCACTACGATAACAGCGTTACCATAATGGTATTGGGGTAATTTTACGAACCTACCAGCAGTACCAGCAGAATAGCCTGTCCTGCCATCATAAGGGGGAGGCCAAGAAAAAACCGCAGATGCTTTGTTTTGTGGCGGAATAGCTGCATAGCGCAGATACCCCCAAAAGCACCGCCGGCAGCAGACAGCAGTAGCAGGGTGCGTTCAGGTATTCGCCGTTTGTGCAGGATAGCCAGACGCTTATCCCACCAAAAGGCCGCACAGGTAAATAGATTAAGCAATATAAAAGCAACTAAAAAGATTTTCATTGTAATAGAGAACTCCCAAACCGTGCCAGCTCCTCGAGAGCGCCTTCGGCACCATACTGAAAAATGAGATAGGAAAGTACAACCGCTGTACCCAACAGAAAACCCGCAGTGGCCCAAAGCAGCGTTCTGCGTTTGGCAACGGCAACAAAGCCGTCGGTGGTTACCATATAGCCTGCAATAGAATAGAAATGAGAAGAAAGGGACTGCGTTTCATAGACAGGCAGACAGAAGCGATGAGCACCGCTGAGACGCACGACATAGCCCTTAGGACGTATGGATATGCTTCGGCAAAGAACCCCCAAACAGTGGGTGGGGTCAAAGCTTCGGCTGGGATCGGTTACTGAAAGACGGCTCATAACTCCTTTTTTATAGAGGGGGGTTACCAGCTTCTTTGTATAGGCACCGATATTGTCCACTGTAATTCTTTTGGTTAGGCATACTGTGTCCGAGGGTTCATTTTCCAAGGGGCAGAGTGTGCCAAGGCAGGGAAGCGATCCCTCGGAGCCGTCGGTCAGTGCTTTTATGGTTAGCATGTCTACATCTCCTGTCGCACCATTCTATCATTATACCAAACTCAGCTTAAAGAACAGATGAGTATCTTTCCTTTAACACGCCAAAAAACATGCGGTCTTAAAAGGCAGCCGTTGTCTGCTTTCTATAAGTGAAACCAATATTATTATACAGTCATTTAACAAATACTGTCAATGACCAAAAAACAAAGACCCTGCAGCCTGCTGCGGGGTCTTTGCCTGGGAACTGCGTAGATTATAGATTTTATTCGTTTTCCGGTCTATTTTCAGAAACGGGTGGCTGCCGCTTGGCAAGCTGTTTTGCCAGCTGTCTCTTTCGGTAGTTCTGTCCTGCACGGTAGAAAATGAAGAATATAATTCCCATGATAAACAGATAGATAGCAAGTACGGGTCCATCTATAATGAGGAAGAAAAGCATGCTTTCCATAGCGCGGCTCAGGTTTTTACCCGAACGGACAAAGGCTTCACCCAACCGCTCTACAAAGTTCTTGGGCTTCTCCAGTGGTATGCTGTAGTCCACAACCTCGTTCACATAGATAGACAGGGTGGAGTACTCTACCTGACTGTCCATTCTGCGCAGCTGACCGGTTAGCGATTCGATTTCATACTGGCAGTTGGTGAGCGCATTTTCCAGCTGAATAATATTCTCCAGTGTTTCGGCTTTGCTAAGTAGTTCCAGAAGCCGCTTTTCCTGTACCCGCAGCATTTCCAAATGTGCCGACGCATCGTAGTAGCGGTCGGTAATATCGCTTACCGATTCACTTTGGGAGGCTATATTGCAAAGGGTGCCCATTTCAGCTGTAATACCGGTAAGCTTTCCGGCGGGGACACGGGCGGTAATGGTAGCATGGCGTTCGTAGTATTCACCGTCGCTTCGCATGCTTTTTCCTTCCACCGACTGGTTTTCTATGTAACCGCCGGCTGTTTCTACCATCTGAATCAGTGCGGGAATAGCAGCGTCAAACTCTTTGGTTTCCAGCGACAGCTCCCCATTTTTCACAAGCTTGCGCTGGGAAACCGCAGTAGCCTGTCCCGAGCCTCCCACATCGGGGCTTGCAGCAGTGTCAGGGTTTGCAGTGGAGGGGTTTACTGCGGTGTCGGATTTTTCTTCCAGTGCAATGCCACCCTTATCCGCCATCCTGTTCATGCCCATCCGGGGTGCAGTAGGGGCAGCTGCGGGTGCCGGTATGGCTGCTGAGGAAGTGGCGCTGTTGTAGGAGTTGCTGCTGCTTCCACAGGCGGTAAGGGAGAGTACCATACATAGGCTTAGTGCCATAGCGGAAAGAGTAATCAGCTTTGCTTTGTTCGGCATAATCATCGTCCTTTCTCAGTCGTACCAATCTGCCCCGAAACGCTTATAGGTATCTCAAGCAATTTTACCCCTATCATTTGCCCTGTGTAAAATTAGCTCTTATGGGTACGGCACGTTCAGGCTGAACCGGTATAAAACCCTGTTTCGGCCTCTCATAGGCCGCTTCAACCTATATGTGGCAGAAATATCCTAAATTATTGCAGGTCAGGTAATTTTTTTAGAATATGGTCTACGGCAGAAACTTCTCGGCTGTCGGTACGCCACAGTGTATATTCATCGGTAGCAGATGACCCCATGCAGAGGCCGCTTCTGCGAAAGGTCATGGCGCTTTCCAGCGGGGCTTTGGCAGAAAGGTGAAAGGCGGTGACACCGGTGACCCCCGCCAGTGCTTCCACATTTTTGGAGCTGACGCCGCTGCCTGCCATAATGGCAATTCTGCCTGCGGCAGCACGGTGTAGCTGTGCAATGAGCGGTGCACCTTCGGTGGCGGTACTTCGCTGGCCCGAGGTAAGTATGGTGGTTATCCCAAGCTCAATGGCCTGTTCCAGCGCTTCAAAGGGATCGGCACACATATCAAAGGCGCGGTGCAGAGTAATGGAAGCACCCTCCGCACAGGCAACCAACTCCCGCAGAAAAGGCATATCCAGCCTGCCATCGGGAGTAAGGGCGCCTATGACCACGCCATGTGCGCCCTCCTGAGCAAAGGTGCACACATCCGCCTTTATAATAGCACGCTCATGCCGGGTGTAACAAAAGTCCCCAAAGCGGGGCCGTATGAGCACATGAACAGGCAGGTGACAAAAACTGTCCACCTGCCTGTATAGATTCAAACCGGGGGTAATGCCTCCTCCGGAAAGGCCGGAGCAAAGCTCCAAACGGCCGGCACCGCCCTCCATGGCAGCAATAGCAGATTCTACGCTCTCCACGCAGCATTCTAAGGTGTAGTTTTTCATAATGCACCTCCGTTTTGGTGATAACTTTACCATAGCACAAATGTATCGGGGTTGCAATGGTAGCGTTACAACAAGGTGCGATAGGTGGGCAGGGAGGATTGCCACAGGTCATCCAGCAGTGCGCTAATAGAATCGGCCTTGCTGTACAGATGGCTAAAGTCCCCATACTGCGCCAGAGACGGAAGCTCCGCTACAATCTGTGTAATATGGTCCAGTGTACCGTGGTTAATATACAGAACAAAGTGGCTTTCTTTGGCATTCCACAGGTCCAGAAGGCGGAGGCTCTTGTCGGTAAGCGCCTGTTGCTGTTCGGTAGGGGTAGCCCGCAGGTCATCCACTGCGGCATGCAGCTCGGTAATTCCTCGGTCTAAATCCCACAGCGCAAGCCCGGAAATGGATACAATGCAGATAATGAGAATAATGGAAATGGTTAGTCGTTTCATGCCTTTTTCCTCATTTCCTTCTTTATGATGTTTACGGTGCACTGTTCGTCCACTGTCATCAGGTACACATCCGAAATAGGGAGATGGTGAGAGGCTACTGTGGATTGCAGCCATTTCATATCCTTGCCCGTAAGCGTCAGATAATCGTTATTAATCTTTCCCTCACTGATAACAACCAGTGGGGGGCTGTTTTTTTGTGGGATGTCGGCCATGGTCAGGGTATCGGGAGTCAGGGGTCGGTTCAGGTATTTTTGGTATACCGATAGCTTGCCGGTAGTTTCCACTATGGCAAAATCCACCTCCTTTACATCGAACACATTCTGACTGCGTAGCTGCGCCACAAGGTCATCGGCAGAGTAACGAAGCTGGTGCAGCTTGTCCTGATCGATAACACCTTTGTCGATAACTACAGCGGGGGTACCGGAGAAGATGCGCCTAGCCTTGCGGTTGTGCAGGTTAATCATTGAAATGAACACTTCAAAGGTAACCAGCGACAGAATGGGCAGCAGACCCACAAAGAGTGGCGTATCCACCTCTTCCAGCGGCAGTGTGGCAATGTTGGAAATGAGTATGGTAATAACCAGCTCGGTAGGCTGAAGCTCCCCAAGCTGCCGCTTGCCCATAAGCCGCACTCCAAAGATAATGACGGAATAGAGAATAATGGTTCGGAAAAAGGTAACAAACATTTATATGACATTCCTTCCTTGGCAGAAGATGATACTAGTATTTGTGGGTATGAACGGAGCTATTCCCTGCATAACTTGGGCAAAAATGGAAACAAATAATGAAATGGTGCCTGCATGAGTTGTGGTTGCGTTACCCTTTTATAGGCACAGTCCAAAGTAATTTCAAAAAACGGGGAGTGGTATCATGCAGTTTGATACAGGAGGCAAAAGTGCCTACAGGGTAGTGGAACCCAGCGGTGGGGATGACCCTATTCCTGCCTGCCTTGGTGACTTTTTGGTGGAGATACGGTCCCGACTGCACAACAGCGACGACCTAGTCATTCAGCAGCACAGAAGCGGAGGGGTTGACCTTGCCGTGGTTATGTTTGAAGGGCTTATTTCCAACCTGCAGGTGTCGGATTTTCTTCTGCGGCCTTTGACAAACATGCCCGCTACTGAAAATACACCCCAAAAGGTACTGGACTACCTGCGTCACAGTCTTATGCCTGCCAGCGACCAGAAGGAAGCCCGTACCTACGGTGAGGTAATGAACTTTGCCATGAGCGGTTTTGCCGTGGTGGTAATAGACGGCATACAGGCGGCGGTGGTACTGGGCTATCAGGGTTTTACCACCCGTGGCATTAGCGAGCCTTCCTCCGAAACCAACCTGAAAGGCTCCCACGAAGGGTTTGGCGAGGCCATTGTTATCAATGTATCCATGGTGCGGCGCAGGATAAAATCGCCCATGCTGACGGTGGAAAGCATGAATATAGGTACGCTGAGCAACACCAAAGTAAAGCTGCTTTACCTTTCCGGTGTAGCTTCCCAGCAGCTGGTGGATGAGATACGGCTGCGGCTTTCCAAGGTGAACATCAATGTGCTCATTGACTCGGGAAGCCTGCGGCCATTTCTGGACGATGCAAAGTTTTCGCTTTTTTCCGGTACCGGCAGTACCGAACGCCCCGATACCCTCTGTGCCAAAATAAGTGAAGGCAGGGTAGCGGTAATGGTGGATGGCACGCCCTTTGCCCTCATTCTGCCCTACCTGTTTGTGGAACATTTTCAGACCATGGATGACTACAGCCAGCGTCCCTATTTTGCTACCTTTATCCGGGCGCTGAAGCTGTTGTGTTTTTTTGCCACCATACTGCTGCCCGGTTACTATGTGGGGGTCATTAACTATCATCCCGAGCTGATACCCGAGGTACTGCTGGATAGCTTTATTCGCTCGGTAGTGTATACACCGCTGCCTGCCATGACAGAGGCGCTGATTGTCTTTACCCTGTACGAGCTGCTGCGGGAAGCGGGATTGCGTTTGCCACGGCCCATAGGCCATGCTATTAGCATAGTGGGCGGGCTTGTTATAGGCGACGCCGCTGTAACTGCGGGTTTGGTGGGGTTGCCCATGGTTATCCTCATTGCAGTTACAGCGGTTAGCTCCTTTGTGGTGCCCTCCCTTTATGAGCCTGTTACCCTGCTTCGCTTTACCTTTATTGTAATAGGCGGAATCATGGGGCTCTTCGGCATCTACCTAGGCTTGGGGCTGCTGTTAATTAACCTATGCTCATTAAAGACACTGGGCATCCCCATTACCGCTCCGGTCAGCCCCTTTGACAGCACTGGCATGCGGGATTTCATAGTGAGATCGGGATGGAAAAAGCTGCAAAAGAAGACATTGGAAGTCGATAAATTGCCCGGTGTATAGGGTGTTCTGATGGAAGTGCCCTATACAAAAGTGAATGAATGGGAGGGAATACCTTGGATGCCAGTCAAAAAATAAGCCCATTTCAGCTGACCTGTCTGCTGCTGCTTGGGCGGGTGTTCACCGTAATCATCTGGAAGCCGCAGCTAACCGAGGCAGGCTCCGGTTTGCTTGCGGCGCTGCTGTCACCGGTTGCACAGTTTGTGCTGGTGCTGGCAGTAATGAAGCTGCTCTCACTGCTTAAAGAAAGTGAAGGAAATGGATGGCTGCACAAAGCTATCCATAAGCTGATACAGGTAGCGGGGCTTGTCTTCTTCCTATGGGCAGCGGGTTGGTCTGCTGTCAGCTGCGGAAGGTTTATCTCCCGTTCTTTTTATGACGGAATGTATCCTTTCTTTTTCATTGGGCTCATGCTGCTGGCGGGGTGCTTTGCGGTTTTTCAGGGGTTGGAGGCCATTGCCCGCACTGCTCCTATCGTGGTACTGCTGACCACCCTGGGACTTTTGCTTTTGGGACTGGGGGCAGCGGGGAGCATGCACCTGCGCTATCTGCCACCCTTAACCCTATCGGTGAAGGGAACGGCGCAGATGGCTTTGGGAAGCGGGGCTATGAACTTTGAACTGTGGGCGCTGCTGTTTTTACAGCCCTATGCCACAAAACCGCTTAAAAAAAGAGCCATAGCCATATGGCTTGGCCTTGTAGCGCTGCTTTCCATAGCCACCACACTGACGGTTATGCTTACCTTAGGCTACTATGCCGAAGGGGTGGAATACCCGGTTCTGGCAGTGGCACGGTGTGCCCATTTTTCCATGACAGCACGGCTGGACCCCGTACTGATGGGCGTTTGGATACTGCTGGGTCTTACAAAGATATCGATGTTTCTATTTCTGGCTGCACAGCTATGGCGGCAGCTGTTTTTGACAGGAGCCTGGGCCTGGAGGCAGGGCGGTATGGCTGCAGGGTTGGTCTGCTGTATGGTTGCCCTTTCCGGCTGCGGCAGGGGGGGTGACACCATTGGTGCAAAAACTATAGTGACCATGTTGGAGGTAGAACAGGGGAACCGATGCGTAGTGCGGGCAGAGTATCGCATTGTAGGCAGCGGAGAGGGTGAAGCCGACTATGGCATCTATACTGCCGAGGGAGAAAACCTACAAAAGGCACTAGAAGCGCTGGAACGAAAAGAAAGCGTTCGGTTGTTTATGGAAAGCTGTCGTGTAGCAGTGATACAGGGTACACGGGAGGATGGCCACACTGCGGATTTGCTGGAGGAGATGAACGCCTGCGGAGATATTCGTCCTTTGACAGCCATATTTTTGTCGGATAAGGAGCTGCTGACTGATGACAAAGACAAGGCAGTATCCATAGGGCGATCGCTGGAAAAATTGTTTAAAAAAAACGGAGGAATCTTAGAGGAAAACTATACCCTAAAAGATAGCATTGCTTGTGAGCGTGATCCGAGGATATCGCTTATTTTGCCTGTAGTAAAGCCAAATGACCGTGGCGATGGTGTCTGGTTTATTGAAATGAAAACATCCAAAAAAGGATAGATTTGATTTTTTATTTTGACAGTTTGACACGGGAAAATCTTGTGCTGATAAATCTTCTGAAACAGCAAAAGGTAATAGAGCAATGAATGAAAAAAAGGGGTGTTTGTGTTTTGAAGAGGACAGTGCAAGCTCTTGCCGGAATTCTAGATATTATAATCGCAGTTACATTTATTTTTATGTTTTATTTGGACAGGCAGCTGCCCGACAGCTTTTCGGTGGTGGCGGGCGAGGCCATTAATCTGCCGTATCCTATACAACTGGACAGCGAGCAGGCCATAGCAGTGCAAAAAAATGTTGTGGCCGGGAATAGTTTCCACGCCCAAGTACGACTTATGGGTGCCATACCGGTGAAGTCGGTGGAGATAAAGGTGGTGGACCGCAAACTGGTGCGGATAAGCGGTGCACCATTTGGTATAAAAATGTTTACCGACGGTCTTATGGTGGTTGGTATGAGCGACGTAGCCGGTGACGGTGTGCGAACAAACCCCGCGAAAGAAGCGGGAATGCGGGTTGGAGATATTGTAGAACGGATAAATGGCGTAGTGCTGCGTTCCAATGAGCAGCTGGGCGGTATGGTGGAACAGAGCGAGGGCGCACCCATGCGGCTGGCGGTACGCAGAGGAAAGGATAGGCTGGACATAACGGTACCTCCTGTGCGTTCGGTGGGGGACGGCAAATACCGTTTGGGCATCTGGGTAAGGGACAGCTCAGCAGGTATAGGTACCATGACCTACTACGACCCCAACAGTGGCATCTTTACGGGGCTGGGGCATGCAGTATGTGATATAGACACCGGCGACATTATGCCATTGCAAAGCGGGGAGATTGTAGAGGCAGAGATTACCGGATGCAAGATAGGAAAAGCAGGTGCTCCGGGAGAGCTAAAGGGACGTTTTAACGGCAGAGGCAACCTGGGGGAACTGGTGGGAAATACCACATCGGGCGTTTTTGGGTACCTAAACGGAAGCATCTACCTTGGGCGAGAGGTAACCATAGCCCTTGCCAGTGAGGTGAAAATAGGGGAAGCCACCATTTTTACCACGGTAGAAGGGCGCGAACCGCAGGAATACACGGCTCTCATCGAAAAGACAGAGGTACACGAGAACGGCAGAGGGCAGAACATGGTTATTAGAGTCACCGACCCTCGACTTTTGGAAAAAACGGGCGGAATAGTACAAGGAATGAGCGGAAGTCCCATAATACAAAACAATATGCTGGTAGGGTCGGTAACACATGTTTTTGTGAATGATCCCGAACGAGGGTTTGGAATTTTTGCAGAGAATATTGACAATACTTCCAAATCACTGTCAAATGCCGTCGAACCAGCAGCCTAAAAGGAATATAATGGGAATTTATAAATCTTAAAATATGTATATATTCATGTCGAACAGATTGCAAGTAATACGATTATATGATAAGCTTGTCATGGTTTATACAAGATGACAGGAGGGACATACCGTGGGCAATCAAAAGATTGTGTTAATTGCAGATGACAACAAGGACTTTTGTGATCGCTGTACCTCTGCTTTAGGAGCCAAGGGGTTCGATTCCATCAGCTGCCCAAAGGATGGCTTGTCGGCGATACAGGCGATTCACGAAAAGAAACCAGCTGTTGTGGTTTTGGATGTATTCATGCGGAATATTGATGCCGAAGGTGTAATTGGCAGAATTATGGCAGAAGAATTCACCCCAAAACCCGTATTCATTGCCTCATCCACCGTCGACCATCCGGTGCTACAGGAACGGATACTCAGCAGGGGAGCCGCCTACTACTTTAATAAGCCGTTTGATCCTGAAATTCTTGCAGACAGAATTGAGTTCTTTGCAGGTTTCAACCCCATCTCTACCCCCGCAAAGCGGGAAGCCCCAAGAAACAGTGGAAAAAGCTTGGAGTCAGTCGTAACCGACATCATTTTGGAGATAGGCGTACCTGCACATATTAAGGGATACCAGTACGTCAGAGATTCTATTATGCTGGCAGTGCGGCAGCCCGAAGTGATAAATGGTGTCACTAAGGTGCTGTATCCTGCAGTGGCCAAGCAGAATGGTACCACAGCCTCTCGAGTAGAGCGCGCTATTCGACATGCGATTGAGGTGGCATGGGATAGAGGAGATGTGGATGTTCTGAACTCTTACTTCGGGTATACCATTCATAACCTGCGTGGTAAGCCCACCAACAGCGAATTTATTGCTATGATTGCCGATAAGATACGGCTAAAGGAGAAGGCACACACGACACTGTGATTTGGACTTCTCTTGCGATATGATAGGATGAAAAAAACTGATAATAATAAAAATCCGCAGTATAGCCTAGTCACTTTTCGGTAGCGAAAGTAGAAAAAGTGATTAAGCCGGACTGCGGTTATTTTTTGTTTTTGTGGAGACTGTACTAATTTGATGCTTTACCACAGCAAATTGTCAAATTCTCTTGTTTTACAAAGGGAAAAATGATACTATAATTAAATACTGTTTTAGGGAGGCGGAAGAATGAACGACCAGCGCATTACCATTGTCTGCGGGCATTACGGCTCGGGAAAAACCAATCTATCGGTAAACTTGGCGCTTCGGGCAGCGGCGGTATATCCCAAAACCGCAGTGGCCGATCTGGACATTGTAAACCCATACTTCCGCACGGCGGATTTTGGCTCACTGTTTGCAAATCATGGAATTGAACTGATTGCCCCTATGTTTGCAAATAGCAATCTGGACATACCTGCTATCCCCGCTGCCCTCAGGGGCGCCATAGGGGATAGGGAGCGTCACCTGATTATTGATGTAGGTGGCGACGACGACGGTGCAGTGGCGCTGGGCGGATTTTCCCAAAGGCTTTCCGAGGAAGGCTATGAGATGCTGTATGTCATCAACCGCAGCCGCTACCTGGAGGACTGTCCCGATGAGGAGATTGCCCTTCTGCGTTCGGTAGAACGATGCTCCCGCCTTTCAGTAACCCATCTGGTGAACAATACCAACCTGGGTGGCGAGACGACTCCCGCACTGATACGGGACTCTATGGCCTACATGGAGGAGATATCCCAAAGGACTGGAATACCCATTGGCCTAACTACCGCCAAGCAACAGATTGTAGGTGCACTTTCGGATATTCCCAACCTGTTCCCCATAGAGGTGTATGTAAAGACCTCTTGGGCTTAAACTGTTAATCATGGTACTATTATATAAAAGGAGTGAGACCTGTGACAAAGGCAAAGATTGATGAAAAGGTATGCAAGGGCTGTGGACTGTGTGTAAACGCCTGTCCCAAAAAGATTTTGCGGCTGGCAGGGGACCGCATTAACCCCAAGGGTTATAACCCCGCCGAGCTTACCGACGAGGCAGCTTGTATTGGTTGTGCCATATGTGCCATTATGTGCCCCGACAGTGCCATTATTGTTGACTAATGCAGTAGGCATATCCCCGTTTATTTCAACCGATTGGTTTCATGTAAGTTAAATGTGGAAGGAATGATATTATGAGCGAACGCGTACTTATGAAGGGCAACGAAGCGTTGGCAGAGGCTGCTATCCGTGCAGGCTGTCTTCACTTTTTTGGTTACCCTATTACCCCCCAGACCGAGCTGGCGGCATATATGTCAAAGAAAATGCCCAAGCTGGGCGGCACCTACATGCAGGCTGAGTCTGAGGTAGCTGCTATAAACATGGTGTTCGGCGCAGCTTCTGCAGGCGTGCGTGCCATGACCTCCTCATCTTCCCCCGGTATCTCCCTGAAAACAGAGGGTATCTCCTACATAGCAGGCTGCGACGTACCCTGCGTTATCGTAAATGTTATGCGCGGAGGCCCCGGCCTTGGCGGCATACAGCCCTCCCAGGCGGACTACTGGCAGGCCACCCGTGCACTGGGCCACGGCGACTTTAGCGTGCTGGTGTTTGCGCCCAGTTCTGTTCAGGAGCTGGTAGATATGGTATTTAAGGCTTTTGAAAAGTCCGAGAAGTACCGTATGCCCTCCCTTATCCTTTCGGACGGCCTTATGGGCCAGATGATGGAACCTGTTTCCTTCCCCGACAACCCCGAGGTCAAAACCTTTGATAAGCCTTGGGCTGTTACAGGACATAAAAACGAGCGGGAACACAACATTGTAAACTCCCTTTACCTGCAGCCCAATAAGCTGGAGAACGTAGTACTGGAGCGTTACAAGCGGTACGAACTGGTACAGGAGAAGGAGCAGGCAGCACAGGAATACCTCTGCGACGATGCTGATATCATTGTCACCGCCTTCGGAGCTTCTGCCCGTATTACCCAGAGTGCAGTGGATATGGTTCGCGCCGAGGGTCTCAAGGTTGGTATGCTTCGTCCCATTATGCTGTGGCCTTTCCCTGTAAAGTACATTCAGAAGCACCTGCCCCATACCAAGGCATTCCTTTCGGTGGAAATGAACATGGGCCAGATGGTAGATGACGTACGCTTGGCTGTAAACGGAGCAGCACCGGTAGAGTTCTACGGACGCACCGGCGGCATGGTTCCTACGCCCAAGGACGTTGCTGCAAAGCTTCGTGAGCTGGCAAAGAAAGTGGGAGGTGCAAAATAATGGCTACCTATAAAAAAACTTCAATGCTGAGTGATGCACCCATGCACTACTGCCCCGGCTGTACACACGGCATCATTCACAAGCTGGTAGCGGAGGTTATAGAAGAGCTGGGCATTGCCGGAAAAACAGTGGGTGTAGCCCCTGTTGGCTGCGCAGTTATGGCCTACGACTACTTTACCTGCGATATGGTGCAGGCGCCCCACGGGCGTGCTCCCGCTGTGGCTACCGGCATTAAGCGTGCTCGTCCCGAGAATATTGTCTTCACCTACCAGGGTGATGGTGACCTTGCGGCTATCGGCACTGCGGAAACAGTACACGCTGCTACTCGTGGAGAGAACATTACTGTTATCTTTGTAAACAACGCTATCTACGGCATGACCGGTGGACAGATGGCACCCACCACACTGGCTGGACAGGTAACACAGACCACCCCCTATGGCCGTGATGTGACCAAGGCAGGCTTCCCCGTGCGGGTTTGCGAGATGCTTTCCACCCTTTCCGGTGTGGCTCTGGCACAGCGTGTGTCGGTGGATACCGTTCCCAACATTAAGAAGGCAAAGGATGCTATCCGCAAAGCCTTTACAGCACAGATAGAAGGCAAGGGCTTCTCGATAGTAGAAGTGCTTTCTTCCTGCCCCACCAACTGGGGACTTACCCCTGTGGAAGCGCTGGACTGGCTGCGTGAAAACATGATGCCCTACTACCCCTTGGGAGTATACCAGGATAGAACAGAAAAGGGGGTATTTTAATATGTCGGCTAAAAACTGGAACTTTGTATTTGCAGGCTTCGGCGGACAGGGCATCCTCTTTACCGGTAAGGTAGTAGCCTACACCGGCATGGTGGATAATTTGGAAGTATCGTGGCTGCCCAGCTACGGCCCCGAAATGCGCGGCGGCACTGCCAACTGCAGTGTTTGCCTGTCCCACACCCCAGTAGGCTCTCCTCTGGTGCTTTCTCCCGATGCATTGGTGGTAATGAACGGTCCTTCCTATGATAAGTTCATAAACACCGTAGAGCCGGGCGGAACCATTGTCATGGATACCACCCTTATTGACCGCAAGGTGGAGCGTACCGACATTACGGTGGTATCGCTACCTGCTACACGGTTGGCCAAGGAAGCAGATATGCCAAAGCTTGCAAACCTGATTATGCTGGGTGCCCTCTATAAGGCAACAGGCTTTACCGAATTTTCCTCGCTCCAAAAGGCGGTGGAAAAGTGTGTGCCTGCCAGCAAGGCTGAGCTGAGAGAGCTCAATATGAAGGCAATTCAGATTGGTATAGAAAACGCATAGTAAATATAAAAAGTGCCTGCCCCCAGTGATGGGGGCGGGCACTTTTGTCACTTATGTGGGGGGAAGAGGTTTGCCCCTTATGCCGTGTGGGGATATGGCCGAGGATTAGCGTTCTTTTCCTTGACAAGGTGACTACTATGCTATACAATGTAGATGCTAAGTAGTAGGTATAGCAAGGTAGGTGAAAAAATGTGTTTGACCGCTCGCAACTCCTAAAGGGAACGTTGGAGGGCTGTATTTTAAAAGTAGTAGAACAGGAAACAACCTATGGATATCACATTGTGGAATTGTTGTCTAAACAAGGCTTTTCGGGATTGAGCGAGGGCACTGTTTATCCGCTGCTTCTACGCTTGGAGCGCAAAGGACTGCTGGCGGCAGTGTTCAGGCCATCACCGCTTGGCCCCAGCCGTAAGTATTTTTCCTTAACAGTGGAAGGCATACAGCAGCTTCGGGAATTTGAAGTCGCATGGAATGAGATTGGAGAAGCGGTAGAGAGCATCTTATCATATAGGGGGGGTAATGAGAATGGGTAACCAGTATCAAATGCTGAAACAAGAGAACCAGATTCGTGCAAAATGCATGTCACCAGAAAGCCAAGAGGCTTACGCAGAGGCTGTCCGCTACTTTAAGAAAAGCAACCGACACCCTTATGACACGCAATGGATGTATAAAGAATTGATTGGTATGGGTTTGGCGGCCGATACACGAGGTGAAAGCCTTGCCGAAACGTTAGGGGAAAATCCCAAGGAATTTTATGAAAGCTTGGTAGAAAATGCACGGCCAAACACGTTCTGGAGCATGCTTTCGCTCTGGATACTACCCCTAGTTTTTGGATATTACACCTTTTTTCAGCTGCTCATTTGGTTCGCTTGGCCTGTTCTAAGCCCTGTACGCTTTACCCTTTTTAATTTGACCTGCGTAATTTTTGACGGCATAATTATATTTTTACTAGCCGTGTTGGAAAAGTATCGTAACATCCGAACTACCAAACAGATACAGGTACTCTATTTGGTAGTTTTCGGAGGAACTATGTATCTGAAAATACAATTAATGAAGATAATTCCTCCAGTTGTATTGTTTGCGCTGCCAGCTTGGGTATGGGCATCAATCTGGGCTGTGTTATGGTATCTAAGCTGCCGCTACCGTGATTGGTGCTATGCAAAATTAGCCCAAGAAAGACCATGGCAAGGCTGATTGTTGCGATGGGAGCAGTCTAAGTAGGCTCCCACTGTACCAAGCCATTGACATTTAGGCATAAAATAAATTTTACAGATAAGAAATATCTTCCATGCGGCGCATCAGTGCGCTGTGCTGGGGGGTGTTTTTTTGTGCGGTTTCCCGGAAAGTACAGGGGGAAAGGCCTGTGGCTCTGCGAAAAACCTTGGAAAGGTAGTTGCCGCAGGAAAAGCCGGTAAGCCCGGCAATGGTTTCCACTGTGTACTCCTCCTCCACCAGGTAGGCCATTACCGCAAGGAGCCGTACCTGCACCAGATATTTCCCCGGGGAGATGCCTCGTTTTTTTGTAAAAGAGCGGATAAGGTGACATTTGCTTACGGCCAGACGGTCGGCCAAGTCATCCACGCCTGCCAGCAGGGGAAAGTCAGTTTCTATCATGTCCACGGCCTGTTGTACAAGGTTGTTTTCCTGATTTTCTATGGTAGTCACTCCCTCAAATTTATATATCAATATATTACCCTATGTTTTGGGCGGTTTCAAGGGGTTGGTCAATATTTTACCCTTGTTACTGCAAAAGTATAGTGGTAGACTGTCATTAAGAGATAGAAAACCGAAGCATTTAGCTGGATTTTCTAGTAAATTAATAAGAAATTTTAAGGAGGCACAAAAATGGCTGGTATTTCTCTAAAGAGCATCTACAAAATCTATCCCGGTGATGTGGTTGCAGTAAGCGATTTTAACCTGGAGATTCCTGATAAGGAGTTTGTTATTCTGGTAGGACCTTCCGGCTGCGGTAAGTCTACCACCCTCCGTATGATTGCAGGTCTTGAAGAAATTTCTAAGGGCGAGCTGTTCATTGGCGACAAGCTGGTAAACGATGTTGCTCCTAAGGATAGAGACATTGCGATGGTGTTCCAGAACTATGCACTGTATCCCCATATGACCGTTTATAAGAATATGGCCTTCGGCCTTGAACTTCGCAAGGTTCCCAAGGAAGTTATCAAGGAAAAGGTAGAAGAGGCTGCAAGAATCCTCGATATAGAGCATCTGCTCAACCGTAAGCCCAAGGCACTTTCCGGCGGACAGAGACAGCGTGTTGCTCTGGGCCGTGCAATGGTTCGTGACCCTGCCGTCTTCCTGCTGGATGAGCCTCTGTCCAACCTGGACGCCAAGCTCCGTGCAGCTATGAGAACCGAGATTACCAAGCTTCACAAGAAGCTGGGAACCACCTTTGTATACGTTACCCACGACCAGACCGAAGCTATGACCATGGGCGATCGCATCGTGGTTATGAAGGATGGCTTCATTCAGCAGGTGGATACCCCTCAGCACCTTTACGATCAGCCCTGCAACAAGTTCGTTGCCGGATTCATCGGTTCTCCCCAGATGAACTTCATCAGCTGCACCATCACCAAGAAGGATGATGTGTTCACTGCAAACTTTGGCAAGTACAGCCTGGAAATACCCAAGGGCAAAACTGCAGACGGTCGCTTTGACAAGTACGTCGGCAAGAATGTTGTTATGGGTGTTCGTCCTGAGTCTATCCACGACGACGAGCTGTTCCTTTCCAACTTTAAGGAGCTGCAGGTACAGGCAGACGTAGATATCGCAGAGCTTATGGGTTCTGAAATCTTCATCTACATGACTGTAGAGGGTAACAATGTTGTAGCTAAGGTTCCCCCTCGCTCTACCTACAAGCCGGGTGATGTTATCACAGTAGCCATCGACATGAACAAGGCACACTTCTTCGATGCTGAGACTGAGCTGACCATCTGCAACTAATTTGCTTTCATTCTTTTTCATCCTATCATATGACCAAAGGGAGAGGCTTTCACCTCTCCCTTTGGTCATTTTTGTAATGTGTACAAATAGGGTTTGCCGCCGAAGCAAGGGAACTTGTGACAGGGCGGCGAAGCGTACAGCCTCAATAGGGGAACAGCTGCGGTTATGGGTTTGTTCTTGGTTCCAAGCCCACACACAAAATGCTCGTTTTGCTTACCAAGAATATTCCCTATTTAACCATGGCATCATCCAATTCGCTCAAAGTCTTCTGGCTAAACATACAGGTAATGACATAAACCTTTTCATAACCCAATTCTTTATATTTTTCCGGATTTTTAAAACCATAGTCGGGATCAAAGCTGCGAACCTCATTTTTTGTTGTACTTACCTCCATTACAAGAGGAATTTCTTTTTCATATTCTATGTTTGTTCTACTGCTTAAACGAGATGTAGCTGTGCCCATGCCCTCTATCGCTTCTTCCTTGGGTTTATGGTATGAAGTTGAGCCTTTTGCATGTTCACTTTGAATTGCTGTTCGCATACCATTTTCTATTTTATCAAAGGAAAGTGCAATTCTACCATATTTATCTTCGAAAGAGTGCCCTCCGCCACCGCTGATTAGGTGCCATTTTCCGTCCTGTAGCTCGTAGGTGTTGATTTGTAGAGTTTTAACAGTATCATCAACTATAAAATCCAGGATGTAAGGGCTTCCATTTTCTCCAACTAAGTCAAGAATTGCTTGTTCTTCGTCTGTAAACTTTGCTTGCTCGATATACATTTTATCATTTGAAGTATTTGTTGAGGAGCAAGCTGCTAAAGTAAATAGCACCGCTATAAGAGATAAAAACCTCAATATTTTTTTCACTAATCATTCCTCCTTATATAAATACCATCTAGCTTGCCTTAGTTCACGTACCCCATAGCGACGGAAGCACCCATTGGTGCAACTGTCGCTATTTCATTCCGCCAGGGGCTACTGCTCTGGACATGGAGGGGCGAGTTAGACGGGCATAGCCCGTCGTGTCCGACCCGATTGTCCAGCGGGGATGTCAAAGGGGAAACCCCCTTTGAGAGCTTTTGCATACTTTTGTCGGTGCAAAAGTATGTGCCTGTCGCGGCATGAGCGACAAGAGTAGCGGCTTCGCCGCAACTATCCCCGCCGTTTAGGTGGCAACCACCCCCGCTGTTAGGCGGAAAACTCTGATGTTATATCACGGTTTTGGTGGGCATGGTAATGCCTGCTGCTGCCAGTTTGTCCTTTAGCTGCTCTACAATATCATAATAAACGGTCCAGTAGTCCTGACGGTTTACCCAAATGCGGCAGCCCAGCTTGGTGCCAAGCTCGGTGTGACCCTCGGCATGGACAGTGGGCTCGGGGTCTTTTAAGGTCAGGGGATGGGAGGTTATCATTTCCATCAGCACTGCTTTGGCAGCTTCTATATCGCTACCGCGGTCGATGGTCAGGAAGATATCTACCCGGCGGGTAGCTTCCGAGGAGTAGTTGATGACCCGTGCGTTGGTGACCTGACCATTGGGAATGGAGATACGCTTGTTGTCCACAGTGGTGAGGATGGTATGCACAAGGCCAATTTCCGCTACGGTGCCGCTGATGCCATCTATCTCCACATAGTCCCCCAGGGTAAAGATTTTGAAGATGATGAGCAGTACACCGCCCATGAGGTTGGAGAGAGAGTCCTTAATAGCCAGAGAAACGGCCAGACCTACAGCACCCAGAGCGGTAACCAGAGAGCTCGGTTCTACAATGCCCATGGAGGTAGCAACCGATATGCCAAGTAGAACATAGAAGAAGATGCGGGAGACTGCCAGCAGAAAAGGTACGGCGGCAGGGTTCAGCTTACTGCGCTGAAGCAGTTTGTCCAAAAAATGCATGAGTATTTTAATGACAATGATACCGAGCACAACGGTAAGTGCCAGCCTACCAACCCAGACACCCATCTCAAAAAGTGCAGTCTTTGCAAAGCTGCCAAAAAATTGATCCATCATATGAAAGCTCCTTTAAAATAAATTACGGCATTATCGCCCTTATATAATAGCATAACCCACAAAAATATGCTATACTGTTACTATATGCAATGGTCATGCCAAGTGAAAACATAGAAGGAGAAAAGCTTTGAACCTACAACAATATAACCTGCTGAAGGCGCAGATTTTGGAGCGCAGCTTTGGCAGGCTTAATGAAATGCAGCGCGAAGCCGTATACACCACCACAGGGCCGGTACTTATTCTGGCCGGTGCGGGAAGCGGAAAGACGACCGTTATTATCAACCGTATTGTAAATCTCCTGCGTTTTGGTGCAGCTGCACAGAGAAGCGACTACCTGCCCCGGCTGACCGAGGAGGAGGAGGCGCTGCTTTGCCGTGCCGCTACCGATGGAACCGACCTTGAGGCTGCGGGGGAGCTTATTGCTGTAGACCGCCCAAAACCTTGGAATGTTCTGGCTATTACTTTTACCAACAAAGCAGCAGGGGAGCTTCGGGAGCGTCTTACCGCAGCACTGGGCGACGTGGGCAAGGATGTTGCCGCCGCCACTTTTCACTCTACCTGTGTAAGGATACTGCGCAGCGAAATAGGACGGCTTGGTTACAGCAGCAGCTTTACCATTTATGACAGTGATGACAGCCTGCGCATTATCAAGGAGTGCATGGCGGAGCTGAACCTGGATGAAAAGCAGTTTGCACCCCGTATGCTTATGAGCCATATTTCGGGTGCGAAGGATAAGCTGCTTTCCGCCGAGGAGATGGCAAAGGTAGGCGGCGACAACTTTGTATACCAAACCGCAGCGAAAGTATACACCAAGTATCAGTTTAAGCTAAAAAATGCCAATGCTGTAGACTTTGACGACATAATTATACTAACGGTAAAACTTTTTCAGGAATATCCGGAAGTTTTGGAGAAATACCGCAATCGCTGGAAGTATGTGATGGTGGACGAGTATCAGGATACCAACCATATACAGTATCTGCTGGTAAGCCTTCTTGCAGCCGGACACAACAATGTCTGCGTGGTGGGTGACGACGACCAGAGTATCTATAAGTTCCGTGGCGCCACCATCGAGAATATTCTTAGCTTTGAAAGCCAGTTTCAGAGTACAAAGGTAATACGGCTGGAGCAGAACTACCGCTGTACCTCTAAAATATTGGATGCTGCCAACGGTGTTATATCCAATAATTTACAGAGAAAAGGAAAAACCCTTTGGACTGACAATGACGAGGGTGAGAGCATCATCTGCTTTAACGGCACCGACGAGCGCCGTGAAGCGGCTTATATTGCCGATGCAATTCTAAAAAATCAGCGGGATGGCGGGGCCACCTATGGGGACCATGCTGTGCTGTACCGTATGAATGCACAGTCCGGAACACTGGAGCAGATGTTTATCCGCAAGAACATTCCCTACCGCATAATAGGCGGACGGAAGTTCTTTGACCGCAAGGAAATACGGGACGTTCTGGCCTATTTGCAGGTGGTGAACAACACTGCCGATGACCTGCGGATGAAGCGGATTATTAATGAGCCCAAGCGGGGCATTGGTGACTCCACCGTAGGCGTAGCACAGGAGATTGGCGCAATGCTGGGCATAAGCCTTTTTGAGGTTATCAAACATGCTGGTGAATATGCACCCCTTTCCAAAAAAGCCAATGTGCTGATGCAGTTCGCCGAGGTGCTGGAGGGCATTGCCACCGAGGCAGAGAGCTGTTCTCTGGCTGATACCTTGGATAAGGTACTGGAGCGCACCGGTTATCTGGCTGCCATGTCCACCAAGAACGACGTAGAAAGTCAGGGTCGGCTGGAAAACGTAGCTGAACTGAAAACCACCGTGCTCAAGTATATTGAGGAAACCGACGAGCCCACCCTGTCGGGATTTTTGGAGGAAATAGCCCTGTACACCGACCTCGACGGGCTGTCCGAAAAGGACGATGCGGTCATTATGATGACCCTGCACAGTGCCAAGGGACTGGAGTTCCCTTATGTATTTATTGCCGGAATGGAAGAAAATATTTTCCCCGGACAGCGTTCCATAGGTACCCCCGGAGAGATAGAGGAGGAACGCAGACTGGCCTATGTGGGCATTACCCGTGCCAAAAAACGCCTCTATATTACCAGCGCCGCCGAGCGTATGTTCCAAGGACGCACCACCCGCAACCGTCGCTCCCGTTTTACAGGGGAGATACCCCCAGCCCTACTGGAGATAGATGACGAGACCATGCGCACCCCCGGCCCCGGCGAGGCGCCTGCCTCCCGCAACGGCTACAATGGACGTGGCTTTGCTTCTGCCATTCCCAAGCCGGCCTCTGCACATCCTGTGAAGGGCGAGGCCTTTACCCTACGAGCAGGGGACCGTGTACGCCACTACAAGTTCGGCGACGGCAAGCTGCTTTCTGTGGTGCCCATGGGCGGCGATCAGATGATGGAGATTGCCTTTGACGGCGGTACTACTAAGAAGCTGATGGCAAGCTATATAAAGCTTGAAAAATTATAACTATAAGATGCCTCAATGAAATTGGCATATCTCTTGCTT
>JAVXNK010000010.1:2974-13579 GCA_036645835.1 Angelakisella sp. | reverse complement strand
AATGAAATTGGCATATCTCTTGCTTCGCACGTCCTTGCGTACCCATGTACGCGGTGGTCGCTTGAAGCTGCGACCTATGCACAATTTGCTTGAGAGGCTAAATACCAACCGAAACTTTGCACAAAGGGGAAACATGTATGCTGACTGTCGATAAAATTTCCGTAATGAACTTTGAAAACGCCATACGAGGCGCCAGAAATCCCATGAATAGCTGGGACAGGATGGACAGCTTCTATGATGAGCAGGGAAACTTTGTTATGGGGGAAAATGATCTCTCACTGGCAAAGCGGCTCTGCAAGGCCGGCAGTGACCACCGCAAGTTTATGCGGCAGATACTGGTGTCGGTGGACATTACCGCTCCCCTTTACTGGTGGAAGGAATTTGATACCTACAAGATAGCCACTGTGGCAAACTCTACCAGTACTATGCATAAAATTCACAGCCAGGCCTTCGACCTTTCCCAGTTCAGCTGTCAGGAGATGACTGAAGCCACTGCAAAGCAGATGGCCTTGCTGGTGGAATACCTGGAGCAGCTACGGCTGCTTTACCTGGAAACAAAGGACAAGCGGTACTGGCTGGATATGATACAGCTGCTGCCCGCAAGCTATAACCAGATGCGTACCTGCACCATGAACTATGAGACACTGGTAAACATCTACCATGCACGTAAGGGTCACAAGCTGGCAGAATGGCATGTCTTCTGTGACTGCATTGCCTCGCTTCCTTACGCCAGGACGCTGATACTACAGGAGGACTAAGGATGGGAAAGCTGATTGTACTGGAAGGACTGGACGGCAGCGGCAAAGCAACACAGACCGCCCTGCTGTACAGCTACCTTATGGAAAAAGGCACCCCCTGTAAACGTATTACCTTTCCAAACTATGCAGAGGATACCTCTGCACTGGTGAAAATGTACCTAAGCGGTGAGCTGGGTGGACTGGATGAAGTAGGTGGCTACGGAGCATCCCTTTTCTATACTGTGGACCGCTACGGCAGCTACCTGCGCAACTGGAAGCAGGACTACCTAAGTGACTGCGTTATCCTGTCCGACCGTTATACTACCTCCAATGTGGCCCACCAGATGGGGAAGCTGCCACGGGAAGAGTGGGATGACTACCTTCAGTGGCTGTGTGATTTGGAGTATAAGCGGGTGGGACTGCCTGCTCCTACACGGGTTATCTATCTGGATATGCATCCTGAAACCTCCCGCCGTCTTCTTTCCCGACGGTACGATGGGGACGAGACAAAAAAGGATATCCACGAGGCAAATCTGGCCTATCTATTGCAGTGCCGTGAAGCTGCGCTCTACGGTGCACAGCAACAAGGTTGGAAGGTTATCTCCTGTTGCAATGGCAGCGAGCCCTATCCTCAGGAGCAGATTTTTCAGGCCATAATCGAGGCGCTTTCGGATATTCTATAAATAGGTTAAATTATAACATTGCAGGTGATTTGCGGTGGAAACACAGTGGATAATGACGGCTCCTGACACCGACCTGCCCATGCGGAAAAACTGCCCTGAGGCTGTGCTTTTGGATGGACAGGAAGAGGCCTTGGACAGTAATTTTTCCGGCAACACAGTAGAATATATTGCTTCCTGCAGCAGTATGATTGAGCTTTCTGGTAAAGCAATGAAGCGCAGGCGCAGCCTGATACGGCAGTTTGAAGCTGCCCAGCCGTGGAGCTTTACCGAAATTACCCCACGGAACATAGATGAAGCGTTTCTGGTGGAACGCCTTTGGCAGCGGGATGAGGCAGGGGGCGAAGCGGCCTTCGCCCGACGCTGCTTTCGCAGTTACAGCCAGCTCCGCCTTATAGGTGGCCTTCTGCGTAGCGGCGATACCGCAGTGGGATATTCCATTTCGGCGCCCTGCGGCAGCTATGGCGCACTGATACTGGTGCTGCGGGCAAAGCCCACGCCGGCAGGCGTATCTGCTATGCTGTACCGACAAACAGCTCTGCTGTTGCAAAGGAGGTTGCCTGCCCTACGGGCCATTAACCTTGGAAGTGGCGGCGGTACTGTAGAACTACAGAATCGGCTGGCCTACCGCCCGAGGATAATAACCACGGGACAGCACCTATAGAGAATATAGAGGTAAGATACAGATGACAATAGGCACTACGAGCCAAACCATGACGGAACAACGTGCGCAGAAGGACCTAATGCGGATGACTCTTCTGGGCGCACGAAGAAAAATAGATCCCCGTGACCGATGCATATGGGACAGCGCCATTGGAATACAGCTGCTTCATCTGCCGGAATATCAGGCTGCCGAAAAGCTGCTTATCTACCTTTCCACACCGTGGGAGGTATCCACAGCCATTCCCATAGCCCATGCCATAGGGATGGACAAACAGGTAGCGGTGCCCCGTTGGGGCGGCGGCAGAATGGAATTTTGCCCCTTTACCGACTATCAGCAGCTGACACCGGGCCGCAAGGGAATACTACAGCCACTAAACGAGGTAGACCCGCTGACCGACTACAGCAATGCTATCTGTGTAGTGCCGGCACTGGCTGCCGACAGGCGTGGCCTGCGCATAGGCTATGGCGGGGGCTACTATGACCGTTTTTTACAAAACTTTAAGGGCTACTCGGTAATACTGGCCTACGACCATATGATATACGAGAGCCTGCCCACCGAGCCACATGATTTGGCCGTGGACAGCATAATCACCCCAAGCGGGGTAATACGAATGAACAAGGGGGATCACCTGTGACCATAGAAAGACCTGAGGTGCTGGCACCTGCGGGAGACAGAGAGCGTTTGGAGGCAGCGGTGCGCTACGGTGCGGATGCGGTTTATCTGGGCGGAAAACTCCACAATATGCGGGCGGGCACCCCAAGCTTTGACCATACAGAGCTGGCTGATGCGGTGGCCTTTGCCCATGCAGCAGGCGTAAAGGTATACTTTACCTGCAATACTTTGCCCCGCAACGATGAAATTCCTGAGCTGGAACGGTATCTGGCGGAGGTGGCATCCACCGGCGTAGACGCATTCATTGTTGCCGATATCGGCATGATGATGGCAGCTAAACGGATAGCACCCCACACCGAAATACACATCTCCACACAGGCGGGTATTACCAACTATCTGACTGCAAACGAGCTGCACAAGCTAGGTGCAAGCAGGGTAATTCTGGCCCGTGAGTTGCCTTTGGAGGATATTCGCACTCTACGGAAAAAGACCTCCAAGGAGCTGGAAATAGAGGTATTTGTACACGGCGCCATCTGTATGTCCTTTTCAGGGCGGTGCCTTATCTCCCAGTATATGATAGGGCGGGATGCCAACCGGGGCGAGTGCGCACAGCCCTGCCGTTGGGCCTACCACCTTATGGAGGAGAAACGCCCGGGAGAATACTATCCCGTATTTCAGGATGAGCGTGGCTCCTATATCCTCAACGCAAAGGACATCTGCCTCATTGAGGATATTGACAAGCTGATAGATGCAGGTGTAACCTCGCTGAAAATAGAGGGACGGGCAAAATCGGCCTACTATGTGGCTGTTATAGCCAACGCTTACCGCAGTGCGGTGGATCTTTACCTAAAGGACCCAAAGGGCTACCGTTTGCCGGAGTGGATAGCCGAGGAAACCCGAAAGGTGAGCCACAGGGACTACACCAAGGGCTTCCTTTACGGTGTGCCGGAGGATGGACAGTGCTACCAGAGCGGTGGATACATCCGCAACTGGGAGGTGGTGGCAGTGGCCACAGGCTACAGTGACGGACGGGTTACCTGCAGCCAGAAGAACCGCTTCTTTAACGGAGACAGCATAGAAGCCCTTCTGCCGAAGGGCGGCGGCGTTGCCACCCTAACGGTAAAAGAGCTTCGCAACGAAGCAGGAGAGCCTATAGAGGTGGCAAACCAAGCCACTATGACCTGCTCCTTCGCTTGTGAGACCGTGCTGCCCGCGGGCACCATCCTGCGTAAGGCACAAAATTGATAAATAGCTTATTTTATTTTAAAAGGGAAGTACCTACAGGTACTTCCCTTTTGGGCAAACTGCCATACAGATGCCGCAGACTGCGCCACGGCCAATGAGCCGGTAGGCATTCTTCATATGGTTACTGCATTTCTGTGGATTTACCAGTGAAAACTCCGGAAGCTCCGGAGAATAGAGCCTGCCATATATAGCTCCCGAGGGACAGGCGGCGGCACAGCGCATACATCCCGCACAGCTGGTATTTACAACAGGTGCAGGATTTTTGTCTAAAAGTGGGCAATCGGTAAGCACCGTGCCCAGCCGTACGCGGGGACCGTAGTCCTTGTGCAGGAAAAGGCCGCTGCTGCCCATGTAGCCCATGCCAGCAAGGCAGGCACCCTCCTTATGGGAGAACCGCCCATGGTAGCCGTGAGGGTCCTCTGGGGTAGGAATACTCTGTGAGGCGCCGATAGGCAGGTAACGGAAGCCATAGGATGCAAGCAACAGCCCGATTTCCAGCATAGTGGCATCCAAAAAGGTATTCACGGTACGGTAATGGTGAAAGTAGCTGTGGGTGGGGCAGGTAAGCTCCGCTACCTCATCCACCACAGCCGCCGATAGCGGCACCGCTATGGATACGCCGTACCCAAGGCCCAAGAGGGATTTATCGGTTACAAAAAAAGCAGGAGGCGGAAGCCCTCGGCGCAGACAAAGCTGGGTAAGGGCAGTTTTCATATTTTCCAAAGGGGCAGACCTCCATAACACACAAAAGATAAACCTATTGTACATGAGGCGGGAAGCGGTGTAAAGCAAAAGTATAAAAAATGCGAAAAATGCCCCTGAAACTATTGACAAGCAGTACAGCATCAGTTATAATAATCTAGCGTCGAAAAGACACATGGGGGTGTAGCTCACCTGGGAGAGCGCTTGAATGGCATTCAAGAGGTAGTCGGTTCGATCCCGATCATCTCCACCACACACAGAACCGCTTAAACAGTATGTTTAGGCGGTTTTTTGCTTATATAAGCAAGTAAAAAAGCCATGTTTTCTAACACTTTTTCTAACAGAAGGCACATACATATTTTAAAAAAGTTACATTAAAATACTGCTTAATAGCATGTCCGCCATATTTTTTTCTGCTTACATCTAAGTGGGAATAGAGATTGGCGGTCATTTTATATCCGCATGGTGAAGTAAAGCCGAATTGAGGAGAATAAGGCAGGGTATATGAAAAATGGTACAAAGTGGGAGTGTAGGATTGGTGTAAAAGGTAGAAACAGGTTATTGTGATGGCTTTATTGTTTTAGGTGCGCTATTATGAGTAAAAGAAGATTTGAAGCGTTAAGATTTTAATGTGTTTGTTATTATGGCAATAATAGGAGGATTACACAATGCTTGAAAAAAGAGGATTTCCAATATTAGAGTTTGACAACAATATGAGGGCTAAAATAGAACCATTTAATGTTATACAAAAACAAGATGTACCTCCATATTGTGTAATCACTTTTTTTGCTGAAGTGATAAAGGAAATGCTTGACGACAGCAAATTAAAGCAAATTGGGTGTCTTAAATCGGAAACAGTTACATTCCCAATTTATGAAACGGTGTGCAATAACAAACGGATTGCTATTGTTCAAGGATTTGTGGGTGCAGCCGGCTCCGCAGGTCTTATAGAAGAATTGACGGCTATGGGATTTACTCATTTTATCGTTTGTGGCGGGGCAGGAGTATTACAGAGAAATATTCAAGTGGGGCATTTAATCGTCCCTGTTTCTGCTGTCAGGGATGAGGGTGTTTCTTATCACTACATAGAGCCGTCAAGAGAAGTGGAATGTAATCAACATGCCATAGAAGTTATTGAAAAGCAACTTGAACTTGATAATATTCCATATATTAAATCGAAAACATGGACAACAGATGCTTTATACAGAGAAACAGAAGATAAGATTGCACTTCGTGTTTCGGAGGGGTGCGTTACTGTCGAAATGGAAGCGGCTGCTTTCTTTGCGGTTGCTAAATTCCGTAATGTTATCTTAGGTCAAATATTATACGGCGGTGATGATTTAAGCGGGGTCGAATGGGATAACCGAACATGGAATAGCAGGGGTGAGATAAAAAAAAATCTTGTTGAATTGTCATTAAAGATTTGCGTACAACTTTAATTTACATACCTAATGAGCATAATATGTAGTAATCGTTAAAATCCCAGTTGCACATTATGTTTATAAAACAAAGACAAGCCTTGGGATCGGGCACCGCATATACCAATAATTTACAAGTTGGAAAGAATCAGTAGAGAGGATTTGCTATGATAAATTTCGGATATGCCTGTCTTGCACTGGCTGTTGCCAACACGCAGATGAGATCCTGCATAATGCGTACTGCAACACCAGAGCATCTGCGGGAAATTATTGCACACAATCTTCAGGCACTGATGCAGCTTGTTCAGTATAACAAAGAAAACAACATACACTTATTTCGCATCAGTTCCGATTTGATTCCTTTTGGTTCAAGCCCTGTAAATACGTTGCAGTGGCAGGATGAATTTGCGGATGCATTTGAAGAAATCGGCAAGGCGATTGCGGATGCAGATCTGCGCGTATCCATGCATCCGGGTCAATATACGGTGATCAATTCACCTGACGAGGACGTGGTGAACCGTGCAATTGCAGATTTGGAATACCACGAACAGGTCTTGCGCCTTTTAAAGACAGATAGCACCAGTAAACTTATCCTGCACGTTGGCGGTGCTTATGGAGACAATGCATCCGCAATAGAACGATTTTACCGAAACTGGGAGCGGTTAAGTGATAGGGTGCGCAGCCGCATTGTGCTGGAGAACGACGAGCGAATTTTTAACATATCCGATGTTTTGAATATAACCCAACATTTGAGTATTCCAGCTGTATTTGATACATTGCATCATTCAATCAACTTGCCAAATGAGAACCAGCCTGTCACCGACTGGCTCCTGCAATGCGCAAAAACATGGAAAGCATCGGACGGAAGACAAAAAGTTCATTACTCACAACAAAGTTCAGATGGTAAACCGGGTGCGCATTCTAATTCAATTTGTGCAGAAGAGTTTCTAAGGTTTTATGAAACTGTCAATAGTATGGACTTGGACGTTATGCTGGAGGTAAAGGACAAGAATTTGTCCGCAATAAAATGCAGGCTGATGGTTGCTGATGCGAATAACGTTTCTTTGTTGGAACAAGAGTGGGCCAAGTATAAATACAGTGTTCTTGAGCATTCCCCCAACGCATATCTGGAGGTCCGGGAGCTATTAAAAAATAAACACACATATCCGGCAAAACAGTTTTACAAAATATTGGAGAAGGCTATGGATGAACCGCTTGAAACGAACAATGCGGTCAATGCTCTGCTTCATGTTTGGGGGTACTTTAAAAATGTTGCTCAACCAGATGAAAAAAAGCGATTTTTCTCTGCCCTTGATAAATATAAAAGCAACACGACAAAGGTAACTACTGTAAAGAATCAACTTTATAATCTAGCGAATAAATACGATGAGCGGTATCTTCTCCAGTCATATTACTTCTTGTAAAAGATATAAATACAACACCATTCTCTTAATATTATAATATTTTGTTGTTGAGCTTCTAGTTATGTTTACAGCCCCAAAAAATAATTTCTTTTTCCGTGGCATTACAGCCGAAATTGCATAATTAACCTTGTGAAACGCCCCATTGAGGACAATCTATGGGCTTGGACGACTACGTATATTTGCAGCCCCAAAAAAGAAATTATGCAAAAACACTTGACAAATGGTGGAACTTGCGGTATCCTTTCGTCAAATGAATATTGTATTATTGTTTGGTTTGCCTTCGGGCGACGAAGACAATGGTAGAGGCGCGATAATCAATAGTAGCGTGTCACAATAGGGCTTTAAGCGCCCGTGACCGCAAAAGGGATTGTCGCCGAAGTGTGCTTGGCGCTTAAAACCACAGCATGCTGGGACGGCGGATAATATCCGTCGCACTGTCACATTTTTGTGAAGCGCTATCATTGGTATAAGGACTATGTCCTTTTGATTTTTATTGAATCAGCCATGAGTGTTTCACGTATTGTGCAACATTCATGGCATTTTTATTTGTACGACCTTACAAAAAGACATGGAGGAACGAAACATGAAGAAGATTATAGCACTGGTACTCACCCTGACGCTCACACTTGGGCTTGCCGCCTGCAGCAAGGCTCCAACCCAGGCCCCTTCCGTAAAAAAGGTATTGCGCGTTGGCATGGAGTGTGGCTATGCTCCCTATAACTGGGCTCAGTCCAGCGACGCAAACGGTGCAGTACCCATTAAGGACAGCTCCGACTTTGCCTACGGCTACGATGTCATGATGGCAAAACTTCTTGCAGAGCATATGGGTTATGAGCTGCAAATCCACAAGATTGACTGGGATAGCCTGCCCATCGCAGTGCAGTCCGGCACAGTAGACTGCGTCATTGCAGGGCAGTCCATTACATCCGAACGCCTTGAGACTGTAGATTTCACCACCCCCTATTACTACGCATCTATCGTTGCACTTACAAACAAGGGCTCAGCCTTTGAAAATGCGAAATCCGTTGCAGACCTTAAGGGCGCAGTATGTACCTCTCAGCTAAGCACCATTTGGTATGATGTCTGCCTGCCCCAGATACCGGATGCCAACATCAAGCCCGCTATGGAGAGCGCACCGGCAATGTTTGTGGCGCTGGATTCCGGCAAGGCAGATGTAGTAGTAACCGACCAGCCGGCAGCAATGGGTGCGCTGGCTGTTTACCCCAACATGGTAGCGCTTGACCTTTCCGGCGGCGATTTCAAGGTGTCGGATGAGGAAATCAACATTGGTATTTCGCTGAAAAAGGGCAACACCGAGCTGTTGGAGGCGCTGAACGCAGGTCTTGCAAAGCTGACCACCGACGATTTTACAAAGATGATGAATGAGGCAATTAAGCTTTCGTCTGAGCTGTAATGTCGCAACACAACCTTTTCTGCCAAAACCACTTGAAAGGAATATGACGAAATGACCAAGCTTCCTTCCGGATTTTTTGAGCGCATTGTATTCATCCTGGAGCGCTACGGGGTATCGCTGCTACAGGGCGCAGGTACAACGCTGGCCATTGCCATTGTCGGTACCGTTATCGGCTGTATCATTGGCTTTGCCTGCGGAGTTGTGAAGGCAATACCCACTGAGAAAAACGGCAGCATATTGAAAAGAGCAGGACTAAAAACTTTACATGTACTGATTGATATCTACGTAGAAGTTTTCCGTGGTACACCCATGATGGTACAGGCAATGTTCATCTACTACGGCTTGGCACTGCTTGGAGTAGACATGTCAATGTGGTTTGCAGCCTTCTTCATAGTCTCCATAAATACCGGTGCATACATGTCCGAAACGGTTCGTGGCGGCATACTTTCCATCGACCCGGGCCAGACCGAGGGCGCAAAGGCAATCGGCATGACACACACCCAGACAATGATGAACATTATACTGCCCCAAGCACTGCGCAACATTATGCCGCAGATTGGCAACAACCTGATTATCAACATAAAGGACACCTGCGTATTGTCTGTTATCGGCACTGTGGAGCTGTTCTTCGCAAGCAAGTCGGTTGCGGGTACATATTATATCTACTTTGAAACCTTTACCATAACAATGGTGATGTACCTAATAATGACGGTGTCCTTTTCAAAGCTGCTGCGATGGCTGGAAGGCAGGATGGATGGACCATCTAGCTATGACCTTGCCACAAAGGATCAGCTGGCGCACACCACAGGTATGTATAACTATCCCGGCTCGGACCACGAGCCTACGAACCTTGACCTGCGCGCACAGGTAGCTGAGGAAAAAGCCGAACAGGGAACAGCCAGCGGCGGAAAACACACAGGGGAGGGCAAAAGAATATGAGCAAACAACCAATCCTTACTGTGCGCCATCTGAGCAAATCCTTTGGTGCAAACCAGGTTCTGCGTGATATTGACTTTTCGGTTTGCCCCGGCGACGTCACAAGCATTATAGGCGCTTCCGGCTCGGGGAAATCGACGCTGCTGCGCTGCATTAACCTATTGGAAACTCCCACCAGCGGTGAAATTATCCACGGCGATGTAAGCGTTCTAAGCGACAAGATGGACATACCGGACTATCGCTCCAAGGTGGGAATGGTGTTCCAAAACTTTAACCTGTTTAATAACCTTTCCGTGCTGGATAACTGCACCGTCGGCCTTATAAAAATACGTAAGCTTTCCAAAAATGAGGCGACCGAGCGTGCAATGGCTTATCTAAGCAAGGTTGGCATGGCACCGTTTATTCATGCTATGCCCCGCCAACTTTCGGGCGGGCAGAAGCAGCGGGTTGCCATTGCACGCGCACTTGCAATGGAACCCGAACTGCTCTTGTTCGATGAGCCGACTTCCGCCCTTGACCCCCAGATGGTGGGCGAGGTACTAAATGTTATGCGGGCGCTTGCACAGGAAGGCCTCACCATGATTGTTGTAACCCACGAGATGGCATTTGCACGGGATGTAAGCAACCGTGTTGTGTACATGTGTGACGGCGTTATCTGCGAGGAAGGTTCTCCTGCCGACATCTTCGAACACCCGCAGAAGGAGCAGACAAAGGAGTTCCTCTCCCGTTTCACCCGGGGATAATGATGGAACTAAGCCTGTCTATCAAAGCGA
>JAVXNK010000010.1:0-2874 GCA_036645835.1 Angelakisella sp. | reverse complement strand
AAGCATATTAACAGGAAAAAAGTTACAAAGGGAGTATGCAGTATTGGTGAAAAATGTAGAAATTGGTTTGTGTAATAGCTTTATTGTTTTATGTGGGGTATTATGGGAATGGAAATGTTTGGGGTTGCGGGGAAATAGGGTGGGTGTTATAGCAATAATGAGAAGTTTGACATCTATTTAATAAGTTAATAATAGGAGGTTTAAATATGTTTGAAGATAGGATATTGCAGTGCAAAGACTGTGGTGCTGATTTTACGTTTACTGCTGGAGAACAGGAGTTTTATTCCCAAAAAGGGTTTACAAACGAACCAAAACGTTGTGAAAACTGTCGGGATACCAAGAAAAACGCATTAAAAGTTAGGGAATGGTTCACTACGGTCTGTTCGGAATGCGGTGGTATAGCCATATTACCGTTTCAACCATATAAAGAAAGGAGTGTTTATTGTGCGGAATGCTTTCGCAGACGCAATGTTTATAGTGAAAAATGTGAAGAGAATGACATTACCGCTGACAGCAGTTTTCATTTCTATCGTCCAGGTATGATTGGCCATATTAAAGATAATAAATCTCAAATATATCATAAATATCTGAAGCCTAATGTAAATGAGGATATTATCATCGAAAAATTATCTCAGTTGCTTTATGTGACAAAAATTGATAGTCATACCATGGATGGTCGTGTCTTTTACCCTTTCTGCTTGCTTGGGGCAACTGAATTTTTGAAACGCTATGTACGAGGTCAACGTGAGTTTCTCTTAATATTTTCACATTTTGACACAGAAGACTGGCAAGCTAAAACGCTAAAAGTAGAGTATGAAATAAGAAAAAGAAAAATATTATCAGAGCGGAATATCATCCCAAACTTTTATTTACTAGTGAGCAATGCCGCTAATTTTAAAAATGAAATTGATAGTATTAAGGGAGAGCCACGAGCTGCTATTATTCCATTTTCTTTCACTGAAATTCTTGAATGCGCTAACAAAGATAAATTTGAAAAATTGATATTAGAGCGTTTTCATGAATATCATTTCGAGAATAATCTATTAGCTGAAAATAAAGCTATTGAAGATGACAATCTTTTATTTGGTGACAGAGGAAAAATAGCCGATGCCATAGTGGAGCGTTGCCGAAAAGGTGATCACTCCGGCATTTTTGGCTTACGTCGAAGTGGAAAAACATCTGTCCTGAATGCCGCTCTCCGTAGATTGGAGAGAGAGCAAATTAATTTTATTAAAATTGAATCTCGTTCTGAACTCGAGTTTGCTTCATGGCGAATGGCTTTATATGATATTGCTCAAAAAATAAAGCTAACCACCAATTCACAAATAACGGGAGAATCAAAAGAGAATTACACAGAAAACCCCCCTCGATGTTTTGTTAATGACGTGAAACAATTTTGCTTAAATAGTCAGATTTTTGTTATCGCTATAGATGAGATTGAATTGGTAACCTACAATACTGCTAGCGCAACTGAATGGCAAACACTTGAAGCATATAAAGGCTTTTGGAGTGCACTAAGGGATAGTGGTTGTATTTTATTGATTTGTGGTGTTAATTCGTCAATTAATGAGAAAAATATAATTACTTTTGGTGATGACAGTATAGATAATCCAATGTATGGACGAATAATTAATTGCGCTGAGGCGCATAAGACCTATTTACCTGCATTTACGGATGTCCAAACAAAAGACATGATAAATACTTTAGGAGGTTATAGTGGGATAGCCTTTTCAAATGTATATACCGATATTAATCGTGCTTTCGGCGGTCAGCCATATGCCATACGTCAATTCTGTGCATATGTTTATACACATGTTAAATCGTTTCGTAAACATGAAACAGACTACGAAGTATCTTTGCCGACAATTAAGTATTTGCTACAACAATTTAATACTTCAAATAATGGATATAGCATATGTGAAACAACCTTGCAACATATACATTACTATAAAGAAGAATACAGTACATTGGCACGATTTGCCCATTCTCCTGAAAGATATAACAAAATTGAAGCAAATGAGATTCAGTGCATTGACCACCTAATAAAATATGGTTTAATTGAATATGATTATCAAACTGGATATACTTTATTTAAAATAGATTCCATTAAGGAACATATTTGTAAGAATATACAAAAGGACCCTCTGCTCATGGAAAATGACGAGAGAAGGAGGTATGTTCAAGATTATGTGTCCGATCTCGAAGTGAAATTAAAGTCGCATATCCTTACATATTATAGAGCAGTTGGCCAAGAAAATAGACTTCCTCAAACCCTGCGTGATTTTTTTAATGCCAATCCTATACAGAGCCCGATGTTTGATAAAAACACATCTGCGCTTAAGGTTTTACTTGATCATAAAAAATTTATTTTACATTTTTCAACACTGAGGAAAATATACGATAGGCACTGGAGTACCTTGGGACAGATATTTCAATCAAATGGTATTGATAGGGCTTCTTTTAATTCGTATATGCGGGATTTAAATGCTGGTCGTTCGGATGCAGACCATTATAGCCCTAGCGAATTAACAGCACCTGATATATGGAATATTAGTGACGCATTAATTCAACGTTTTTGCTTAGCTAAAAACGTATTGAAGGAGGTTCTATCTTAAGTTGCCAGAACAAACAATTGGATGGATATTTTGAATTGCTCATTATGTTTAATTCGTAGAACCATGCACTGCCCCCTGGCTATCCTTACACCATTTACTACCCCATCCCTATCCTCGCCACCCTCAAAAATGACCTTAAAGCATGTTGCTTTAAGGTCATTTTTTCTACCCACACCAAGGTATAAAAGGCTTACGAGACAGTTGTAGCTTCCACCACTCAACCCCTGTAATGCAGTTTTACTTGCATTTTATTGGGTTG
>JAVXNK010000009.1:71458-91218 GCA_036645835.1 Angelakisella sp. | reverse complement strand
TACTGTACCCACTCTCCGTTTTCAAATATAGTAATCGTGCTTCCATCAGGCCTTACACCCACCACAGACAGGTCGGAGGTGCCAAACATAAAGTCCACATGAGAGATGCTGTCGTTAAAGCCCCGCTTGGCTCGCTCCTCGTCGGAAAGGGAAAGGCCATCCTTCATGGTGTCCACATAGGCGCTGCCCAGTGCCAGGTGGCAGGAGGCGTTTTCATCAAATAGGGTGGAGTAGAAGAGAATGCCGCTTTTGCGAATGGGGGAACTGTAGGGTACTAGTGCCACTTCACCAAGTCTACGGCTGCCGCTGTCGGCGTCCAGCATCTGGGTCAGTGCATCCAGCCCTGTCTCGGCAGTGTAGTCCACCACCAAACCGTCCTTAAAGGTAAGGGTAAAGTTATCAATGGTCATGCCCTGATAGATAAGGGGCAGGGAGCTAACCACCTTGCCGTTTACCTTATCCTTGTGGGGCATGGAAAATACCTCTTCGGTAGGCATATTGGCCTGAAAGGCTACTCCTGTTACCGTCTTGGAGGAACCGCCGCACCAAATGTACCCTTCGGCTAGCTCCACAGTTAGGTCGGTGCCCAGTGAGTTTTTAAATTTCAACAGGTTGATGCCGCTGTTGTTGAGAAAATGAGAGTGATCGGCAATGCTCTTGCTGTGCTGTGTCCATGCAGCCACAGGGTCGGGAGTGTCTAAACGCACGGTAAGAGCTATGGCTTCCCATAGCTTATCCACAGCTTCTGTGGGCTCAAGACCCGGGAACAGCTTGGTGGCCCAGTCCTTGGTGGCTGCGGGTACAATGGTCCACTGATTTTCGCCCTTGTCTATCAGGTCGTGGAAAGGCTTCATGGCAAGCATCTTGGCCTTTGCTGCTGCACCTATTTTGTTGCTATCCAGCCCTGCGAAGATGTCGGGGTTATCCCCCTCCAAATAGATGTAGCAGGCCTCGCCCTTGGGATAGTTCATGCGGCGGTCCACCACCCACTGGGGTATCTTGGTCAGTCTGTCTACTTCTCCATGGGTATAGCGCAGGCGGTCACAGATTTCATCCTCATAGAAGATGTGCACCTCGGCGGCACCTGCCAGCCAGCACTGCTCGGCAATAAGCCGGACAACCTCCGCCAGTTCTACCTGTCCATAGATAATGGCAGTCTGTCCCTTTTGTAGGTTTGCACCCACCTTTACGGTTAAAGTCGCCAGCCGGTTTAAAAGCTCTTTTCTTTCCATTGTTCTGTTCTCCTATCTTTCTGTTAGTTAAATTTTAATCGGTAGCCGCACCGCTTACAAAGTGGTTCCACAACATGACGGTTGGTAAAGCCCTTGGCAAGGGCGGTGTATCGTGGGGAGGCCAATATTTCGCTGAGGGGCTGTGTAAAGGCATTGCCCAAGGAGCATGCTCCCTCGCCATCCAAACAGCAGGGAACCACCGTGCCGTCCGCCAGTATGCCTATCATGGTGCGCCCCCCGTAGCAGATGCCCTCGCTGCCAAGCTCAGGGCCATCCATATGCGGCCAGTCAAACTGCTCGTCAAAGCTTGCAAATATACCTTTGGCCAGTGTCATGGCACGGCCTGTGGCCTGCTGTGCAATGCTTCCTGCCTCGGGAAACTCCTGCTCCAGTATATGAATAGCACGGGCATCATCCCCTTCCGGCTGTCTGTTTTCCGGAAGCGTCCAGAAGCGGAAAACCGTATAGCGACCCTTGGCGGCAGCTTTCTTTGCATAGTCGCACAGGGCGGACATCCACTGGGCAAGCTCCCCGTGGGTTTGGGGTGTGTAACCGTGCACCGACAGGTTTGTTTGACGCATGGCATCACTTTGCAAAAGCAGCTCTGCCTGCTTTGGCAGTAGCACCCCGTTGGTGGTCAGGTTTACAAAAAGCCCCTGCCTGTGGGCGATAGCCAGTATCTCCTGTAACTGGGGATGTGCAAGGGGTTCTCCCTTTACATGGAGGTAGATATACTTGGTGACCCCGGACAGCGCTATGGCAAGCTGCTCAAACTCGTCTGCTGTCATGGTTCTGGCAGGGCGACCGGAGGGCGGGCAGAAGCTGCACTGCAGGTTGCAGCGGTTGATTATTTCAATATAAACGCGTTTTAAAGCCACCTATCCACCTCACCTCATTATAATTGTTGTATTCAGACATTGTACCAGATTTTTGGCGCAGTATAAAGGCAATTTTTATTGCAAACCATAACGTTAACTCTAGAATACGTTGTTATTTACAATTTATTAATGCTTTTTGACGGTATCTGGTGTAAAATACCATATGTACAGGCTTTCGAAAGGCGGTGGTTTCCCGTGTTCGGTTATGTGAAGGCGTGGAAGCCCGAGCTGCGTATCTGTGAGTTTGAAGCCTACAAAGCAGTTTACTGCGGGCTTTGCAAGGATATGGGCAAGCGCTTTGGCCTTTGGGCCCACTTCACCCTTAGTTACGATTTTACCTTTCTGGCCATGCTGGGAATGGCAATGGAGGAAAAGGACCCGCAGATTACCCCTGCACGTTGTCCGTTTAATCCTCTAAAAAAGATGAATACCTGTAAAGACAGTGCTGCCCTCACCTTTGCGGGGGATGTGGCAATGCTGATGCTGTGGCATAAACTGGAGGATAACCGTGCCGACGGGGGATTTTGGGAGCGGGTGGCATCTGCCGCCGCAATACTCTTTGTAAAAGGGGCATACAAGAAAGCCGTAGGCAACCTACCGGAGCTTTCGGATATTATGAAGGAAGCTATGAGAACTCAGGCTGCACTGGAAAAGGAAAACTGCGCCGATCTCGACCGCATCTGCCATCCGTCGGCTCACATGCTGGGCAGTGTGCTGCAAACCTTTGCCCATGACGAAGGGCAGAGCAGAGTTCTATACAGGCTAGGCTACCTCATGGGCAGGTATGTGTATATCTCCGATGCACTGGACGACCTGGAGCAGGACGAAAAGGAGCAGGGGTACAATCCGCTGCTGCTGGGGGCTGCCGCCCATGTAGGCAGTGAAAATGAAACGGTGCGCATGGGGGCACAGGGCTCCCTCTTTATGACCATAGCCGAAGCAGGCACAGCCTACGAGCTACTGGAGATAAAGCGCTTTGCACCCATTCTGGAGAATATTCTTTTCCTGGGACTTCGGAAAAATGTAGAGATTATAACGCTTCCTCGAGGGGAACGGCCAAAAAATATGAAATATTAGATAGGGGCAAGAAACGATGACAGATCCTTACAAGGTATTGGGCATACACTCCGGCGCGACAGACGAGCAGGTAAAGGACGCTTACCGCCAACTGGCACGGAAATACCACCCCGACAACTATGTGAATAACCCTCTGGCGGATCTGGCCACCGAGAAGATGAAGGAAATAAACGAGGCGTATGACGAGGTTCAGCGCCAGCGAAAATCCGGACAGAGTGGTGGATCGGGATACAGTGGCGGCTATGGCAGCAGCTACAGCGGCTACAGCGGTAGCTCGCAGTTTTCTGATATACGTACCATGATAAACAACGGCAGACCCGCTGAAGCCGAGGAACTGCTGGACGGCATACCCGGTGATAGACGTGATGCCGAGTGGTATTTCCTCAAGGGTACCATTGCGTATTCCAGAGGCTGGATAGATACAGCCCTGCAGCACTTTAACACCGCTTGCCAGAAGAACCCTGCAAATCAGGAGTACCGTGCAGCGCTTAATCGGCTGATGTATCAGCGGCAGAGCTCCTATACCCAGACCGGACGGTATGCCGGCGGCACCATGGGCGGCGGTATGTCTTGCTGCGACCTTTGCGCAACCATCTACTGCGCCAACTGCTGCTGTGACTGTATGTCCGGCGGCTGCTAAGGGAGGGCACTGTATTCATGCAAAAAGCAAAAAAGAGCACACAGGTGGCGTTGGGAGGCTTGGCCTCGGCACTCTGTCTGCTGCTCATGTTTATGACAGGCATTATTCCCTTCGGTGAATATGCCCTGCCTGCCTTTGCAGGTATTGTAATAATAGCTGTGGTTGTCGAAAACGGTTGTAAAACAGCGGTTCTTGTCTATGCAGCGGTGTCGATTCTGGCCATCTTTATGGTGCCCATTAAAGAAGCGGCGCTGCTTTTTATCTTCTTTTTCGGGTACTACCCCATACTTCAGACGAAGCTGGTTCAAATACAGTCCAAACCCCTGCAGTATGCCTTGAAATTTATTATTTTTAATGTGGCAGTCATAGCCGCCTATGCTGTTGTCATATATGTAATGGGTATCAGTGAGATTTTAGATGAATTCGGCTCCTTTGGGAAGTATTCTGCTCTTATCCTGCTGGCACTGGGCAACGTATTTTTCGGCATCTATGATTTTACGGTAGATAATCTCCATTATGTGTACATTCACTGGTTCAGACCAAAATTCTTGCGGAGAGTTGGATGACTTATATGATTAGAATTGGCATAGCAGGCTATGGTAATATTGGCAAAGGCGTGGAACAGGCCATTGCGCGGAACTCCGACATGGAGCTTGTAGCAGTCGTAACCCGCCGCGACCCTGCCTCCATTAAAACTCAGACCTTGGGTGTGAAGATTGTTTCAGAGCAGCATGTGGCAGAGCTACAGGACAGCGTGGATGTGATGATTCTCTGCGGTGGTTCGGCAACCGACCTGCCGGAACAGGGGCCTCGCTTTGCAGCTTGCTTTAACACAGTGGATAGCTTTGATACCCATGCAAACATCCCTACTTACTTTGAGGCTATGGACAGTGCCGCCAAGGCGGCGGGAAACCTTTCTCTTATCTCCTGCGGCTGGGACCCCGGCCTCTTCTCCATTCTGCGTACCTATGGCACAGCCGCCCTGCCTCAGGGCGAGAGCTATACCTTCTGGGGACGCGGCGTAAGCCAAGGCCACTCCGATGCTCTGCGTCGGGTAAAAGGCGTTAAAAACGCTATCCAATATACCGTGCCGGTGGAGGAAGCCGTAAATGCAGTGCGAAGCGGTGTAAACCCACAGCTGACCACCCGCCAGAAGCACCTTCGTGAATGTTATGTGGTGGCAGAGGAAGGGGCAGACCGGGAGAAAATTGTCAGTGACATTAAAACCATGCCCAACTACTTTGTCGACTACGACACCACCGTGAACTTTATTACCGAGGAAGAGCTTCGTCAAAACCATAGTAAAATGCCTCACGGCGGCATGGTTCTACGCAGCGGCGACACAGGGGTAAGCGGGAACAAGCATGTTGTGGAGTTTCAGCTAACGCTGGACAGCAACCCCGAGTTCACTGCCAGTGTGCTGGTAGCCTATGCCCGTGCAGTCTACCGTCTTTCTGAAAAAGGCCAGACCGGATGCGTTACCGTACTGGATATTGCCCCCGGCCTGCTGACCCAGGAAAGCCCCGCCGAGCTGCGGAAGAGATTGCTGTAAACCCACAAACTACACAAAAGCCCGACTTCCATTTTAGGTGGGAGTCGGGCTTTTCTAATGTGCTTTTATTTACTTGTCTATAGCCGCTGTTGCTCCACCGCGGTCCCGCAGCTGGGGCAGCAGGTTGTCGGTGTATTCCACACTGCCGTCGGGCAGTATCCACAGAACCTTTAGACCATGCTTTTCCGCAAAGGCGCGGGAGGTTGGGTAGTCCATGCAGAACAGGGAGGTGGAAAAGAGGTCAGCCATTCCGCTATCCTCATGGACAATGGTTAGGCCTCTGTAATAGTCGGCGGGCATAAGGGTGTCGGGGTCAATAATGTGATGTATCCGCTTGTCACCTACCATATAGAACCGCTGATAGTCACCGCTGGTAACTACCGATTCACCGGTGACGAACATTACTTCGGTAGAGGGGGAGTTGGGATCATTTACGTCGGCAAAGGGGTCCTGTATACCAATGCCCCAGCTTTTACGAATACCATCCAAAGGCGGGTCGGCAGTAACAACGTTGCCCCCTGCACTGATGATAAAAGAGGTAAAACCAAGAGCATACAGCTCATCTGCTACCACCTGTGCACAGTAGCCCTTTGCCACTGCACCGGTATCCAGCACCATCCCCTTTTCGGCAAGGTACACTGTACCGGCTTCCCGGTCGGTAATAATATCATCCATGTTCATATGCTTCGCAGCAGAGTTCAGCTCCTCGGTGGAGGGTAGCTTTGCCCCCTGAGGGTCATCTGCATAGAGCTCCATGTAGTCGTGCCAAACCGACAACACCGAACCCATGGCAATATTTATCTGTCCGTCGGTTTCGGTGTACCACTGACGGCAGAGATCAATGACATCCAGAACAATGGGGTCCACCTTTACAGGAGCAATTCCTGCTTTTAGGTTGACCGTTCGAATATTGTTTATACCTTCATACTCGTAGAAACGGTCGAAGGTGTGGCTAAGCTCCACAAACCGCTTTTGAGTATAGTCTGCATACTCTGTAAACTCTTGCTCGGTAGTGGTGTATCCCACTAGCTGTATAACGGTATCGAATGCGCCAAAAAACTGCATTTGATACTTCTGATACTGTGGTTCTGCGGGCTTTTGGGCACAGCCGCCTATCAGCAGCAGAGCAGTCAGCAGTGCGCAAAGGGAGAGGAAATTTTTCTTCATTAAAAGGCTCCTTTTATATAGTGTAAATTGCGTGCAGCTTACAGTATACCATTATTGACGGAAAAATCAATGTCTATGAGATGTTCGTCATTTTTCATACCGGAGGGGTTGCAAAAGCTGAGAATTTAAAGTATAATACATAAGAGCAAGGTTGTTAAATTCATAACATCCTTGCTTCAATGAAAAAACATATTGTTTGTGGAGGAAAATTATGAAGAAACTTATTGCGCTTACACTGGTTCTGGTTCTGGTCGCGGGTTGCGGCGCTCCTACTCTGAAGGTTGGCCTGGGTATGGTTAGCGACGTTAGCATTACCGCAGCAGGTGAGAAGGATGGCAAGTCACAGGTAGATACCACCTCTTGTGCAGTGACCGTAGACGCAAACGGCAAAATCGTAGGTATTTCTTGGGATTGCACCCAGGGCAAGGCTGCTTTCGACAAGACCGGCGCAGCAAAGTCCGAAGCTGCTAACGACATCAAGTCCAAGAAAGAGCTGAAAGATGGCTACAGCATGAAGAAGGCTTCTGCTATTGGCAAGGAGTGGTTCGAGCAGGTTGATGCTCTGGAGAAGTATGCAATTGGCAAGACCGTTGCAGAAGTTACCGGCATGAAGACCTACAAGAAGGATGACAACCACCTGGCAGTTCCTGATGTTGAAGAGCTGAAGAGCTCCTGCACCATGGACGTTTCTGCTTTCCTTGCTTCTCTGAACAAGGCAGCTGCAAACGCCAAGTAAAGATAACCGAATACATAAAAGGCTGTTGGCATTACGCCAACAGCCTTTTTTTCTGTACCTCTTCTATGCAAATGTCGTTTCTATAATCTTGTGGGAGGATGGGGGAGAATACACCCATCGGTCCAACCGTCCTTCGGTGAGGAAATAGCGGATAGGCGGCGTGTGGTAGTCGGCATCAAAAGCATCCACCAGAACCAGCTTTATCTTCATCTTGTCAGGAATGATGCTCTTTATGTATACGCTGGCGTGCTGGCCTATTAGCACATTGCCAAAGGGTTCGGCCAAGCCCGCAAGGTTTGGTGTAAGCTCCACAAACACCCCGTATTCCTCCACCGAGCGTATGATACCTGCCACTGTTTCACCTGCGGAGAAGAGGCTGGCATTCTCCTCCCAGCTACCCAGTAGCTCCTTATGACTCAGGCAGATACGTCCTTCCGGCTCCACCGACCGCACAACGGCATATATCTGGTCGCCCACTGTAAAGCGGTCTCTGGGGTGGGCTATGCGGGAAACTGAAATCTGGTCGATAGGAATGAGGGAGGGCAGGCCGCAGCCCACATCCACAAAGGCACCAAAGGCTTCCAGGTGAGTTACCCGTCCACAGATAATTTCACCCGGGGTAAGCCTGCTCAAATAGTGGTTTTTACACAGCTCCTGTGCCTCCCGCCGTGACAGTATGGGCTGTAGACTGCCATCAGGCTGACGTATAAAGCCGTCCACTGTAAAGCAGACTGCTTTGTTCACCTTGGATATAATGGCGATATCACGGGTGCTGCCATTCTCAATGCCCAGCGCCCCTTCGCTTCGGGGAATAATGCCCCTTGTAAACCCCAGATCCACAATGAGGTTATGCCCGGAATCGCAAACTACAGCACGGGCCTCCAGAATACGCCCTTGCTGCCGGGCCTCCTCCAGCGTGGTAATGCTCCGTAGATAATAGCTGTTTTCCGCTGTGCCCAAAATACTTCCTTCAGGTAAAAATGCCACTTTCCTCTCCTCCTTAGTTTTTCCCATGGGATATCCGTTTGTTTATCATATTCGGGACAGAGAGGGTCTATGACTAGGATAGGGGAGTAATGGTAATTTTTTCTGCACCCAGTGCCGCCAGCTCCTTAGCTGCAAAAGCAGAGAGCTGGTCGCTACAGCGTACCCGCACCAGTGCACTCTGCCCCCTGTAGACAGCAGCGGAACTGGTAGGGGTAATGTCCAGAAGGTCCGGCGCATAGCCTCCGCCCATGAGGCGGCTGGCCGCAGTTACTGCGCTGTGGTCGCAGTGCTCCATGGATATCCGAAGGTTTTTTTCCTTGCCGGGGCATACCGCCATGCAGTCGGCGGCGGAACGTGCCTGCTCCAGGGTTGCAAATATTGCGGTGATTGCTACATCCATACTGTTCTCCTGCCTTCTCTTATTACTGTTTTTCTGCACTTCTGCACATAAGTTATTTTGTGCAAATTTTTAAGATAAAATCAAAGAAATGTTGCCAATCGTCTTTAATTTCGATATACTATATAGATATGAAAAAGGTAAAGGAGGCGAAGCCGTGGATGTACAGGTTGGGGATATTCTGGAAATGAAAAAGCCGCACCCCTGCGGCTGCAACCTTTTTTTGGTAACCCGTGTGGGTATGGATTTTAAAATTCAGTGCCAAAAGTGCGGACACACCATTATGGCTCCCAGAGTAAAGATAGAGCGGGGCATCCGCAAGCTGCTGCGTGAGAAGCACGAAACCTAGCTGCGGTAGCTGCTCACGAAGTACGAACTTTAACTTGAAAGAGGATAATAGGTGATAGCGTGAAAGAAATTCACGCTATCCTTCGCGGTGCGATGCGCAATGCGATTCGTTTGCTGCGCTCACTACCGCATCTATAGCGCAATAATCATCTTATCATTCCTGGGCTTCGCATGATAAGATGGCCTCTTTCTTTATAATTTATGTCGATGCGAAGCGGCAGAATGGATGATTACTATGATGTTTGATAGATTGCAGGCCACCGAGGGACGGTACGATGAAATCAGCAATATGCTGTCCCAGCCGGAGGTCATAAATGACAATGAGCGTTACCGTGCGCTTATGAAGGAATACAAGAGCCTGACCCCCATTGTAGAGAAGTACCGTGAATACTCCATTGCAAAGCGCAGTGAGGAGGAGGCCAAGGAGCTGCTGGATGGCGGTGGACTGGACAAGGACTTCCGGGAAATGGTAGCAGAGGAACTGCGGGATTCACGGGATAAACTGGACACACTGGGTAAGGAACTGCAGCTGTTGCTTCTGCCCAAGGATGAAAACGACGACAAAAACGTCATTGTGGAAATTCGCGGCGGTGCAGGTGGCGAGGAAGCGGCTCTGTTTGCGGCAAGCCTTTACCGCATGTACTCCATGTACAGCGAAAGCAGGGGTTGGCAGTCGGAGATTTTAAATGAAAACGAAACTGAGCTTGGGGGCTACAAGGAAATAAGCTTCTCCATTTCGGGGGATGGCGCATACTCCCGCCTCAAGTTTGAAAGCGGAGTGCACCGGGTGCAGCGGGTACCGGACACCGAAACACAGGGGCGCATACACACCTCTACCGTAACGGTGGCAGTACTGCCCGAGGCCGAAGAGGTGGAGCTGGATATTGACCCCAAGGACCTGAAGATTGATACCTTCCGCTCTAGCGGCGCAGGCGGACAGCACATTAATAAAACCAGCTCCGCCATTCGTGTAACCCACCTGCCCACCGGTACAGTGGTGGAATGTCAGGACGAGCGTAGCCAGTACAAGAACAAGGATAAGGCACTGCGGGTACTGCGTTCCCGTTTGCTTGCGGCAAAGCAGGAGGCGCAGGACGCCCAGATTGCCAGCGACCGCCGTTCACAGGTGGGTACAGGCGACCGCAGTGAGCGTATTCGCACCTACAACTACCCACAGGGACGGGTAAGCGACCACAGAATAAACCTGACACTTTACCGTCTGGATGCCGTGCTCAATGGTGCCCTCGATGAAATTATTGACCCGCTGGTAGCCTATCATCAGGCGGAGAAACTCAGCGCACAGGGAGAGGAATAAGTCTTGAAACCCATAGAAACACAGATGCTCACCATTCTGGATACAGAGCGTGACCATAAGGCCATCGCTACAGCGGGGGAACTGCTGCGCAGCGGCGGTACCGTTATCATACCCACCGAAACGGTTTACGGGCTGGCGGCAAATGCCTGTGACCCCATAGCGGTTGCAAAAATATTTGAAGCCAAGGGTCGCCCTCAGGATAATCCCCTTATCGTGCACATTGACAGTATGGATATGCTGCCCCCACTGGTAACAGAGGTTTCCGCCGCCGCCCTGCTGTTGGCAGAGCGGTTTTGGCCGGGGCCTTTGACCATTATTCTGCCCAAGAGTGAGCAGATACCGCTGATTACTTCCGGCGGGCTTTCTACCGTGGCTATACGGATGCCGGAAAGTGAGGCTGCCCGTGCCATTATAGCTGCGGCAGGTGTACCGCTGGCAGCACCCTCGGCAAACCGCTCCGGCAGCCCCAGCCCCACCACATTTGCCCACTGCGTTCACGATATGCAGGGCAGGGTGGATGCCATAGTGGAGGGGGAGCCCTGCGCTGTGGGGGTGGAATCTACCGTTATAACACTGGCAACACCTGTTCCCAGACTGCTGCGCCCCGGTGCAGTTACACTGGCAGAGCTGCAGGAGGTACTGGGTGAGGTGGAGCTGGATAAAGGCGTACTGGAACAGCTGGACGAAGGAGAACGGGTAAGTTCTCCGGGTATGAAGTATAAGCACTACGCCCCAAAGGCAGAGGTAATACTGCTAAAGGGCAGTGCAGAGGCTTTTGCAGCCTATGTGAACAGCCACGCTGCCGACGGCTGCTGTGCTGTCTGCTTTGCGGAGGAGCAGCCGCTGCTGAGTGTGCCCGCTATCTGCTGCGGTGCTGCCGAAGACTATGCAGAACAGGCCCGCCGACTATTTGACCTTCTGCGTGGCCTTGACGATACGGGTATTACCAAAGCCTACATCCATGCCCCCCGTCCCGAGGGAATAGGTCTGGCAGTTTATAACCGGCTTATCCGCTCGGCGGGTTTTCAAATTTTGGAACTTTAGATAGGAGGTGAAGGTTGTGATTGTTGGGCTGACAGGGCCTACGGGCGCAGGGAAATCGCTGGTGGCATCCATGCTGCGAGAATGGCAGGGTGTGGAGATTGTCGACTGTGACCAGCTGTCCCGCAGGGTGGCATCCAAGGGTAACCGCTGTCTGGTAGACCTAGCGGTGGAATTTTCTCCGCTGATTATCGATAAAAACGGAGACCTAAATCGCCGCAAGCTGGCGCAGATTGTTTTTAACGATCAAAAAAAACTGGAACGTCTCAACGCCATTATCTTCCCCTATATACTAGAAGAGGCGGAGCTGGATATACTAAAAGCGCAGCAGGCGGGGGCAAAGCTGATTGTACTGGATGCGCCTACGCTGTTTGAAAGCGGTGCCGATGCCCTCTGCGACAAGATTGTAGTCATTACTGCAGACGATACTACGCGGCTTGGTCGCATTATGAAGCGAGACAAGATTACCGCCGACGAGGCTGCCCGAAGAATGGGAAGCCAGCATACCGACGAATATTTTGCCAGCCATGCCGACTACATAGTAAGTAACAGCGGAGATACCGTTGAGCTTCGGTTGGCAGTGCTGGAGCTTCTAAATGCACTGGGATTATAACGGGAGGTGGGCTATGATAGCAAAAAGCAGAATAAAAGCCATACTACTGACACTACTCATTGCCATAGGTACGGTAATGCTTTATATAAGCTACAGAACTTTTTTTCGCGCAGCTTATCCAATTAAGTATGCCGAAACGGTGGGGCAGGCCTCTACCCTTACAGGTGTAGAGGAGTCGCTGCTCTATGCGGTTATCCGCACCGAGAGCGGTTTTCGCGAGGATGTACAGTCCTCGGTGGGAGCCTGCGGGCTTATGCAGATTACCCCGGACACCCTAAGCTGGGTACGTTACCGCATGGGTGAAACAGGTGAGGCTCCTCATGAGCTGCTGTTTGAGCCAAAGGCCAACATCTACTATGGCGCGCATACGCTGGAGCTGCTCATTCAGGAGTTCGGACAGGTAGATACCGCTCTGGCGGCCTACCATGCAGGCTGGGGCAATGTAACACGGTGGCTTACCGACAGCCGCTACAGCGCGGACGGAACACGGTTGCACAGTATTCCCTTTGCGGATACCAACAGCTATGTGACAAAGGTGCTGTACACAGCTCGCATGTATGAAACAGTTTACGATTTATCATAAAAATATAAAAAAACAACTATAGGAGGTACAGAAATGAAAAAGGATACAAGCAAGCCGGAAGGCGTACAGGCAGACAATAAAGAAAAGAGTGCAGGGGTGCTTCTTCAGGAAAAACTGCTGATGAAGCCGGAAAATATGGGTGAGACACTCTCCGACAAGGAGATTGCCGATGCATTTGCTTTCTGCGAGGACTATAAGAAGTTTTTGAACGCCTGCAAAACCGAGCGTGAGGCTGTAAACTACACCATAGCACTTCTGAAAAAGAAGGGTTACAGTGAGTTTGTAGCAGGCAAAAAGTACAAGGCAGGCGACAAGGTTTATAAGAACAACCGTGGTAAGGCACTCATTATGAGCACCTTTGGCACACAGCCCATTACTGAGGGTGTGCACATTGCTGTTAGCCATATCGACAGCCCCCGTTTGGACTTTAAGCCCCGCCCTCTCTTCGAGGAAGCACAGTTGGCCTACTTTAAAACCCACTACTACGGCGGCATTAAGAAATACCAGTGGACTGCCATTCCCTTGTCCCTCCACGGTGTTATTATAAAGAAGGACGGCACTACAGTGGATGTAGTTATCGGTGAGGACCCTGCCGACCCCATCTTCTGCGTCACCGACCTGCTGCCTCACCTGGCAGCCGACCAGATGAAGCAGACTATGGCTGAGGGCATTAAGGGCGAGCAGCTCAATATCCTCATCGGCTGTATGCCTTTTAAGGACGATAAGGCTTCCGAGAAGGTAAAGCTGAATATTGCAAACCTCCTGTTTGAGAAATACGGCATTGTAGAGAGCGATTTCCTGTCCGCAGAGCTTTGCGCTGTGCCCGCCTTCGGCGCACAGGATGTGGGCTTTGACCGTGGTCTGGTAGGTTCCTATGGACACGACGACCGTGTATGCGCCTACCCCAGCCTTATGGCGGAGCTTACTGCCAAAAAGCCTCTGCACACCACTGTAACCATCTTCGCTGACAAGGAGGAGACAGGCTCCGACGGTAACACCGGTATGGCCTCTATGTTCCTGCGGGATTACATTGAAGACCTGGCACAGCTAGAGGGTGCACAGGTACGTCACGTACTGGAGAAATCCAAGTGCCTGTCCAGTGACGTTAACGTGGCCTTTGACCCTGCATTCTCCGAGGTGACCGAGCGCAAGAACACCGCATACATCAACTACGGCGTAGTGCTTACCAAGTACACCGGTGCTCGCGGTAAGGGCGGCACCAACGATGCCTCTGCCGAAACGATGGGCTATTTCCGGAAGCTTATGGACGATGCCGGGGTAGTCTGGCAGACCGGTGAGCTGGGCAAGGTGGATCAGGGCGGCGGTGGCACCGTAGCGAAGTATGTTTCCTACCACAATGTAGATACTGTGGACCTGGGCGTACCTGTGCTATCCATGCACGCACCCTTCGAGGTAGTGTCTAAGTGTGATGTATATATGACCTATAAGGCCATTGAAGCATTCTACGCAAAATAAAGGAACGGAGAACAAGATGGATTGGACTGACATACAGGTAATTATTCCTGTGCAATATTTGGAAACCGCCGAGGCCATTGCCCAGATGGCAGTGCCATACGGCATCTATACCGAGGACTATTCCGATATGACCGAAATGGTACAGGAGATTGCCCACATTGACCTCATTGACGAGGAGCTGCTTCGGAAGGACAAAAGCATCGGCATTGTCCATCTCTATATCAGCCCCGAGCAGAGCCCTGCCGAAGCGGTGTCCTATCTGGCACACCGTCTGAAGAACGAGGGCGTGCCCCACGAGATTAAAACCTATGGCGTGCGGGAGGAGGAGTGGGCTACAGCCTGGAAAGAATACTACCATCCCACTGCCCTTGGAGAGCGTCTGGTAGTTTGCCCCAGCTGGGAAAACTACACAAAGCAGCCAAATGAACTGGTCATTACACTGGACCCAGGCATGGCTTTTGGTACCGGCACCCACCACACTACCCGCCTCTGCGCACAGCTGTTGGAGCAGGTGGTTCACAGTGGTGACCGTGTACTGGATATGGGAACCGGTAGCGGTATCCTTTCCATAGCAGCACTGCTGCTGGGCGCAGGCTCAGCTGTAGGTGTGGATATTGATGCTGTGGCAGTGCGTACCGCCGCGGAAAATGCTGCTGCCAACGGCTTTACACCCCCTGCATTTACAGCACTGGCAGGGGACCTAGTGTCCGACACTGCCTTAAATGAAAAGCTGGGTGGCGAATATGATGTAATAGCTGCCAATATTGTGGCAGATGTCATCATTATGCTGGCACCTTCCATCCGCAGGCAGCTGCGGGTGGGCGGCTTGCTGGTGGCCTCCGGTATCATTCTGCCTCGTCAGGATGAAGTGCTTAGCGCACTAACTGCAAACGGCCTCACCATCGAAAAGGTTGAAGAGCACGACGGTTGGTGTGCAGTATTGGCGAAGGGGTGAGCCTATGCCAAGATTTTTCACCACTGACATCAACCAAACGACCGGCACCATTACCGGTGAGGATGCCCGCCATATTTCCAAAGCACTTCGCTGTAAGGTGGGGGAGGAGCTGGTAGCCTGCGACGGCATGGGCAATGATTATCAGTGCCGTATCGCTGATATGGGAGATACCACAGTAACTCTTACGGTACTGAGCAGTGCTCCCAGCCGGAGCGAACCGCCTGTATCCATCCGCCTGTTTCAGGCGCTTCCCAAGGCGGACAAGCTGGAGCTTATTGTTCAAAAAGCGGTAGAGCTGGGTGTAACCACCATTACGCCGGTGCTTACCGAGCGGTGTGTTTCCCGTCCCGACGGCAAGGCCATGGAAAAGAAGCTGGAGCGGCTAAACCGCATTTCCTTAGAAGCTGCCAAGCAGAGCGGACGTGGGGTAATCCCACAGGTGACTGCGCTGCTTAGCCTGCGTGAAGCATTGGCAGAGATGAAACAGGCCCAGGAGGCCATTCTCTTTTATGAGAATGCTACTGCCCCTTTGGGCACAGTACTGGCCGAAAGGCCCCGCACCATCAGCCTGCTTATAGGCGCGGAGGGTGGTTTTTCGGAAGCCGAGGTGGCGGAAGCTACAGCGGCGGGACTGCATGTGTGTACCATGGGCAGCCGAATACTTCGGTGTGAAACAGCACCCATGTATGCGCTCTCGGCTATTACCTACGAATACGAAAACCGAAGATAATAAAAAGCCCCCGCCGAAGCGGGGGCTTTTTGCTCGGAACAATAAGTCAGTCTAAATCCTGAATGTTCATTTTATCAATTTGACAACGAATCTTCATTTTCTCTCTGCAACTAAAATAGATACCAAGCAGAATAATCGTTGGGATATTGCTGATAAGGAGGGTTGACGCAAACAGCATAAAAATCTCTCCCCCTGTCATTCCGTTAAGAGCAGCAATGCTCAGAACCATTAACATGGAATAAAAAAATGTAATGGCCGGGAGAATAAGACCAAACCACTTGTTTTTCTTTTTGGATAGGAAGATTTGAAGAAAAACCCCTCCTACTAATAATGCGATTATAATAAGTAACATAATTGTTGTAATTGGTGCTCTTTCCATATCATTCAGCCCCTTTAGTTTTTTTGTATTCTGAAATTAACAGTTTAGCAGTATCAAAATCCACTTTGTCATTTACTGCTAGCCGTTTGATAAGTGAGATGTATGGTTCATTTGTTGCATCTTCACTTATCCGAATTTTTTGTATTAACTTATCTAGCCTAAGCCGTACGGTAGGATAAGTGACCTCATACTGTTTGGCAATTTCTTTTAACGACCCAGAAGCCAAAAGAAACTTTTTAATAAAGGATATGTCCTCATCGTCAAGGTTTAACATCCACTCAGGTACAATTTCTACTGCCATCCTTAAGCCTCCTTTTTAATAATGTTTATTATATAGTTTAACATTGTTAAAGTCAAGTGTTAATGTAAGCTTCAATAAAATAATAGGGCTATGACGAAATATAAATTCGTCATAGCCCTTAGCTTTTCTATACCACTCCGCCCAAGCAGGAGTTTTTTCTTTTGTCTTTTTTAGAATACAGGTACAACGGTTACGCCATACTTGCCGTCAATGAATTTACGGGTTTCTTCGCTGGTAAGAGCCTTAACCAGTGCTGCAATGCGGGGGTCGTCCTTGCTGTCGGGACGGATAGCAAGAATGTTTGCAAACTCCTGTGCAGCTGCGGACTTGGGGTCTTCCACAACCAGAACCTTGTCAATGAGACCTGCGGGAAGTGCGTAGTTACCGTTGATGACTGCAAAATCTACCTCGCCAATGGCGTTGGGAATCTGCTCGGCAGCAAGCTCTACAAACTTCAGCTTCTTGGGGTTCTGCTCAATGTCCTTGGGGGTGGCTGCCAGCCCTGCGCCGGCCTTAAGGGTGAACCATCCCTGTGCTGCCAGTAGGTTAAGCGCTCTGGCCTCGTTGGTGGTATCGTTGGGCACTGCTATGGTAGCGCCATCCTTTATTTCTGCAAGGGTTGCAGTCTTTCCGGGGTAGATGCCCAGAGGCTCGAAGTGGATAGCCGCTGCGCTTACCAGGTCGGTTTTGTTCTTGGCGTTAAAATCAGTGAGGTAGGGCTGATGCTGAAAGTAGTTGGCGTCCAGAAGCTTATCGGATAGTGCGTTGTTGGGCAGTACATAATCGGTAAATTCCTGAATTTCCAGAGCAATGCCTTCCTTAAGAAGCTGCTCCTTTACCGACTCCAGTATCTCGGCATGGGGAGCAGGAGAAGCGCCCACAACAAGCTTTAGAGGTGCTTCTGTGCTGGGTGCAGGTGCAGCGCTGGTGGCTGCTTCAGAAGCGGGAGCAGGGGTGGAGGCGGGGGCTGAACCGGAGCTTGCAGGGGTGCTTCCGCAGCCTGCTGCCGCCAGAGAAAGGGTCAGTGCCAGTGTCAGTGAGATTATACGTTTTGTAGAAAATTTCATTATAAACACTCCTTAAAAAATACTTATTGTTGTTAATTATACATTTTTGTCCATCTTCTTTACCAGCTTATCAAAGCCAAGCTGTATAAGCTGAACAATAGCCACAAGAATAACAATACAGGCAAACATGACATCGGGCTGGTATCGGCTATGTCCGTAGCGGATAGCCACGTCTCCAAGGCCGCCTGCACCTACTGTGCCCGCCATGGCAGCATAGCCAATGAGGGTAATGGTGGTAATAGACATTCCCTGTATCAGCGAGGGCAGACATTCCGGCAGCAGTACCCGTGTGACAATCTGAACGTTTGTAGCGCCCATGGCTCTGGTGCTTTCGATGATGCCACGATCCAGCTCGTTCATGGAGCTTTGTACCATTCTGGCCACAAAGGGAATGGCTGCCACGGTCAGCGGCACTACTGCGCCCTTTGGGCCGATATAGGTGCCCACAACCATTCGGGTAAAGGGAATAATAGCCACCAGCAGGATAATGAAGGGAATACTGCGGGTAATGTTAATGATCCAGTCCAGCATGGTGTAAAGCCGTGGACGGGGGGTTATGGAGCCGGGAGCGGTGATGAATGCCAGCACACCAAGGGGCATTCCCAGCAGATAGCTGAATAGGGTGGACAGCACCACCATGAAGAGGGTTTGCCCAGTGGCTGTCAGGAGCATCATGCCGTATTCTTCAAAAAATGCCATGGGTTACGCCTCCTTCCCAAAAAAACTGCGGGTAATTTCATGGTTCTGCTGCTCCAGCACGTCGGCGACGGTGCCATTGTCCACCAGTATGCCGCCTTCCAGTACAGCAACCTTGTTGCAGATTTGTTTTACTACCCCTATCTCGTGGGTAATGATGATAATGGTAATGCCCAGTCTGCGGTTAATATCGCTGAGAAGATCCAGTATGGACTGGGTAGTCAGGCTATCCAGTGCCGAGGTTGGTTCGTCGCAGAGCAGCAGCTGTGGGTTGGTAGCAAGCGCACGGGCAATAGCCACACGCTGTTTCTGCCCGCCCGAAAGCTGACTGGGGTAGGCGGTCGCCTTATCGCTAAGTCCTACCACTTCCAAAAGACCCCGTACCCGTTCTGCCGCTTCCTCTTTATTATGAGGGGAAAGCTCTAGCGGAAAGGCGATGTTTTGTGCCACCGTCCGCTGCATCAGCAGATTGTAACCCTGAAACACGGTGCCTATGGTTTTAAAGTAATCAATCTTAGCCTTACCGGTCAGTGTACCAATGTCCTGCCCCCGTACTTCAATGCTGCCGGAGGTGGGAGTGTCGAGCAGACCGATAAGGCGGAGCATGGTGCTCTTACCTGCACCGCTCATGCCCACTACACCATAGATATCTCCCTTTTCTATGGTAAAGGAGATATCCCGCAGTACCGACAGGGTAGCTCCGCTGTTGTCAGTAAACTGTTTTGTTATATTTTTAATCTCAATCATGTAATCACCCATTCTCTGTGAAAATTTTGTAAACACAATAAAAAAACCTTCGTCCTATATAAAGGACGAAAGCCAAGCTTCGTGTTACCACCTTTGTTCGCCCGCACCTCACAGTGCGTGCCTTATCGAGTACAGGGAGTATATACATACCCTTCGATACCCTCATCGCTTTAACGGGCGAACCCGTCGCAGCCTAGGCCGTATATACGGCTGTCGGTGCGCAACTCCGAGACCATTTTCAGCAATCTTCCTATCTACTCCTTTTCAGCTACCGGAGCTCTCTGCAAGAAGGTTAAAAGCTTACTCTTCTCTTCATCGTCTTTTTCAGTATGGCAGTAGTATACACCTTTTCCCATGCTTTTGTCAAGATGAAAATATCACACCCACGCCATCCTATGCCGTTTACACTATATTAACACACTTTTTATTTCGAAGTGATACAATGTGTAGGCAACTTGATTTTATGATAAAACTCCGCTATAATCAGACATGTATATGTTATCCTTCAGGAAAGGAGCCACCCGTATTGTCGAGAAAGAAAAAAAAGAAACAAAAGAAGCTGCTGGAAAGGGTTCAGGAGCAAGATTCCCTAAATGGGTGGGATTGCCCAGCCATTGAGATAGATGACAGTGATGACGATGACAGCGACGAAGATATAGAGATAGATGGACAGCAGCAGCCTGAAGTAAGGCCGCATAGCTGGAAGCAGTCCAGTAGGGAAATCCCCAAACCTGTATGGGCGCCCGAACCGGAATTTGTGCAGATGGATCTGCTTGTTTCGGAACCGAAGCCAAGGCTGGAGCCAAAACCAGAGCCGAGGTTGGAGCCAAAAGCGGAGCCGGA
>JAVXNK010000009.1:66156-71358 GCA_036645835.1 Angelakisella sp. | reverse complement strand
GAAAGCGGCAACCTGGCCGATGATATAAAAGAACGTATGACGGGCCGCCTTTTAAAAAGTAAGGATGGCCTTTTAAAGCTATTTACCGAACCTCGTAGATCTAACGCCGAAATAGAAGAGGACAAGACCAAGTTTGGCGGGCTGGATGATGAAGAGGTAGAGCAGGACGACGAGCAGGATGAAACCGAACCACCCGAGCTTCTGAAAAAGCTGCGGAATCTGCGTGGTACACCCCAGGACCCGCCTGCCTCGGAGCATCCGAGCGGGTCACCTGTACAGCCTGCAAAGGCCGAGAAGTCCCGCGCTGCCGGCATTACCCACAAAATAGAAAAAACGAACCCCGTATATCCCATTATGCGGTATGCCTATGAAACCTATGGTTGGGGCTACACCGAATGCTACTATATAGGAATACAGGTGCTTCGCAACTGTGCCGACCTGCGCCGCCGTCTTTTTACCATGGGGGTTTGGGCACGGTACAATATTCCTCATTTTATTCGGGTGAAACGCCATCAGATTGCCCGTGTGTTGGATGGCATTACCGATTCCTGCCTGCATCCTTTTCGGGATATTGTTACAAAGTCCCGTTCCATGCGCATTGCCATTTCCCGCATCCTTCGTCAGCAGGAGGAGGGTAAGGCCAAGGCCAGCGGCAGGGTGTTTCTCAAGTATCTCTACTCCCTAGGTAAGCCCATTAACAGCATTGCAAGCTTCATACTACCCATACTGGGCTGTGCTGTTCTGGCCGCTGTCATTCTCTATTTTCAGCAGATTAGTTATGCGCTGGAAGTGGAGTATTCCGGTGTGAAGCTGGGCTATATTGCCCGGGAGGGTGACTTCTACGAGGCGAAGAATAAGGTTTACGCCCGTCTTATCAACGAGGAGTATGCTCCTGCCGATGACAGCAGGCCCAGCTTCCGCCTTGTTATAACCGACGAGGAAAACCTCCTATCCACCGAAGCACTGGCTAATAAGATTATGACGGTCTCCAAAAACGAGGTTGCCATGGCAGATGGTATATACATTGACGGTGCATTTTTGGGTGCGGTAGAGGATGGAAGCGAATTCCTATTCTATATTGACTCCATTCTGGACAACTACCGTACCAATACCGCCCATGAGCGGGTGCAGTTTGTAAAGAAGGTGGCGTTGCAGCGTGGTATGTATCCCATCAGCTCCATCCGCCCTGTTCATGAAATTAAAAATGCGCTGGAAAACAACGAGTCCCTTCCCCAGTCCCATAAGGTAGAAAAGGGCGAGACACTGGAGACCATTGCCGAAAAGAACAATACCACGGTGAAGGCTATTATTGGTCTGAACCCCACTTTGGCGGCCCGTTCGGAGGAGGATGGCGGCGATGTTCCCGTTGTCTTTGCCGGGGAGGAAATACTGGTAAACAAGGTGGAGCTAAGCCTTGGCATACAGGTGACCCGCCGTGAAACCTACACCGAAGAAATTGACTTTGGAGTGGACTATAAGGACGACAATAAGCAGCTGGACAGCTATGTTGTCACCCTCTCCAACGGTATCAAGGGTGAACGGGAAATTATATCCGATGTTACCTATATCGACGGTGAGCGGGTCAATGAGACAGTTATTGAGCGCAATGTGGTAAAGGAACCTGTGAACGCCAAGAAGGTGCGCGGTACGCTGAAGCCTGCCGAGTTCCTGCCTGCGGGCAGCGGCGACACCAATGCTTCCTTCATCTGGCCTGTGGCAGGCGGATACGTCAGTGCAGGACTTTACGGTTACAGAGGACACACCGGTATGGATATTGCGGCGCCCTACGGCACGGGTATTTATGCTGCGCGTTCCGGTACTGTCACCTACGCCAGCAACAAGAACATTTGGCCTTACGGCAGACGTGTCAACATCAACCATGGAGATGGTGTTACCAGTCTGTACGCACACTGCTCGGAGGTTCTGGTGCAGCCGGGACAGTATGTGAAGCAGGGGCAGCTTATTGCCAAGATTGGACGTACCGGAAACGCCAGCGGCAATCATCTGCATATTGAAATAAAGATTAACGGACGTATTATGAACCCCGCAGATTTTATCGGAAAGGGTTAAATGTCGGAATGGAGCGTGACATGAATAGAGTTTTAGTTGTAGTAGATTATCAAAATGACTTTGTCAGCGGTACGTTGGGGTTTCCCCGCGCAGCCGAACTGGAACAGGGGATAGCAGCATTGGTAGAGCAGTATATGGCGGCAGGGGACAGGGTGGTTTTCACACTGGATACCCATCACGAGGACTACCTGAACACCCGTGAAGGGAAAAACCTGCCGGTAGAGCACTGTGCCGAGGGTAGCGAAGGCTGGATGCTTTATGGATCTCTGCGAAGCTATATGAACAAGCAGAATGTAACCCTGCTTCCCAAGCAGTCTTTTGGAACAGCTGACTTTGGTAATCTGTTTAGTCTAGCTCCCGATGAGATAACACTGGTGGGCGTGGTAACAAATATGTGCGTTATCAGCAACGCTATAAATTTGCAAACTTGTTTTCCAAACGCAAATATTATCATTGAAAGCAACCTTTGTGCCTCCTTTAATGAGGAGTTACACCAGAAGGCGCTGGACGTGATGGCAGGACTGCAGATGCAGGTGCGATAACCAAAAATATCCCTCGGGAATAGAATGACATGAGGCTGCGGCAAGGCTGCGGTCTCATGTTTTTTAGAGCTTGTCTCAGTAAGCTCTGGCACAGGAGGGAATAATATGAATGGGATTCCTTATTTATCACCGGATGAGACGCGAGAATTTATAGATACACATCCCTATACCGTCATTCTGGATATCAGAACTGCACGAGAACATAGGGAGCAGCGAATACCCGGAAGTATCAATCTGGATTTCTTTGAGCTATCACCCCGGTCTATTGGATGGCTCCTGCCCGACAAAAGTAGATCAGTGCTCGTATACTGTCGTGCCGGTCTCCACAGCAGGTCAGCGGTTCAAATGCTACGGCGTTGCGGCTACAATGCAATAGATATTGGCAGTGTACACGACTGGCAGGGTAACTTTGAGGGCAGTCTGATTTAAAAACAAAACCACCATCGTCCAATCGGCCGATGGTGGTTTTGCTTTATCAGACTGCCCTACAGCAGTAACCGTACAGTTACAATTCTATCCCAGGTCTTCTGACCTATGATGCCGTCGGGGTCAAGTCCGAAGCTGCGCTGAAATGCAAGTACCGCTGCTTTGGTCTGTGGGCCGAAGATGCCGTCGGGGATAACCACGGGTACGGAGTAACGCTGTGAGATTATCCGCAGGTAGTCCTGCATGAGCCAGACATTTTCCCCACGGGAACCTTCTTTTAACAGATAGCCGGGGTAGGCAACGGCAAGGCCGGTGGTGTTGGCGATGCCCATGAATACATTGTAGAGAGAGTCCCAGGTCTTTGGTCCTACAATGCCGTCGATGGCAAGGCCAAATCGGTTCTGGAAGTCCCGTACGGCAGCCTCGGTGTCGGGGCCAAAAATACCATCTATGGCAATGGGACGTACGGCAATATAATAGTTTGCGATTACCCGTAGGAAATACTGGGCAAGCTTTACATAAGGGCCGGTATCGCCACGACGCAGCAGTTCGGCTGGGGTCTCGGAGGGCAGTTGTTCCTCTTCTCCTTCACCGCCAAGCTCTGCCAGCTTGCGTACTGCCACATAGATATATGAGATGGCATACCAGGTAGCTTTGCCTACAATGCCGTCGGGAGTAAGGCTAAAGATACGCTGGAAGGCCTTTACAGCAGCTTCAGTTTCAGCGGTAAAGTTGTTATCCACCGAGGTGATGAGCGGAATAGCAGGATAGTTGCGCCGAATGCGGTTTAGCTGCCTTTCCAGAGTGCGTACATAGGAGCTGTTGCTGCCCTTTCTAAGGGGTGTTCCGGGGTAGGAACCCTCCACTGAGCGGATATCGTTGGTCTCTACAAGCTCAATATTATTTCCGTAGTACCGGCGAAGGATATTAAGTGGGCTGTAGCCGTTTTCCGCCAGTGGTACGGTACCCCACTGGGATAAACCCTTGCAGGTGACGGTGGTGCCGTTGCAGTATTCAGTAAAGAGTGGATTTATAGTACCCTTCGTGCGGACATATTCATTAAAAATCTCATCTACCAAACGGCTGATATTGGCAAAGATATTTCGTCCCGGTACAAAAGCCTGGTCAAAAGCAGTATTGTTTGTAATGTTAAAGCTATAGCCGCGGCTGGGGTACCACTCGGTAAAGATACGGTTAAGGGCAAAGGATATCTGTGCGTAGATGTTTGCCCGTAGAGCAGCGTCGGGCCAGGTAGGATAGATTTCGCTGCTGGCCACGTTTTTGATGTAATCCTGAAAGCTGACGGTGACATTCCGCGCTGAGGCATTATTCGGACGGCCCAGATGCACAGTAATATACTTGGGGATATATACTGATGTTAGAACCTTTGGTGTTATCTGGTCGGGGGATTCTGCGGGCGGGATGCTGTCAGGATCACGGGGTTCCCCGCTGATGATGGCAGGGGGAGGGATAATGACATTTTCCTCATCCAGCAGGTCGGCACTTCTGGGTACGGGGTCCAGCTCAATGCTCTCCAGACCCTCTACGCCTTCAAAAAGCTGGATGCCCTTTATGATAATAGGTAGGTAACCACGAGCTTCTATCCGTGCATTGTAGAGGCTGTAGGGGAGAACCGCTGCCTCTGCAGGCGCAAGGCTCAGTGACACAGGCGGTGCTTCCAGTGGCAGGGGTGGTGTTCTGCCCGAGGCTCCGGAATATAGTACACGCTCCATACTGCCGCCGGGATTGGTCACAGTTACCTTGGCACTGGGCACAGGGATAGCCTGACGTCCGGTATAAAGCTGAAATACAAGAGTTGTGTTGGGTGTCATGGGAAAAATTCTCCTTTCCTTAGGTTAAGAGGACGTATAAACAGGGGATTGCTCCCTATATTGTATGGTGAATGTGCTTCAAAGGTTTTTTGAAACCTATTGTCCTTGTATTGACTTTTACCTAAAATAAATGTACTATTAGTAATAAGTAAAGTTTTTAGCACATTTGCTGTGCAGTTTGGCTAAAAAACAAAATAATTTAAATTCTATAATATTTTCGGAGGTAGGATAATGAAAAAACTTATGTCCATATTGCTGTCAGTGGTCATGCTGACCGTAATGGCAACGCAGGTAGCTTTTGCTGAAGGACTTTATACCGACACAGTAGATCC
>JAVXNK010000009.1:0-66056 GCA_036645835.1 Angelakisella sp. | reverse complement strand
TAATGGCAACGCAGGTAGCTTTTGCTGAAGGACTTTATACCGACACAGTAGATCCAGGTGAAGATGTCATCGTCACTGGGTTTGAAGATTCCAAGGGTAATGTACAGAATGATTCTTGGGATACTGAATATAACACTGTTACCAAGACCTTTTCAAAAAATGGTAACTATGTAGAACGTGTATATATAGACAACAGCGACAGCTCGGTACATGTAAAGATTAAGCACGGCATTACAGATCAGAAGACCATTGTGGGCATCATTAAGATAAAAGAACAGGGTGTGAGCGGCTACTATACACTGAGAGTAGAACTTACCGTAGAACCCGTAGAACCACAGAGAACTACCGGTTACGATAAGGAATTCTATCTGCCCGGTGGCTACATGAGCACTGCCACCCGTTTTATCAACGACGATGGTGAGAAGAACGGTACCTTCTATGGCCATTTTGATGGTGATGATGGCAGAATTGCCAATTTTACCACGAAGGTATATGAGCAGCAAGCATTGTTTTTAGGGCATAATGAGTACGAAACCTTAGACATTATTAAAAAATATCCCGATGCCAACCTGCGCTTTATCACTTGGGATGCCCGTCCTTCTTTTGAGTTTGCAGGCACCCTAGGTATTGTTATGGAAAGAGATGAATATCTTTACCAGATTGGTTCCGATAACAAGCTGACTGCCGTAAGCGGCAAGTACAACAGCGATGAAGGTGAGTTTCAGTTTAAAACCAACACACTGGGCTCCTATGTCATCAGTGATACCAAACTGAGCGGTGCAGCCGCGGGTTCCGGCACAGAGCCAACCGCAACCCCTAAGCCCACTCCTGCTGCTACCCCGAAACCCGTAGCACCTGTGACAACCCCCAAGCCCACTCCTGCACCAACCCCGGCACCTACTCCTGCTCCTACCCCGGAGCCCACCCCCGAGCCTACCCCGGAGCCCACTCCTGAGCCGACCCCAGAACCTACCCCCGAGCCGGAGTCCTCCGATGTGGACGCGCCCGAGGACAAGGATGATAAGAAGGATGAGAGTGATTTCCCTGTGCTTCCTGTAGCCATTGGTGTTGGCGCGGTCATCATTGCCGGTGTTGCCGCATACTTCATTTTTGGTAAGAAGAAGAGCAACTACGACTCTTGGGACGACTAATCATTAATACAAAAATAAACAGGCTCTGCGTATTAGTAACGCAGAGCCTGTTTTTTTGTTATACAAAAGTAGATATGCAGAATAGTTCTTGAATAAAAAGGATTTTTTTGAAGATTTAGGAAAAGCTTTTGTAACCTTCTTACCCAATAGGAAAATACTTTCAAACCTGCCAGTGATACCCTGCCCTTGGAAATACTTTCAGGCAGAATAAGTACCGTTTTGTAATATACTAATCATCGAGGCGAAAGTGCACATGATTGCCGTTGCCTCAAACTCAATTATTACGGAGGTACAGTATGAAAAGAATAATCGCAGCAATGCTAATTTTGACATTATGTGTGACAACTGCATCTGCGGCAATCCATGTTCCCGGACAGGAAATCATTTTTGCCGATGACAGCCCCGAGTGGGGAACCACTATTCCCGATAACGAGCTTTCCACCACCTACTATTCCATAGCCGGACAGTCCTGGACTTCAGGCAAAGAACTGGTTTCCTCTGTCCGCATAGACAACGATGATAATACCATTGTACTGAAGCTGAAACCCGACTACACCAACACCAAAGAGAAGGCACTGAAGGGTACCATTAAGGTACGTGACAAGAAAAAAGGCCGTTTCCTGGAAATTACCGTGAATACTACCGTTGGTTACAACCAGGGCACCATTGACATCGAGTCTGACGGCAACATTCCTACCCTTACCGTTGACCCTGAAACTGTTTACACCGTTGTAGCCAGTGACAAGGGCTACCCCTATGGCACCCTGATGTTCCAGGCCGATGTGGCTGATGTAACCGTCCGTGTATATGACAAGGAAAAGTTCTACCTTGGCTACAACCGTGAGCCTCACAAAGAAACTCTGCTTGCCAATGCCGAAAGCGACGCAGTTATCGAATTCCTGAACTTTGAAGGAACCCCCACCTTTAGCGGCACTGCTACCGTAAACTTCTATGGCTTTGAGAACAACTATCACATCTATGAACTGAAGAACGGCAAGCTAACCAAGGCTGCTACCAAATGGGACAACGACACCGATAGCTTTGTACTGAAAACCAGAACACTGGGCCACTATGTCATTTCTGACAAGACCCTGCGCTCTGCTACTGGTACTACCGACAACAACGTTCCCAATGAGAAACCTGACGGCGTAAACCCTGATACTGGTGCAAATGACGTAGCAGGTATTGCTATGGCTCTGGCTGTAGTATCTCTGGTTTCCGCAGCAGCTATCTCCCTGAAAAAGGACTAATGATTTCCGCTGCCAATAAGAAGCAGGAGCGGATAAACCGCCCGCAGGCGGTGCTCCTGCTTGAAGAAAATATTTTTTCGCAAGGTAGGAGCGGGTACAAAATCCGCTCCTGTTTATATTTCTTACGTTTCTCATACTATTCACGTGAACTAGTTGTGAACTCAATAAATTTATGGTAGAATACGTTATATAAGACATAATAAATGCAAACAATTATAATAGGCTATGCGTAGGACAATTGCTATTTCAATACGCTGGCTGTATTAAAGTGGTTTGCGTTTAAAATACCATAAAACGAAGGGAAAAGTGTGACAATATGAAGGTGGCTTTGTTTACTGAAACATATCTTCCGCATATCAACGGTGTGGTCACCCATGTTAAAATTCTTAAGGAGGGGTTGGAACAGCTGGGACACCAGGTGCTCATCGTTACTGCCGATTCCCATACCCATCGGCACTACCTTGAGGATGGAGTGCTCCACTGCCCAGCGCTTACTTCAAAGAAATTTTATGGCTACAGCATTGCCAAGCCCATTAGCCGTGCACGGCTTAAATTTGTGGAGCGGTTTTCCCCCGATATTATACATATCCACAATGAGTTCGGCATAGGCTTTTCCGGCATGCTCTGCGCTAAGCTGCTAAAGGTGCCGCTGGTATATACCCTGCACACCATGTATGATGACTACATCTATTATGTTGCCCCCAAGCTGCTGCTGAATACTACTACCCAGATTTCCCATAAGTATATGAAGTTTTTTGCGGTGCACGCCAATGCCGTTACCGGTCCCTCCAAAAAATGTGAGGAATATTTCCGTCTCACCGGTGTGGACAAGGATGTAAACGTCATCCCCAATGCCGTGGAGATGGATCAGTTTGCCCCGAAAAATTTTGATGATGAAACAAAGGCCGCACTGCGCCTGCGACACGGTATAAAGCCCGATGCTATGCTAGCCTGCTTTGTAGGACGCCTGGGACGGGAAAAGAGCGTAGACGTACTGCTGGACTACTGGGCACAGTCTATTACTCCTGCGGACAACATTACCCTGCTGGTTATAGGCGAGGGCCCTGTTCGTGCCGAGCTTATGGAGCAGGCAGAGAAGCTGGGTATTTCGGATATGGTAATCTTCACAGGGAAGGTCCCCCACGATGAACTGCCTCCCTACTATGCAATCTCCGATGTATATGTTACAGCCTCACTGTCCGACACAAACTCTATCTCCATGCTGGAGGGTATGTGTTCGGGACTGCCGGTGCTTCAGCGCACCGACCCCCTCAACGCCGACCAGGTACGTGAGGGTGATAACGGCTTTGTATTTGATGATGCCGCACAGTTTGGAGACAAGCTGCGCCGTATACGGGAAATGGCCCCGGAGGATATGGTCCAGTTCAGGCATGCCGTAACCGAATCCATACGCAACAGCGGCGCGCGTACACTGGCCCAGAACACCCTGAATGTATACGAAAAGGTACTCGGTAAGGTAGAAACATCTAAAAAAAGCAGACGCTAATGCCTGTGGAATAAAACTGAAAGTGTGGGAACAGATACTGTGCAAAGCTATGATGTGATTATTATTGGCGGAGGAATCGGCGGACTGATGACTGCCCACCGCATTACCCAGAATGACCCATCTCTGCGTGTTTGTCTGGTGGAGCAGGGAAACCCCCTATCCCGCCGCAGCTGCCCCCTCGTTACCAAACAGGTGGATAGTTGCATCCGGTGCAAATCCTGTGCCATTATGGAGGGCATGGGCGGTGCCGGAGCCTTCTCGGATGGCAAGTATGTCATCTCTACTGAGTATGGCGGATGGCTGACCGATATTCTCCCACCGGAAACGGTAATGCACTATATCGAGCAGGCGGATGAGATACTGGTTTCCTACGGCGCTACCGAAGAGCGGTATATGCCCAGTGATGAGCTGAAACGCCTTTGCATCCGCTACGACCTACATATGCAGCAGGCACAGCTGAAGCATCTGGGTACCGACAGCAACTTTGAAACCATGCGTGCCATGACCGATGCACTGGAGGGACGGTGCGAGATACGCACAAACACCTATGTCTCTGCCGTAGATATAAAAACCCGTACAGTTACCATGCAAAGCAAAGCGGGAGAGAGCACCATTGCCGGTGATAAGATTATCTTTGCAGTGGGCAGGGTGGGTAGCAGAATGTTTGCCCGCTGGTGCAGCGAAAACAAGATTGCCATGCAGAATAATCAGGTAGATATCGGTGTTCGTGTAGAGCTTCCGTCCATGGTATGGGAGGACTTCTCCCGCAAGATATACGAACCCAAGATACTGTACCGCAGCAAGGCCTATGGCGACACCACCCGCATGTTCTGCTTTAATGAGCGGGGCAGTGTAGTTACCGAAAATACCGACGGTGTTCTAACCGTGAACGGCCACAGTTACCGTGATCCCGCTAAGAAAACCAAAAACTCAAACTTTGCACTGCTTTCTACCATGCGCTTTACTAGCCCCTTTAAGGAGCCTATCGAGTATGCCCGTCATGTGGCAAGTCTGGCGAACCTCATTAGCGGCGGCGGTGTGCTGGTACAGCGGTTGGGCGACCTGCAAAGCGGACGCCGTACCGATGAGAAACGGCTGGCCCAGAGTACCACCCGTCCATCCCTGCACGCAGTACCGGGCGACCTAAGCCTTTGCCTGCCAAAGCGTCAGCTGGATAACATTGTGGAAACGTTGCAGCAGCTGGACAAGGTGGCCCCTGGAACAGCCAACTATGACACCCTGCTCTATGGTATAGAGTGCAAATACTACTCGGCCAGACCCTCCTGCATAGATTTTGAGCTAGAGGGACACCCCGGTTTCTATGCAATAGGAGACGGTGCGGGCTTTACCCGTTCCCTTTCTCAAGCAGCGGCAAACGGGCTTTATGTAGCCGATAAAATCTCTAAAAAATAAAATTAGGCTGTCGGTTTTAAAAACCGACAGCCTTTCGTACTGTATATTATCTTTTTCCGCGGGTTGCGTTAGCGTTCCCTTTTTGCTTTGCCATCCGTGCAAAGGGTGTTCTACCCAGTGCCCCTTTGGTATCCCGTATTTTAATGGTGCAGGAACCAATGAAAAACAAGGGGTCAAAAATGGTGCCGGTGATGAGCAGCTCTGGGGTGGTCAGGGTGCCCGGCTGAGCCAGCAGTGTTATGAGCATGTTGGAAAGTGCTGCGGCTGCACATATAAAGAGGCCAAGCCGCAGGTTTTTACCACTAAGGTTCCGCAGGTAACAGCTTCCGGCTATAATAAGGCAAAGGATACAGCAGATGATGGTGGTAGCAATAACCGGTAGCGGAAGCCGCATGATTTCATAATAGTATAGCGCTGCTATGGTTATCAGTCTGGCAAGTGAATATAGAGATATGAATATGGTGATGATAGTTTTAGTCATACAGGTGTGGTCCTTTCCCCCGGTTATTCGTCAAATAGGTCTTCTCCGCTAGGAAGCAGCGAACCCACCGTCTTCATATCGCCGGTGAGCAGTGCAAACACACCCTTGTAGATAGTCAGGGGGTCATTGAGAAAGCGTTTGCGAATGACTTCACACTCCTCCTTGTTGGGCATAAACATCTGAAGGGACATAAGGTCGGTGCCAATGTCGGTTATGGTCATGGTAAGCTGGTAGCCGTCGGAGGTTTTTGTAATCTCCACACGGTTTTCCTCCTGCCTGCGCAGAAGCTTTAAAATATTGTTTAGGGCGCACATAGCCCGCTCCCGCACAGCGGTAGGCAGGTCGGACTCGAAGGTTTTTGCAGTGGTGGTTCCCAGTGGAGATACAGTATAAAGGCCGTCCTCACCTGCAACCAGATGCCCCGACTTTACTAAATATTCCGAAGCATTTGTAAACTCAAAGTAGTTTACCAGCTCCTCCTGTAGCAGTGCCCCCCCCAGCTGTTCCAAAGAAACCGGCTGTGGTGACTTGCTAACCATATAACAAATCAGTATAATAACTTCATGGCTTGTCGTAACGCTTCCCGGGCGAACGCCTTCGGTAAAGGCTTTATATTCCATGAAAGTCACCTCCTAGGTTTGAGTTTTAATAAATCAATGTTTGCTTTATTAAAGGTTATGCGCAGGATGTGTCCTCTCGCAGTTATCACTTTCGCGCTGTCACAGTTGTATGAATACTATTGTACCACAAAAACTTCTTTAAATAAAGTATGTAGCAAAAAAGAGGAGATACAAAGGAATGAAAAAAAACAAGAAAAATTATTGGGGGTTTCTGCTTCTGGGGCTGCTCTTTGTGGCTGTTACCATAGGCGCTGTCCCTGTTATACGGGTTATGATGCGCCCCGAGTTCCAGCAGCAGCTTACCCTGTGGGTAGAAGGTGCCGGTATATGGGGCGTAGGTGCCTTGTTTCTGTTACAGGTCAGCCAGATTATTGTAGCGGTTATTCCGGGGGAACCGGTAGAGGTGGTGGCAGGAGCCATGTATGGAACCTTTGGCGGCCTTGCAGTTTGTATGGCGGGTATCCTCTTTGGCAGTGCCATGATTTTTGCCGTTGTTCGAAAGCTGGGTAGGGAACGGATATCTAAAACCAAGCTTTATCCAAAGCTTATGGAATATGATTTTTTGAAAAATGAAGAAAAGCTGCAGGCAATGGTGTTTTTGCTATACCTGATACCCGGAACCCCAAAGGATATACTGGTTTACGTATGTGCACTGACAACCCTATCTATGAAAAGCTTTTTAACGGTATCTACATTAGCCCGTATACCTTCTGTCATAACCTCTACTATGGCAGGTGCGTCTTTTGCAAACGGTAACTATATGGCCACCTTGCTTATTTTTATCCTTACGGGCATAGCAGGGCTGGTGGGGATTCATTATCATAATAAACGCTTCGGTAAGAAGCAGAATAATTAATTTTGGGGGAACTGAACATGTCGATTCTGAAACTTACTCCCGCAACTAAGGATTACCTGTGGGGCGGAACCCGGCTAATGCGGGACTTTGGAAAACAGACCGATGGTAGTATACTGGCTGAAGCTTGGGAGCTTTCCTGCCACAAGGACGGAAACAGCACCATAGCCCAGGGGCCCTACAGCGGGAAAACGTTGGCTGCCTACATTGCAGAGGCAGGACAGGCGGTTCTGGGTAGCAACTGTGAGCGCTTTGTCGATTTTCCCATACTCATAAAGCTGATAGACTCGGCTTCACCGCTGTCCATACAGGTACACCCCTCCGATGAATACGCCCGCAGCCACGAGGGACAGAACGGGAAAACCGAGGTTTGGCACATTGTGGACTGTGGTGAGGATGCCTACATTTACTACGGAGTAAACCGCAGCATCAGCCGTGAGGAGTATATAGCTGCTATAGAAAATGGTACCGTTACCGACCTGTTGCAAAAGGTGCCTGTCAAAAAGGGTGATACATATTTTATTGAGTCAGGTACCATACACGCCATCGGAAGTGACATTGTCATAGCCGAAATACAGCAAAACTCCAATGTAACCTACCGGGTGTTTGACTACAACCGTCGGGATGCCGCAGGCAACCTACGGGAGCTTCATGTACAAAAGGCGGTAGAGGTCAGCAGTCTAAAGCCGAATCCTCCGTGTTACAACTTTGAGGGACATCTGGCGCTCTGTGACTATTTTTGCGTGGATAAGCTGCTGCTCAGCGGTGAACTTCGGCAGGAGGCAGGCAGCGACAGCTTTGTTTCACTGCTTGTAACCGAGGGTAGCGGACAGGTTATGCTGGGCGGGGAACAGGTGGAGTTTGTAAAGGGTGACAGCCTTTTTATACCCGCAGCAAGCGGTAGCTATACCCTCTGTGGGGAGGCTGTTATCCTAAAGACGACTGTCCCGCCAGCCGACAAGCCCTACCGCATAGGCATTGACCTAGGGGGAACCAACATTAAGGTGGGCATTGTGGACAGGGGAAACAGAATTGTTGCCAAAGGGTCTACCAAAACACTGGTGGAACGGCCTTGGCAGGAGGTTGTGGCCGATATGGGACACACCGCACTGGAGCTGCTCCGGCAGCAGGGAATCAGCCTTTCCCAGTGCAGTGCCATAGGGGTAGGCAGCCCCGGAACAGTGGACGCTGTGGCAGGAGTGGTGGCCTACTCCAACAACTTTGCATGGGAGAACATCCCGCTGGTAGCGGAGCTGAAAAAATACATACCGCTTCCCATGGCTATTACCAACGACGCCAATGCCGCAGCGCTTGGCGAAGTGGTAGCAGGGGCTGCCGCAGGCTGCAAAAATGCTGTGCTTCTAACCCTTGGAACAGGGGTGGGCGGCGGCGTCATTTTGGATGGCAAAGTATTTGAAGGCGGCTTTGCAGGCGGTGCAGAGCTTGGGCATACCTCTATTGTGGCAGGCGGCGAGCTTTGCACCTGCGGACGGCGGGGTTGTTTGGAATCCTATGCATCAGCTACTGCGCTCATTCGCCATGCTGTGGAAGCAGCGCAAGCCTGTCCCCAGTCCCGTATGAACACCCTCTGCGGCGGAGAACTCAGCCGTATGGATGGAAAGATTCCTTTCGATGCCGCCGAGGCCGGTGATGCTGCCGCCATACAGGTGGTGGAAGATTACATCGGTTGGCTGGGCGAAGGTATCACCAATATGATTAATATTTTTCGCCCTGAAAAGGTTATCCTCAGCGGCGGAGTGTGTGCACAGGGCGAGGCCCTTACACAGCCCCTGAATGCCTACACAAAGCAGTACAGCTTTGGTGGCAGCAAGGCCTTTGTGGCTCCCGTAGTCACTGCCACACTGGGTAACGATGCCGGCATTATAGGAGCGGCAAGCCTAACAACAGCCAACCAATGCTAAATGCATATGCGGACATAACAGGAGGGACATAGATGGATAAACAGCAGCTGAAGCAACTGGTTACTGAACAGGCAGACCGCGAACGGGAGGCCATACTAAGCCTTGGGCGCCAGATATATAAAAACCCCCAGACAGGCTACAGGGAAGGGAAGGCTACCTGTATGGCAGCCGATGCCCTGGAAGCCTTGGGACTTCGGGTGGAGCGGGATATTGCCGTAACCGGGTGCCGTGCCTGCGCAAACCCCGAAAAAAAGGGTATAAAGCTGGCAGTGCTGGGGGAACTGGATGCAGTTATCTGCCCCGAGCACCCGGACAGTGACCCTGCTACAGGTGCGGTACATGCTTGCGGGCACAACATACAAACCGCCGTCATGTACGGCGTAGCTGCCACCCTCATTCATTCCGGTGTGCTGGAGCAGCTGGACGGAAGCGTGGAGTTTATGGCAGTGCCTGCCGAGGAAGGCTTGGAGCTTTCCTACCGTGCGGGTCTTCGGGAGCAGGGACTGCTGCACTACTACTCCGGTAAGCAGGAGCTTATTTCCAAAGGTGCCTTTGATGATGTAGACATCTGCATGATGGCGCACAACTTTCCCATTGCAGCAGAAGGACATAACATCTATGGGATGAACACCGGTAACGGCTTTATCCATAAGGAAATGCGGTTTGTGGGAAAGCAGGCTCATGCGGGTGCTGCACCATGGGAAGGGGTAAATGCCCTTAACATGGCTACCCTTGCCATTAACACCATACAGATACAGCGGGAAACCTTTAAGGACAGCGACCATGTACGGGTGCATCAAATTATCACCAAGGGTGGGCAGATGGTAAACGCTGTCCCAGCAGAGGTCTGCGTGGAAGGCTCGGTACGTGCTGCCAGCCTTGCAGCAGTAAAGGATGCAAATGCTAAAGTAAACCGCAGCGTGCACGGAGCGGCAGTTGCACTAGGAGGGAATGCAGAGGTACGGGATAATCCGGGATATCTGCCTATGCGCCCCGATGAAACATTGGCACGGCTCTTTGAGGAGAATGCAGGACGATTCTACAGCAGTGAACGCATTGCACACTGTATGGAGAGCACCGCCTCCTTTGATATTGGTGACCTTTCCCATATGATGCCCATACTCCATGGTATTACTTCGGGCATAGAGGGTGGCCTGCATGCAAAGGACTACCGCATAGTAAACGAGGAGGATGCCTATATCACTCCCGTAAAGATACTGGCTTGCACGGTTATAGACCTTCTTTATAACCATGCGGAGCAAGCCAAAGCCATTAAGGAGGCTTTTTGTCCTGCCCTAACCAAGGAGCAGTACCTATGGACCCTCCGTGAGATGGAAAAGACCCACCGCTATGAATACTTAGAAGAGATGAGGTGAGACAGTGGCAAGCCTGTTGGCACTTTCCATAAAGGAAATGGAGGAGCTTAACCTGATACGCTCCTGTGAGATTATGGGAATTATTAAAGAAACGCTAAAGCGGCTGGATCCACGGCTCATTGATCATGGGGACAGGGTAGCTTTCATTGTACATGAAGTATTGATGCAGCGTGGAGGCTGCACCGAGGAACAGATACAGAATATCTGCGTTATGGCCTTCTTCCATGATATAGGAGCTTATAAAACAGACGAGATTGACCACATGGTGTCCTTTGAAATAAAGAATGTTTGGCAGCATTCGGTGTATGGAGCACTGTTTCTAAAGCACTTTACCCCTATGGGAGAGCAGGCGGATGCCATACTCTACCACCATTTAAAATACAGTGACAGGAAACAGTTCTTATCCCCGTATCTCCATGAAGCTATGCTGCTGCATATCTGTGATAGGGTGGATATTCTTCAGCAGCTGGATGTCTTTAGTGAGGACTATTTCCTACAGTGCAGCGGTACCGAGTTTGCCCCCTGGAGCGTGGATCTGTTGCTTCAGGCCGAACGTGAACGGCATATTACAGAACGCCTGAAGAATGGTGAGTATATACCGGTGATGGAGAGCATGGCTCTTTCTGTCTGCTCCTGCTTTGAAAAGGCACTATCCTACCTAAAAATGCTAGTCTATATCATCGACTTTAAAAGCAGTGTTACCGTTACCCATACCATTAATACAATTGCCTTTAGTGTGCTGCTATCCCGCCTGATGGGTATGGATAAGGTGGAACAAAGCAAGATATATCTGGGTGCTCTGCTTCACGACCTTGGAAAGATATCTACTCCTTATGAGATACTGGAAAGTACGGGGAAGCTCTCCTTTGCGGAGATGGAGATTATGAAAAAGCATGTGTCGGTAACATATGACATCCTCCATGGCAACCTTTCGGAGGAGATTTGCCGCATTGCCGCGCGGCACCATGAAAAGCTAAATGGAAACGGGTACCCATGGGGACTGCATGAAGCGGACCTGACCACTGCCGAGCGGCTGGTGGCAGTGGCCGATGTAATGAGCGCACTGGCAGGAAGACGAAGCTACAAGGGTAGCTTTTCACAGGAGCGCTCGGTAGGCATTATCCTGCAGATGGCGGAAGATGGACTGCTGGATGCGGAGATTTGCCGTATTGTTGTGGAGCATTATGCTGAGATTATATCCGCGGCGGAGGACAACTGCCACGGTACCATAGAGATATATGAGCAGCTGATGGAGGAGTATAGCCAGTTGCTGCAAGAGGTTCTGCAATAATAAAAAAGGGCTGTCGGTATTTTACCGACAGCCCTTTTTGTTGTTTTATGTATGCCCATTTAGGTCCACGCGAAAGACGTACTTATCTCCCCGCACCACCGAGCGGGTGTATTCAATGATAACCCCCTCCTCGTAGCCGTAACGTTCCAGCAGCATACAGGGCAGGGCGTGGTGAATGTGCAGCAGCTCCTTTTCCTTGGGGCTGGGTAGCATGGGCTGAAAGGTTTCTACCGCATGGTCAATGTTGAGGCTGTAGTTGCTGCGGAGAAAGCCATAAAGGGAGGCGTTTTTCACTACTTCCAGGTTAATGCGGTAAAACCTGCTTTGGGGCAGGTAGGTGGTTTCTAGCATCAGGGGCGAATCGATAACGGAGCGGAGCCGTACAAAACGGTGCAACCGGTCGCCCATGAGACAGTTTATCTTTTTGGAAAGCTCAGCATCGGCGGGTATCAGTGAGTATTCTATAATCTCACAGTTGCTGGCGTCGCTCCTGCATTTAAGCTCGTCGGTAAAGGAATAAAGGTTTTGCAGCTTCTGCTCAATGACTGGAGACTTCACAAAGGTACCACTTCCGTGAACGGTGTAAATACAACCGTCGTCCTTCAGCATGGCCAGCGCACTGCGAATGGTGGAGCGGCTGACACGGTACTGCAGACAGAGTTCTCGTTCGGTGGGAAGTGCAAATTGCTTGTCGCTGCCGTTATGATGAATGAGTTCCAACAGGTCGTGGTAGATATCCATGTAAAGCGGCTGACTGGGCATGGGAGCACCTCCTATGACGTCTTCATCATCATTATATATCGTGAAATACCAAATAGCAATTTGTTTCTGTTTGATTGGCATACCAATTTCTATGTTGTATGCAATATTACCAAATACATGCGAGAGAATGGGCGCTTTTATGTAAAATATATTGATTAAATGCAAATATATGGTAAGATAAAGTAGCGATGTTAATAAATTGTTCACAGTAGAATACAGTGAGGAGGATTTTCCTATGGCGGAACCCAACATATTGCTTACACGCATCGATAACCGCCTTATTCATGGACAGGTGGGCGTAACCTGGACCATGACCCTTGGAGCAAACTTAATACTGGTGGCAGACGACGATGCGGCAAACAGTGAAATTCAGCAACAGCTTATGAGCATGACGGCAGAGTCTTCGGGTGTGGGCGCACGTTTCTTTTCACTGCAAAAAACCATAGATGTCATACATAAGGCTTCGGCAAGTCAGAAAATATTTATTGTGTGCAAAACCCCGGCTGCTGTAAGGACTCTCATAGAGGGCGGTGTTCCCATAAAGGAGGTCAATGTGGGCAACATGCACTTTGAACATGGCAAACGGGCTATCAGTAAAAAGGTCTATGTAGATGACAAGGACATGGAGGATCTGAAGGCCATAAAAGCAAAGGGGGTAAAGGTATACATTCAAGATGTCCCGGGCGATTCCAAGGAAGAAATTAAGTAACAAAGAGGAGGAGTTTAGGAATGGCAGAGATCACGCTAATTCAAGGGTTACTGCTAGCAATTCTGGCAATCATCGTCGGCACCGACTTCTGGCTGGAGGCACTGTTTATATTCCGACCCATCATCGTATGTACCCTTACAGGTGCCATACTGGGTAACCTGGAGCTGGGACTTATCACCGGAGGACTTACCGAGCTGGCCTTTGCAGGGCTTACCCCGGCGGGTGGAACACAGCCCCCAAACCCGGTACTTGCAGGTATTATGACTACCGTTATTGCCTACACCACCGGCAGCGACCCGGCAGCCTCTTTGGCGCTGGCGCTTCCTTTCAGCTTCTTAATGCAGTATATTATCCTGTTCTTCTATTCCACATTTTCTTTCTTCATGAAGAGCGCGGACCAGTATGCCGAGGAGGCAAACACCAAAAAGCTGATAGAGCTTAACATACTGACTACCGGCATTATCGCGGTTGTCTATGCCATAGTGGTATTCCTTTGTACCTTTGTAGCACAGGATGCTATGAAGATTTTGGTTGAATCCATGCCCGGCTGGCTAACCAACGGCTTTGCAGTGGCTGGCGGTATCCTTCCCGCAGTGGGCTTCGGCATGCTGCTGAAGGTTATGCTCAAGCTGGAATACCTGCCCTATCTGCTTATCGGATTCCTGCTGGCAGTGTTTATCGGGTTCTCCAACCTGCTCCCTGTGGCAGTTGCCGGTACAGCCTTTGCCCTTATCGAATTTAACAAGAGCAAGGAAAAAATGCATATGGTGGCCGCAGGCGTTAAGATGAATGGAGGGGACGATAGCGATGGCATCTAAAAAAATACTTACGAAACAGGATATAACCAAGCTTGGTTTTACATCATCCTTTTTGCAGGCCAGCTTCAACTATGAAAGAATGCAGGCTGGTGGTTTTACCGCATCCCAGCTGCCCGCCCTGAAAAAGATTTATAAGGATGACAAAGCAGGTCTTTCTGCTGCCATGACCGACAATCTGGAATTCATTAATACCCACCCGAACCTAGTGGGATTCCTTATGGGTCTGCTGCTTTCTTTGGAAGAAGCCCATGAGGACCGTGGTACCATTAAGGGCCTGAAAGTTGCCCTATTTGGACCTTTGGCAGGTATAGGCGATGCTATTTTCTGGTTTACCATACTTCCCATTGTTGCAGGTATCAGTGCGTCTATGGCTATGGACGGCAATATTCTTGGCCCCATCATCTTTTTTGCAGTATATGTGACCATCTTCTTTGCCCGTGTTGCCTGGACCCATCTGGGGTACAACCTGGGTGTGCGTGCCATCGACAAGATTAAGACCTACTCCGGTGTTATCTCCAAGTGCGCCACCATCCTTGGTGTAACCGTTATTGGCGGCCTGATTGCTACCTATGTCAATATAAACGTGCTAACCGCTATCCCCGTTAACGAGGTAAAGACGGTTATGCTGCAGGCAGACTTCTTCGATAAGATTTTCCCGAAGATACTGCCCCTGGCCTACACCTTTGCAATGTTCGGCTTCCTGCGTAAGAAGGTTAGCCCTGTTGTACTAATTTTTGTAACCTTCTTACTGTCCATTGCACTTTCCTTCCTTGGCATTCTGTAATCAGTATTTGAAAGAGGGTTGTAGCGCACGCGTTATGACCCTCTCGGTTTGTTAAGCCAAGCTACAGTCAATAAAATAATTGTCCACAATGGAAACACAGGAGTAACAGTATATGAGATTATTCGCCAGTGACCTTGACGGAACGCTCCTTAACGAGAGTTTCGGCATTGACCAGGAGAACCTTACCGCTATAAGGGCTCTTGAGGATGCGGGCATCCGCTTTGCCATAGCCACCGGCAGAGCCTATTACGATGTGGTGGGTATTACCGAACAATACGGCCTGCGTTGTGCGGTTATCTGCAACAACGGAGCCTGTGTATATGATGCGGACGGTAGGCTTATCCACAAAAGCGCAGTGCCGCCGTCTATGCTTCGGAAGCTGTGTAACTACCTGCATGACAATGGAATATTTTTTGGAATAAACTCTCTTACAGCACTAAACCTGCTTACAAACTGGGAAGAGATACTACGCGGCGAAATCTGTCAGTCGTCAGAACAGGAGTTTTGCAGGGTAAAGGAAGTAGTTCTTTCCCAGAAAGGACTACGTTTTATAGACAGCTTTGAGGAGTTTATTAGCGGCAGCATAGATGGGTGCAGTGTATCGGTTATGGGGCTTATCCATAGCAAGCTGGAAAACCTGATGGAGTTTGTAAGAAGCTGTGATGGCTTGGCAATGACGGTATCCGGCTACAACAGTTTGGAGATAGCTGTAGCGGGAAGCTCCAAGGCAGACGCACTGGGCAGGCTTGCCTTCCTTCTGGGTATTCCACAGGAGCAGACAGTAGCAGTAGGGGACAATTATAACGATTTGGAAATGCTGAAAACGGCAGCTATATCCTTTGCCATGAAAAATGCGCCACAGGATATTAAAGATATTAGCACCTACGTTACCGCTTCGCACAAAGACCACGGCGTAGCGCAGGCCATCTACAACATATTGGACGGAGGACAAACAACATGATTTTTGGATACCAAGAGCAGGAACTGAAGGCACTGGGTGCAGAGTATACCGCCGCTGAAATATACCAGCAGCCGGAGATGTGGAACAGAACCTATCAGGTTATACAGTCAAGGCAGGGGGAGATAGAGGCCTTTTTACAGCGTCACCTTACACCCGCCACCCGTGTCATACTGACAGGTGCAGGAACCTCAGCCTATACCGGGGACATAGCACGCAGTCATCTGGCGGGCATACTGCCCTGCCGTGTGGAATCCATACCCACCACAGACATTGTAGCCAGCCCCGAGCTTGTTTTGGAGCCGGACACACCCACCATATTGGTTTCCTTTGCCCGTTCCGGCAACAGCCCGGAAAGTGTGGGAGCCTTTGACATTATGCAGCAGTACACCAAACATATTGTGCATTTGGTTATTACCTGTGCAGCCGAGGGCAAGCTGTCCTATGCCGCAGCCGAGAACAAGGAGAACTTTGTGCTGCTTTTGCCAGAGGAGACCAATGACCGTGGCTTTGCTATGACCAGTTCCTTTAGTTGTATGCTGCTGGCAGCACTGCTCTTCTTTGACATAAAGCATATTAACAAAAGCAAAAAATATATATCTTCTATTGCCACACAGGGAAGCGAAATTTTGGAGAACGGCTGGCAGTGGGTGCAGCAGCTGGCAGAACTGCATCCCGATCGCATAGTTTACCTTGGGGCAGGCTGTTTCAGTGAGCTGGGCAAGGAGCTTTCCCTAAAGAATATGGAGCTTACCAATGGGAAGATTGTTTCGGTGAAGGAGTCGGTACTGGGTTTCCGTCACGGGCCAAAGACCATTGTCAATGATAACACCCTCATTATGCTCATGGGCTCTTCACGTCCCTATACCAACCTGTATGTACGGGATATTGCCAAAGAACTCTTTTCCGACCCCGGGGCACACAAGCTGGCGGTTATTGACTGCGTAGAGGATGCGCAACTGGATACAAACAGCCACTACCGTACCACAGTGCAGGGTGGGGAATTGCCCGAGGCATACATAGCACTGGTTTATGCGCTGTATGGACAGATGTTGGGACTATTTAATTCCATAGCCATCGGCAATACACCCGATAACCCCAACCCTGCCGGCATAGTAAGCCGTGTGGTGAAGGGTGTTACAATACACAAGCCATAATACTAATCCTTCATTAAAATCATACCATCTAACTGGCCTTTTTGCCGTCTGACTGCTTCAAAACCATTTACAAGGCAGCAAGCCTTGCTGCGTGGTTTTTCATTGCCAGAAGGCAAAAATTCTGCGTTATCCTAGCACGATTTCAATCAAGAATTAGTATAAGAAAGGTAGGAAACTGCGATGGTTACCATATTGCTGACAGGACACGGAAACTTTGCAACCGGACTTTTAAGCGCAGTAAGGCTGATTTGTGGCACCCACCGGCAGGTAGTTGCGGTAGATTTTGCACAGGAAGACAGTATTGACGACCTGCGTACCAACATCTTAAGTGTAATAAACGAGGAAGATAATGACATACTGATACTGACAGACATTGCGGGAGGGTCCCCCTATAATACTTCCGTACTGCTGAAAAATGAGTTTACAGGAAAGAATATTGAGGTTGTGTCGGGTGCAAATATCCCCATGCTTATCTCGGCGATTATGGAGCGGGGAGAGCAGTCTGCCCCGGAGGTAGCAGAAAATATTGTGGAGGTTGCCCTTCACTCCATTAAACGGTTTCAGCTTAAAAAGATTGTGCAGCAGCAGGTTGATGACGGTATATAGAAAGGACATGACATAATGGCTTTAGTGACAACCGAGAAGATGCTTTTAGATGCACAGAAGGGCGGCTATGCCATTGCAGCCTTCAATGTGGAAAATTTGGAGATGGTAATGGCAGTTGCAGCTGCGGCGCAGGAGATGAATACTCCTGTCATTCTGCAAACCACCCCTTCCACCGTGAAATATTCATCGCTGGACTACCTTTGTGAAATGGCCATGGTGGCTACCCAAAATATAGAAGTCCCCATAGCTGTTCATCTGGACCATGGTGAGAGCTTCGAGCTAGCTATGCAGGCAGTGCGGGCGGGCTACACCTCTATAATGATTGACGGTTCGCACCGGGCATTTGAAGAAAACATACTGCTTTCCCGTCGCGTGGTAGAGGTATGTAGTCCCAGCGGCGTTCCCGTAGAGGCGGAGCTTGGCAAAGTAGGCGGCAAGGAGGACGGTTTGGACGGCGGCAGCGGCGGCTACACCGAACCGGATGAGGCTGTAGAGTTTGTAAAGCGCACGGGAGTAAGTTCCCTTGCAGTAGCCATAGGTACGGCACACGGTATATATTCGGGAGTACCAAAGCTGGATGTGGAGCGGCTTTCTGCTATCCGTAAGGTGGTCAGTATTCCGCTGGTGCTCCATGGGGCATCGGGCCTTTCAAAGGAAGCGGTACGGGAATGCATTGCACGGGGCATCTGTAAGGTAAACTTTGCAACCGAACTGCGGATAGCCTACTCCGACGGAATTAAGGAACAGCTGTCCCAGGACCCGGGCACCTTCGACCCCAAAAAATACGGTACGGTAGGTATGGCAAAGGTAAAGGCACTGGCAATAGAAAAGATAAAAGCCTGCAAGGGCTGACAGCGGGGGTGGAAGCAACAAGCTTTCACCCTTTTTACGCCGGATATTACGGTGGTATTCGTTGACAGCGGTAGGGGGATATGGTAGTATTAATGCATCGCAATTTTATATAACAAGGGAGAAACGAACATGCTGGATATTAAATTTATCTGTGATAATCCCGAGGTGGTAAAAGAGAACATCCGAAAGAAATTTAAGGATGGAAAACTGCCGCTGGTGGATGAGGTCATTGCCCTTTACACCGAGAAATGCGCCACCCAGACCAGAGCAAACGACCTTCGTGCCACCCGTAACAGAGTGAGCAAGGAGATAGGCGCACTGATGGGCCAGGGCAAAAAGGACGAGGCCGAGGCTAAAAAGCAGCTGGTGAACCAGCAGGCAGCGGAGCTTAAGTCCCTGGAGGAAAAAGAGGACGAGCTTTCCAAAAAGGTAACCGAAATACTGATGAAAATCCCCAATATTGTGGATGACAGTGTACCCGTAGGTAAGGATGACAGCGAAAACGTAGAGGTTAAGCAGTACGGTGCGCAGTCGAACCCCTCCTTTGAAGTACCCTACCACACCGACATTATGCAGCTCTTTAATGGTATAGACAAGGAAGCCGCAGGCAAGGTGGCAGGCGAAGGCTTCTACTACCTTATGGGGGACATTGCACGGCTTCATTCCGCTGTGCTTTCCTATTCCAGAGATTTCATGATAGATAAGGGCTTTACCTACTGTATTCCCCCTTATATGATACGCAGCAATGTGGTAACCGGCGTTATGAGCTTCGAGGAAATGGATGCCATGATGTACAAGATTGAGGGAGAGGATCTCTACCTCATCGGTACTTCGGAGCACTCCATGATTGGTAAGTTCATTGACACTATTACAGCTGAGGAGTCGCTGCCCCTAACCCTCACCAGCTACTCTCCCTGCTTCCGCAAGGAGAAGGGTGCACACGGCATTGAGGAGCGTGGCATCTACCGCATCCACCAGTTCGAAAAGCAGGAGATGATTGTCGTCTGCAAGCCCGAAGAGAGCATGGACTGGTTCAACAAGATGTGGAGCTATTCCGTAGAGCTGTTCAGCAGCATGGATATTCCCGTGCGCACACTGGAGTGCTGCACAGGCGACCTGGCCGACCTGAAGGTGAAGTCCTACGATGTTGAGGCATGGTCTCCCAAGCAGCAGAAGTATTTCGAAGTCTGTTCCTGCTCCAACCTGGGAGATGCACAGGCACGCAGACTTGGTATCCGTGTCCGCGGTGAGGACGGCAGAAAGTATCTGGCACACACCCTGAACAACACCGTTGTGGCTCCCCCCAGAATGCTTATTGCACTGCTGGAAAACAACCTCTCCTTTGACGGTGAATATTATAGCCTTAATATTCCCAAGGCACTGCAGCCCTACATGGGTGGCAAGTCTGTCATTAAGGCAGCAAATAAACTGTAATAACTGCAAGCCATTATTACAAGTTAGGCACAGGACGGTTACCGTCCTTAGCCTTTTGGATTTAATAGTGAAGCAGCCCTGTTGATGTAAAAATCAACAGGGCTGCTGTTTTATGTTGAAAACTAAAACAAATATTTATGGTCTATTTTTTCCGCGCCAGCACACCTGCAGAAAACAAAAAGACAATCAGCTCTGTGACGGGCATGGTTATCCAAACACCGGTCAGGCCAAAGAGTCCGGATAGGAGGAAGGCTGTTGGTATGATAATAACAAAGCCTCTGAGCACCGAGATAGTAAATGCGTTTTTTGGCTTCTCTACAGAGCTATAATAGGTTGCCAATAGAATATTAATTCCTGCAAAGGCAAAGCATGTGAAATAGATGCGAAGCCCCATAGTGGCAATTTCGGCCAGCTGCATGTTTGCGTCCTTGTTGAAGGCAGCTACCACAGGGTGAGCAAAAGCAGCAAATACCCCATACACCAGTATGGCAAAGGAAATAGTGGTGATAGCTCCGTATTTCAAAACTTTCTGAATATCACCATGGTTTTGTGCACTGTAGCAAAGGCTAATAATAGGCTGTACGCCCTGTGAAATGCCTGTAAAAACGGATATGACAACCAGTGCAATATTTGCAATGATGCCATAGGCGGCCACGCCTGTATTGCCCGCAATGCTCAGTATGATGCTATTGAACACAATCATAACAATTCCGGATGAGAGCTCTATGATGAGTGCAGACAGCCCAAGGGAGGTAATATCCCACAATGCTTTGATTTGCAGTTTCTGGGTGCGAAGCCGAAAGGTGTTTTGCTTTTTTATAAAGTGAGCCGAAAGGATGATCAAACTGATAACCGGTGCAATTCCCGTAGCAAACGCTGCCCCGAACATACCCATGTTACAGGGAAAGATAAAGAGATAATCCAACACAATGTTTGAAAGACTTCCGATAAGCATTGCGGCCATAGACAGTTTTGGATTGCCGTCGTTGCGAACAAAGCAAATCAGTACATTGTTCAGCAAGAACATGGGCGCAAAGCAAAGGATGGTCTTTAAATAGATGCTTGTATTCTGCAAAGTGTCGGCATTTGCCCCCAGCATAGTGGCAAGCTGGGTGGAAAAAAACAAACCTACAGCCACAAACAGACAGGCGGCTAGCATAGCATAACCAGTGGCCTGCGTAAATACTTGTTCCCGTTTCGATATGGCAAATCGTGTTGCGCCGCCCATACCAATCATCAGGCCGATTCCGTGAATAAAGCTATAAATAGGAATGGCAAGGTTCAGGGCAGTTAGCCCATTGGCACCGATGCCCCGAGCAACAAAGAAGGTATCGGCAAGGATGTAACAGGATAGGCCAATCATGCCGATAATGTTGAGTGACACATATTTTATAAAGGTATGCCGAATGTTGGTGTGTTTCATAAATCCTCCCAAAAATAATAAGCACCCGAATATTCATACCTTCAAAGGCCTACTGGTATGAAATCCGAATGCTTATACGTTATCCCTGCCCGGCGGCAGGTAACAAAGCGTTATTTAGTTTGTATGTATTACGGCCGTGGGGACATTGTACCATCATTTCATGAGAAAATCAAGAGAGGGTACCAAATCACTGGCGGCTTGTCAGCAGGTCTGTTATCATAGCACAGAAGCGGGCTCTGTCAGCACCCAGTGCCACCGTCACATTTTTGGGGCGGTCGGGGAATGCTCTGGTGTCACAGATGGTTTGGCCGTCTGCGAAGCCGCCGCTTATGTCCACGTCTACACGCATAAAGTGCAGGTCAGTCAGTACCTTGGGGTCGGCAACATAGGCCACTGCCAGTGCATCGTGAAGGGGGGCAGAGTCGGGAAGGTCCTGAGGCTGGTAGGCATTATATGCCAGTATCCGCTCATCAATAAGGTCGGCAACCGCCACTGTAAGAGGAGTACCGAAGTCCCGTAGTGCTTTGCTGTCACTGTATGTAAAGTTAGCCTGATGCGTAGCATCCAGAGGCACCATAGTGGTGGGCACGCCGCTGGTTATCACTATCTGTGCAGCCTCGGGGTCGGCCCAGATGTTAAATTCGGCGCAGCTGGTGGAGTTAAACACCTTGAAGCCGCCGCCCATAAAGACAATCTCTCGAATCTTAGAACAGATGCGGGGCTCAATACGCATAGCCATGGCAATGTTGGTCAGCGGTCCGGTGGGTACCAGTACAATATCGCCTTCCGACTTCATAAGTGTATCAATAAGCCAGAATACTGCATGCTCCGGGCGCTCCTGAATAGTAGCAGGGGGGATAGGCAGGCAGTCATGGTGGTAGGAGATAATCTCTCCTTTGGCATCCCGTTTTTCTTCGGTGACGCCGGTCATGCCGTTATACTTGCCGTGACGGTTGGGCAGAAGCCCACAAACCATGGAGCTGCTGCAGCCCCGGTGAACGGGAATATCCACTCCCATAAGCTGCACCACCCGCAAGGTGTTGTCGGTGGTAAAATTAATCTCTTTGTTGCCTGCTACGGTGGTCAAACCAATCAGTTCCAGGTTGGGGTGCAGGATGGCGGTCATAATGGCAACTGCGTCATCCGAGCCGGTGTCTACATCCAGTATAACTTTAATTTTACTCATTGCATATCTCCTGTATTTTATTACTAAATAAATACTACTAGTATAATAATGCTTCAATATAGATGGCAGCTAACAGCTCTTTGGGCAGCAGTGTGGCCAACAGCTCCAGCTGTAAAATACTGTCACTACCTGTCAGCTGACGGTGCACCAGTTCGCTGGCCAGAATGAGCAGATGCTCTTTCTTAATGCCGGAAATCAGCGCCCGAAGGTTTACCTCTCCCCGTTGCCGCAGGGGTGCTATGGCCTCGCCCACATCGGCGGACATGACCAGAAAGCTTTCACGTATGGCACGGTCAAAGGTAGCTGCTGTATACAGGGTGGTAGGGGATAGCTCCAACAGTTCACCTGCCAGCTCTGCGGAGGCCAGCAGCAGGTCGTGCAGGCGGGCGTCACCGCTGTCTATGCTGCGTTTGCGGGTAGCCGCCTTTATAATACGGGAGGCCATCAGGCTGCCTATCTGGCTCTGCCCATCCCCCGAAAGGGCGTTCAGTACCCCCAGGCAAACACGGCTGACAGGAGCAAGGTGAAGACGGTCCAGCCGCTGTGCCTCGCCGGTATCGAAGGTATATGCCTGCCCACCGTAGCTGCCCAGAGCCTTCATACCATCCAGGTACCCCAGCCTGATGCTTCTGCGGCAGCGCATACTGTCAAAGATAAGGACATTTCCCAAATCCCAATAGCAGCGCACAATGGTCATTGGGATGCCGGGGTCAAACTGCCGAACCCGCCCAATGCCGTTTACATCAACAGCAATAATTTCATCTACCTTTTGGTTTGCCTTTAGCGCCAAGTCGATGGGCATATTGTTGCTGTAGCCCCCGTCAATGTACAGCCCTTCATCAATGCTACGGGGCTTAAAGGCGGGGAAAAAGGCGGCGGAGGCCAGTAGAAAATCTGCCAGCTGTCCCTTTGGTATTTCGGGGAGAAACCGTTCTATGGGCTTCATGGAGCGCAGCTCCACCGTTACCAGCCCAAACTCTATGGGGGAGCGGCGAATCAAGTCTTCATCCAGCAGCCGCCGTACAACATCCTCCAAAGGGGTGGTGTCCAGCCCTCCCTTGCCAACCATCTGTTTTAGGAAGGCGTAGTACACATCGCGAAGTCCTGCCAAATCCGCCGTTGGAACCGGAGCCTCTGCTACTACCTGAGAGCTGTCCATATGCCGCCACAGGTGCAGTGCTTCTTCCAAATCTCCCTGTACCATCAGTGCGCCGTTCAGCGCTCCAATGGAGGTACCTGTTACCACATGATAGGGAAGAGAAAGCTCTTCCATGGCCTGCCATGCGCCAACCTCATAGGCGCCCTTGGAGCCACCTCCGGCAAGTACTACAGCACGGCGGATATTTCCGTTTTTGTCAGGCAATGGCAAACCCTCCTTAGCTTAGGCACTGTGCCTCGGCTTTTGTATATTCTACCGCTATCTTTGCGGCATTACGGGCATTGTTGTATGCAAGCTCCAGGTTAGAAGCGAAGGAGACACCTTCGGTGTAGTCCTTAATATGGGATAGCAGGAAAGGGGTGGTGTCCTTGCCACGAATGCCATGCCGCTTTGCGGAAGCCAGCGCACGCTTAATGACAACCTCCATGTCGTCATTATCCAGCTCAAACTCGGCAGGAATGGGGTTTGCAATGACTGCGCCGCCTGCAAGGCCAAGCCGCCATTTTGTATGAAGTATCCAAGCCACCGTTTCCGGGTCCTTGGCATTAAAGTCTACCTTAAAGCCGCTCTTGCGGGAGTAGAAAGCGGGGAAGTCGTCGGTGTCAAGGCCGATGACCGGTACGCCCATAGTTTCCAGATATTCCAGTGTCAGTCCAATATCAAGCAGCGACTTTGCTCCTGCGCAGATAACAGCTACAGAGGTGTTGGCCAGTTCTTGCAGGTCGGCAGAGATGTCCATGGTAACCTCTGCGCCGCGGTGTACACCGCCTATGCCGCCAGTTGCAAAGATGCGGATGCCCGCCATGTCGGCCAGCATCATAGTGGTAGCTACAGTGGTAGCACCGGTTTTTCCCGTTGCCAGATAAACCGCTACATCCCGGCGGCTCACCTTGCCCACATTTTCAGCCCGGCACATCAGCTCCAGCTCTTCGGCGTTTAGGCCTATTTTCAGGTACCCGCCCATAATGGCACAGGTGGCGGGAACAGCGCCTTCAGCACGGATAATATCTTCCACCTTGTGGGAAAATTCCACATTTTCGGGATAGGGCATGCCATGAGAAAGGATGGTGCTCTCCAGCGCTACAACAGGGCGGTTTTCAGCCAGTGCGGCGGCTACCTCAGGGGTAATAGAAAGATACTTTTTATCCATAAGCTTGAAGACTCCTTTTCAAAAAATCAGATATGTTTATTGTACTGCTTAACCGCCCAAAAAACAAGTACTATTGAATATATGTGCCGTAAGTGGTACACTTATGAAATAGTAAAAATGGGGGGGCTGACAGTGGATAAGCTGATACTGAAGGGCGGTACGCTCATTGATGAAAATGGCGCTATTACCGTCGACCAAGACATTCTCATTGAGGACGGAAGAATTGCAGCAATCGGACAGGGAATATCCGGCGACGGAATAACGGTTCTGGACTGCAGCGGGCAGTACATTACCTGCGGTTTTGCAGTGCTCCATGCACATTCGCCCATGCATATCCTTCGGGGACTGGCAGAGGATGTGCATATTGATGATTGGTTTAACAGCGAGATATTTCCCTATGAAAGCAGACTGACCAAAAACGATATCTATCTGGGTGCCTGCCTCTGCATTGCCGAACTGTTGGAATGTGGCGTCACCGCCTTTGCAGACCATTACTTTGGTGCGGAGCAGGTGGCGGCAGCCATCGACCGCAGCGGCATAAAGGGTGACATAGCTGTAACAGCCTTTGGCTTTGGAGGCGATGCCTCTGCCGAGGTTGCCGAAACCCGACGGCTCATAGAGAAGTTTTCTCATAATGACCATATCCACATCCGCTTTGGTCCGCACTCGCCCTATCTCTGCACACCACCGGTACTTCGGCAGATAGTAGATGCGGCACGGGACTGCGGCGTAGGTATTCATCTGCATATTTCGGAAACGGAGCGGCAGGTTGCGGAAAGCTACCGTGACTATGGCAAAAGCCCTTTCGCCGTTGCGGCGGAAGCAGGCTGCTTCACCCTGCCCTGTATTGCCGCCCACGGACTGTGGGTGGAGCAAAACGACCTTGACCTTATGGGCACGGATACCTTTGTTGCTGCCTGCCCCAAAACCTACCTAAAGCTGGGAATGGGTAGAGGCAGACTGTGGGAATACCATAAGCAGGTGAACCTTTGCATAGGCACCGACGGAGCTGCCAGCTCCAACACCGTAAACCCCTTGGAGCAGCTGCGGCTGTTTGGATTGCTGGGTAAATGGGAAGATGAGGCACGGGACTATACCCTTACCGAACTTTGGCAGATACTCATGAACGGACACAATGCCCTAGGCTTTAACAGCGGAAAGCTACAGGTAGGTGCTGCGGCAGACCTTAACATATGGGAACTGCGTACCCCTGCCACTGCACCGGTATACAGCCCCTTGGCTGCTATTATCTATAGTGCCGACCCCCGCACAAATATTTTGCATACCCTCATTGACGGCAGGTTTGTAAAGCGGGACGGAAAGCTGACCATGGACACCCAAGCAATGATGACTGAGGCTGTTATGGCCGGAGAAGGCATCCTCGCCCGTGGCAAGGGCGAAAGCGGAGTGAAGTTCTAAAGCTTTGCGTTTCGGTAATACTAATAGGGTATTCTGAAAAAGGGGGCGTACAAGATGAAGATTTTGCAGTGGCTGGAAAAACGTTTTGGAAAAAACAAGCTGTATCGGCTTATCCGCACCATGACCCTACGGTACTTTCGCCACAATGTGGGAAACAGCGCCGCTGCCCTCACCTACTATATGATATTTGCGTTTTTTCCGTTTTTAATCTTCCTCAGCAGCCTTTTGGGTATGATGGACATTCAGGCTATCCCCATGGCGGAGCTGAGCCGCTTCATCCCTCAGGATATTTTGGAGCTTATGAGCAGCTTTCTTACCCATGTGCAGGTTGTGAGCAGCCCACAGCTAATGGTATTCGGTCTTATATTTTCGGTATATTTTCCCATACGCGCAGTGTCCTCCCTTATGGATTTCATTGAGCAGGCATACGAGGTGCCCGAAAAGCGTTCCATGCTCCATCGGGGCATTATCATCATTATCTTTGCCATGGGGCTTACGGCAGCCATTATTGCCTCCATTGTGGTGTTGGTAGCAGGTAGAGACCTGCTCCTTTGGGCATCGGCCTTTCTACCCATGAGCATCGCGGGTATCGAGCTTTGGAGCATGCTCCGTTTTATCCTGTTGGGTATGGCACTGCTCCTGCTCATTGTCCTGCTCTATCTGGTGGCCCCGGGTTGTGTGGTCACAGTTCGGGAGGCGCTGCCCGGTGCCATAGGTTCGCTTTTTTGCTGGCTCATCTACACCGTGGGCTTTTCCTTCTATGTGGAACATATGGCAAGCTACTCGGTGGTTTACGGCTCCATAGGAGCCATTATTGTACTGCTCATCTGGCTGTACGCCACATCGGTTACCATTATAATGGGCGCAGAGCTTAATGCTGCTTTGCGGCATAAGCGATAGACTGTGTTGTTTGAAGGAAATTGGCGTATAGCTTGGTTTCACTCCCTGACGAATACCCATACCCATGAAAAGCTGAAATCAATTGCAGCTAAAAAGAACATTAACAGAAATATGATAAAAGGAGGTGAGATAGTGGCGGAGCGTGAACTTTCAAAGCTTAGCGGCACGGTAGAGGATATTGTATATTACAGCGAAGACAGCGGCTTTACGGTTATGTGCATCAGTGTGGACGACGAACTTGTTACCGTGGTAGGCGAAACAGCGGGCATCGGCGAAGGCGAGGAGGTTGCCATTACCGGCTACTATACCTCCCATCCCACCTATGGCAGTCAGTTCAAGGCACAGATTATCGAGCGCACCCTACCCAGTACAGCCAATGCAATTCTGCGGTATCTGGCCTCGGGTGCCATCAAGGGCATCGGCCCTGTACTTGCAAAAAAGCTGGTGGCAGAGTTTGGTGACCGCACCATGGAGGTTATCGAACAGCAGCCCGACAGCCTTACCCGCATTAAGGGTATCTCACCGAAAAAGGCCGAAGCCATTAGCGAGGAATATGTACGGCTTTACGGCATCCGCAGCCTTATGCTTTTCTTAGGTGGCTTTGGTGTGCAGGCTGCCGAGGCCATAAAAATATGGAAGCGCTGGGGCAATGTAGCCATGGATGTCATACGCCAGAACCCTTACTGCCTTTGCGGCGATGCCATTGGTATGGAGTTTGCCGATGCGGATAAGATGGCAGAACAGTTCGGTATGGAGCAGGATAGCTATTGCCGGGTGGCGGCCGGCATTTCCTACGTGCTGCGGCACAACAGCCAAAGTGGACATGTCTGCCTGCCTATGGACAAGCTGGTGAGTATGACCACCGAGTTTTTGCAGGTCTCCCGTACCCAGGTGGAGGAAATCTGCATGGCTATGGAGGATGAAGAAACCCTAGCTTTCTACGAAAATAACAGGCGGGTATTTGTCTACCTTGCCGACCTCTTTGCCGCTGAAAGCTACATAGCAGGGCGCATTTCGCTCATGCTCCAGCTGCAACCTCCCGAACCCCGGGATATGAGCAGCGACATTGACGCTCTAGAGGCCGAACTGGGCATTGCCTACGACGTTTTACAGCGTAGGGCGGTGGAACAGGCTGCCGCCAGCAATGTATTTATCCTGACAGGAGGCCCCGGTACCGGTAAGACCACCACCCTGAACGGTATTCTTACCCTGCTGGAAAAGCAGGGGCTGAAGGTGGCACTGGCCGCTCCCACCGGGCGTGCTGCCAAGCGTATGACCGAGGTAACCGGACGGGAAGCCAAGACCATCCACCGCCTGCTGGAGGTGGAACCCTTTTCCGAAAACCTTACCTTCAAGCGCAATGAGAAGAACCCCCTTCCTGCCGATGTCATTATTGTAGATGAGATGTCCATGGTGGACACCATGATACTGGACTGCCTGCTGCGGGGCATGCGCCTTAGCTGCAAGCTGATACTGGTGGGAGACAGCGACCAGCTGCCCTCGGTTTCGGCGGGCAACCTGCTGGGGGATATGATAGCCAGTGAGGTGGTACCCATGGTGCATCTGGACAGGGTGTTCCGACAGGCCGCCCAAAGCCTTATTGTTACCAATGCCCATGCCATTGTGGCAGGGGAGCTGCCCGAGCTTACCAAAAAGGACAGCGACTTTTTCTTTCTGCGGCAGGGAAACCCGCTGGACACCCAAACCCTTACGGTAGGCCTTTGTGCCCGCCGCCTACCCGCTGCTTACCAGCTGTCCCCCCTGTGGGATATTCAGGTGATTGTGCCCGGTAAAAGAGGCCCCGCAGGTACACAGGAGCTAAACCGAAAGCTGCAGGAAGCCATCAACCCGCCCTCACCCCAAAAGACTGAAGCATTCTTTATGGGACGCACCTTCCGTGAAGGGGACAAGGTGATGCAGATACGCAACAACTATGATGTGGTATGCAAGCTTTCCTCCGGGGAGGAGAGTATGGGTATCTTTAACGGAGATATCGGAATTATAGATATGATGGACGTAGCTTCCAAAACCATATTGGTACGGTTTGATGACCGTGTGGCGGCCTACTCCTTTGATAATGTAGATCAGCTGGAACTGGCCTATGCCATTACCGTACATAAAAGCCAAGGTAGCGAGTTCGAAGCAGTGGTAATGCCCCTTTGTGGCAAGCACCCAAAGCTGCACTACCGAAACCTGCTCTATACTGGGGTTACACGTGCCCGCCGCCTGTTGGTGATGGCGGGCAGCCCGGAAACAGTGGCAGAGATGGTGGCAAACAACCGCCGCACCCTGCGCTATACCAACCTGACAAATATGCTGCGAGAGGCGGTGCTTGGCAGTGAGTCTTCAGCTGTTTAAGCATTTAGCAGCACTGCTGTTTCCCGAACGGTGTGTTTTCTGCGGAAAGGTGACCCCACGGAACGCCCGGTGCTGCCCCACCTGTGACAGCAGGCTTCGCAGAGCGGGGGAGGAAGCTGTTTACGCCCTTCCGGGAGTTACGGTTTACAGCTGCTTTTACTACAAGGAACGATGCAGGTCGGCACTGGATCGGTTTAAATTTCGCGGAGAACGGCAGCTTGCCGACTATTTTGCCGCCGAGATGTCAAAACTGGCAGAGGAGCAGTTTGATGGATTTCCATTTGACTGTGTGGCCTATCTGCCTATGCCGGAACTGCGCAAGCAGGGCAGAGGGTACAATCAGGGACAGCTTCTGGCCGAGGCAGTAGCTCACATGCAGGGCGTTCCCTGCGGGAGCTGCGGACTTGTTCGGCCGGAAATATTTGCCCAGCATGACCTGAACGGAAGTATGCGACGCAAACAGGCCTACTCCGGCTTCGCCATGGAGGAGGGAACAGTGCTTTCCGGAAGGATACTTCTGGTGGATGATGTTACCACTACAGGCAGCAGCCTGGCGGGCTGTGCGAAGCTGCTCCGGCAGGCCGGGGCGGAAAAGATTACCGCTATCACTGCCGCCAGATAGACATTCGTTCGTATTCTACTGGAAAAGCAGAGAAAACCCCAGTTTTACAGAAAAATTAACAGAATTGTTTTTGACAAAGTCCTATGGTTCGTGATACAATTTATTCGATATGTTTCACAGTTGTTTGTGGAGCAGGACAGCCGTATTTCTGCGGGATTTCCGTAGTCGGTTTACGAAGGGGAAGAATGCTATGTTTAGCAATGATATAGGAATAGATCTGGGAACCGCCACCACCATTATTCACGTAAAGGGCAAGGGAATTGTCCTAAAAGAACCCTCCATAGTGGCTATGGATACCCGCTCGGGCAAGGTGCTTGCAGTGGGTGATGAGGCATGCCTCATGCTTGGTAAAACCTCTGACTCCATCCGCGTGGTGCGTCCTCTGGAGGAGGGTGTCATCTCCGACTATGAAGTTACCGAGCAGATGCTAAAGCATTTCTTCAAAAAGATAAGCCCCAATAAGTTTTTTAAGCCCAGGGTTTGCGTCTGCGTTCCCTCTGCTATTACCGAGGTGGAGTCCCGTGCGGTTATCGATACCGTTATGTCCTCCGGCGCTCGCAACGTGTTTCTTATAGAGGAGCCCGTAGCAGCAGCTATCGGTGCGGGCATTGACATTACCAAGCCCGGCGGCGTTGCCATACTGGATATCGGCGGCGGCACCAGTGATATTGCCGTACTGTCCCTAAACGGTATTGTTTGCAAAACCTCTTTGAAGCTTGCGGGTAACAGGCTCAATTCCACCATTATCAAGCACGTTCGCAGTACCTACAATGTGCTTATTGGTGATAACACCGCCGACCGTGTAAAGCGGGATATTGCTACCGTTTGGATGGAGGGCCTACAGCCCGTTCAGTACGAAATAAAGGGCCGAAACCTTGTAACCGGCCTTCCCCAGAGAATTACCATTACCAACACCGAACTGGTGGAGCCTCTCCGCGCCGATGTAGAGCATATCCTCATAGCCTTGCAGTCGGTACTGGAGCGCACCCCACCCGAGCTGGTTGCCGATATTCAGCAGAGCGGCCTTATCATGACCGGCGGTGGCGCCATGCTTGGCGGGCTGGACAAGCTTATTACCAGCCGTGTTCGCATTACTGCCCGGTTGGCCGAAAACCCCGTTGAGGCAGTGGCCATTGGTACCGGTGAGTCTTTTGCATACATTGGTAAGCTGTACGATGGTTTTGTTACCTACACCAGCTATTCCTCAAAGTAAGGTTAACCAAAGGAATATATTTCTTGCGTTGTATATGCTAAGAAGCCCCCTGCTTGTGCAGGAGGCTTCTTTTATTATTTTCTAAGCTTGCTTTTCAGCTTATCCATAAGCCCTGTGGGCTGCGCAGGTGCGGGCTGCACGGGGGAAGCTGATTCGGGAAGCTTCACAGAATCGGTCTTCATAATGTACTTCACATCCGGTTCTGCCAGTGTAGATACGGTGTTTGCATTCTCTATCAGTTTGCACAGGTCGGCTGTCTGCTCCAAATACTTATCCGTTACACCCTCCTTTTCCAGACGGTCCAGTGTAGAGATAATCTCTGCAAAGGTGCTGCTGTTGTCGGGAGCGGTGACCTTCTTCAGAATCTCGGAGATGTTACGGTTGTTCTCCAAATCATGCTTGATTCGTGTAAGCGTGCCCAGGGTATGGGGCAGGTCACGCTTTAGCTTCGGAAGGTCATAGTCCTCCAGCATAGGCTTCACCTTTTTGCTTAGTGCGGAAAGCTCCTTAAAGTTACTTGCGAAGAGAGCGGGAATGGTTCCCAGCTGTTTTAGCTGCGTTGCATCAATCTCGGTTCGCAGAATCTCCAAAGTAGCCGCATTGGCCTTGTAGTCGTTAACCAGCATATTGCGCATACCCTTAAGCTGGGCGGGGTTTGCCAGTAGCTGCTTACCGGCGGCAAGAGCCTGCTTGGTAGCAGGTGAGCTGTTGTTCACAGCGGTCATCATGCCGTCAATGCTCCTTACACCTTTGAGAAAGCCGACGGCAGCCTGCACGGCATGCGGGTCGGGGGAGCCTACGGCATAGCTTCCGTGTGGTGCGCGCCCTACGGAATCAGGGTCGCTTTCGGTTTCCCCCAAAACGTCGCCGCTGATGCCGATAGGCAAGGAACCCGATACTTCCCCGTCGGAGGATTTATTCAAAGCGTCAGAGACGCCGATAGGCAGGGAGCCGGAGGGGGCAGAGGTACCGTTTCCCGAGACTGCCGCCATGCCCGCCTGCACAAACTGTACCAGTTGGGCATCGGTCATGCTGCCAAAGGCGGCTTTGTAGGCAGCCATGAGCTGTGGGAGCTGCTCGGTGCCTGCGGAAATGCTGCTCATAAGGTCAATGCTTTCGTCTGTTGCCAGCGGCAGTACAGGCTCCAACTGCTGGGCAGCGGCATCCAGGTGCCCCAGCATAGCATAAAGGTTATCCACATGGTCGCCCTGTGCCAGCTTTTGCAGGCCTGTTATGGTGCTGCTGGTTAGCAGCCCGTTACGTTCCATACTTTCCAGTTTGCCAAACAGGTCATCCAATGTGTCCATGTTGCGGGGAGTGGCTATGCGGTTTAGCACCTCCACGATATCCGTGTCCAGCTCGTAGAAATCAAAGATATCGTCTGTCAGCAGTTTTGCTGCCTCGCGGTTTTTGCTGTCGCTGAAAAGTGTGCGTATGCTGCGGTCACCATCCATGCGTTCCAACTTGTTCTGCATATCCTTAAGGTCGGTAAGGTTTTGGTGTATTTCATCGGCAAACTCGGAAGAGATGTTTTTGTCGGGAAACTGGGTGGTTGCAGCTATGGCAATGGGCCCCATCTCAAAGTCGGTTACATCGGCAGTGACGGTAAAGTGTTCGGGAAAGTCCAGCTTATCAAGCTCGGGAATAGATGTCCCCGTTAGCTCCAAGCTATCCCGTAGCCCGGGCATAGCCACAATGCCTACAATGTAGCGGTTACCATCCCCTACAACGGTGCCGTCACTGACCGTCACGTTGCGGAAGGTATCGTCAGGCAGTAGCATACCAATAGTGGCCGATACGGGTGAATAGAGAGTTTTGTTCTTGCCATTCAGAACCACCGACTGTGGACAGTTGTTGCGCAGGTCAATGTCAATGGCAAGGTGGCCAGACTGCCCAGCAAGCTGCTCGGGTGCGGCTTCTACACCATCCATGCTGTAGCGGATGGTCACATCCAACGGAAGTGTGCGCTGGGTGCTGCCACGGTAGTACAGGTCGCTGTCCTCCAGCTGCCAAAGGAGCTTCTCGCCCTCGCTGGATATCAGCTTTCCGCCCTTGATTGGGCGGATATCGCTGAGGTCGCTGCTGTCGGTGAGGACTACCCCCGCACTGCCGCTGTGCAGGCGGTTGGTAACAATCTTTTCTCTGGGGGTGCCGTCGGCGTTTAGGTTTACATAGACCATCTCGCTTTTTTCCTCGGGGGAAAGCTGGGTTAGGGGCTGGGTGGTGGTGTTGGCTTCGGTAGCCTGGGTGGGATAAATAGCGGTTTGGGGTGGGGTGATTGCAGTTGCGCCTACACACAGTCCTGTTGCCAATATCAGGCAGAGGATAATTTTGAGGATGCGTTTCATGGGGGTCAGTCCTTTCCTAATTTAAGCAGAGTATCGGGCGCGGGTGTGGCAGCGGATGCGGCGGTTGCCGCTTTGGGCCATTTTCCCGTGGTGCGGGCTATCAGGGGTTCAAAGGTGTACAGTACTGCGGGCAGTATAAACAGGCTAACCGCCGCACTGATAATGGAGCCCCGGGCAAGCATGGTGCACAGGCTGCTGATGATTTCAATATCCGAAATCATGCCTACCCCAAAGGTAGCGCAGAAGAGCACCAGTGAGCTGGTAATAATGGAATGGGTGGAGGTGCCGCTGGCTACCAAAATGGCATCCTTGCGATTTAAGCCGTTTTGAAGTTCCTCCTCAAAACGGGTGGTCATAAGGATGGCATAATCCACCGTTGCGCCAAGCTGTATGCAGCTGATAACAGTAGGGGAGATAAAGGGGATAACCGTACCTGTAAGGTAGGAACAGCTCATATTGAGGAAGATGGCAAGCTCGATAGAGGCTACCAATATGATGGGTACGGTGACAGAGCGGAACAGAATACCTACGATAAGCAGTATGGCGGCAATAGAAATGTAGTTGGTAACGGTAAAGTCTACCGATGCAGTTTCAATTAGGTCCTTGGTCATGGGTCCTTCTCCGGTAACCAAAGCTGTGGGGTCTACCGCCTTTACAATGTCGATAAGCTGTGCAATCTGGGCATTGCCCGCATCCTCGGCTGCCTTATAACGGGAATTAATCATAATCATCTGGCGTCCGTCGGTTTTACACAGATCCTTAATGCTATCGGGTATAAATTCATCCGGAATAGCACTGCCAAGTACCTTGTCGTAGGCGATAACCGCCTCTACGCCATCCAGCTTTTCTATCTGCTTTTCCATGGCTTCCAGTGTGGCAGAGGGAATGCTGTCGTCTACAATGATAAAATGGGTGGTTGCCATATTGTACTGCTCTTTCATCTTGTTGGTAGCAACCATAGAAGGCAGTTCGGATGGCAGAGCACGGGTCAGGTCGTAGTACATCTTTACATTTCTTTGCATCAGTACTGCGGGAAGGAACATTACAAGAAATAGTACCACCAGCGTGCGGCTGTGCCGTATAGAAAAACGGTTGAGTGCTGTAAAGGGCGGCAGCAGGGTGCGGTGACGGTAACGGTTAATGGGTTTATCCAGCAGCAGTATCATAGCGGGGAGTATAAGCACCACACACAGAACGCCTATAGCAACGCCCTTTGCCATAACCAGGCCGATATCCTTGCCTAGTGTAAGGCGCATGAAGCAGAGTACCAAAAAGCCCATAATGGTGGTCAAGGAGCTGCCTGACAGGGATATAAAAGCACCTGTAATGGCATTTGTCATTGCCTCACGCTTATCGGCGCACCGCTCCTTTTCCTCCATAAAACGGTTTACCAAAAAGATAGAGTAATCCATACTTACGCCCAGTTGCAGAATGGCGGCAATGGCCTTTGTAATGTAGGAAATCTCACCCAAAAAGAGATTGGTACCCATATTATAAAGGACAGCAATGCCTATGCCCAACATGAACACCACGGGCAGCAGCCAGTAGTCAATGGCGAAGAACATAGCGGCAAAGGAAAGAACTACAGCTACAAGCACATAGACAGGCATTTCGCTTTCCACAAGCTTTGCTATATCGTCAGTGATGACCGATACGCCCGCCAGAAAGCACTGCTTGTTGCATAGGGAATAGATTTGCGCAATGGCGGCACGGGTTTCGTCCGATGCACCCGAATGGCTGTACTGTATCAGCATCATGGTGCTGTCGGCGGTTTTACTGTACATCAGGTCTTTAATCTCGTCGGGCAATATCTCTTTGGGAATACTGATGTCGGGCATCCATACCACATTGCTTACACCGTCTATTTCTGCAATGCGGTTGCGCAGGTTGTCGGTATATTCGTCCGGCATTCCCTCAACAATGAGCATGGTACTGGCTGCACTGTGGAAGGTATCTTCCAGCACCCGTGTGCCCTGGGAACTGTCCAGATCTTGCGGTAGGTAGGAAAGTATATCGTAGTTCACCCGTGTGGAGACTGCCCCAAATACGCTGGGAATAAGGAGAAGAACAGCCGTCAACAGGACGGCCTTGGGGTGGTAGGAGATAAACTGTGCAATTTTCTTTAACAACAGTATCGCTTCTTTCAATAGATAGGTTTATGGTTTTGCAAGCTGTAGTATTGTGGAGTAGAGTAAGGGCTTAATTTCTTCCAAGGTATAGGGACTTTGGCTGATGATGGCGTTATAGAGCACCGAGTTTGAAAGCTCCACCATCAGGTAAAGGCGGCGCTTGGCCTCCTGGGGCTCACCGCCTGCACTGGTAAAGCGTTCGCTGAAGCGGCTGACAATCTCCTGTGTTTGCCCCTTTGCAAATTCGCCGATATACAGTCCTTTGGAAAGGTTTTTGTGTATAATGGGCAGCAGCTCCTTATTATCCAACAGGTAGCTTAGGAGAATGTCAATGAAACCAATAACCTCCTCTTCAATGGTGGGTGAACCATCCATCCGCTTTTGCTCCAGCGCAGTAAGTATCCGCCCTATAATGTCAGAGCTTAGCTTGAAGACAAGTTTATCGAGTAGGTCGTACTTATCCTTAAAATAAAGATAAAACGTTCCCTTGGCTACACCCGCCTGCTTTACAATGTCGTCAATAGATGTATCCCGTATACCCTTTTGCAGAAAGAGCTCGTATCCGGCTTGCTCCAGGGTTTCCTGCTTTTGTTTTTTCTTGGAAGCGCTGTATTCCCGCAGCAACTTGGAAGGGAGGGCAGGCTTTCCACTATTCATATTCATCCACCTTTCAGCTTTGTAGTACTTTTATGACTATTGGTCAGTTTCTATATTTGCAGTATAATCCAAAAATGACCAACAGTCAATACTCCTTTCGGAAAATACTGACTGTTGGTCATTTTAATATTTGTGCAGATTGCATAGAACTCTGCTTGCTATAAATAAGGACAGACTATGCTTATCTTTTTTTCTTAGGCACCCTTAGCTGCATTTGCACCGGCTACTCGTCCATAATATGCACCGGAGGATATTGCCATGCCACAGCCGGGGTATTCTGTACCAAACAGACCGGGGAATGCGGTTTCGCCTGCTGCATACAGACCCTTGATGGGTGCATTGTTTTTATCCACTACATGGGATGCAACGTCGGTAACAATACCGCTATAGGTAACGGTAACGGCCGGGTTCATCTTGATTGCGTAGTACTTCTCGCCCTCTATGGGAATCATCTTGTCTGCGGGCTTGCCAAAGTCTTCGTCTACGCCCTTTGCGCACAGCTCGTTATAACGGTCTACAGTTGCCTTCAGTGCTGCAGCGTCAACACCTATTAGGCCTGCAAGCTCTTCAATGGAAGATGCACTGGTTGTGGTATCCATGGTCATACCATACTGTACGGTGGGGTGAGGGTCGTTTGCTGTTGCAATGTAGTAAGCTACGTTGCTGTTTGCCTTTGCAAGAGCATCGCCTACATGGTACTGGTAAGTGTACTCGTTTTCTACACGCTTACCGTCCTCGGAAACAATGAGGCCGGACTCTTCGTTGATGCCAACGCCGCAGGTGTAGCTTACGTATACCACCTGAACACCGGGGTTCTGGTAAATCTGTGCGCCAACGGCTTCTGCCATGGTGATACCGTCGCCTACGTTGCCCTTTGGCACCTGTGTAGAGTATTTCTCAGTAAAGTCGCTATATGGCTTCATCATCTCACGGTTAGATGCATATCCGCCTGTTGCAAGGATAACAGACTTTGCATTTACTGTTACAGTGCTGCCATCGGCCTTAGCGCCCTTTACGCCGATAACCTCTTTGTTTTCGTTTACAAGCAGTTCGTTGGCAGTTACATTATAAACAATGTCGCCATCAACCTTTTTGTATTTTTCCATCATAGGAACAATGAGCTGGCCGCCGTGGCCATCGGTCATGCCGCCGCCGCCAACAACATTATGTACACGCCATGTTGGCAGGGAGGAGTGGATAGGTTCAACATCCTTTATCTGAACACCCATGTCTACCATCCAGTTGAAGGTATCCAGAGAGTTGTCAACGAATGTTTTCAGCTTTTCATCATTGATGAAGTCGCCGCCCACAGACTTTAGGTACTCAAACATCTGCTCGTTAGAATCGCTAATGCCCTGTGTCTTCTGTGTCTCGGTTCCGTTTGCCATCAGCTTGCCGCCGCTGCGTGTAGTAGCACCGCCGACGATACCCTGCTTCTCCAGAATCAAAACATCTGCACCGTTTTCAGCAGCTTCAATAGCAGCGGCAAGTCCGGCGGAGCCACCACCTACAACTACTACATCAACATCGTAGGTTGCGTCTTGGGGTGCAGGTCTTGTCCGCTGGGCCTTCAGTGCAGTTACGTCGCCGCCGGCTTTCTCTACAGCTTCGCTTACTGCATTCACCAGGAAAGTAGAGGTAAGGGTAGCACCGGAAACCATATCCACATCCAGGCTCTGTGTTTCTACAATCTGTGCAGGAACTGCTTCAATGGGGGTTGTGTCCAGACCATAGCCGATGCCATAGGTCTCTTTGTGGTCGGTTACCTTGACATCGGTAATTGCGGTGTCACTAAAGGTAACATCTACGGTCATTTCACCCTTCATGCCATTTGTAGTAATAGAATATGTGCCTGCTTTGTACTGTGCAGCGGTGCCTGCTGTTGCGGGTACGCTGGAAGATGCGGCATTGTTACCACATGCAGCGGTTGATGCAACAATCAAACAGCTCAGTATAATTGCCAGTATTTTTTTCATTCGTTGACTACCTCCATAAGTATTTGAGATAATTATAGGTGATACTGTTAGCGGATAGTCAATCCCCCATGGCTTTTGTGCATGATACCGAATAGTTAAGGAAATGACAAGGTTATTTAATAGAAAATGAACTTTTTTGACAATTAATTCACGAATATGCTAGACAAAAGTGTCCCCCTAGGGTATAGTGTTTATCTAGACTAAATTTTGAGGTTAATAAATGAAGTTACAAGCAATTATGAAAAATACCGGGTTAAGTAAAAAAACAATATATTACTATATTGATGAAGGGTTCATTACCCCGGAGAAAAATGAAGGAAACGGATATTTTGAATTTTCACCGGAAGATGAGGAAAAGCTTACCCAAATATGCTCCTTCCGAAAAATAGGGCTATCTATTCAGGATATTAAGGACATGCTTAGGTATCCTACCCTCACCAACTTTTTTGTGCACCGTCATATTAATGCCACTAAGGTGCGTATATCCACCGAGCTTGCACACCTGAACGCTATTTATGCACTGCTGGATAGCATCCCTGCAAATGCTACGCCACCCTTACTACAGAAGACCTTTAGCACGTTAAATTTTGAGAGTCTGGAAGATTCATCACTGCTTAATATGTATTTTCCAAATGTAGACTCCAGGATGATTGCCATATTAATATGGGCTCCTTTTATGGAAGTAGAGTGTGGAGAATACCGCAAGTTCTTATGGGAAAAGATTTCAAATGAGCTTCGTATGCAGCTGGATGATAACTTCATCTATCTGAGCACCCTAATCTATCAGCTCTCCTTGGAGCAGATTTCCGCTACTTCGGAGCGTCTGTTTTTCTCCACGAAAAGTATTACAAATGCTCCCATGCATGAACTGGCGAAGTTTGAAGACTACCTCTTTCAGCAATGCGTTAATATGACACAGAGTGTAACGCTTCAGAACTACTGGAATTTATGCTATACGCCAATTTTATCCCCGACCTTTTCTTTTTATAACAGTCATGCCAGCATGTTGCTACAGGAATACAACCCACGCTACGCCGACTACACAAACAAGATGCAGATAATCTGTAAAAATGTAGTGGAACGACTACACCAAAACAATGCTCTTTACGCAAGGCTGATGCAGGTTCTAAATAACCAGTTTCATCCTGAAGCCAATCATTATGCAGAACTTATCTGCCTCTATACATTTCATGAAAGCATCTATACCCAGCTGGATATTGATTTATTACATCAACTGGTGCTTGGCAGTTCTGATACAACTTTAGGGCGGTAATAAAAACAGAAAATAAAAGCCTTACAAAGGCAGTAAAAAAGCGTTCTGCTACAGGACGCTTTTTTTATATGATTATCCAATTATGTTAGTAATATATATAATAAAAATACAAAAATAGTGCTTATTTACCGTGTTGCTTAGGTGGTTGACAGTCCTTTAACCGTCTCTGGTATACTTTTAAACGTTGTACAGACACACTGTGACAACAATTTAACGAAGACGACGAATGAAGGAGCAGATATGAAAATAGTTAAAGGTTTATTATCAATTGTATTAAGTGTCGGTCTGTTAGCCGGCTGTGGCGCTACTGCCACCCCATCAAGCTCAGGTTCCGGTGCATCCACCCCTACCGCACCAACTGCAGCAAAGTTTGACAAGGAAGTGGATTATCTTGTAATCGGTGCCGGTGTTGCAGGCCTTTCCAGTGCAATTGAGGCTGCTGACCTGGGAATTAAGGATATCTTAATTTTGGAGAAAACAGGCAAAATTGGCGGTTCTGCATTCTATTCCGATGGCATTCTGAGTGGCTATGATACCCAGATTACAAAGGCACTGGGGGTAAAAGTAACCCAGGACGAAATCTACGAAGAGCAGATGCGTGAAAAGAAGTATATTCTTGATCCCGAGCTTACAAAGCTGACACTGGAGCAGTCCGGAAAAACCATTAACTGGCTCATTGATACGCTGGGAATAAAGTTTAATAACGAAATTATAGTCAAGGATGGCTATGGCACACTTCCTACAGTACATACTGTTGAAGGTAAGGGTGCAGGCATGGCAGAGTTTTATCAGAAAGCCTTGGACGACAGGTCGGCAATTAAGCTAGAGCTGGAGACCTCTGCCACAGAGCTTATTGTGGAAGACGGTACTGTAGTTGGTGCAGTTGCAACAACGAAAGATGGCAAAGAGGTGCGCATTGGTGCAAAGGCAGTTCTGATAGCCACAGGCGGATACAGCGCAAACTATGAGCTGTTCTCTAACCTGCATACACCCAATAGCGTTTTCCAGACAACAAACTTTAAAAACCAAAATGGCGACGGTCTGGTAATGGCGACCAATATTGGTGCAGGCACACAGAACCTGGATCAGCTGCAGGTTTACCTGCGTGAATACAACAATCCAACAAGCCAGTATCCCTATATGTTTACTATCTTTGTAGGCCAGGACGGCAAGCGTTTCATGGATGAAAAGCGCACTGCACAGACCTACAATCAGGAAATTAAGGATGATGTTATCGACCTTTACGGACGTACAGGGGTAGACTACTTCTGGTCTATTGCCGATGAAGCTTCCCTGACCCAGATGGGCATTGCCGATGCAGCCAAAGACCACAAGGGTATTCTGGTAGCAGATACTCTGGAAGAGTTGGCAGAAAAGATGGGCGCAGATAAGGACGCATTTGTTTCCACCATCAGCACCTGGAATCAGGCATGCGCCAAGCAAACCGATGCTGAGTTCGGCAGAACTTCTCCCATGTGGTTCCCCATTGCAAAGGGTCCCTTCTATGCACTGCAAACTACATTCTTCTCTTCCGTAACCCACGGCGGTCTTATCAAGAATGCAGACGCACAGGTGCTGCGCTTTGATGGCAATGTAATTCCCGGCCTATATGCAGCCGGTGAGGTTACAACTGTAACAAACTCTAACGGTTACACCATCTCCAATGCCATTTCCTTTGGTCGCATTGCGGCAAATCATGTTCAGAAGTATATAAATGGGGAAGTGGTAAACAATGCACCCGTTCCCGTAGTGGAGGAAGCTGCAAAAACTCGCTTTGACATGTCTAAGAAGCTAAAGGACGGCGAGTATGAAGCTGCTGTTGACGGACAGCATGGTAAGCTGACTGTTAAAACTGTTATTAAGAACGGTGCCATTGCAGATGTTCAGATTGTAAGCCAGAACGAAACAGAGGACATTGCAAAGGATGCTTTGGTTTCAATACCCAAGAACATTGTGGAGAAAAACTCTGTTGACATTGATACCGTCAGCGGTGCAACCATGACTTCCGAGCGTATACTGGATGCTGTTGCAGCGTGCCTGGTATCCGCCAGTGCGTAATTCAGTTCGGTAGCATCCAGGTTATTTATCTAAATTAAAAGACCCTCCATCGCAGCATAGAAGCTACGATGGAGGGTCTTTTCTATATTACTTTCTCTATTCATATTCCAGTGGGCGGTTTATTAATAAATCTTAGAAGTAGCTTAACACGAATCTAACTATTGCAGGCTATACTACGCCTATGACCTTAGTGCAGTACACAGCCCTTGGAGAGGGGCTTTAATAACTACTACAGTATGACAGAAGGAGTGGTAATGTTGCCGCAACAATGCCAAACAGAAAAAGCGACACACCCTTTGATAGAGATATGTAACCTCCGCAAGGAATATGTCATGGGCGAGGAGGTGGTGGTCGCACTGAAGCGAATCAACTTTTCCATTAACAGAGGTGAAATTTGCTGTATCTTCGGTACATCGGGTTCGGGCAAAAGCACGCTGCTGAACCAGCTTGCAGGAATGGAAAAGCCCACAAAGGGCGGTGTGAAGATAGGCGGTGTTCCCATTTCGCACCTGAATGAGGACCAGCTGGCGGCGTTCCGGCAAAAGCATATTGGCTTTGTTTTTCAGTCCTATAACCTGCTGCCTATGTTAACTGCCACCGAAAATGTCGCACTGCCACTGTTGTTCCGTGGCATGCCGGAGGCGGAACGAAACGCCATTGCAAAGGATATGCTGCAAAGGGTAGGGCTTGGTCACAGAATGGAGCACTTTCCCGGGCAGATGTCCGGCGGGCAGCAGCAGCGTGCAGGCATTGCCAGAGCGTTTATTACAAAGCCGGATGTGGTATTTGCAGATGAACCCACAGGAAATCTTGATACGAAAACCACCAAAGAGATTATGACCATGATACAATCCTTTGCAAGAGACTACAACCAGACCATTATTTTGGTAACCCACGACCCGGAGATGACCGAGTATGCCGACCAGATTGTCAGGCTGATGGATGGAGAAATTGTCAGCAATGAACAAAAGACCCCCGCATCCGCTGCGGCAGAGGGCGCAGTCGGACAGTCGGTGTGACCATGCTCTGCACCGCTAAGGCGGAGCGGTATACAGAATCATCCTATCCTTTCACAGCTTCGCAGGATAGGGTAATGCGGCTACAAAAATACTATGCCGGTGCGAAGCGGCAGAATGGATGATAGCAATGACTTTTCTTAAAAAAATGTTTGCCACAGTGTTGGTGTTTACCATAATTTCTACATATTTTTGCATACCCGCCTTTGCGGCGGTATCCGGTGTAAACCGTGCAGTAGGAACCAGCAATCTGGGGAGCTCCTCCGGAGAAGGCGCAAAAAGTAATCTAGTCATTACCGGCTACAAGGTATACACAGGCTCTGGCACCACCCTTTCCAAGCTCAAAAAAGGGTCGACTGCCACGCTGGAGGTAAGGCTTAAAAATATGGGAGTCAAAACCTCGCAGATATCAGGCCCGGGAGACATTGAAGTCTCAAAGTTGGTGGACAGCTTTACCGGTGAAGCGGTTCCCGCTGTAACCGTTACCTCTAAGGGCGATGAACTGCTGAGCGTAACAATAAAATTTTCTGGACTGCGGTACGAAGGCCCCGGAAAAACCTTAAAATTTATAGTAGGGTACAAAGGGTTGGATGCGGAGTATGACACCAAGGAGCTAATCGTAACCGAATGTGACGAGCACAACGGAACCGGAAACAATAGCTACGATGGGAACCCCACTCCCATCCTGTTGGTGTCACGGGGCGGCGACCAGCAGATACTGAAGGCCGGTCAGGAAACCGAATTGATCCTGCTTATTAAGAATGTGAGCAATACCGACATCTTTGATGTTGTGGTTTCTCTGACACCCTCCGATTCTATCCTTCTGGTAGAGGGAAGAAACACCTTCTTCATCAAGGAGCTGTTAGGGAAAAAGTCAGATACCACCAGAGTAAAGGTCAAGGTAGCGGCTGAAATTGCTTCTGCGACGCAAACTATCAGTATTGATGCAAAGTATAACTATGACAGCGGCAGCGCCATTGTGCAGGGAACCACCAGTGATAAGCTGACCATTTCGGCAGAGCCTACCAAAGGCTCAGATAAGCCGGTACCGTACATCATTGTAAGCAGCTATGACTATGGTGGTTCGCCTGTAGCGGCAAACTCCGTTTTTAAGCTCACTATGGACTTTTCCAACACCAGTACGGTTACAAACATTGAAAATATTGTGGTATCTATGGAGACAGGAGAAAATTTTGCCATTGCTTCCTCTTCCAATACCTTTTATTACAATGCACTGGGGGCGGGTAAAAAGCTTACACAGGAGGTGGAGCTACAGGCACTCCCCGGCGCCAAGCCCGGTGCGCAGAGTGTGGAGATTGGGTTCAAATACGAATACAGCGACGGTGTCAAGCGCACTTCCAATACCATGAGTGAAAAACTCTCGGTTCCCATATACCTGCCCGACCGCTTTGAACTGGCAAAGCCCAAAACACCGGAAGGTGGGATTGCTGCGGGACAGGAAACTGTGCTGACCATTGGCTATGTCAACAAGGGCAAGGTATCCGTTTCCAATGTAGAGGCTATTATTGAAGGCGATGTGGAGTCCCCTGCGAAGGTTCAAAATCTGGGCAATATAGAGGCGGGAAAAAGCGGTAGCATTGGCTTTGCGTTTACTCCGCAGCAGGCAGGCGACCTGCCTGTCAGCCTGAAGATTTCCTACGAGGATGCAAACTCCAAGCTTATTACCAGAGAGTTCCCCCTTACAATAACCGTAACAGAAGCGCCGCCCATTGTGGATAATCCGGAGGGAGACGGTACCTATCCAGAGGGAAACAGGTCGCCACTGCCGGTCATACTTGGTGCTGTTGCCGTGGCTACCGTGGCAGCAGGGGGCATGCTGGTTTACAAGAAAAAGAAAGCAGAGCAGCGCACCTCCGATACCGACCTGGACTTTGCATGGGATGACCAAGCTGGGCAGGATGATGCAGACCCCGGCTTTCCAAGCGGACAAGGGGAGCAAAATACAGACGCAATGTACGAAGAAACCGAGGTGTAGAGAATGACGCCAAGAGATATTCTGAAAATGTGTCTGCAAAACCTTCTGCGGCGTAAATCGCGTACACTGCTCACAGTTCTGGGCGTAGTTATCGGTTGTTGTAGCATCGTCATTATGGTATCCATCGGCATTGGAACCAAGGCTGCACAGGAAGCCATGCTGGCGGAGATGGGTGACCTCACCATCATTACCGTTTCCCCCCAAAACCAAGGTAGGGGGAAGGTGAAACTAAACGACAGCTCTATTAGAACTATCAGCCAGATAGCCAATGTCATTGCCGTTTCCCCCAAGCTGTCCCCCGAGCACCTTACCCTAAGGGTATACGCAGGACTTGGCGACCGCTATATATGCGACTGGATAACCATAGCTGCCTTTGACAGCGAAAACCTGGAAAAGCTGGGATTCAAGCTCGTAGAAGGGGAGTATCCGCAAAAGAACACTGATATTTTGGTGGGTGAAGCCTTTGCGTACAACTTTAAGGACTCCTTTCGACCGGAGGGAAGCAACACGGTTGACCGCTATGCAAATATGGACTTTTCCCTTTCTGACTTTAGTACACAAAAGGAAAATATGCCAAAACCATACCTTGACCCGCTAAAAATGCCTCTGACGCTGGTAATAGAAAAAGAGGATGGCGGCAAGTACAGTGTTCCCCTGGAGGTAAGCGGACGCCTTAAGGAGGACTACAACAAGGGATACGAAACCAGCGAAGGCTTTGTCATGGATATTGAGTATCTGGAAAAGATACTCAAGGATGCGGGCATCAGCCAAAGCAACATAGAAAAGAAAAGCTATTCCAGCGCACTGGTAAAGGTAAATGATATTTCCAAGGTAGCAGCCATAGAAAATGAAATAAAGCAGCTTGGCTTTATCACCCAATCCATGGAAAGCATCCGAAAGCCAATGGAAAAGGAGGCAAAGCAAAAGCAGCTCATGCTGGGCGGATTGGGTGCCATCTCGCTAATTGTTGCTGCAATAGGCATTACCAATACTATGATTATGTCCATTTCAGAGCGTACCAAGGAAATTGGCATTATGAAGGCGTTGGGCTGCTTTGTAAAGGACATACGGGTCATTTTCCTAACCGAGGCAGGTATCATCGGGCTTTTTGGCGGTATTGTGGGAAGCGTTGTCAGTGTGCTCATTTCACTTATTATGAATCTGGCTTCCCATACCGGTGGTGTTGCAAAAATTTCTATTATTCCGGTTTGGCTGATTATCTTTTCCATTCTATTCTCGGTCTTTATCGGGCTTGCCTCCGGCTACTACCCTGCAAACAAAGCAGTAAAGATACCCGCGTTGGAAGCCATTAAAAGCGACTGACGGGTTATGGCAATGTGCACCGCTTTGTGATACAATGACTACAAATACCTACTACATGGGATGCCTTCGACAACGTAGGCTACGCCCAATGTGCAACTTTAGTTACAAGGAAGCAGAGGTGATTGCTTTGAGCTATACGGTGCTGGTTGCGGAGGATGACAGGGATATTGTGGATATCCTGAAAATCTATCTGGAAAGCAGCGGATATCGCGTGCTGACGGCGTATGACGGAACGGCTGCCTATGCGCTTGTACAGACAGAACGGATTGATATGGCTGTTTTAGATGTGATGATGCCCAATATGGATGGTTTTGCGCTAACCCAAAAAATCCGTGAGAGAAGTAATATTCCCATCCTAATACTATCCGCCAAAAATCAGGACAATGATAAGATTTTGGGCCTAAACCTTGGTGCGGACGACTACCTGACCAAACCCTTTAACCCACTGGAAATAGTGGCACGGGTGGGTGCAAACCTACGCAGATTTTACCAGCTAAACGGGGAGGGTGTTTCGGAAAAACAGGATGCTGTTATTACTTTGGGTGAGCTTTCTCTGAATACCGAAACCCTGACACTGTATAAAAACGGCATTGAAATCATCACGACGCCTAATGAATATAAGATTTTGCATCTGCTTATGCGGTCACCCGGCAGAGTATTTACCAAATCGCAGATATGCGAGGCTATAAATGGCGAGTTTTATCAAAACTACGAAAACACCATTACGGTTCACATTTCTCATCTGCGGGATAAGTTAGAGCAGGATACCCGTAACCCACGCTATATCAAAAATGTCAGGGGGTTAGGTTACAAGATTGAAAAACAAACGGTATCATAGTTTTTTCAGGCTTCTGCTGGGAAATTATATTATTTTCACTGTGCTGATTGCAACAGTCCTGTTTATTCTGTTTGGCGCATGCATGTATTGGGAGAGTGCACAGTACGAAAAAATTAACCCCTCCTCCATACTCCGCTTTTCCGAGGCGATTTCCCGTGGAGAATATTCCGCCATAAATGCAGAACGTATATTGGGTAAGGACGGGTACATTGCCATACTGGACAGCCAGGGAAATCTGCTGTATCAAAGTAATAAAGCCAAAGCCATCCCAGCGTACACCACATCCGAGCTGGAGCTGATAGAGGAGTATAACAGCAATAAATACCTGCAGAGCTATGAAATTGAATCTGAAGGAAAGCGTCTCTTCTGCGCTATAACAATGGAACTGCTGGACGACCGGTATATGGCAACAAGAATTATGGTGGTGGATGAGGATCTAAACATTGTTTACCAGCTTCCGGACAGCGGCAGGAAACGGATAACACAGAACGAACGGGATATTCTCAGCACGGACACCGACAGCGGCTACAGGCTTACGCGATTTCAGTTTACCGACCGACAGGGCAGCGGGCTTACGCTGCTTACCTTTTCGCCACGCACCGTAGAGGATACGTTATTCGATAAGATTGATGGCATTTATACCAGTGTGTTCTTCTCGTTTCTGCTGCTCTACTGTGTCATCATTTTCTTTATCATCATCTGGCTGAACCACAAGGTGAAAAAGCCTCTTGCGCTGTTACAGGAGGCGCTGAACGAAACCGCTAATGGGAATCTGGAGCTTAAGGTGGATTACCATGGCCCACGGGAGTTTGTGGAAATCTGTGATAGCTTTAACCACATGTCCGAAAAGCTGTACGCCAGCGAAAAAGCACGGTTACAGCTAGAGGATGGTCGTCGCAAGCTGTTGGCAGACATTTCCCACGACCTGAAAACGCCTATTACCGTGATACAGGGCTATGCAAATGCGGTGAATGACGGCATTGTCCCGCCCGAAAAGCAGGGGCAATACCTGCATACCATCTGTGTTAAGGCGGATATGCTTAACGAGCTTATTAACACTTTTCATACCTACAGCAAGCTGGAGCATCCAAACTATCTACTGAATACCGAGCCTTGTGACATCTGCAACTATCTGCGTGACTGCATGGCGGAAAAATACAACGAGCTGGAGTTGGCAGGCTTTTCCCTTGAAGTTGATATTCCTGAAACGCATATACATTGCAGCATTGATACGCAACAGCTGAAACGGGCATTTGAAAACATTGTTTCAAACTTTTTGCGTTATAGCCAAGCTGGGGATACATTCTATTGCACACTGGAGGTGCAAAAAAACAGTGTTTGCATTACCTTGGCAGATAATGGAGCAGGTATTCCAGAGAAGATAGCCGAAACAATCTTTGAGCCGTTTTCGGTTGGCGAACAGTCCCGCAGTAAAAATGGGTCGGGGCTGGGGCTTGCCATTACAAAGAAGATTATTACTGCACACGGCGGGACTATCCGGCTTGTCATACCGCCCCGGGAAAGCTATAAAACGCAGTTTCAGATTGTTCTGCCAAGGCTGACGGACAGCAAATAAAAGGGTTCTGTAGTAAAACGTAAGTTTTACTACAGAACCCTTAGTGCGGGTGCGGCCAAACACCTTTTGCAGCTTGACTTTTACACGTAGATGGGTCGAAGCTGCCTACCTTCCAGTGCTGCAAGCAGGGTTGCTTCTATCTTGGAAAAATCTGAAATGAGGGAATCGGGTTTATGCAGCGGGTCATCCTGCTGCATAGGCACAATGTAAAGGTTGTGCATGGTAAGCAGCCGGCCAATGTTCTTAGCCGAGCCAGAGAGCCCGTCGTTGGTGGCAATAGCCAGTATAACCGGTTTGTGGTTTCGCAGCTGTGCCTTTACCGCCATGGTAATGCTGGTATCATAGATGCCGTTTGCCAGCTTTCCGATGGTATTTCCCGTGCAGGGGGCAATGATAAGAGCGTCCAGATAGCCCTTGGGGCCAATGGGCTCCACCTGGGGAATGGTGTGTAGAATACTGCGTCCGCAGATACATTCTATCTCATTGATGAAATCGGCGCACAGGCCAAAGCGGGTATCGGTGGAATAGGTAATTTCCGACATAATGGGGTGAAGAGCATAGCCCTGATTCCCCAACGCGCGTAGCTGCTCCACCGACTGTGCAAGGGTGCAGAAGCTGCCGCAAAAGCCATAGCCGATGGATTTTTGACTGCTCATAGGGTATCGTTCCTTTCCTTGTCAAAGATATGGGTGACCACCTCCGCAATATAGGCGGCGGCGCTCTTTGGAGCTACCTTACCAGGCAGCGACAGTGCATGCACTGTCTGAATTCCCAGTTTTTTTGCAGCATCAAAGTCGGTGCCCCCGGGCATGGATGCAAGGTCGATGACCAATGCGCCGGTGTGCATCCGTGCCAGCACATCACGGGTAAATATAGTAGAGGGAATGGTGTTGAAGAAGATGTCACCCATAGGGGCAATCTCTGCTATCCGCGCGGTGTGGTGGCTTTGATAACCCTCGGATACTATCCAAGCCATGTGGTCACTTTTTCGTGAGGTGACTGTAACGTTTGCACCCAGCCCCCGAAGCATACGGGCCAGTATGCGGCTTATTCTGCCATAACCAGTTATAACGCAGTTAGAACCGAAGATGGTATAGGGTGTTTCTTCCATGGCTATCTGCACCGCACCCTCGGCAGTGGGAAGGGCGTTGCGTACCGCCAGTTCTTCGGTTTCCAAAAGGTCGATGATGTTCACCCCACAGCTGTTGCCGGCAGCTGCCACATAGGAGGTGACAAAGCCGCCCACCACCACGGCGTCCTTTGCGATGTACTTAAAACAGTCGGTCATCAGTATGTCCTCGGCCCACAGTGGCGTATTCAACCGTATGCCGTCACGGGATACCGGCATGGGGAGTATTACCCCGCCGCAGTGAGGCAGAAGCTCCTTGTAGCTTTCGGCCTTTGCCTGCCCGTCTGTGTGCGGAACAAACAGGTGACAGACCTCATATCCCATATTTGTAAGCGATTCGGACAGATAGAGGTATCTCCTATCCCCACCTACGATGGCAATTTTTATCTTGTTGTTACTCAAATTACTCACCATGCCTTTCTATAGCTGTCACTTCCATAGTATGCGTTCTAGGGAAAAAGGCGACAACAAAGCAGCAAAAAGGATGTAGCATCATGCCTTGGCATGGTACTACATCCTTTTGTTAGAAGAGGCAGGTAATCTGTGCCCCTAGAATGCCACATTAATAATATAGGTGAAGTAGAGCAGGATAGTGGTAAAGCCCTGCCAACGCTGAAACCGCCCTGTAATAATGGTGGGCAGCATGATAATAGCAATTACCAACAGGCAGAAGGGCATGTCAATGAGAATACTGGAGGCAGCCACCGGCAGTGCGCCACCCGAAACAAACGCACATACGGGTAGAATACTGGCAAGATCGATGATGTTCGCACCAATAATATTACCTACCGACAGGGAAACCTGACGCTTACGCACCGAGACAATCATGGTGACCAGCTCGGGGAGGGAGGTGCCCACAGCGATAATGGTAAGGCCGATGACGCTTTCCGGTACCCCTATAATGCGAGCAATGTTGCTACCGTTATCTACCATAAGCCGTGCACCCAGCACAATGCCCACAGTACCAAGCACAAACTTAATAATGTTGGCAGTCAGCATGTTGCGGCTGATAGCCGGACGGGGTTCGGTGGATTTTTGACGTTTAGCCGCCCGAACGTTTTCAACAATAAAAACGATGAAGATGAGCAGCATAATGGCTGCACCGCCAAGGGTTAGCTGACCGCTGCGGCAGAGCAGAGGAAGAACAGCGGCGGCAGCGAGCAGTAGGTACATTTTAAATACATATTGCTTGCGGTTTATAACAAAGGGCAGGCAAACGATAGCAACGCCCATAATCAAGGCGGTATTAGCGATAACCGAGCCTACGGCATTGCCGATGCCCATATCCACCTTGCCCTCCAGGGCAGCCATAACCGAAACAATCATTTCTGGCATGGTGGTGGCAATGCTGACAATAGTAGCACCTACAATAAACTTGGGAATACCCGAGACCTCCGCCATCCAGGACGCAGCATCTACAAAGTAATCACCGCCCTTTACCGTAAGGGCCAAACCCAGCACAAAGAGCAGTATAACCGGCAAAAGCTCCACGCTTAGAACCTCCTCTAACCTTTAAAACAGTGAATTATTAAACAGTAATGTACTCCATAATACATCAGTCCGTCTGCGGTGTCAAGGGCAAATGTTTTGTAGAGGGTGAGAGTTGGTTTTATTTACCAGATTGTCTTGGGCAATCCTATTTTGGTGTTTGCGGTGGTTGCGCCGTACCTCCAAATGCATCCTATGGCTTTATACCGTCACAGTAGCGGGGGAAGCAGCACGGGTATGAATCGCAGGCAGATGAACGTGAAGTCCACCCTGTGCCACAGTTGCAGTAATGCGAGAAGTAATCATAGCTTCACCATCAATGCAGAGGCTTACCGGTCGGCTGTATTCCACCTCTATTTTGGAACATTTGCGGTAGGTGACAATACGACGCAGGTCTTCGTCGGTGGTATGCCGACCCTTTTGGTAGCGGGGCAATACCGAGAGTATCTTGGGGCGGCTCAGTGTGGGCACAATGGAAACGTCTATTAGTCCGTCTTCCACCGAGGCCTCGGGTGCACCTGTGAAGCTGCCGCCGTAGTACTTGCCGTTTGCTATTACCAGCAGAAGCAGGGATCCTGTAGTGATTTCCACGCCATCCAGCCGCACCACAGCCTGCTCCCCAAGCCTGCCAAAGAAGTTTTTAACCAGCGATACAATATATGCGCTGGGGCCACCCAAAAGGGGAAGCCGCTTAAAGATATGTATGTCTCGTGCTACATTGGCATCCAGTCCCGCATTGCAAAGGTTAACGGCTATTCTGCCATTGCAGTGCAGCAGGTCAATGGTCATAGGCTCACCGTCCCGCTGTGCGGCAATGTCCAGAAAGTTCCTGTCGGGAAAGTTCTTCACAAAATCGTTGCCGGTTCCACAAGGCACCACTCCTACCTGGGCGAAAGGAAAACGGAGCGTGCCCTCTGCCACTTCATTTAGAGTACCATCCCCTCCACAAGCATAAAAACAGAGCGACTCACCGTCAGCTTCGGCCTGACACCGACGTACCACATAGTCGGTAGCGTCGCCTTCCTTTTGGGTCAGGTAAAGCTCACAAAGCTCCGGTGCGTCGGCAAAGGCTGCAGCTATCTTCTCGGGCAGCCATTTGGCGGCGTTTCCGCTTCCGGCCTGTGGGTTAATGATGAAAATGTGTTTCATGGAACAGCACTCCTCTTATTTCACCGTGGTATTCATAACCGCCCACACTGCCCATATGATAAACATATGCAGAGGGTAGAAGATGTAGAAAAGATACTTGAGCCGTTTACCCGGCTTGCCATTATAAAATAGAAGGGGAATAAGTGCGAGGAAGGAAAACACCTGTGTGGTGAACATCATGGTCAGCAGCAAACAGGCACAGGCAACACCCTTTACGGCCTTACCCTGAGAAGCGTAGCGGTGGATAATGACCACCGACAGCACCCCTACAAAGCTGTAGTCGGTAGCTATCAGGAAGGTGGTCAGCAGTATGGCAAACACAATGGCAAGGTTTTTGCCCGATGCCTTTTCTAGCAGGTAGATGCAGGCCACACCGGCGGCAAGGGTGAAGCAGACGTTCTGCGACAGGGGAAAGAATGGGGACTGGTGGCACATCAGGTCAAAAGGTACCTCCGCAATGACACCCCAAAGCAGCAACCGGGTAAGATATTTTTGACGGTCATGGGTATAACGTGCACCTTCCGCAGCAGCAAAGGCGAATAAGGGAAAGGAAATTCTGCCGATAATACGCATCCAGAGCATCTCCGGAAAAAACACAGCTCCTATATGGTCCACAACCATGGTAAGCATTGCAATTATTTTGAGGGTAAATCCGCTCATCTCTACACACCTTTTTTGGAAATTTTTTGATACTATACTATACTACCACTTTTATGCCTCCTACAAAAGCGATTTTTTAAAAAATCGTATGGAAAAGGGGGAAAAAACGTGATATACTAAGATATATGTGAAAAACCATCTACACAACAGAAAAGAGGAACATATATAATGGATTTCTATGACATTACTGTGGCAGGCGTAAAACGTAGGCTGCCCGTTGTACCCATCTCCGACAGCCTTTCTATTGCCTCCTTTGTTATCTTCGGTGATACCGAGATAGTAGAGCCCTGTGCTCGTGAACTGGCAAAGCGTCTGCCTGCAGATGTGGATTACCTCATTACCGCCGAAGCAAAGAGCATCCCGCTCATCTACGAGATGGCAAAGGTAATGAATATGCCCAAATACATTATAGCCAGAAAATCGGTAAAGGGCTATATGGCAAACCCCATTATCACCGAGGTTAAATCCATTACAACCGAAAAGAAGCAGATACTCTGTGTGGATGAAAGTGACATTAAGCTTATCCGTGGAGCACGGGTTGCCATTGTGGACGATGTTATTTCCACGGGCGGATCCATTGCTGCAGTGGAGCATCTGGTGAAGGAGGCAGGCGGTACCGTTATAGCCCGTGCTGCCATACTGGCTGAAGGCGATGCCGCAGACCGTACCGATATTATCTATCTGGAAAAGTTACCTATGTTTTTCAAATAAGACACCACTGTATCACGAACACAAAGAAAAGGGGTAGGATGATGAAAGTAATAGTTACCGAAAATTTTGCAGAGTCCTGTAAGCTGGTTGCCCGCCGTATGGCAGATATTGTAAAGGCGAAGCCTCAGGCTAAGCTGGGTCTGGCGACAGGAGGCACCTGTGAGGATATTTATGCAAACCTTGTGAAGCTTTACAAGGAGGAGGGACTGGATTTTTCCGCTGTGCGCAGTGTCAACCTTGACGAGTACATCGGCATGGAGCCCACAAACCCTCTGAGCTACCGTTACTATATGAACCATCACCTGTTCGACCATGTGAACATCAAGAAGGAAAATACCTACGTGGCAGGCGGCATGGGCAACGTGGAGAAGACAGTTGAAGAATTCCGTGCCAAGATTTATGAGGGCGGTGCTCCCGACTTCCAGCTTCTGGGTATTGGTGTTTCCGGTCATATCGGTTTTAATGAAGCCGGGGATCAGCTGCACAGCCTGGCCCATGTGGAGCAGCTGGACCAGACCACCATTGATGTGAACGCCCGTTACTTCGAAGATAAGAGCCAGGTTCCTACCACTGCTATGACGATGGGCGTAGGGGAAATCTGCGCAGCAAACGAAGTGTGGCTGGTAGCCACCGGCGCATCCAAGGTGAACGCCATTAAGGGACTCATTGTGGAGCCATATGTTACTACCCATAACCCCAGCACCGTGCTGAAGCTGCACCAGAATGCCACTGTCGTTATAGACAGGGCACTCGCAGAGATGGTTGGCTACAAAGCTTAATGAAATTGATACCGCGCTAAGCTTATTTTGAACGAAACAAAACAAAACAAAAAGCTGCCACAGACAGGATGATCTCCTGCCCTGTGGCAGCTTTTTTATAAATTTTTCTATAAATTTTATTGAAACACCTATAAAATAAATATAAATTTAAAAAAACATATTAATTTAATGGTTAATTGGCCAAAAACACATATAAAAAATTATACAAAGCTACAAATTTATTTTAATATATAATTTTTTATTGACTATGTATAAAAAATTATATAACATAGGGCTATAGAATAAACTATTTAAAGGAGCATTCATTATGAAATTTATTACTACTGAATTTAGCGTACGGGACGGCGGGCATTACACCCCAGGTGTAATACATGGTGATACCCTGTACATATCTGGGCAGCTTTCCATCAATCCGGTAACCAAGGAAATACCCAAGGGTGGTATCAAGGCTGAGGCCGCACAGTCGCTGAAAAACTTGGAAACTGTACTAGAAGCCGCTAACCTCACAAAAAACGATGTCATTATGTGCCGTGTTTATCTGCCTGATGTAGCCTACTGGGGCGAGCTGAACGAAGTATATTCCGCCTTCTTTGGCGACCACAAGCCTGCCCGTGTGGTGGTTCCCAGCAACAACCTCTATGGAGGCTGCCTAGTGGAGATTGAAGCAATAGCAGCTGTAAGATAAGGAGGTGCACGTCGTGCATTATAAAGAACTGGATACGCCATCCCTCATTATTGATCGAAAGATAATGATGGATAACATCTCTTACATGCAGCGCTATGCGGATAAGAAAGGCGTAGCACTGCGGCCCCATACCAAAACCCACAAAATGCCCCATATCGCCAAGATTCAAGAGCAGCAGGGATGTAAGGGTATTACGGTGGCTAAAGTGGGCGAGGCCATGGTAATGGCAGAAAACGGCCTTCGGGACATTTTTATTGCAAATGAAATTGTAGGAGAGCAAAAGCTCCGAAACATTCGTCAGCTGTCGGAGACAATTGATGTCTCCTTTGCAGTAGATACCCCTTGCCAAGTGGAAGCGGCCGAGAAAATCTTTGCCGGTGCTACCAAAAAGGCACAGGTGCTCATTGAGATTGAAGTAGGCGAGGAACGCAGCGGCATCATTGAAGAGCAGGACTTTCTGGTGCTGCTGGAAACCATTGAACAGTGCAAAAATGTTCACTTTAAAGGCATTTTCTCTCACGAGGGTCACTGCTACAATGCTAGCTCTATCCAGGAATGCCGAGAGCAGTTCGAGGTTAGCCAAAAACGTACCCTCTCCTTTGCAAAGCTTGCAGCGCAGCATGGTATGGCTCCGCAGGTGGTCAGCATTGGCTCCACCCCTTCCCTCATGCAGGATTTCCCCATTATGGAGGGAATTACCGAAATACGCCCCGGCACCTATGTACTAATGGATGCTTCCATGGGCAGCACCATTGATACACTGGATCGCTGTGCAGCCACGGTGCTTACCACTGTTATCAGCCGACCTACCAGTGAGCGGGTCATCACCGATGTAGGTGCCAAAGGCCTTACAACCCAAACCCGCAAGGTGGGTATCAGCGCCACCCAAGGGCTAGGTACCATTAAGGGCTCTCCCGATGTCCATGTTTTCGATGTCTACGACGAGCACGCCATTTTCTATCACCAAGCCTTCAGAGACAGTGTTCAGGTAGGAGATAAGGTAGAGATTATACCAGTGCATATCTGCCCGGTCTGCAACCTGTACGAAACAGCCTACATGGTGGAGGAAGGTCAGGTAGTAGAGGAAGTACCGGTGCTCTGCCGTGGTAAATTACGATAATTTAAGGAAGGGTGTTTCTATGAAGGTTGCATTAATACAGATGAAGGTGGCCCAGGAGAACGATCGCAACATTGAAATTGCATGCCAGCGCATTGCAGAAGCTGCCAAACAGGGTGCCGATTTGGTTATGCTCCCGGAGATGTTCTGTTGCCCCTACCAGACTAAAAATTTCCCAATCTATGCACAGCCTGAGGGTGGTCCCAACTGCCAAGCCCTTTCTCAGGTGGCAGCCCAAAATGGTATTTACTTAGTGGCAGGCTCCATGCCGGAGGTAGAGGACGGGAAAATCTACAACACCTCCTATGTCTACGGAAGAAACGGTGAACAGCTGGCTAAGCACAGGAAGGTACATCTCTTTGATGTGGACATTCAGGGTGGGCAGCGCTTTATGGAAAGCGAAACCCTAACACCCGGGCAGGACATTACCACCTTTGATACCGAGTTCGGAAAAATGGGACTGGTCATCTGCTTTGACTTCCGCTTTCCGGAAATGGGCCGCTTAATGGCGCTTCAGGGCGCTCGGGTGCTGTTTGTACCGGCTGCTTTTAATATGACTACGGGCCCGGCTCACTGGGAGCTGCTGTTCCGTTCCCGTGCGCTGGACAACCAGCTTTACACCGTTGGCACTGCACCTGCTCGGGATCTGCAAAGTTCCTACCATTCCTATGGCAACTCCATCATTGCCTCCCCCTGGGGAGATGTGGAGGCACGGCTGGATGAACAGGAGAGTATTCTTTACCACGATTTAAAGCTTGAGCGTATAGAGACTGTGCGTCAGGAACTCCCCATGATGCGTGCCCGCAGGCAGGATGTATACACGCTGATAGAAAATCAGCACCAAAAATAAATATTTTTGAGGAGGCAAAAAAACATGACAAGTCAAAATGAAACGACCGCAAAAACCGAGACAACCAGTCAAGCACCTCTTTCCACCAAGGGCAGATGGCCTGTATTTATTAAGCTATTTGCTATTCTTGGCATCACGGCAGGAATGGGTGAGCTTATCGGAACCTTTTCCTTCCCCATAGGACCGGGAAAAATTGTAATCCTACCCATGATTTTTGCCATGATTCTTGCAGTACTTATCACACCGGATGCATTGGGTAAAAAAATATCCGGACTAAAAAAGCTATGCAGCGAGAAAGAAGTAGCGCTTTCTGAAAATATTATTATGATGGTGCTATTGCTGTTGGGTGTCAAGCTGGGAATGTCAGCCGGCCCCAATATCCTGAAAATCGTTGAGGCAGGTCCTGCTCTCATTTTTCAGGAGGTGGGCAACCTATTTACAATGATTTTAGGACTCCCTGTGGCTATGATGCTTGGTATGCGCCGTGAGGCTGTAGGCGCCACCATCAGCATCTGCCGTGAGCCGTCACTGGGCCTTATCAGTGAAAAATATGGAATCAATTCCCCCGAAGGTACCGGCGTTATGGGAACCTACATGGTCGGTAACCTCTTTGGAACTATCTTCTTTGGACTATTGGGCTCTTTCGGAGTGCTTACAGGACTTCATCCTTATGCCTTGGGTATGGCGTGCGGCATGGGAAGCGGCTCTATGATGACCGCAGCCTCTCAGGCACTGGCCTCCAGCGTTCCCGCTATGGCAGAGGAAATCTTGGCCTACGCCGCCACCTCCAACATTATGACGAATGTCACCGGCCTATATGTGGAGCTGTTCGTGGCCATTCCGGCAGCAAACTTCCTATATAAAAAGTTTTCTCGGATTTTGTGGAGAGAGAAGTCTGTAGCCTAAATAGAATAAGAGGAGGAATAATAATATGTCTGCAAAGATTACAAATACACTGAATCAGTTGAAGGTGCTGTTGCTGTGCGGTATGGTGGTACTGACCACCCAGATGATTAATCTGAAGGGCGACTTGGATTTGGGCACCGCCATCCTTGGTATGCTTGTCATTATTCTAATTTCGGTGGTAGCACTGAAGATAAAGGAACTCATCCCCATTGCTGTCCCTGCATTTGCATGGGCTTCCTTGTTGTCATTGGCGTTGACCACCCCCTGGTCCCCTGTGGCCGATTCTCTGCTGGCCATCACCAAACAGATTAGCTCCGGGCAGATAGGTACTGTTATTCTTGCCCTTGCCGGCGTATCGATTGGTATGAAGCTGAACGACATTAAAAAGCTAAGCTGGAAGATGATCATTGTGGCCCTTGTGGTGTTTATTGGCACCTTCTTCGGTTCGGCTATCGTGGCACATCTAATCCTTAAGTTCCAAGGCATTATCTAAGGCATTTACCTGTTTGGGCAATGGGAGCGGGAGAGACTGCTCCCATTGTTTTATACTATTACCTTGCTTTTGGAAAGATTTTTGTAGTATAATGCCAGTAGACATCTTTAAAAAAATCTTCCAAAAAGCGAATAACATTTTGCTATACTTGGAAGGAGCATAAATTTATGGATAAGCAGCTATTAAAAGAACTGGTGCTAGCGCAAGTGGATAAGGATAGAGAAAAGATTCTTGCCGTTGGTAAAAAAATATACGAAAACCCTGAAACCGGCTACAGAGAGGTAAAGACCACTGAAACACTGTACAATGCACTTACAGACCTAGGGCTTTCAGTGGATAAGGACATAGCAGTGACCGGATGCCGTGGCTATGCAAACCGGGACAAAGCGGGCCCCAAGGTGGTGGTTATGGGAGAGCTGGATAGTGTTGTCTGCAACGACCATCCTCACTGCGATAAAGCTACCGGCGCAGTCCATGCTTGTGGTCACAATATACAGACCAGTGTTATGTATGGAGTTGCTGCCGCCCTTGTCCACAGTGGTGCTTTAGAATATCTGGATGGTGCCATTGATTTTATGGCAGTTCCTGCCGAGGAGTACATTGAGCTGGATTACCGCACCAGCCTGAAGGAAGCGGGGCAGCTCCGCTATTTTGCAGGCAAGCCTGAGCTTATCTACCGTGGCGCATTTGATGACGTGGATATATGCATGATGGCACATAACTTTCCCATAGCGCAGAATGGCTATAAGCTAGCCCTCAAAAATACAGGGAACGGCTTTATCGGTAAAAAGACAATGTTTATCGGCAAACAGTCCCATGCAGGTGCAGCACCTTGGGATGGGGTAAATGCCCTTAATATGGCTTCCTTGGCTATTAACAACATGAATGCCCAGCGGGAGACCTTTAAGGAAGCCGACTGCGTTCGTGTCCACCAGATTATCAATAAGGGTGGCGACATTGTCAACGCAGTTCCTGCCGATGTACAGATGGAGACCACAGTACGTGCCAGAAATCTAAATGCACTTAAGGATGCTAACAACAAAGTTAACCGCTCTATCCACGCTGCGGCTCTGGCCTTGGGTGGACATGCAGAGGTCTTTGATAGCCCTGGCCAGATGCCCCTAAAGGCAGATGATAATCTGGCAGATATTTTGTTTGAAAATGCCAAACAATTTTATAAAGAAGAAGAGATTCTGCCCTGCATGGAAAGTACCGCCAGCTTCGACATGGGTGACCTTTCCCTGCTTATGCCAGTCATGCACTGCATCACTACCGGTATCGAGGGTGGTCTGCACTCCAAGGATTACAGGATTATTGATGAAACTGAAGCCTACATCACCCCTGTAAAGCTACTTTGTATGACTGTTATCGACCTGCTGTACGATGGTGCTAAGGAGGCCACACGGGTCAAAGAGGCATTCCAGCCCCAAATGACAAAGGCGGAGTACTTAAGGCTGCTGGAAGAGCTGGATCAGCAGCTGACCTACTAGGTAACCACTGGGTAAGTCTTGCAACCTCTCTATCAGGTAATGGGCTTAAACAGGCGGATATACAGAAATCTATTTCGGTGAAAGAGGCGTCTATGAAACTATTTATTAGCCAGTATATTCCCATTGCGCACCTGATTGCTCAGACTATAGGAGAGGACTGCGAGGTGGTTCTTCATGATCTGGAGGACCCGGAGCATAGTGTGGTTTACACCGTCAATAATAAGGTAACAGGACGCGCTATCGGACAAAGCTTTAATCAGCTTATACCAGAGGCCATGCTGTCAAAGAATTTAAAAAATGGTCTGGTAACCAACTACTACTACCACACCCCTCAGGGTATCGTCATCAAATCCTCCACCGCCCTCATCAAGGATTTTGATGGAGTGGTAGTGGGTGCTATCTGTGTGAACATCAATGCCACCAAGATTAAAAACCATCTGGATTGGATTAGTTCCATGCTGCCGGGCTTTGATGAGACGCACATGAATGCAAAAAATGAGCGGGCGCCGGTGGTCGACACCCATGTCAGCGAGATTGTGGATAATCTGATTGACCGGATTATGGAGGATCAGGACATTTCCAGTATGAGTCGTCGGGAGAAGATTGCTCTTATTGATACCATGGAACAAAAGGGCGTCTTTCTTATGAAGGGCGCAGTGGAAAATGTGTCCGAAAGAATGGGAATTTCCAAGGCTACCATTTACAGCTATATAGACGCTATCCGTTCAAAGGAATAAGCGTAGGAAACCGAAGAGTGCCGCTGTTTAAAACAGCGGCACTCTTTTCACATCTTGTCTACCGTTCCCAAAAATGCTCTGGTTTCGGGGTTCTTGGGGTTTTCAAATATCTCCTCCGGTGTACCGCTTTCGGCAATCTCTCCATCCTTCATGAACAGTACCTTTGTGGCTACGTTTCGGGCAAAAGACATCTCGTGGGTTACCACCAGCATGGTCATTCGCTCGTCCGCTAGGTTTTTCATAATAGATAGCACCTCGCCCGTGAGCTGGGGGTCCAGAGCGCTGGTAGGTTCGTCAAACAGCATAATCTCCGGACTTTTCATTAGTGCCCTTGCAATGGCCACTCGCTGCTGCTGCCCGCCGGAAAGCTTGGAAGGGTATACCTCCGCTTTGTCGGAAAGCCCTACTTTTGCAAGCAGTGCATCGCACTTTTCTTTGGCGTCGGCAGCATTACCCGTGGTCATTCGGTAGGGCTCGGTAAGGTTCTGCCGCACTGTCATATGCGGGAACAGGTTAAAACTTTGGAATACCATTCCCATACGGGATGCCAGCAGCTTTTGCTGTGGAGAACAGGCTCCATCTGTGAGATAAGGCTGTCCGTCCAGAGTCACGTTGCCGCCATCAGTGGTTTCAAGACCGATTAAGCAGCGCAGCAGGGTGCTTTTGCCCGAACCGGAGGAGCCAATGAGGGCGATAACATCCCCCTGCTCTACGGTAAAGGACACGTTTTTCAGCACTTCCAGCTGTTCAAAAGATTTCCGCAGACCATCTATGGTTAAAAAAGACATTGTGTTCACTCCATTCAGTGCTTATTTAATATTCCAGCTTCTTTTCCATGCGTCCCAACAGCCATGTAATGACTACATTCATCACCAGATAGATGATACCTGCCACTACAAAAGGGAAGGTTTTTCCGGTGCTGCTTACAGCAGATTTGGCAAACTGTAGAACCTCGGGCACCGCCAGTGTGAACATTAAAGAGGTGTCTTTTACCAGTGTAATGGTTTCGTTGGAGACAGAGGGCATAGCCACTCGCAGCATCTGAGGAATGACAATGCGGGTAATGGTCTGTCGGCGGGAAAGCCCCAGAACCTTGGCAGCTTCATACTGTCCATTACTTACCGAAAGCAGCCCGCCACGGAATATCTCGGCAAAGTATGCAGCATAGTTGAGTACAAAGCCCAGAATGGTGGCCGCAAAGCGGTCAAGGGTGCAGAATTCCCCAATAATAGGCAGTAGCGGCAAACCAAAATAGATAAACAAAAGCTGAAGCACCAGTGGGGTGCTTCGCAGTAAAAAGACATATGTTTTGGAAATCCACCGCAGTGGGGCCAGTCGGCTGCGCATAAGCATGGTAATAACAAAGCCCAGAGGCAGCGACAGCACCAGTGTAATAAAAAAGAGGGTGAGGGTGGTGCTTATTCCTGCACCCACCCTCGTAAAGGTTGTAACGATGTAGTTAATATCCATTGCAGCTCCAATCGATAAGCTTACTTTTTAAAGACAATGCGGTCTTCACCAAACCACTTTTTGCTGATTTCAGCGGCGGTACCGTCGTCTACCATCTTCTGAAATTCATCCATAACAAGGTTTGCAAGTTCAGTGTTACCTTTTTTGAATGCAAAACCGTATTCCTCATCCTCCAGTGCCTCATCCACTACCCGAAGTTTACCTTCGCCGTTCTGGGTGATGTAGTAGTCGGCAACAACCTTATCTACAATGACAGCGTCTATTCTGCCAATCTTCAGGTCCTGAAACAGGGTAATGTTCTCGGGTGCAGTGATAATGGAAGCTTCCTTACCTGCAGCGGCACATTTGGAGTAAGCGTCCTGTGCGGAAGAGCCTTCCTGCATAGCAACCTTCTTGCCAGCCAGGTCTGCAATGGACTTAATGGGAGCATCGGTGCCTACAACTACTACCTGTGCATTTTTAATGTAGGCGGGGGAGACAAGCATGCTTTCTTTACGGGCATCGGTAATGGTCATACCGTTCCACAGCATATCTACCTTGCCGCTGTTTACCTCCAGCTCCTTGGTGCTCCAGTCAATGGGTGTCAGTGCCACAGTCATACCCAAACGTTTGGCAACCTCGGTTGCTAGGTCAATATCAAAACCTACCAGGTTGTTCTTGTCATCACGAAAGCCCATGGGAGGGAACTGGTCATCCAGGCCGACAATGAGCAGTTTCTGCTCTGCTGTAGGTTCAGTAGTGGGAGCAGCGGGTGCAGATGCAGGTGCAGAAGAGACAGGTGCAGGTGTGGAAGAGGTGGGTGCGGCACCGCATCCGGTAATTAGGCTAAGTGCCAGTGTGGCAGCCAGTGTAAGTGTTATAAGCTTTTTCATTCTTCATATCCTCCAAAAATTTTGTTAATTAAGCGGTTGCTACTTTCTATGTTTGTATTATACACTTTAACGTGCTACTACGCTACTACAATAATTAGATGAAATAGCCGGTTTTTTCAAACCGGCTAACACATGCTTCTAAAATCTCGCTTTTTCGCAGTTATTCATCGTTTTTCATACTGCAGCTTTTTGCACTGCTGCATCCTGAACAACCGCCGCAACAGCCACGCTTTCGTCGTTTACGTGTGGATAGCACTGCTGCTACAATGGCGGCCAGTAGCAATAGAACAACAACTATGTCATTCATGTTCATAGTGTGAAACCTCATTTTTTTAAAGTAGCAGTAGTGCCACACGGTATACTGCCAATGCGACTACCCATGCAATACCCGTTTCAGCCACCATAATAACAGTTGCGGAAAGGCCGGAGCCATACTCCCGCCGCACGGCGGCAAAAGCGGCAACGCAGGGCATATACAGTAGGGTAAAGGTTAGGAAGGAAAGAGCCGATGCTGGAGTGAATACCCCGCCCAGTGCTGTGGCAAGTGCTGCACCTTCTCCTGCACCGGTAAGCACCGCCATAGTGCTAAGCACCGCTTCCTTCGCGGTAAGGCCGGTCACCAGTGCGGTAGAAGCCATCCAGTTGCCAAAGCCTAAGGGTGCAAAGAGGGGAGCTATCCAACCACCGATAATGGCAAGCATGCTGTTTGCGCTGTCGGTTACGGGGTTGCCGCGGACATCAAAGCTTTGCAGTACCCAGATAATGATGGTTGCCAGAAAGATAACGGTAAAGGCACGGTAGACAAAGTCCTTGGCCTTATCCCAGATATGCAGTAGGATGCTTTTGCCCGAGGGGAGGCGGTAGGCAGGCAGTTCCATAACGAAGGGAATGGGGGAGCCTTTAAAAATAGTAGATTTTAGCAGCAGTCCGTAGAGCACTGCCACTACCATTCCCAGTAGGTAAAGGAAAACCATGACTACAGCACCGTGGTCGGGGAAGAATGCCGAGGTAAAAAGCGCATAAACCGGTAGCTTGGCACTGCAGGACATAAATGGCGTTAAGATAATGGTCATCTTTCGGTCACGCTCACTGGAGAGAGTACGGGTGGACATTACAGCAGGCACGGTACAGCCAAAGCCAATGAGCATGGGTACAAAGGACTTGCCTGAAAGCCCAATTTTTCGCAGTAGTTTATCCATTACAAAGGCCACACGAGCCATATAGCCGCTGTCCTCCAGCAGGGAAAGGAAGAAGAATAGTACCAGAATGGTGGGCAGAAAGGAGAGCACGCTGCCCACTCCTGCAAAGATACCATCTATAATGAGAGAGTGCAGCACAGGGTTGATACCATAGGCGGTGAGGCCATAGCTAACTGCGGCGGTTACACCATCTACCGCAAAGCTCATGACATCACTAAAAAAGCTGCCGATAACCCCGAATGTGAGCCAGAAGATGGTAGCCATAATAGCGAGAAACAGTGGTATGGCAAGGTGACGGTGGGTTAGCAAGTTATCTATCTTCACCGAGCGCTGCTGCTCCCGCGTGGCAGTAGGCCTTTTCACGGTAGCGGTGGTTACCTTTTCTATAAAGGCGTAGCGCATATCTGCCAGAGCTGCCTCACGGTCGGTGCCCAGTGCCTGCTCCATTTCAGAGGTGATATGTACCACCGTCTCCCGTTCATTTTGGTTAAGACCCAAAAGCTCAATGGTGGGCTGGTCATCTTCCACCAGTTTGGTAGCAGCAAACCGTAGGGGTAGCTGTGCAGTAACGGCATGGTCTTCGATGAGGTGTGCAATGCTGTGTATTGCTCGATGTACCTCGCCAGTGCAAAAGTCCAGATGCTGCGGTGTTATCTTCTGGGTAGCTACCCGCTGCGCCTGGGTAATGAGTTCGGTGATACCTTGGTTCTTGCTGGCAGAGATAGGCACCACAGGGATGCCAAGGGACTTGGAAAGTGCGGCCACATTAATAGAACCGCCCGAAGCTGTCACTTCGTCCATCATATTGAGTGCCAGCACCATTGGCAGTCCCAGCTCCATAAGCTGTAGGGTCAGGTACAGGTTTCGCTCTAGGTTGGTACCGTCAGCGATATTAATAATGCCACTGGGGTGTTCCTTCAGCAGAAAGTCACGGGTGACTACCTCTTCGGAGGTGTAGGGCGACAGTGAGTATATGCCGGGCAAGTCCACTACAGTGCAGTCGGTTTTTCGTATCCGTCCCTCTTTTTTCTCCACTGTAACGCCCGGAAAGTTTCCCACATGCTGATTACTGCCGGTAAGCTGGTTAAAGAGGGTGGTTTTACCACAGTTTTGGTTGCCCACCAGTGCAAATATCACAGGGTGCCCTCCTCTCGAACTTCAATTTTAGCCGCTTCATCCTTCCGTAGTGTAAGCTCGTAGCTACGGATGTGTATCTCAATGGGGTCACCCATGGGAGCTACCTTTCGCACCATAATAGGCGTTTTGGGGGTAAGCCCCATATCCAACAGCCTGCGGCGCAGTGCGCCCGAACCACCAACAGCGGTAATAATGCCGGTACTCCCGGGTTTTAGGTTATCTAGTGTGAGTTTCATAGATAGAAGATTTCCTTTCCATCGACACAATACAGGGAAGAGAGTTAGCGTACGCTAACTTAGCAACATTATTATACTCTGCACAGTCAAAACTGTCAACCTGTTTTTGTGCATTTTTTTGCAAAAAAGAAAAATATGGGTGAGGCATCGGTAGTGCACTAATACCACTTGCAAAGTTCTCGATTTTGTGGTATTATGTAGCACGGTAACTTCAGGCACGAAAGCATATTGCAGGAATTAGTATGCTCCTGATGGTAGCCATAATTAACAAGCCCAAGAGTTAATATTTATAAATATGGAGAGTTGTCCGAGTGGTCGAAGGTGCAGCACTCGAAATGCTGTGTTCGCAAGAACCTAGGGTTCGAATCCCTAACTCTCCGCCAA
>JAVXNK010000008.1:0-94062 GCA_036645835.1 Angelakisella sp. | reverse complement strand
TTAGAATATAATACTCGTTATGAACGCCTGCGGAGGCAATACCATTTTCTGTTAGGCAACGACCCTGTCGCTACCTATTCAGTCAGGAAATGGCATAAGAAAAACTGTTCTGCGCCGGTAGTCAAAAGCATTGGAGGACAAGTCAATGAAACGAGCAAGGAAATGGCCGTTCTTTGTAATGGCTGCTCTTATCCTGATAGCCGCGTATTTGGTTATCTTTGGACTGAGCTTTCAGAACGGAGACGTCACCGAAGTCTATGTCAAAGGCGCTGACAGTATCCGTTGGGGCATCGATATCCGTGGTGGTGTAGATGCAACTTTCAGCCCTGCAGACGGTTACGATGCAACCCCTGAAGAGATGAATTCCGCACAATCCAGATTGGTCGTCCGACTGATCAACCTGGGAATAACCGACTATGAGGTCTATACCGATCAGGATAACGACCGCATCATTGTCCGCTTTCCGTGGAAGGTCGGCGAAACCAACTTTAACCCTGAACAGGCTATCAAGGAGCTGGGCGAAACCGCACTGCTAACCTTCCGTGAAGGACTTGATATGGATGCACAGGGGAACCCCACCGGCAAGGTTGTACTGGAAGGTAAGGACCTTGTAAAGGCAGAGCTGGGCTTTACTCAGAATCAGGTAGGCGCAAGCGTTCCTGTTGTGCAGTTTAAGCTGACCCCTGAGGGTGGCACCAAGTTTGCCGAAGCCACTGCTGCCAATGTGGGCAAAACCATCTCTATTTGGATGGATGAAACCCTAATCTCCGCTCCAAACGTGGAGAGTGCCATTACTGGCGGCGAAGGTATTATTACCGGACAGTTTACTGTTGAGTCTGCACAGGATCTGGCCACCAAGATTAACGGTGGTGCACTGCCCTTTAAGCTCAACACTGAAAATTACAGCACTATCTCTCCCACACTGGGTCTGAATGCGAAGGATGCCATGGTCCTTGCTGGAACCATTGCCTTTGCACTGGTCTGTGTATTTATGATAGTTATGTACCGTCTCCCTGGTTTTGTGGCAATCTTTGCTCTCATCGGCCAGGTGGTCTTTATGATTGGTGCAGTCACTAAGGTGTTCCCTGCATACTCCTCCTTTACTCTTACGCTACCTGGTATTGCAGGTATTATATTGGGTATCGGTATGGGTGTGGATGCCAACATTATCTCGGCATGCCGCATTAAGGAAGAAATACGCAGTGGCAAAACCATTGATGGTTCGGTAAGCCTTGGCTTTGAAAGAGCTTTCTCTGCCATCATGGATGGTAACGTAACTGTTATCATTGTGGCCGTCATCCTTATGGGTGCGTTTGGCCCTCCCGACAGTATCTTTGTAAAGATATTCCAGCCTCTGTTCTTTATGTTCGGTAAGGCAACAGCTGGTTCCATCTACTCCTTCGGCTACACACTGCTGATGGGTGTTCTGGCAAACATGGTCATGGGTGTGTATGCTTCCCGTGTCATGCTTCGTTCCGTTTCTCAGATTAAGTACTTTAGAAAGCCCTGGTTCTTTGGAGGTGAAAAATAATGATTGATTTTTACGGTAAGAAAAAGTTGTTTTTCTCCATTTCCATTGGTCTCATCGCCCTCTGCATGGTATTTGCTCTTGTGTTCGGCGTTGAACTGGATATCCAATTCCGTGGCGGTTCCATTATGACCTACGCGCACACTGGTGAGGTTGATACTGCGGCCATTGAAAACGAAGTGAAGGGCCTTATGGGCGGCAATGTATCGGTTCAGCACGGACAGAGTGCGGCTACCGGCCTTACTACCTTTACCATCTCGCTGGCACAGAGTCAGGGTATTGCACCCGAAAAGCAGATGGAAATAACCGCAAAGCTTGAAGCAATGTATCCCGACCAGAACATGGAATCTGTTTCGGTTAACAACGTTGATGCTACCATCGGTAAGGAGTTCTTCTTTAAGTCGATTATAGCAGTCACAGTGGCTTCTATTATTATGATACTTTACATTGCACTGCGCTTCCGCAATATTGGCGGTTGGTCTGCTGGTGTAATGGCAGTTATTGCACTGTTCCACGATATCCTCATTGTTTTTGCAGTGTTTGTGTTCCTGCGTATCCCGCTGAACGACAACTTTATTGCAGTTATCCTTACCATTCTAGGCTACTCCCTCAACGATACTATCATTATTTATGACCGTATCCGTGAGAATGAAAAGCTTATGAGCCGAAAGGCAAATCTCGCAGAGATTGTCAACCTGTCGGTTAACCAGTCGCTGGGACGTGCCTTTGGTACAACCTTTGCTACTGTGCTTTCCATGGTTGTAGTTGCAGTGGTTGCAGGCCTCTATGGTATTACTTCCATTATTACCTTTGCTATCCCCATGATTGCAGGTATGGTATCCGGTCTCTATTCCTCTGTTTTTGTAACAGGCCCGCTGTGGGTTCTATGGGAAAGCAAATTCCCCTCTGAACGTAATAAACAGCGTTAAAAGCAATTATCAGCGACAGGTGCATTGCCTCTTTTGGGGGCAGTGCGCCTGTTTTGCAATATACCAAATCATTTATTTATAACTCTTCATTTCCTGTTCTTATCTCGTTCATTTTTGTACCATATATTTAATAAAACAGGAAATGATTTATTACTATGCAGAGGTGATTTACTTGAAGCTAGGCATATCTACAGCCTGTTACTATCCAATGAAAACCGAGGAAGCACTTGCACTGGTAGTAGAAGGTGGTGCAGCCTGTACCGAGGTGTTTTTTAATTCCTTTAGTGAGCTTTCACCGGAGTATCTGCGCAACTTGAAGGCAATTTTACAAGGTGGACAGACCTCTGTAGCCTCAGTGCACCCATTTACCTGTGGGCTGGAACCCATGCTTTTCTTTGGAAACTACTCCAGGCGCTTTGAAGATGGGCTGGAGTTTTACAAACAATATTTTCAGGCTGCTGCGGAACTAGGAGCCGCCTACTGCGTACTCCATGGTGCACTGGGCAAGCATGGAATCACAGCAGAACAGTATCTGGACAGCTATGGTAGACTGCACCGGGAGGCACAGGCTTTTGGTGTTAAGATAGCACAGGAAAATGTGGGGCGCTGCATGAGCCGTGACCCACAGCTGTTCCGGTTGTTACGCAAAGCCATTCCAGATGCAGCCTTTGTGCTTGATATCAAACAGACCTTTCGCAGTGATAGCAATGTAGAGGGTTTTTTGGAGGCTATGGGGGAAAATATTGTACACCTGCACATGAGCGATGCCACCGAAAGCAATGATTGCCTGCCGATAGGGAAGGGAAGTGTCAATTTTCACAGCCTCTTTGAAAGACTGAAAAAGAATGGCTATGGGGGTGATGCTGTACTGGAGTTATACGCTGAAAGTTATAACAATGAGAAAGAGCTGTGGTCATCCCTGAAAAAGCTAGAAAAAATGGTAAAAAGTTAAATAAATCTTGTGATTTTAAACTATTTTTGGTATGATATCTGTATGACTGCAACACGCGGCCTTTTTTGCATCTATGCAATAGTTTATCAGAAATAGGAGGGATACCATGAAATGCCCATACTGTGGTTTTTATGAAAGCAAAGTCATAGATACCCGCCCTGCCGATGAGGGAGAACGTATTCGTCGTCGCCGGGAATGTCTTAAGTGTGAGAAACGCTTTACAACCTACGAAGTTATTGAAACCACACCTCTAATGGTTATTAAGAAGGATGGTTCCCGTGAGGCTTTTTCCAGAGACAAGCTGCTGCGTGCAATGCTTAAATCTTGTGAAAAGCGCCCAGCAACCCTGTCGGTGTTGGAAGGTGCAGTAACAGAAATTGAGGTATCGCTACAAAACCAGCTGGAGCGCGAGGTTCCGTCTACTCGTATAGGGGAGCTTTGTATGGAAAAGCTTAAAGAAATCGATCAAGTAGCTTATGTACGGTTTGCTTCAGTATACCGTCAGTTTAAGGATATTAATTCCTTTTTAACCGAGCTTAAAAGCATTTTAGAGCACGAAAATAGTTGATACATCCACTCTAATTATGTACAAATCTGGTATACTAAATTGTTGATTTTAGACATGGTGAAATAATTAACATTGTGCTATAATTTGCAAATACACATTGGCAAGTTTATGTAATAATTACTATAACGAGGTGGTGATTGATAAAATGATAGAAATGGTAACAAAAATCAGTCAGGCAGAAGAAGCCGCAAGTCTTATGAAGAAGGAAGCACAAACCAAAGCTGTCCAGATGGAGGCCGAGGCACATAAGATAGGAAAGGCAGAACTTGCAAGGCTTCGTACCCAGAATGAGGCGGAGGCAGCAAAGCTCATTGAAGCTGCTCACTCGGAGGCCTCACAGCTGGCAAGCGAAATGCTGGATAATGCTAAAAACGAAAGCCATGAACTTTCGAAATTTGCGTCTGCCAGAATTAGCAAAGCGGCATCACTTATCGTGGAGAGGATTGTGGACACCAAATGATTGAAAAAATGGAAAAAATCTTCATCTGTGGTCTTGCGGGCGATGCCTCACAGCTTATGTGCGATATAATGAAGTGTGGCTGCTTGCAGATAAGCGACCCAAGGCAGCTGGAAGACTGCGGAGAGATACCCGCCTTTGTGGACAAGCACAGTTCAGTACTGTATGACAGGGAACAGGAGCTCTCCAGAATTTCCTCCGCTATTACTGCGCTTTCTCCATTTATCAAATCCAAGGGATTTTTAGCACAGAAGCCTGCGGTTTCCTTCGATCAGATGGGCAGCAGTGACAGCCTGGCCGAGGCACTTACCCTTTGCGGCAAGGTGGAGGCGTTGCAGAAGGAACTTTCGGACTTGAGAGCGCAGCTTGGCAGGGTGAATTTCCAAAAGGACTCGCTGCTCCCGTGGAACGAATATAAGGTTCCTTTGGGTAAGACAGAAACCAAAACCTGTACCATTCGTTTGATGACGCTTCCGGCAGCTTCGGACCCAGATGCTATCCAAAAGGAACTGGAAACCAGTGGCATTGCGGCAGTGCTTTACAAGGTTGGTAGTGATAAGGATCAGCACTTTGCGGTGCTCCTGGCCTACAAAAACGACTTTAATGCAGCGGAGGAACTGGTACGTCAGTACGGTGCCTCACGGGTAAGCTTTTCTGAACTTTCCGGCACAGCATCAGAGGAAATTGCTCAGAATACGCGCCACGCCAAGGAGCTGGAAGAGGCCATCCTATCGAAAGAAAATGAATTTAAGGCCCTTGCAGAGCGGGGTGACCTGCTGAAACTGGTATTTGATAGCACTGCAACCGAAATAGAATGCAAAAAGGCTGAGCAGAAGCTGCTGCACACACGGGAGACCTGTCTTCTGGGTGCGTGGATACCGGTGGCCAAAAAGCCAAAGGTAGAAAAACTATTGGAGCGATACACCTGTTACTATTATTATACCAAGCCTGAAACCGAAGAAGAGACCCCCATTTTGTTAAAGAACAACAAATGGATAGCTCCCTTTGAATCGGTAACACAGATGTATTCCTTACCCTCATCAAACAGTATTGACCCCAACCCCTTTATGGCACCGTTCTTCTTCCTGTTTTTCGGCATGATGCTTTCCGATGCCGGTTATGGACTGGTACTGCTGATTGGCGGTCTTGTGGGCTCAAAGCTCATGGGTGGCAATAAGCTTATGAAGATGCTGGGATACTGTGGTGTCTCCACTATTTTCTGGGGACTCATCTACGGAAGCTTTTTCGGAGATGCCATTACCCAGATTGCAAGGACATTCTTCAATGTGGAGTTTGTCATGCCGGTTCTCATTGATCCCCTAAAGGATCCCATGACTATCCTAATTTTAGCCTTTGTCTTTGGTGGGGTGCACCTCTTTGTGGGTATGGGCATCAGTGCCTACCTCATGATTCGGCGTGGACATCCGTGGGCGGCGCTTTTTGATGTCGGCTCATGGTACCTCGTGTTCATCGGACTACTGCTACTAGCTGTAGGCGGTACTGTCGGCCAGGTCGGCATGTACATTGCTATCGGCGGTGCGGTTATGTTGGTGCTCACACAGGGACGTGATAAGAAAAACATCTTCATGAAGGCAGCGTCTGGTTTGCTTAGCCTTTATAACATTACCGGCTACTTTTCAGATGTGCTTTCCTACTCCCGTATCATGGCTTTGGGTCTTGCAACCGGCGTTATCGCCAGCGTTATCAATACCATGGGCGTTATGCCGGGCAAAAACATCATCGGCGTACTCGCATTTTTGGTTATCTTTGTTTTTGGACATGCCCTCAACTTAGCAATTAATGCACTGGGCTCCTATGTCCATACTTCCAGACTTCAGTACGTGGAGTTTTTCGGCAAGTTTTTTGAAGGTGGCGGCGCAGCCTTTACGCCTTTGAGAGTCAATACAAAATATGTAAATATTAACAATCAGGAGGACAATTAATTATGGAGATGTTTCTTAACGCAGGTACTTTTTTAGCTTACGCAGGTGTAGCATTCGCAGTTATTCTGGCAGGTATGGGTTCTTCTAAGGGTGTTGGCTATGTTGGTGAGGCCATGGCAGGTGTTATCGTTGAGGATCCCGGTAAGTTCGGTCAGCTTCTGGTGCTTCAGGCGCTTCCCGCAACCCAGGGTATTTACGGTTTCATCGTAGGCTTTGTTGTAATGCTGCAGACCGGTATGCTGGGCGGCACCGTAGGTAGCCTGTCCATAGGCACCGGCGCATACATTCTTGCAGCTTGTATGCCTGTTGGATTTGTCGGATACGTTTCCGGAAAATGCCAGGGTCGTGTTGCAGCTGCTGGCGTTAGCGTCGTAGCAAAGAGACCCGAAGAAGTATCCAAAGCAATGGTTGCTGCTGCTATGGTTGAAACCTATGCTATTCTTGCTCTGCTTATCTCCCTGCTTCTCATCTTCAATATGAACATTGTCAGACTGTAAGTACATGGTTGGAATACAAACGAAGATTGAGAGGCGGTAGTTTTAGATGAACGATATGAGTGTCATCCTCGAAAGAATTTCCGAGGATGCAAAAGTACAAGCCGCCGGTATCATAGAAACAGCCAAGAAAAACTGCGAGAGCATAAAGGCCGAATATAATAAGGAAGCAGAGCAGCAGAAGAAAGCCATTCTTTCAGCAGCTGCTGCACAGGCAGAAGCCATTCGGCTTCGAGCTGCTTCCCAGAGCGGCATAGAGCAGCGCAACCTAAAGCTGGAAACCCGAAGAGCTGCAATAGATGCAGCCTTTGAGAAGGCTATGGAAACGCTCTGCGCTATGAGCGATGAAAAGAAGGTAGCTCTCTACAGTGAAATGGCTGCACAGTCTGTCTCCGGCGATGCGGCAGTTATACTGAATGCCGCAGAGAAGGCCTCTATAGGCGAAGCTGTCATAAAGATGGCCAGCAAGAAGCTTGTTAGCGAACGTAAAGTAAACAAACTCTACATCGCTACAGAGGTTGGCAAGTTCCGTGGAGGTATTAAGCTCCGCGAAGGAAACATCGAGACAAACTGCACCTTCGAGGTTTTGATAGCACAGGCTAAGGAAGAGATGGAGCCAGAAGTGGCAAAGATTCTCTTCCAGTAAACCGGCAGATACAAAACCTTACTACAATTACGAAAAGGAGGTGCAGCCTTGAACAACTATCGTGATACCGACTATCTTCATGCTACAGCACGGGTACGGGCTTTGGAAAATTCCATGCTTGACAGCCGAGCTCTTACGAAGATGGTGGATGCCAAAAACGCCGAAGAGGCGTTTAAGGTGCTGTCCGATGCGGCAATCGGTCAGGGACATGAGCTGGCAAACTACGAGGATGCTTTCAGAGACAATATGCTGGAAACATATCGTTTGGTGGCAAATATCTCTCCGCTCCCAGGTCTTGTGGATATTTTTCGCTACAAATATGATGGTCACAATTTAAAGGTAGCTATAAAAGCCCGCAAGCTTAACAAGGACTGCTCCGGCATTTTAAGTCCTCTTGGAAATGTCTCCTCCGCCAAGCTACTAGAGGAGCTGGACGCCAAGGAATTTACAAGCCTTTCCCCTGTGCTTGCTGCGGCAGGCATGGACGCTGCTGAGCAGATGGCAAAAACAGGTGACCCTCAGACGGTGGATATCATCATCGACAGGGCTGTGCTGGAAGCCATGGCTGCAAAGGCAGCAGAGATTGGCAACAGTTTTCTAAGCCACTTTGTAAAGGCTCAGGTGGATATTGCAAATATCCGTGCCACCATTCGTCTAAAGCGGATGAAAAAAGAACTGCCAATGCTGAAACGTGTATTGACAGAGTTCGGCACTATACCCGTTCAAAAGCTTTTTGATGCCTATGTGAAAGGCTATGATGAAATTTTTGAGGTTGTTGCAGCATCGCCCTATGGTGCGGCGTTGGAGCCGGCCTTTGAAGGACTGCGGGCCGAAAAAACGCTTTCATTCTTTGAAAAGCTTTGTGACAACTACATGGTGTCGCTTTTTGCAAAGGTACGGTTTATCGCTTTTGGTATTGAACCGCTGATTGCATATCTATATGGCAAGGAATGTGAAACCAATGCCGCCCGTATCGTGTTAGCTTCAAAGCTGGCAGGGGTACCGGCACCACAAATTACAGAAAGGCTGCGTGAAGCATATGCGTAGTAGTATTGCTGTAATCGGTGAAAAAGAAAGTGTGCTGGGCTTTAAGGCTGTTGGCTTTTCGGTATATGAAACCACCTCATCCTCCGAAGCGGAGGAGGTCATTGAAAAGCTATATGGGCAGCAGGTTGGCATCATCTTCATCACCGAGGAGACACTGGCTCCCATTTCGCATGTGTTGGAACGCTATAAGGATGCACAGCTTCCCGCCATTATCCCCATACCGGGCCGCAGAGGCTCCATGGGACTGGGACTCAGCAATGTAAAGAAGAGCGTTGAACGTGCTGTGGGAGCAGATATTTTGTTTAAAGATTAGGTAGGTGAAACTAGTGAGCCAAGGTAAAATAGTTAAGATTTCCGGTCCCCTTGTTGTAGCCGCGGGTATGCGTGACGCAAACATGTTTGACGTTGTGCGCGTTGGTAAGCTTGGGCTGATTGGTGAAATTATCGAGATGCGTGGCGACAAGGCATCTATACAGGTTTATGAGGAAACAGCAGGCCTCGGCCCCGGCGACGAGGTTGTTTCTACCGGAGCACCTCTTTCGGTGGAGCTGGCTCCCGGTGTTCTGGAAATGATTTTTGATGGTATTCAAAGACCGCTTGAAAAGATTAAGAAAATGACCGGAAGCAACATCACCAGAGGTATCAATGTAACCTCGCTGGATCACGAGAAAAAATGGGAGTTTGTTCCCGTAGCCAAGGTGGGCGACCATGTCACCACCGGCGACATTCTCGGTACAGTACAGGAAACCTCCATCATTACACATCGGGTTATGGTACCTGTCGGTGTGGAGGGTGAACTAACCGATATTCGCAGTGGTGAATTTACCATTGTTGATACCATTGCAAACATTAAATCCGCAGAAGGCAAGGATACTCCTGTTCAGATGCTGCAAAAGTGGCCTGTGCGCCGTCAGCGTCCCGTTCAGAAGAAGCTTTCTCCCGATATCCCCATGGTTACGGGCCAGCGTGTCATTGATACTCTGTTTCCTATAGCCCGTGGCGGTACTGCGGCAGTTCCCGGTCCCTTCGGTTCCGGCAAGACCGTCGTTCAGCACCAGCTGGCAAAGTGGAGTGACGTGGACATTGTTGTCTACATCGGCTGCGGCGAGCGTGGAAACGAAATGACCGACGTTCTTCTGGAATTCCCCGAGCTTCGTGACCCCAAAACCGGCGAATCTATCATGAAGCGTACCGTGCTGATTGCAAACACCTCCGATATGCCCGTTGCTGCGCGTGAGGCGTCTATCTATACCGGTATTACCATAGCGGAGTATTTCCGTGACATGGGCTATGATGTTGCCATTATGGCTGACTCTACCTCCCGTTGGGCTGAGGCTCTGCGTGAGATGTCCGGCCGACTGGAAGAGATGCCCGGTGAGGAAGGCTATCCCGCCTACCTGACCTCCCGTCTTGCACAGTTCTATGAGCGTGCAGGTCGTGTTGTTTGTCTTGCAAGCGAACACCGTGAAGGCTCCCTGACAGCCATCGGCGCAGTTTCTCCTGCAGGCGGTGATAACTCCGACCCTGTTGTACAGGCTACTCTGCGTATTGTTAAGGTGTTCTGGGGACTGGATGCAGGCCTTGCTTACAAGCGTCATTTCCCGTCCATCAACTGGCTGACATCCTACTCGCTCTACAACGACACCATCGGTGCATGGCTCAATGAGAATATTGCAGAAAACTGGACCAAGATGGTTACCGAGACAATGACCATTCTGCAAATAGAGTCTGAACTGGAAGAAATCGTCAAACTGGTTGGTTACGATTCACTGTCTGCAGCGGATAGACTGACCCTGGAGGCCGCTCGCGGTGTTCGTGAGGACTACCTGCAGCAGAACGCCTTCGACGATACCGACACCTATTCTTCCCTGAAGAAGCAGTATGGTATGCTGGAATTGGTTATCAAGTTCTACCATGAGTCTCAGGCTGCACTGGCTGCCGGTGCTAACGTGAACGCAATTTTTGCACTGGATACCCGTGAGAAGATAGCCAGAGCCAAGAGTGTGCCGGAGGACAAGTTTGAGGCATATCTCAGTGAGGTTACTGAGGAGCTTACAACTAAGATGAGGGCGCTTATTAACGGGGAGGTGACTGCATAATGAGAGAATACCGTACCATACAGGAGGTTGCAGGCCCCCTAATGCTTGTAAAAGACGTTGAGGGTGTTACCTACAACGAACTGGGTGAAATAGAGCTTCCAAACGGCGAACTTCGCCGCTGCAAGGTGCTGGAGGTTAATGGTTCCAACGTGCTGGTTCAGCTTTTTGAAAGCTCCACAGGTATCAACTTGGAGCACAGCAAGGTGCGTTTCTTCGGACGCAGCCTGGAACTGTCTGTTTCGGAGGATATGCTAGGACGCATCTTCTCGGGAATGGGCGAGCCTATCGATGGCGGCCCACAGCTTATCCCCGAAAAGCGTATAGACATTAACGGTCTGCCCATGAACCCCGCAGCCCGTACCTACCCCGATGAATTTATCCAGACTGGCGTTTCGGCTATTGATGGCCTGAACACTCTGGTAAGAGGGCAGAAGCTGCCTATCTTCTCCGGCTCCGGTTTGCCGCATGCAAAGCTTGCCGCACAGATTGCCCGTCAGGCAAAGGTGCTCAACGCTGACAGCAAATTCGCCGTTGTGTTCTGCGCCATCGGTATTACCTTCGAAGAATCGGAATTCTTCATCAGCGACTTTAAGCGCACCGGTGCTATCGACCGTGCCGTGCTGTTTATCAACCTGGCAAACGACCCCGCCATCGAGCGTATATCCACCCCCCGTATGGCGCTGACTGCTGCGGAGTATCTTGCATTTGAAAAGAACATGCACGTTCTTGTTATCATGACCGACATTACCAACTACGCTGAGGCTCTCCGTGAGGTTTCTGCCGCACGTAAGGAGGTTCCCGGACGTCGTGGTTATCCCGGTTACCTGTACACCGACCTTGCTACTCTGTATGAGCGTGCAGGACGCCGTGATGACAGCGAAGGCTCCATCACCATGATTCCCATTCTCTCCATGCCCGAGGATGATAAGACCCATCCCATCCCCGACCTTACAGGCTATATCACTGAGGGACAGATTATCCTGAGCCGTGAGCTGTATCGTAAGAATATTGCTCCTCCCATCGATGTTCTGCCTTCGCTGTCTCGTCTTAAGGATAAGGGTATCGGCGTAGGGAAGACCCGTGAAGACCATGCCAACACCATGAACCAGCTATTTGCGGCCTATGCCAGAGGTAAGGACGCCAAGGAGCTGATGACCATTCTGGGTGAGGCTGCTCTTTCAGATATCGATAAGAAATATGCAAAGTTTGCGGATGCCTTTGAGCGCGAGTATGTGTCTCAGGGTTACGAAACCAGCCGCGACATTAAGGACACATTGGACATCGGCTGGAAGCTGCTATCCATCCTGCCCAAAACTGAGCTGAAGAGAATTAAGCCAGAGCTGATAGAAAAGTATATGCCCAAAATAGACGATGCGCAGTAAAGGAGGTTTACCATGGCTATCTTACAGGTGAACCCCACACGTATGGAGTTGGGGAGGCTAAAAAAGCGTCTCAAAACCTCCATGCGCGGACATAAGCTGCTCAAAGACAAGCGCGACGACCTGATGAAGAAGTTCTTGGAACTGGTACGCCGGAACAAGGAGCTTCGTGAGCAGGTGGAGCAGAGGATTATGATGGTCTACGATGGTTTTGCTATCGCCAGTGCCGTTATGAGCCCCGAAATGCTTGAAGAAGCGCTTATGCTCCCCAAAGAGCAGGTAGAGCTGGAGGTAGGTACCGCCAACGTCATGAGCGTTGATGTACCTGTCTTTCAGTTTAGCGGTTCAGGCAGTGCCGAGGACATCACTCCTTATGGTTTTGCATTTACCTCCGGTGAGCTGGATGACTCGGTGGCAGCCCTCAAGGAGGTTCTGCCCCTGATGCTGGAGCTTGCCCAGATGGAAAAGAGTGCTCAGATGCTTGCCGAGGAGATTGAAAAGACCCGTAGACGTGTAAATGCACTGGAATATGTGCAGATACCTTCATTACAGGAAACTGTCAAGAGCATCACTATGAAGCTGGATGAAAACGAACGTGGAAATCTGGCTCGCCTTATGAAGATTAAGGACATGATGGTGGCACAGCAGCGTGAAGCACACGGACAATAGTACAGAAAGAGCGCGGAGCCGATTAATCGGCTCCGCGCTCTTTCTGTACTATCTATGCTTCGGGTGTATTCTTGCCATGGCAAATTCGTCGGCATATTCGCCGTTTCGTATAGCTGCCATTCTGCGAAGCCCCTCTTTTTCAAAACCAAGCTTTTCGTAAAGATGAATGGCACGCTCATTATCGGCAAACACAGTAAGCTCTACACGCACCAGCATAAGCCAGTTATCGGCAACATCCAGCAGGGCCTTCATTAGCGCAGTGCCTACCCCCGCATTCTGGTAGTCCTTATGTACCATAATACCTATGCCGCCCGAGTGACGCAGGCGGTGGTTTGCAGATACCACCAATCCGGCAGTACCTATAATGATTTCCGTGCCGTTCTCGTCCTTGCAAACCGCCACAAACTGATGACTGTTTGTCTCCATATGCTCAATGAAATCCTCGCTGCGTTTCAGCCTCTCAGAAGGGATACCCAGAATATTTTCAAAAACCCCCGGCATCCGGCGTAGGTTGTTGACACCCCTGGCATCTCCTATTGCTATGGGCCTGATGATAAAGTCCATACTGATACTCCCTCCGCTTTATAAGTGTATTGATGGAGATTATAACACCCCATCCTATTTTTTGCAACAAAACATTTACAGGTATATACTCATTTGTAAATTTGTGCTACAATAACCGCATATGGTTTTTACACCTTGTGTACAGGATTATGGCTGCTTCTATGAGCAATTATATGTCAGTATATAATGCTCATAATAGAAAATCGATGTTATTTTATCTGGTAGGAGGCTTTATATGCGACAGATTAAAATATTTGATACCACCCTGCGTGACGGTGAGCAGGCCCCCGGCTGTACCATGAATACCCGTGAAAAGCTGGAGATAGCCCGTCAGCTGGAGCGCCTTGGAATAGATATTATTGAGGCAGGATTTCCTGTTTCCTCTCCCGATGACTTTGAGGCAGTTTCTCAGATAGCCGCAGAGATGAAACGTTGTACCGTAGCAGCACTCTGCCGCTGTGTGAAGGATGATATCACCACTGCTGCTAAGGCGCTGGAAAAGGCTGTAAAGCCCCGCCTGCATATCTTCATTGCTACCAGCGACCTGCATTTGGCCGTGAAGCTGGGCATTAGTAGGGAAGAAGCACTGGAAAAGATACGGGAGTGTGTCACCTACGGCAAAACACTCTGCGATGACTTAGAGTTTTCCGCCGAGGATGCCACCCGTTCCGACAGAGAGTTTTTGCTCTCCTGCTTTAATCTGGCGCTTTCCTGCGGTGCCACCACCATTAACATTGCCGACACTGTGGGCTACAATACCCCCAATGAGATGTATGACTTGGTGCACTACATAGACCAAAACCTGATAGGCCGTGAGAAGGTTACTCTTGGTGTACACTGCCACAATGACTTGGGTATGGCAGTTGCCAATAGCATTTCCGCACTGCGGGCAGGTGCCTCCCAGGTGGAGGGTACCATAAACGGCATAGGGGAGCGGGCAGGAAATGCCTCCCTTGAAGAGATTATTATGGCCATTCATACCCGTGGGGAAACCTTAGGTATGGAAACCGCCATCAATACCCGACAGATTTACCGTACCTGTAAGCTGGTGGCTACTGTCATCGGCAGTAGTATTCCATCCAACAAACCGGTGGTTGGGCGCAACGCCTTTAGCCATGAATCTGGGATACACCAGCATGGTATTTTGAAAAACCCCCTAACTTATGAGATTATGTCTCCCGCTGCCATTGGTATCAACCACAGTGACCTTGTGCTGGGCAAACATTCGGGTCGTCATGCTTTTGAGGATAGAGTAGCAGAGCTTGGATATACCCTGCTTCCGGAAGCCTCTGAAAAAGCTTTTACAAGGTTTCTGGAGTTTGCGGATCGCAAGCAGAATGTAACCAATAAAGACGTTGAAGCCATTATTATGGAGTTTGGCTATGCTCAGCCTGAAACCTATCGCCTTCATAGCTTTGTGGTAAACAGCGGTACGGTCATATCCGCCACCGCAGTTGTCCGGCTTATAAAGCTGAATGGGGAAGAGGTAGAGCATGTAGCACGTGGCGATGGGCCTATTGATGCCCTTTACAAGGCAGTAGACCGCATTGTAAAGGCTGGCTATCAGCTGGCAAGCTATAGCATACATGCCGTTACCGAGGGCGAGGATGCACTGGGTGAGGTTGTGGTAAAACTGCAAAAGAATGGCTACAGCATTACAGGCCGTGGATTGTCTACCGATATTTTGGAGGCAAGTATTAAGGCATACCTCAATGCAATAAACAAAGTGGTTTAGTAGCTAGGAAAGGACATAAAGCATGAACACACAGACTGTTGAAATACTGGACACCACACTGCGGGATGGTGCCCAGGGGGAAGGTATTAACTTTTCCCCTGCCGATAAGCTTGCCGTAGTAAAGATGCTTGTAAAGCAGGGTATTGCGCTTATTGAAGCCGGCAACCCAGCCTCCAACCCCAAGGACATGGAGTTTTTTGAAAAGCTAAGAACATTGGAACTAGGGGATAGTGCTATCTGTGCTTTTGGTGCTACGCGCAAAAAAAATATTAGGGTTGAGGAAGACCAGAATATCCGGTCCCTACTGTCGGCTGATACCATGTGGGTGTCGATATTCGGTAAAAGCTGGGACCTGCACGTACGTGATGTGCTGCAAACCACACTGGAAGAAAACCTTGCTATGATACATGATACGGTGGCATACTTTACCGCAGAGGGGAAAAAGGTTATCTTTGATGCGGAACATTTTTTTGATGGTTACAAGAACAGTCCGGAATATGCCCTGAAGGCTATAGAAACTGCATGGAAGGCGGGCGCAGTGCGCATCTGCCTTTGTGACACCAATGGTGCTGCCTTTCCCGATGAGGTGTTTACACTAGTGAGCCAGGTTGTAAAGCTATGCCCTGTTCCTGTAGGCATTCATACCCACAACGACACAGGCTGCGCTGTGGCAAACGCTATGTCGGCAGTGCTGGCGGGAGCCTCTCACATGCAGGGAACTTTCATTGGCTTTGGAGAGCGGTGCGGCAATGCAAACCTTTCCACGCTCATACCAAACCTACAGCTGAAGCGTGGTATCCCCTGTATTCCACAGGATAAGCTGGTACGTCTTACCAAAACCGCACGGCATATTGCAGAGGTGGCAAACCAGGTGCTTCCATCCAATATGCCCTATGTGGGTAAAAGTGCGTTCTCCCACAAAGGCGGCATGCATGTGGACGGCATCTATAAAAATTCTATCTCCTTTGAACATATTCACCCCGATGAGGTAGGCAATCGCAGAAATATTCTGATGTCCGAGCTGGCAGGGCGCACTGCCATCGCCAACAAAATTATGGAGCTTGACAGTTCCATAACCCGGGACAGTGCAGTGGCAGAGGAGATTATAGAAAAGCTGAAACTGATGGAGTATGAGGGCTATGCCTTTGAATCGGCAGAGGCCAGCTTTGAAATTTTTGCACTAAAGCAGCTTGGCAAGTACACGCCTGCATTTACACTGGAGTACTTTAAAACCATTGGTGAGCAGCCTGCAGTGCACACCGAACGTTCCTGCTCGGTCATTATAAAGGTGCGGGTGGGGGACACAGTTGAGATGACCTCGGCCGAAGGTGACGGCCCCGTGCATGCGCTGGACATTGCTCTGCGCAAGGCTCTTGAGGTGTTTTACCCGGTAGTAGCACAGGTTCGCCTTTTCGACTACAAGGTACGTGTTATGGAAACTAAGGTAGGCACTGCTGCCAAGGTGCGGGTACTCATAGAATCTACCGATGGGGAGCATACATGGACTACGGTAGGGCTATCCTCCGATATCTTGGAAGCCAGCTGGCAGGCTTTGCGGGACTCCCTGGAATACAAGTTGCTACTTATTTAACAGGAGAATATAGCATTTTGGCAAAAGTCGGCCGAAACAATCTCCAAAATAATAATTTAATTTAAAATTGATTTACTATAATGCTCTGGAAATTCCTTGTGGATTGTGTTACACTAAACAAAACCAGTTGATTAGGAGGACATACAGCTATGACAAGCGGAGAAATTGTATGGCAGGACAGAAAGCGGAATATCTTTGGGCTTCCGTGGACCTTCACAAAGTATATTTTAACCGATAAAAAATTGCTTATTTCCAGTGGCTTTCTTAATAAAAACGAAGAAGAGGTTCGTCTTTACCGCATTATGGACGTTACTCTCCGGTGTACCATTCTGGATAGGATGTTTAGAATGGGTACCATTCACTGTTGCTCCGCTGATAAGTCCACCCCTGACTTTGACATTATCCGGGTGCTGAATGCTCAAGAGGTAAAAAACAAACTTTCTGACCTTATAGAAGCCGAGCGTATGGCCCGCCGTGTGGGTATGCGTGAGCTAATGGACGATGGTGAGGCTGAGGTTTAACCTCCATTTCTACAAATAACAAAAATCCGTGTACAACCTTTATGGTTGTACACGGATTTTTTTATTGTTTATCTGCACATTCGACAATTGTCCCACTTAGGCAGAATTATACTTTTATGTAGTGGACAGCAGGGGAGTGAGACGGTGGAGACTGTGATATATGGAGATGTTTTGGTCGCGGTAAACTTTATCATAAACCTTATGGTACTAAATCTTACCAAAAGACTTACCGGCATCTCGGTAAAACCATTTCGGCGATACATGGGTGCGTTTGTGGGGGCGCTTGCCTCCTTTGTCATCTTTATTCCCATTAAAGGTCTATGGATAGATTTGTTGGTTCGTGCCGGTGTTACGGCGCTTGTTATAGGTATTACATATTGGGGGCAATCGGTAAAAAATATGCTGCGGCTTACAATAGTATTCTTCGGAGTTGCCACCCTTATAGCCGGGTTTGTAATGCTTATATGTTTTTTACTGCCACAGGAGCTGCTCAGCTATGCCAATGGTATTCTTTATTTTGATGTTACCCCCATCGTTTTGGTTGGATGTGTGACAGCTGCGTACCTCTTTGTATGCATGTTTGATCATGTTTTTGACAGTGGTGGTAGCAGGGAGGGCGTTTGGCGGGCAATTATTACCCGTGAAGGCAGAACAGTAGAGCTTCACCTGTTTATGGACACAGGCAACCACCTTACCGAGCCGTTTTCGGGCCTGCCCGTTATGGTGGCCTCCATGCGGGAAGTTACACCACTGCTTAGCAGCTGCGAGCGTAACTTTATGATGGGACGCCCATACGATATGCCAGCGGGCCTTCGTCCTGTGTTCTATAATGGTGTAGGCGATGACGGCCTCATCTATGCGGTTCGTCCCGACAGTGTTGTCTTAACCAAGGATGGAAAGTCCATTACCTGTGAGGGGTATTTGGCGGTGTCACTCAAGGAGATTTCCTGTCAGGGTTGTACAGGTATCTTCAACCCCAGACTGCTTGGTATCAGCGTTAATAGCCGATAACAATAAATATTTTTATAAGGCAAATGGAGGGTGTGTGTATGATTTGGTTCAGGAGGCTGCGCAGTGCGGCGTGGAGGAGGCTTATCCGCCTTTGGGTTCGAATGCGGCTGGGAAAGGCCGGTACGGTATATTACATAAACGGCCCGGAAACGTTACCGCCGCCCCTATCCCGTGACGAGGAGCAAGAGGTACTAGTGCAGCTGAGCGAAGGGAAAAAAGAGGCGAAGGAACAGCTGATTGTCCGAAACCTACGGCTGGTAGTCTACATTTCTCGTAAATTTGAGTCCACCGGTGTAGGCATCGAGGACCTTATCTCTATCGGCACTATCGGCCTTATCAAGGCGGTAAATACCTTTTGCCCGGGAAGGAATATCAAGCTGGCAACCTATGCCTCTCGGTGCATTGAAAACGAAATACTGATGTACCTGCGCAAATTTCAAAATATTCGGAATGAGGTTTCCATCGACGAGCCACTCAATGTAGACTGGGACGGTAATGAGCTACTACTGTCCGATATCTTAGGCACTGAAAATGACATGGTAAACCGCACTATTGAACAAGATGTAGAAAAGAGTATCCTACTACGAGCAGTGTCTCGTCTTGGGGATCGGGAAAAGAATATTATGGAACTGCGGTTTGGCTTGCGAGGTGGGGAAGAAAAGACTCAAAAGGAAGTCGCAGACCTTATAGGTATCTCTCAAAGCTATATTTCCCGCCTGGAAAAACGCATCATTAGAAACCTGAAAAAAGACCTGGAAAAGGTATATTAAAAGTCAGCCATTAATTTCCACATACAAGAGGCGGCAACGATGTTTGAAGCGTTGCCGCCTCGCCCATACTACCCACATCAATGTTGCAGGTGGGGGAATTATGTTATGTATTTTAACAAGGTGGAAATCTGCGGAGTAAATACGGCTAAGCTTCGTACACTAAAGGAAAAGGAGAAAATTGAACTGATCAAACGTTCACAGGCGGGGGACACATGGGCACGGGACGAGTTGATAAACTGTAATTTGCGTTTGGTGCTCAGTGTGGTACAAAAGTTTACAAGCCGCGGTGAAAATCTGGATGACCTGTTTCAGGTAGGCTGTGTAGGCCTTATAAAAGCGATAGACCACTTTAACCCTGCACTGGATGTTAAATTTTCCACCTATGGCGTGCCTATGATTATCGGAGAGATACGCCGCTACCTGCGTGACAACAACATGGTACGTGTAAGCCGCAGTATGCGGGATATGGCATATAAGGCTATGCAGACCAAGGAAACGCTGGTGGGACGTAACAACCGGGAACCCACCGTGGAAGAGATAGCGAAGGAGATGAATTGTCCCAAGGAGGATGTGGTGTTGGCACTGGAGGCCATTATGGAGCCCAGTTCTCTGTATGAACCGGTTTATTCCGATGGCAGAGATACCATCTTTGTCATGGACCAAATACGGGACAGCTATACCGATAACGATTGGCTGGAGGAGATTGCCCTCCGGCAGGCAATGGAAAAATTGAGCGAACGGGAAAAAAAGATACTATCATTAAGGTTCTTTGATGGCAAAACCCAGATAGAAGTATCCCGAGAGGTTGGCATCTCCCAGGCACAGGTATCACGCATTGAAAAGGGCGCATTGGAGCGCATAAAAAAACAGATATAGCAAAGGAGGGAATTGATGCACTCAATTCCCTCCTTTTTATCAGGTTTTCTTTTGAAACTTCGTTTTACACTGTGTGCAGGTAACCTCTACCAAGCCTTTTCCTTTTGGCAGCCGAAGCTTCTGTCCACATTGCGGGCATTTAAAGAGGCTGTATACCTTGCGCTGTTCCATTTCTCCCTTTACCCCACGAAACCTGACCGTAAGGGAGTTCCAAAACATCATAAATCTTTGGTTCTCGGCTATTCGTTTGCTGCAGTCACGGGAAAGCATACGGTAAAAACAGACAATGACACACGCCATATAGATAAGGTCGAAGAGGAAGGAGGAACGCCGGAAAGCGGAAGAAATTAGGCTGGACGCCATTCCCAAAATAAGCAGCGCTAAGGTCAGCTGATCCATACCATACCGACCGTACATAAACCTTCTCAAACTTTCGCTAATTCGGTTAAGCATTGTCACCACACTCCTTTTTCTTTGGCAATTCATTTGCTTTTAACACACGGGTAAACTGGAAGCTAAACATGATAACAGTAACGGTAGTAGCCATAATGTCTGCCACAGGTTCCGCAAGGAATACGCCGAATACCTTGTTATCAAAGAAGTTGGGAAGGATATAAATGAGAGGAATAAGCAGGATAATCTTACGCAGCAGAGCCAGAAACAGGGATATCTTTGCCTGCCCAATGGCTATGAAGGTCTGCTGACATGCCAGCTGTGCACCCATAACCAGCTGTCCGGCAAGATAAATCCTTACTGCCCAGGCAGTATATTCTATCAGTGCTGTATCGGGTGTAAACAGTCCGATGAATATTTGCGGTACCAGCATCATGGTTAACCAGAATATGGTAACGAAGGTCATGGAGCAGGTAAGAAGCAGTTTAAACGCCTCTTTTACACGGTGGTTGTTTTGTGCACCATAGTTGTAGCCAATAATAGGCTGTGCACCTTGTGTAAGCCCCATAATGGGAAGAAGGAACAGTTGCATCATGCTGGTTAGTATAGTCATACTTCCCACGGCTATGTCACCACCGTGGCGCTGTAGGGAAGAGTTAAAGACTACGTTAAGCAAGCTTTCGGTGGACTGCATAATAAAAGGAGAAACACCCAGCGCCAGTACAGGCAAAATAATCTTTGGGTCTATGCGGATAATGTTCTTGCGTAGCCGCAGGACACTCTTTTTGCTAAACAGGAACTTGAGCACCCAGATGGCAGAAACCGCCTGAGACAGGATGGTAGCCAAGGCTGCGCCCCGTACACCCATGCCAAAGCCAAAGATAAGTATGGGGTCCAGAACAATATTGATAACGGCACCAATCAGCACGGTCATCATGCTGGTGGTAGCAAAGCCCTGAGTGGAAATGAAGGGATTAAGCCCCAGAGCCAACTGTACGAATATAGTACCGCAGACATAGATGTTCATGTACTGGGTAGCATATACAATGGTGTTTTCACTTGCACCGAACATCATAAGCATCTGCTCACCAAAGGCTAAAAAGAAGATGGTAAGCAGGACGGAGATAATAAGCAATGTTGCAAAACAGTTGCCTAGTATTCGGGAAGCTCCCTCGTTATCCTTTTGCCCCATTTTTATGGAAGCACGGGGTGCACCACCCATACCTATAAGCGCACTGAATGCTGATATGAGCATAATAATAGGCATGGTAACACCCACGCCGGTTAGTGCTGCAGCCCCTACATCAGGAATATGTCCTATGTATATACGGTCTACCAGGTTATAAAGCATATTTACTATCTGAGCTGCAATGGCGGGTGCTGCCAGCTTAAAAAGCAGGCTTTTTACGGAATCGTTTCCTAGGTCGTTTGTGCGTTTTGTCACTTACATTTACTTCCCTTCACATTTTGCGATATTTTATTAGTATATCATAATTTTCGATAAAATAAAAGTCAATGGACTTCACAGTCATTTAACAATATGGTAATATGATACTGCTATTGTTCACAGTATCATAATAGTAATAAATCATATTCAATAATTAAGAAATGAGGTGCCCTATGGGTTGGGAATATAACCTGATGTCTGCCATACAGTCGCTTTCGGCAGCAGGAGAAGGGCTTATGGATGCCCTGTTTGCAGCGGTTACTTTTTTCGGTGAAGAAAACTTTTTGCTGGTGGCAGTTTTTGCAATCTATTGGTGTCTAAATAAGCGAATGGGAGAATACCTGCTTTTTTCACTGTTTACTTCCATCTCAATAAACAGCCTGATAAAGGATACTATGCGTCGTCCACGTCCTTTCCTTACCGAAGGGTGGGGTGGCTTGCGCCATGTACAGATTGAAAATGTTTTTGTGGATACCGTTTCAGTAGGTGATTCCTTTTCTTTTCCAAGCGGACATAGCCAGTGTGCGGGTACTTTTTTTACTGCAGTTGCGCTTTGGCTTAAAAAAGGCTGGGGGTATGCTGTTGCAGCGGTGCTCATACTGGGGGTTATGGTGTCCAGAGTATACCTCGGGGTACATTTCCCTTCGGATGTTATCGTTGGGGCAACCCTCGGAATTCTTTCATCTGTAGTCTGTTACTGGTTCTTTAACCGCTTTTACGAAAAGAAGATATGGATGTTTTCAGCGGTTCTGCTGCTTTCATTGCCAACACTTTTTCTAACTCCCTCCTCCGATACCGTCAAGATTATCGGTGTGGGAATAGGCGCCATAGCAGGGCTTGTGTGGGAAGTAAAGTCAATAAACTTTACAGTAGACGGAACGTTTTGGCATAGGGTGTTGCGAATGCTTTTAGGCGGAGCCATTATCCTGGTGCTGCGTATGGGACTAAAGGTTATCTTTCCGGAAACGATGTTCTTTGATGGCTTGCGGTATGGTTTTATGGGTGTTGCCGCTACAGGTTTTATACCATGGATCTTTACTCGCTACAAGCTATAAAAAATCTCTTGACAAACTGCACTTTGTCGTGGTAAAGTATAAAATATCATATTGCTGAAAGACAGTGAAGAGGAGTAGTACATTGGCCCATTCGGGGCATAGAGAACGGCGGATGGTGGAAGCGTCGTGCCCGAAACCTTTGGAAGTAGCCTCAGAGTTGCGAACCGAACCGAAAAGCCATAGGTTTTTCCAAGTAGACTTCGACGTGTATTCCACACGTTATAAAGGAAGCGAAATAGGAGTGAACTCCCGTTTTGACAAAGTGCGTATATGTTGCCAATGCAGCAAATACGAATTCAGGTGGTACCGCGTAAACTACGTCCTGTTGCTTATATAAGCAACAGGACTTTTTTTATTTTTTTAGCCCCATTTCAGTTTACAAAGGAGCGTGCAGAAGATGTTGGAAAAATTTATTAACCGCACAAAGTTTGCATCCTATGAGGAATTTAAAAGGGAATACAGGTTAACCTGTCCCCCGGATTTTAACTTCGCCACTCATGTGGTGGATGCATGGGCTGCCGAGGAACCGGAAAAGCTGGCGTTACTATACTGTAACGATGCGGGGGAGGAGCGTAGCTTCACCTTTACAGAAATATCCCATCTTTCCCGCAAGGCTGCAGGCTACCTGCGCTCCTTGGGCATTGGCAAAGGTGACAGAGTTATCCTACAGCTGAAACGCCGCTGGGAATACTGGGTAACTGCGGTAGCCATCCATCGTATCGGTGCTGTGCTTATTCCTTGTTCCTACCAGATGGCAACAAAGGATATTGTGTACAGGGCAAATGCTGCTGAAGCAAAACTATTGGTTGCGGTAAACGACCCATGGGTAGTGGAGCAAGTGGAAGATGCACTGCCAAGCTGCACCACACTTACACAGGTAGCACTGGTAGGTGGACAGAAAGATGGTTGGTTGGACTACGCAGCAGGCCTCGAAGCTGCCGATGATAGCTTTGTGATAGAACCCACTCTTACTGCAGAGGATCCCATGCTCATCTACTTCACCTCCGGTACCACAGGCCAGCCCAAGATGGTAGCTCATATCCAATCCTATCCTTTGGGGCACATTACCACAGCGGCTTACTGGCAGCAGGTAGAGAATAACGGTTTGCACCTGACTGTGGTAGACAGCGGCTGGGCCAAATTTGGCTGGGGTTGCATTTACGGGCAGTGGATTGGCGGCACTGCAATGCTCGGCTATGATGCCGATAATAAGTTTAACCCCCGTAACCTAATTAATGTGATTTCCAAGCACCGTCCCACCACCATCTGTGTGCCCGGCACCATCTACCGCTTTATGATGAAGGAAGGTCTTACCCGACAGGAGTTTTCGTCGGTGCATCACTGCTGCACTGCGGGTGAGCCGCTTTCTCCCGATATTGTGCGGCAGTTTCAGGATATTACAGGGCTTACCATCCATGAGGGTTACGGACAGTCGGAAAGCAGCGTACTGGTAGGCAACTATGGTTGGTTTGCGCCCCGTGCCGGTTCCATGGGTAAACCCGCCCCCCTTTATGACATTGTGCTGATGGACAGCGAGGGCAATGTCTGCAACGTGGGTGAGGAGGGAGAGCTGGTTATACGCGGCCTTGATAAGGGTATTCCCGAAGGCCTGTTCCATGGCTATTTTAAGGATGGCGCACTGGTGCCGGCTTACGATGAAAACTATATCTACCACACAGGTGACATCTGCTGGACGGATGAGGAAGGCTACTTCTGGTTTGTAGGGCGCAATGATGACATGATTAAATGTTCGGCCTACCGCATAGGTCCTTTCGAAATTGAAAGCGTGTTAATGACACACCCTGCGGTACACGAATGTGCTATTACAGGAGCACCCGATCCTATCCGTGGGCAGGTGGTAAAGGCAACCATTGTACTGGAGGCAGGTTACGAACCCACACCCGAACTGACAAAGGAGCTGCAAAACCATGTTAAGCACCTAACGGCTCCCTATAAATACCCCCGTGTGGTAGAGTATATAGATGCCCTCCCAAAGACTACCTCAGGAAAGATTATTCGTCGCATGGTACGTTAACCACCCTCCATGCCTACTCAAAACAGTAAAGGTATTGGGCACTTCTGCATAAGCTATATAAATATGTTTATATGGTGTAAGGGAGTGTGAGGCGGTATGCTGTGCAGAATAACAGATCTGCGCTACAAAGAGGTCGTGAATGTCAATAACGGCTGCTGCTTGGGGCCTGTTTCGGATGTAGAGATTGATACCTGCTGTGCAAAGGTGCAAGCAATTGTAATATTCGGCCGCCCCAGGTGTTTCGGCCTTATGGGCCGGGACGAGGATATTGTCATCTGTTGGGAGAATATACAGTGCATTGGTGAGGATACTATTTTAGTGCGCCACAACCAGCAGGCATGTCGATGCAAGCGACCACAGTCGGTTTTTGAGCGGATATTTGGCTAAAACTGAGGAAAAGAGAAAAAACTGTTGCAATCATTTCCGTGTTGTGATATGATAATACGGCAATACGCACGCCTGCAATGATGCAGTTGGTTCCGGCGAAAGTCGGTTACTACATCGAAAACAGCAGAGCGGAGGAAAAAACCGAAGGAGGATTTTTATTATGGCAGTAGTATCAATGAAGCAGCTCTTGGAGGCCGGTGTACATTTCGGACATCAGACCAGAAGGTGGAACCCTAAGATGGCTCCCTACATCTTCACCGAGCGTAACGGCATCTACATCATCGACCTGCAGAAGACAGTTAAGAAGCTCGAGGAAGCTTACATGTTTGTTCGTGAAGTTTCTGCAAACGGCGGCAACGTACTGTTCGTAGGTACCAAGAAGCAGGCATCCGATTCCGTTAAGGAAGAGGCCGAGAGAGCAGGCGCTTACTTTGTAAACGCAAGATGGCTGGGTGGTATGATGACCAACTTCCAGACCATTCGCAGAAGAATTGCACGTCTGGAGCAGCTCCAGAAGATGCAGGAAGACGGCACATTTGACCGCCTCACCAAGAAGGAAGCAGCAAAGCTCGGACTTGAGATCGAGAAGCTGGAGAAGTTCCTGGGCGGTATCAAGGATATGAAGAAGCTTCCCGGCGCACTTTTTGTAATCGATCCCCGCAAGGAGAAGATTGCTGTTGCCGAAGCTAAGAAGCTGGGTATTCCCGTAGTTGCTATTGTGGACACCAACTGTGATCCCGATGAAGTTGACTATGTTATCCCCGGAAACGACGACGCTATCCGCGCTGTTAAGCTGATCTCCCAGACCATGGCAGATGCCATCATCGAAGGCAGACAGGGACAGCAGGGTGCAGCAGAGGCAGAGGCCGCACAGGCAAACGCTTAAGCCACATTTGGATTAACCGAGTGCCCGATTCTTTAGTCGGGCACTTCTGATGTAAAATACAAAATAACTATATACTGGAGGAAATCACAATGGCTTTTACCGCAAAGGATGTACAGGCACTCCGTGAAGCTACAAGCTGTGGCATGATGGACTGCAAAAAGGCACTTACCGAGGCAGACGGCGACATGGAAAAGGCAGTAGAGCTTCTCCGTGAGAAGGGTCTTGCTGCTTCCCAGAAGAAGGCTGGCAGAATTGCTGCCGAGGGTGCTGTGTTTGCAGATGTTGACGCTGCTACCGGTATTGGCGCTATTATCGAAGTAAATGCAGAGACCGACTTTGTTGCTAAGAATGACAAGTTCATGGCATTTGTAAAGGCTGCAGCTGCAACCGTTATAGAGAAGGCCCCCGCCGATGTTGAGGCTCTTATGACCATGACCCTTTCCGGCAAAACAACTACCGTTGAAGAGGAACTGCGCGAGCTGATTCTTGTTATCGGTGAGAACATGAAGGTTCGCCGTTTTGTCAGATATACCGGCAATGTTGTAAGCTACGTTCACGGCGGCGGACGCATTGGCGTTTTGGCTTGCTTTGACCTTGGCGATGCTGCTGCTGCAAGCAAACCTGAATTTTCTGAAATGGCCAAGGATATCGCTATGCAGATAGCTGCTATCCCCCCTGCTTACCTGAACGAATCCTGCGTACCTGCAGAAGTTCTGGCTAAGGAAAAGGAAATTCTTAAGGTTCTGATGGACAACGACGATAAGAATAAGAACAAGCCCGAAAACGTGAAGGAAAAGATTCTCGAGGGACAGATTAAGAAGTACCTCAAGGAAAACTGCCTTGTGGATCAGGCATTCATCAAGGATGGCAGCCTCTCCGTTTCCCAGTTTATAGCCGATGTTGCCAAGAAGCTTGGTACCACCATCACCGTCAAGGACTTTGTCCGCTTTGAAAAGGGTGAGGGCCTGGAGAAGAGAGAAGACAACTTTGCAGATGAAGTTGCAAGCATGATGAAGTAACACTTTTTATAAGGTGTGGATATTCAGAAAGGACAGATTGAGCGACCGCTCAATCTGTCCTTTGGCTTTTATAATATATTGCAAATTCCATATCTTCCTGTAGTACATGGGCGATAATCCATTCCGCAAAAAAGTCATAAAAGTTTGTAATGCTTTCAGGAGAAAAGTCTGCAGCTTCTACACCCACGGTATGAAACTTTACCTGTGTTGCCAAATAGCTGTGTTTTGCCTGGTGTTCACGGTAAGCAGGATAATTACATTCTACCTGAAAGGCTTCTTCTGCCTGAAAGTGATAGAGTATGTACTGATTTAAAAAATCGAGGCACTCCTTTGTTTTTTTACAGCCATCTCCGCATTTAAAAGCAATTAGCAGGGCATTGGCCTGCTCCAAAAGTTCCTTGTGCTGGTTATCGATTAGTGCTACGCCCAATTCCAGCTTTTTGTCCCATCTAAGGATATTCATCTTTACCACCTTTATAAAAGTAAGAACTACTCGCTATATGCATTCGCATAAGTTGCAGAATAATTTTAGCATAAATTTACGTTGGTTACAACTTTATATGAATTAAAACGCATAATTAACAAAACAAGCCTTTACAGAATGGCGTTGTTATTGTAAAATATACCTGTATGCAATTGAAAGAAGGGATGCTTAAATAATGGAACGAAAATATGATCGTATTGTGTTAAAGCTAAGCGGAGAGGCTATGGCGGGGGCAAATGGATTCGGCATAGACTATGACACAGTGCTGGAAATTTGTAAAAGTATAAAAAAGTGTACCGATTTGGGTGTGGAGATAGGTATCGTTGTAGGCGGAGGAAACTTTTGGAGAGGACGCTCCAGTGGCAAGATGGACCGTACCAAAGCAGACCACATGGGGATGCTGGCTACAGTAATCAACAGCCTGGCCCTTGCCGACGCGCTGGAGGCGCTGGATGTGCCCGTGCGGGTGCAGACCGCCATTACCATGCAGGCCATTGCAGAGCCCTATATTCGCAACCGTGCGGTGCGCCACTTTGAAAAGGGACGCGTTGTGGTGTTCGGCTGCGGAACCGGAAACCCGTTCTTTTCTACCGATACCACAGCGGCACTTCGTGCTGCAGAGGTGGATGCCAATATTATATTCAAAGCCACCATGGTAGATGGCGTATATGATAAGGATCCCAACAAGTTTGATGATGCAGTTCGGTATGATGTGCTGTCCTTTAGTGACGTGCTGAATAAAAAGCTGTCGGTTATGGACATGACAGCCGCATCCCTTTGCAGAGACAATAAAATGCCCATTCTTGTTTTCAGCCTGAAAGACCCTGAGAATATTTACCGTGCAGTCTGCGGTGAAAATATTGGAACAATAGTGAAGGAGGTATAATCATGATCCCAGATATGAAACCATATGAAGAGAAAATGACGAAAACCATGCACGTACTATCCACTGAGTATGCAGCTATCCGCGCCGGCAGGGCAAATCCTGCGGTGCTTGACAGAATAACCGCCGAGTATTACGGTGCACCTACACCCATTAATCAGCTTGCATCTATCTCCGTATCGGAGGCCAGAATACTGGTGGTACAGCCTTATGATAAAAGCGCCCTCAAGGCTATAGAGAAGGCTATTCAGACCTCGGAGCTGGGCATAAACCCCTCCAATGACGGTATTGTTATCCGCCTGAACTTCCCACAGCCTACCGAGGAGCGCAGAAAAGAACTGTGTAAGGGTATACGCAAGCAGGCAGAGGATGCCAAGGTTGCTATCCGCTCCATCCGTCGTGATGCCATAGAGAAGTTTAAGGCTCAGAAAAAGACCTCGGAGATTACCGAAGATGACCTGAAAAACGGTGAAGCAAAGATACAGAAGATTACCGATAAGTTCTGCGAAGATATTGACAATATGGCTGCCTCCAAAGAAAAGGAAATCATGGAGGTTTAGAACAAAACTACCAGAGGATAGGTCGAAGGATGCCGGTATCTCGGCAGCGACATATCCTCTTAGTCACAGGTTGACATTTTTTCTGTGGAGGTAACATAGGTATGGCAATAGGGAAAACTGCGAAACCGCCCATTCCAAAAGAGCATATGCCAAAGCACGTAGCTTTTATTATGGACGGAAACGGCCGGTGGGCGCAGCAGCGGAACCTTCCCCGGGTGGAAGGGCATAGGGCGGGTGCTAAGGCCATGGAAAACATTAGCCGGTATGCCGCAGCTATTGGTATAGAGACGGTTACCTTCTACGCTTTTTCCACTGAAAACTGGAAACGCTCCAAGGAGGAGGTTGGGGCGCTGATGATGCTTCTGGAGGAGTTTCTGGATACTGTCGCAAAGCGCAGTGATGAGAATGCCAAACTGATCATCCTTGGTGACGTCAGCGCACTAAGCAGCCACCTGCAAAGCAAGATTCTTGCAATGCAGGAGCGAACCTCCCAAAATCCTGGCATTGTCGTAAATATTGCGTTTAACTATGGTGCGCGCAGTGAGCTGGTTCATGGTATTCGTGCCCTTGCCCAGCGGTGTATAGATGGCACGCTTTCTCCCGATGCTATTGATGAAGCCACCGTTTCGGGAGCACTTTATACGGCCGGCCAGCAGGATCCGGATATGATTATAAGGCCCAGCGGAGAGAAGAGACTCTCCAATTTCCTTTTGTGGCAGGCGGCCTATACCGAGCTGCTGTTTATGGATGTATTATGGCCAGACTTTTCGCCAAAGCATCTCGATGAAGCCATACGTGAATATGGCCAAAGAGACAGGCGATTTGGCGGTCGTTAAACTTTGAAATGGAGCATAACAGATGAAACAACGAATTATTTCCGCAGCCATAGGTCTTTTGGTGCTGGTAGTTGCACTGGGGCTTTATGATACATTGGTGGTAAATTGTTTAGCCGCCTTTATCTGCGGCGTTGCGGTACTGGAGCTGTTAAATGCCGCAGGACTCACAAAATACAAGCTTCTTTCTGCAGTCAGTATCCTGTTCAGCGGATTATTAATGTTTATTAATGCCGGAAATATGATGGCATATATGTCGGTGTTCAGCACGGCCTATGCAGTTTTCTGCTTTTGCTATCTCCTTTATAGGCATAATGATATTAATATCAAAGAGATTTGCTACTGTCTTCTTATCACCCTTCTCGTTACACTTTCCTTCTATATGCTTATTTCTATACGTGACCGCTCCTCCGCACAGGTTGGTATGTTCTATCTGCTTATGGCATTTGGTTCGGCTTGGTGGTCGGATACAGGAGCATACTTTGCGGGTACCTTCTTTGGAAAACATAAGCTTTGCCCCCGCATCAGCCCTAAAAAGACAGTAGAAGGTCTTGTAGGCGGTATATTTACCGCAGTTTTAGGAAACCTTTTGGTAGCTGTATCCTTTGTGTGGGCCTCTAACCAAATAGTTCCCACTGGCTATTTTAGCAGCCACATGCAGGTAAATCTTCTGGCTGTCCTCATGGTTACACCTTTTCTTTCCCTTATGGGTGTACTGGGTGACCTTTCCGCCTCCATTGTAAAGCGGCAGAATGGTATTAAGGATTTCGGTAATATTATGCCTGGACACGGAGGCATTATGGACCGATTTGATAGCGTGCTCTTTATCAGCCCTATGGTATTTTTAATATTTAGATTTTTCCCGCTTGTTACCTTGATTAGCGGGTGATAGGGGATCATACTTTGACAACTATTCTTTTAACGATACTGGTATTTGGCCTGATTATTACCCTGCACGAACTGGGACATTTTTTCTTTGCTAAGCTGTTTGGTGTGCGGGTCAATGAGTTTTCCTTTGGAATGGGTCCAAAGCTTTGGAGCCGCCAAAAAGGGGAAACCGTATATTCTATCCGTTTGCTGCCCATTGGCGGTTATGTAGCCATGGAAGGGGAAGACCCATCTTCCGAAGATGAATATGCCTTACGGGACGGCAGAGCCTTCTGCGACAAGAAACCATGGCAGCGCTTCTTGGTACTGTCAGCAGGCGCAGTCATGAACTTGGTGCTTGGCTTTGTTATTCTGCTTTTCCTCTCCTCGCAGATGGAACTTATGGGAACCAACGTCGTTGCAAAAATCGCCTCTGATGCACCTGTTTCCCAATATGTACAGCCCAACGACCGCATTGTAAAGGTTAATGGTCACAGTACGGGGAGCTACAACGATGTCATATTCCAGATGGTGCGGGATGCCGACGGCATTGTAGACTTGGAGGTACGTCGCGGTGCCGACCCTAAAGCCGTATTTGGACGCAGCAAAGGTGAAGCAGTGAAGCTGCCACAGGTGCCTTTTGTAATGACCGATGCGGGGGAGGGGCGCAAGACCATACAGCTCGACCTTACATTTTATGGTGCACCCAACAGTTTCTTTGGCACCATCCACTATTCCGTAAACTGGACCATATCGGTGGTAAAGCAGGTTTGGTTCTCTCTGGTAGATATTGTTTCAGGACGGTATGGGCTCAATGAAATCTCCGGTCCTGTAGGTACCGCTGTAGTTATCGAGCAGGCGTCCTCTTACGGACTGGAATCTTTCCTTCTGCTCTTTGCCTTTATCACCATTAACGTAGGCGTATTCAATCTGCTGCCTATTCCTGCACTGGACGGTGGCAGGCTTTTCTTCCTGCTTATCGAAATTGCATTTAAAAAGCCGGTACCTGCCAAATATGAAGCTTATATCAATGCCACAGGTATGATTTTACTACTTGGCTTTGTGGCGGTGGTTACGCTAAATGACATTATTAAACTGATACCATGATGAAAACCACAGCCGGTACCTTTGACTGCATTTTTGCAGCGTTGTGCCGGCTGTATCCATGATGAAAGGATGTATAGTCCAATGACAAGCCGTAAAAAGACAAGAGAAATTCGCATAGGAAATGTTACAATAGGAGGAAGCCACCCCATAGCCATTCAGTCGATGCTTAGCGCTGCTCCCGATGATATTCTAGGGAATGTACGCCAAACCAAAGCACTATATGAGGCAGGCTGCCAGATTAACCGTGTGGCTATCCAGGGGTTAAAGGATATTCAGCTTATTTCCGCCATAAAGGAAGCTTCACCCATGCCGCTGGTAGCAGATATCCAGTTTAACTACCGGTTGGCGGTGGAGGCTGCCTATGCAGGAGCGGATAAAATACGCATCAACCCCGGTAATATCGGCGACAGCGACAGGGTAAAGGCTGTGGTAGATGCCTGCCGTGCCTGCGGCGTTCCCATCCGCATCGGTGTCAATTCCGGTTCGCTGGAAAAGGAGATATTGGCAAAGCACAGCCACCCTACTGCGGAAGCCCTGGTGGAGAGTGCCATGCTCAACATAAAGCTGCTGGAACAGTTTGATTTTTATGACTACATAGTTGCTATAAAGTCCTCTGATGTTAAACGTACCATGGACGCCTATCGTATGATCTCGGAGCAGCGGGACTGTCCCCTGCATCTTGGTGTTACAGAGGCGGGTACTGCTCATATGGGTCTTGTAAAGTCCGCAGTGGCGCTGGGCTCTCTGTTGGCAGACGGAATAGGCGATACCATACGTGTTTCGCTCACTGCTGACCCTGTGGAGGAGATTGCCGCAGCCAAGGATATCCTTCGAGCGGTAGCTATGCTGGAGAATAGCCCAACATTTATCTCCTGCCCTACCTGCGGAAGGTGTAAAGTGGATTTACTTAACATGGCAAAAGAGGCGGAAGAAGCCCTAAAGGACTGTAAAAAGCCCATAAAAGTGGCAGTTATGGGCTGCATTGTCAATGGTCCCGGGGAAGCAAAGGATGCCGATATCGGGCTTGCCGGTGGTTATCCCGAATGCACCATCTTCCGCAAGGGGGAAACGGTAGGAAGGGTAAAGGCGGAAAACGCCATAGCTGCACTGCTTGCTGAAATAGACAAGCTGTGAAATTCTAATAATGATGTATAGGGGGTGGACGGTTGAAAAGCTTTGGCGAAATATTTGGGAAATACTATAATACAGCAGCCTGTCCTGCCCTTTCGGCTACCGATATTTGGGAAATTAAAATTAGTGACGGACGGGATATCATGCAGGTAAAGCTGCTGCCCGAACGGATTATGCCTAAAAAAGAACTGTTCGAAGCACGTGATGCTATCTGCCAAAACCTGGAGCTTAAAAGCTTGCAGCTGAACTACCGCTATAGCGAAGAACTGCTGACAGGGGACTACCTGCCCGAGATAATAAAAGAGCTAATGATGCAGGGCGAGCCTATAAACGGCTTCTTCCATGGTGCCAAGGCAGCCCTAAAGGACGGCATATTCTGGATTGATCTCAAAAATGGCGGTGTAGATTTTCTTCAGGAGCAAAACATAGACGAAAAGATGTCTTCGGTAATAGCCAAAGACTTCGGTACCCGTCCTAAGGTGCAGTTTACAGGCACCACTGTTGCCGAAATAAAACCGCATGCAGAGCCAAAGAGGATGGCTGCCCCCTCTGCACCACGCGCAGCTCGTCCTCATAACGGAACCATCACAGGTCTGCCCTTTGAGCCAGTTTCAGCCCAAGTGGTTGTGGGCAAGGAGATAAAGACCAAGCCGTTGCCCATAGTAGAAGTAAACGCTGAAACAGGTAACACAGTGGTTTGGGGCGAGGTATTCGACGTAAATGCCCGTGAAAATCGTGATGGTACCAAAATTATTATGTCGGTCAGTATTACCGACTACACCAGTTCCATCAGCCTCAAGATATTTGAGGACAAGGAGAAAAAAGCCCAGCTGGAACCCATTAAGGAAGGCGTGGTGCTGGTTGTCCGCGGGGAAGCCAGCTATGATAAATATGACCGGGATGTAACTCTGAAGCCCCGGGACATTGTACTGGTGAAAAGGCCCGAGGTTACCGATGATGCAGAGATAAAACGTGTAGAGCTGCATTGTCATACCAACATGTCCTCAATGGACGGCATTACCCCGGCGGGTGAACTGGTGGCACGAGCCGCCAAATGGGGACATCCCGCCATTGCCATTACCGACCACGGCGTGGCACAGGCATTTCCGGATGCCATGAATGCCGCTGCCAAGGCCCGAAAATCAAACCCCGACTTTAAGGTTCTCTACGGTGTAGAGGGCTATTTTGTGGACGACATGATACCTGTGGTACAGGGTAGCGGCTGCAATGCCCTCATAGAGGGTGAAATGATACTGTTCGACCTTGAAACAACAGGGCTTTCTCCCGCAAATGAGCGCATTACCGAAATAGGTGCAGTGCGGATGAAGGATATGCAGCTGGTGGACAGCTTCGATACCTTTGTCAATCCCGAAAAGAGCATTCCTGCCGACATTGTGCGGCTTACCGGCATTACCGATGCTATGGTAGCAAGTGCCCCCAGCGAAGCAGAGGCACTTGCAGCCTTTATGGAGTTCTGCGGGGACTGCACCATACTGGTGGCCCACAACGCCTCCTTTGACATGGGCTTTTTGCGGGCAGCCCTTCACCGCTGCGGCATAGAACGAAAGCTTATCAGCGTAGATACTTTGGCGCTTTCCCGGGAAATGTACCCGGAACTGAAAAAACATAAACTGAATATCATTGCGGATCACCTAAAGGTGGAGCAGAAGAACCACCACCGGGCTGATGATGATGCCCGTGTACTGGGAGAAATCTTTGTAAAGATGCTGATTACTCTTCGGGATGAACGGGGCGTCACTCAGCTTTGGGATCTAAATACAGCACTGGATACAAAGGGCGGTTACAAGGGGAAGAGCTATCATATCATTGTATTGGCGCAGAACCTTGTGGGGCTTAAAAACCTCTACAAGCTTATTTCCTATGCCCATCTGGATTACTTCTACAAAAAACCCCGTATCCCAAAAAGCCAGCTGGTAAAGCATCGCGACGGGCTTATAATTGGTTCGGCATGCGAGGCGGGGCAGCTGTTCTCCGCTGTGGTGGAGGGTAAAAGCTGGGGTGATCTTTGTGATATTGCAAAGTTTTACGACTATTTGGAGATACAGCCCATTGGAAATAACGAGTACCTGCTACGGGAGGGTGTAGCCAAAAGCGAAAGAGACCTTGAAAACTACAACCGCACCATCATAAAGCTTGGGGACAAGCTAGGGAAACCGGTAGTGGCAACAGGCGACGTACACTTTATAGAAAAGCGTGATGCCAAGTTCCGTGAAATTCTTATGGCGTCACAGGGCTTTAAGGATGCGGCTCTGCAAGCTCCGCTCTACTTCCGCACCACCGAGGAAATGCTCCGTGAGTTTGACTATCTGGGTGACCACACAGCAAAGGAGGTTGTCATTGATAACCCCCGTAAAATTGCAGACATGTGTGAACATATCCTACCTATTCCCGAGGGTACCTTTACCCCCACCATCGAAGGTGCGGAGGAGGACCTTATCCGTATAACACATGAACGCGCCGAGGAACTGTACGGTACTCCGCTGCCGGAAATTGTAGAGAAGCGTCTCGATAGAGAGCTGGGCTCTATTACAAAGCATGGCTTTTCTGTGCTTTATATGATAGCCCAAAAGCTGGTGAAAAAGTCGGTGGACGATGGCTATTCCGTTGGCTCCCGTGGTTCCGTTGGCTCCTCCTTTGTGGCTATTATGGCGGGTATTTCGGAGGTTAACCCGCTGGCACCACACTATGTTTGCCCAAGCTGTAAGTACAGCGAATTCTTTACCGATGGTTCTGTGGGCTCCGGCTTTGACCTACCCCAGAAAAACTGCCCCAACTGCGGTACCGACCTGTTCCGGGACGGACACGAAATACCCTTTGAAACCTTCCTTGGGTTCGATGGCGACAAGGCCCCCGATATTGACCTAAACTTTTCCGGGGAATATCAGTCCCGTGCCCATACCTTTACCGAGGAACTGTTTGGGCGCTCTCATGTGTTCAAAGCCGGGACAATCTCCACTGTAGCGGATAAAACTGCCTACGGTTATGTGAAGCATTACCTAGATGAGCAGGGGATGACCGTTACCAATGCTGAGGAAAACCGCTTGGTAAAGGGCTGTACCGGCATCCGCCGTACTACAGGACAGCATCCGGGCGGCATGGTAGTTGTGCCGGACGACAAGGAGGTCTTTGACTTCTGTCCTATCCAGCACCCCGCTGACGACCAAAACTCCTCCACCATCACTACCCATTTTGACTTTCATTCTCTGCATGATACTATTCTGAAGCTGGACGAGCTTGGACACGATTCTCCAACCCTCTTTAAGTATCTGGAGGACTACACAGGGGTAAAAATTGCAGACATCCCCATGAGTGCTCCGGAGGTCTACAGCCTCTTTACTTCCTCGGAAGCACTTGGAATAGACCTCACAGATATCCGCTGCGAAACAGGTACGTTGGCACTGCCGGAAATGGGTACGCCCTTTGTTCGCGGCATGCTGCTGGAAGCACAGCCCAAAACCTTTTCCGACCTACTGCAGATATCGGGACTATCCCATGGTACCGATGTTTGGCTAGGAAATGCGAAGGATTTAATAGCGGATGGTACCTGTACTATTTCCAAGGTTATCGGAACACGTGACAGTATTATGACAGAACTTATGCACTACGGACTTGAGCCGAAAACGGCATTTAAGATTATGGAGATTACTCGTAAGGGTAAGGCGCCCGTTCTGCTTACAGAAGAGATGAAAAAGGACATGCGTGACCACGGTGTTCCGGAATGGTACATAAATAGCTGTCTCAAAATTAAATACATGTTCCCTAAGGCACATGCGGCAGCATATGTTATCTCTGCAATTCGTCTTGGTTGGTACAAGGTACACTACCCCAGGGAATTCTATGCAGTTCTCTTTTCTATCCGTGGCGAGGACTTTGACGCCAATGCTGCTATGCAAGGAATGGGAGTAGTCAAGTCCAAGATTGACACGCTCTATGCCAAGGGCAACGAACGTAGTACCAAGGAAGATGGCATACTGGAAACTATGCAGATTACCTATGAGATGCTCAAGCGGGGTATCGAGCTTTTGCCCGTTGACCTTTACCGCTCCGATGCACGGCTCTTTAAGATTGAGGACGGAAAAATCCGCCTGCCCTTTACCAGCCTTAAGGGACTGGGACAGGCGGCAGCGGATAACCTAGCTAGAGCAAGCGCGCAGGGTGAGTATCTGTCAGTGGATGAAATCATCACACGAGGTGGTGCGGGCAAGGGTGTCATTGAGATACTCCGTGAGCATGGCTCGCTGGCAGGACTTCCGGAAAACAGCCAAACAACACTATTTTAGAACGGAGTGGCGTTTATGGTGCAGCTTACAAAGCAGGAAATAGCTTGTATTGAGCCGTTCTTCGCAGGCAGCCAAGAAACCATGATTTGGTCCTGTTTACAGGGCTGCATGGGGGAGGCCTGGGTGGATGACGCCCAAAGCCCCACTGCTGTACAGATTATAACAGCGGATTTTAGCTTTTTTGCAGGGGATAGTACCTCCCCGCAAGCTGCGGAACTAGTGTGCAATAAAGGGGGGCGCCATCATGACTATCTCATTATGGTACCCTCTGACGAGGCTTGGAAACGGCTTATTGAACAGCAGCATGGTGACAGGCAGAAGCGCCTTACCCGATATGCCATTAAAAAGGAAGGCGATATTTTTGACCGGCAGCGGCTGGCAGCATTTGCAGATGCTTTACCACAGGGCTATACATTGCGGCCCATCGACAGGGAGCTGTGCACCCTCTGTGCCGAAGAAGACTGGTCTGCCGACCTTTGCGGTTGGTATGCCGACTACGAAGATTTTGCCGCCCATGGTATGGGTTTTGCTGTTCTGCACGGCGATGAACTGGTAGCGGGTGTGTCCGCTTACACTTGGTATCGGGAAGGCATCGAGATTGAAATTGACACAAAAAAAGAATATCGCAGACAGGGACTTGCCACTGCCTGCGCTTCAAAACTAATACTTACATGTTTGGAAAAGGGGCTCTATCCTAGCTGGGATGCCCATAACCTAGGCTCTGTTGGGCTGGCCGAAAAGCTGGGCTACCATTTTGACAAGGAATATACGGCTTATTTGGTTAGTTATTGAGGTCGCTAAGGGAAAATGGCAGTTTGCCCACTTGGAAACAGCGTTCATTCAGATACTCCAAATGCTCGGCTTCGGTGGTAAATTTGAAGGTAACTGAATAGGCACAAAGTGCTTGAAAGCGATAGGGAAGCCCCTTGTTCTGTTTTGCAGTACCGTATTTGGTATCGCCGACCAGCGGGTGTCCTAAAAAAGCCATGTGTGCCCGTATCTGGTGGGTACGCCCCGTATGCAGTACAATCTCCAAAAGACTAAAGCCACCCTGCTCATCCAGGACAGTATATTCGGTAATGATGGTGCGTCCGCCTTCCATAGGGGAGGCTTCTACCGTTACCTGGTTTTGGTCGCTATCCTTGATCAAGTACGCTTTGCATAGCTTATGGCGTGGCTTGGGTGTTCCAAATACAAGGCATTTGTAACGCTTCTCCAGCTCTCTGTCCTTTAGCTTCTGGTTTAGCACCCGTAGGGTGGCAGCATTCTTGGCGCAGAGTACAATTCCGCTTGTATTGCGGTCTATACGGTTGCATAGAGACGGTGTAAAGGAGTTTTCCTTTGCAGGGTCAAACTCGCTTTTTTCATATAAATAGCGCAGCACGCGATTTATCAGTGTATCAATACTTCCACCCTCATCCTCGTGTACTACCAGTCCCACCGGCTTGTTGAGCAGCAGTAGGTTTTCATCTTCGTATACAATGTCAAGGACATTTCCCGCCGCCAGAAACGCTAGTGGGGCAGCTGCATCGGGGAAAAACTCATCATTTAGATACAGCTCCACTACATCGCCTACATTTAGGCGGGTGGAAATTTCCGCGCGCCCACGGTTTAGCTTTATCTTCTTGGTACGGATGGCCTTGTACAACATACTTTTGGGTAACATGGGTGCAGCCTTTCCAAGAAATTTATCCAGTCTCTGGCCACTGTCATTTTCGTTTATAGTAAAACTTTTCATAGTAATCATCCATTCTGCCGCTTCGCATCGGCACAAATTTTATAAAAATACAGCTCTTATCATGCGAAGCAGAGGAATGATAAGATGATTACAGTGCCGCCCATAACCGCTTTCGGTAATTATAGGGTATTTGTGGCCGCAGTGCAACAATTCAGCAAATATTTTATATTTTACTTTGGGAAATATTAGTGTATACTAAAAGCCTAGGGGGTGCAACGGGAACGATGAATGACAAAAATAGCAATCAAATTGTTGCCCAGGAGCCGCAAGAAAAGACTGCGGACAGTCGGCATCTTCATAAAGGACACCGCGAACGGCTTAAAAGACGGTTTCGCCAACAAGGACTATCCTCCTTCGATACCCACAATATCTTTGAGCTGCTGCTCTTTTATGGTATACCTCTTAAGGATACCAATGAGGAGGCACACCGCCTACTGGAAACCTTCGGAAGCCTTGTAAATGTCTTTGATGCTCCCTATGAAGACCTTCTCAAGGTAAACGGAATCTCAGAGAATTCCGCCACCCTTATCAAGCTGATACCACAGCTTTGCCAGATTTACTATGAATCCAAGGTAGAAGATGCGCCTTTTGACGACGAAAACATTACACATCATCTGGGGCAGCGTTTGGTTGGAAAGTATATTGGTGAGGTAAACGAGGTAGCCTATCTTATCTGTTTGGATAACCGCCTGCGAATACTCTATTTTGGAAAGCTGGGCGAGGGCACCAACGACTCGGTATCCATACTTACACGGAAGATTGTGGAGATATCTATTCGTTGCAATGCCAGTAGTGTAATATTGGCTCACAACCACCCAACAGGACTAGCCATGCCTTCCCGCAAGGACAAGGAGACTACCAAACAACTATATCATGCCCTGTCGGGCGTGTCCATCAAGCTGCTGGATCATATTATAGTGGCGCGAAATGATTACATATCGATGGCTTCCGGCGGCATGCTTTCACCTTCCATGATGGACGCCATGCGTTCGGGCAGCTCACTGGGTGACGAGCAACCCTTTGTTCCATCTGAAAATGATTATGATTGGTGGGACATTAGGTCTTAGTACAGTTTATCAAAAGGTGGAGTTGCTTTACTTTTTGGAGCAAACCCGTTATACTAAGAATAAAGTCAATATATTGTATTGTGGGGAAGAGGGATTGTAAAGATGGATATCGCGGCAATGAGCATACATATGAACATGGCTTCCTTGCAGCAGGCCGCCAGCCTTTCTGTAGCAAAAAAGACCATGAATATGCAGGAGCAAGCTACCGATGCGCTGCTTCAAATGGTGAAAACTGCAACACCCTCCTTTGGACAAAGGTTGGATGTGCGCGCATAAAGCAAAGCAGAAGGGCGGGCATAAATGCTCGCCCTGTTTTTTTATGTCCTAAATGCCTTTTTTATACAGTAGGTAGGAGTAGACTGTGGGTATGAGGGTCATAACCAGAACAATGCTGAGAAAAAGAGGGGTTTCAAGTCCTCTAATCAACCCGCAGATTAGGATAGCGAAACCGCCCCCGACCCACAGGTATCCTGCCAGACGGTGGGTGCGATTCCAATTTTCCTCGCTATTAAGGGTCCAGGGTAGCTTAATGCCCATAGTATAGTTCTGTTTTGTTTTGGGGAAATAATTTCCGCAAGCAATAAAAAGAAGTCCCACAAAAATGGACATAATGGTCGGTATGGGTATGCTTGCACCCAGTGCAATTGCCAAGGAGGTTCCTTGTGCTATTATAGAAATAACCGGTATGCACCACTTGGAGATTATTAGCATGGTTCGGGACATATTGGCCTTTTTAGGATCATTGTTAAGGACAAAGTGCAGGAAGACATTCAGCAATGTCAACAGCAGTGGCATTCCCAGCACTCCAACTATTTTGGAAGTGTATCTGTCCACTTCACCTGCGGCATTAAAATGAATAGGGATGCTGTCAGGTAGTTTGTTGTATAGCAGTATTCCCAACAGGATAGGCAGCAAACAGACTAGGGTGGTTGCAATCAATGTTCTGTCAATCTTCTTTTTCATGGCTTACTCCTCCAAATTGTGATACCCATAGCATAATTTCTTCAAAAACTGAAACCTGAAGCTCATAGAAAATAAAGTTCTTTTCTTTTTTTTCAAAGATAAGTCCCGCTTTTTTTAGCTGAGACAGGTGGTAGGAGACGGTGGCTCCGGACATATCAAACTCCTTACCAATATCCCCGGCTGACATCCTGCCATCCTTTAGAAGCTCCAGCATCCGTCTGCGAGCAGGGTCGGCCAGTGCTTTGAATGTCTCGGGAAAGCCCACAATTATCACACTCCAACAAAGTATTTAGAAAGTTTTCTAAATACAGTATATTGCGCCAGTATTAGGAAGTCAAGAGGAATTTAGAGGGATTTCTAAATAGATTTATTCCTTGACAAATTTTAAGGAACAGGGGATAATTTAACAGGAAACAAGGTATTTTCCTCAGAAAGGAATTATCATAACTATGACAGCAAAAGCAAGAAAAAACGTGTATGATAACGAAAGCATATCTTCGCTTAAGGGTGCGGATAGAGTACGCAAACGCCCCGGAGTTATCTTTGGGTCGGACGGGCTGGAAGGATGTCAGCATTCCGTGTTTGAGATTCTTTCCAATGCCATTGACGAGGCACGTCAGGGCCATGGCGGCAAGATTATTGTAACACGCTTTAAAGACAGCTCTATAGAAGTGCACGACTTCGGGCGCGGTTGTCCTGTGGACTATAACGCCAAGGAAGAACGCTACAACTGGGAGCTGGTATTCTGTGAACTCTACGCCGGCGGTAAGTACGATGGACAGGGCGACGGCAGCTATGAGTATTCCTTGGGCCTAAATGGCTTGGGTTCCTGCGCCACTCAGTACTCCTCCGAGTATATGGATGTAGAAGTTATTCGTGACGGTTTTAAGTATAACCTGCACTTTGAAAAGGGTGAGAATATCGGGGGGCTCGCCAAAGAGCCTACCCGACAAAAGCAGACAGGCACAAAAATCCGCTGGAAACCGGACCTTGAAGTATTTACCGACATTACCATTCCTGAAGACTACTTTCTGGATATTATGAAGCGACAGGCAGTTGTAAACAGCGGGGTAGAGCTATTGCTGCGTAGCCAGAAGCAGGATGGCAGCTTTGAGGAAACTATGTTCTGCTACAATAATGGCATACAGGACTACTGCACCGAGCTTGCAGGTGATGAAGCCCTGACACCCGTACAGATGTGGAGCGGGGACCGAGTAGGTCGTGACCGAGAAGACAAGCCCGACTACAAAGTAAAGCTGAATGTAGCACTCTGCTTTTCCAACAAAAACCATGTGGCAGAGTATTATCATAATTCCAGCCATCTGGAGCATGGCGGAAGCCCGGAAAAGGCAGTTAAAGTGGCTACTGTGGGTCAGATAGACGCCTACCTCAAGCAGGGCGGTAAGTATCTGAAAAACGAGTCAAAAATCACTTTTCAGGATGTAGAGGACTGTCTGGTGCTTATCTCATCCAGCTTCTCTACCCAGACCTCTTATGAAAACCAAACCAAGAAGTCCATTACCAATAAGTTTATTTATGAGTGCATGACAGAATTCCTTCGGCATCAGTTGGAGGTTTATTTTGTAGAAAACCCCGACGATGCTGCGCGTATAGCTGAGCAGGTGCTCATTAACAAGCGCAGCCGTGAAAATGCGGAAAAAACCCGTTTGAACCTGAAAAAGAAGCTGGCAGGAACGCTGGATATGGCAAACCGTGTGCAGAAGTTTGTGGACTGCCGTACCAAGGACACCAGTAGGCGTGAGCTATACATTGTGGAAGGTGATTCGGCTCTGGGTTCCTGTAAGTTGGGTCGTGACTCTGAGTTTCAAGCCATTATGCCTGTTCGTGGTAAGATACTGAATTGCCTGAAGGCAGACTACGATAAGATATTTAAAAGTGAAATTATCATTGACGTACTGAAGGTGTTGGGCTGTGGTGTGGAAGTAAGCTCCAAGGCTAACAAGGAGCTCAATTCCTTTGACCTGTCAGGGCTTCGCTGGCATAAGGTGGTTATCTGTACCGATGCCGACGTGGACGGTTTCCAGATACGCACCCTTATACTCACCATGCTCTATAAGCTTACACCCACACTAATACAGGAGGGCTATGTTTATATTGCAGAGTCACCCCTGTTTGAAATTGTGGCGAAAGACGAAACCTATTTTGCCTATGACCAACAGGAAAAGGCCGAAATATGTAAGCGGCTGGGGAATACCAAGTATGTTCTGCAGCGCTCCAAGGGACTGGGTGAAAATGAACCGGAGATGATGTGGCTTACCACCATGTGTCCCGAAACCCGCCGTCTTATTAAGGTGACGCCTTCCATGGCACAGGAGACAGCGGACACCTTTGAGCTGCTGTTGGGTGATAACTTGGCAGGCAGAAAAGAATATATTGCAGAATTTGGCGGGCAGTATTTGGAGCTTGCCGATATCTCTTAGGGAGCATGCATATGAATTATCTAATAAATCTTGCGGCGGAGCTGCAAAAAGAACTTGTGGAGCAGCTAAAGCAGCGCAGCCTTACCTGTGCTGCGGCTGAAAGCTGCACAGGAGGCCTGGTGTCGGCCTGCATTACCGAAATCCCGGGAATATCTCAGGTGTTTTTGGGCGGTGCAGTTACCTACACAAATGAGATGAAACAGCGGCTTTTGGGTGTTCGCCCCGAAACACTGAGCCGATTTTCGGCGGTATCCAAAGAAACAGCAGCCGAAATGGCGGCAGGAATCCGTAGCCGTACAGGTGCAGATATTGCAGTATCTGTTACAGGCAACGCAGGGCCGCTCCCTTCGGAAGATAAGCCGGTGGGTATGGTGTTTGTAGGTGTGGACAGCCCATGGCGCAGTACCGTGGTTGCACTGAACCTACACGGCAGCAGGGAAGATATTCGCTGTGCCGCGGCAACCGAGGCTCTGGTGCAGATTGTGACTACGGCGAAACAAAAGCCATAATACTTGATACAGGAGGAACGGCAGTTGGCAAAAAAGAAAAAAGAAGTAGGCATAAGGCGTGAAGTCATGTCTGGACATATAGAAAATGCAGGCTTGGTACTCGAGCAGCCTATTGTAGATACCCTGCGTCAGAACTACATGCCCTATGCTATGAGTGTCATCGTCTCCCGCGCCATTCCGGAAATAGATGGCTTTAAACCCTCCCATCGCAAGATACTTTATACCATGTACAAAATGGGTCTGCTTACGGGAGGGCGGGTTAAATCCGCCAACATTGTAGGACAGACCATGCGGCTAAACCCTCACGGTGACGCCTCTATATATGAAACTATGGTGCGCCTTTCCAGAGGCTACAGTGCCCTTATTGCTCCTTATGTGGACAGTAAAGGTAACTTTGGTCGTGCCTATTCACGGGATATGGCTTATGCTGCTTCCCGATACACCGAAGCCAAGCTGGAAAAAATCTGCTCCCAGATATTTGCGGATATTGACAAAGATACGGTAGACTTCTGCGACAACTACGATAGCACCATGCTGGAGCCTGTGTTGCTGCCTGTTACATTCCCAACCATTCTGGTGAATGCCAATACCGGTATTGCGGTAGGTATGGCCAGCAATATCTGTTCTTTTAACCTTTCAGAGGTATGTGAAACTGCTATAGCCCGTATAAAAAACCCGGACTGTAAAATATCCAATACTCTTTCGGCCCCCGACTTTTCGGGTGGTGGCTATATACTCTACAACCCCGACGAACTGGAAAAGATTTATTCTACAGGACGAGGCTCGGTGCGGGTACGCTCCAAGTACAGCTACGACAAGGAAAGCAACTGTATTGACGTTACCGAAATCCCCCCTACTGCTACGGTAGAGGCCATAGTGGATAAAATAGTCGACTTGGTAAAGCAGGGGAAGATACGCGAGATAGCCGACATACGTGATGAAACCGACCTTTCCGGCCTTAAGCTGACCATCGACCTAAAGCGGGGAGTGGAGCCGGACAAGCTGATGCAAAAACTCTTTAAGATGACCCAGTTGGAGGACAGCTTTTCCTGCAATTTTAACGTGCTTATAGCAGGTGCCCCAAAAGTACTGGGTGTGGATACCCTGCTGGAAGAATGGACAGCTTTTCGTCGAGAATGTGTCCGTAGGGGTATCTACTTTGACCTTGCCAAAAAGAAAGAGAAACTGCACCTCTTAAAGGGCCTCAAAAAAATCTTGCTGGATATTGATAAGGCTGTAAAGCTGGTGCGGGAAACCGAAGAGGAGCGGGAGGTTGTTCCCAACCTGATGATTGGGTTCGGAATTGACCAGGTACAGGCGGAATATGTAGCAGAAATTAAGCTGCGCCATCTGAACCGTGAATATATTCTGAAACGCACCGAGGAAATTTCCAAGCTGCTGGATGAAATTGCCGAGATGGAGGATGTGCTGACAAGCCCCAAAAAGGTGGATAACATCATCGTTAACCAACTGCGGGATATTATCAAAAACTTCGGTACACCCCGCCGCAGTGAAATCCTCTATGCAGTAGAGGAGGCTACCGGTGATGTGGAGGAAGAGATTCCGGATTACCCGGTGAAGCTGTTCTTCACCCGTGAGGGCTACTTCAAGAAGATAACCCCGCAGTCCTATCGTATGTCCAGTGAGCATAAGCTGAAGGATGCAGATGAAATTATACAGGAAATAGATAGTCAGAACAATGTTCACCTACTCTTCTTCACAAATAAGGGTCAGGTGTACAAGTCCCGTGCGGCAGAGTTTGATGATACCAAGGCCAGCGTGCTGGGTGACTACATTCCCAGCAAACTGGGTATGGATTCGGAGGAAAGCCCGATTTATATGGCCGTTACAGGTGACTACAAGGGTTCCATGATATTTGTATTTGAAAACGGTAAGGTGAGCAGGGTAGAGCTGGGCTCTTACGAGACAAAAACCAAGCGTAAAAAACTTACCGGTGCCTATAGTATGAAGTCTCCTTTGGTGTTCGCTGAGCTTATTACCGACGAAAAGGAATACCTGCTTGCCACTTCGGCCCAGCGAATGCTCATTGTAAATACCGCTATGGTTGCCCAGAAGACCACTCGTGATACCCAGGGTGTTCAGGCTATGACTATGAAAAAGGGTGTGCGTGTGGTAGCAGTAACAGAATACACCGAAGGCTGTGTGGAAAACCCACATCGGCTGCGCACCAAAAACCTACCTGCTACAGGAGCCATTGTTCGCGATACCCAGACGGGTGAACAGCTAACATTGTAAAATAACCGCAAATGGTTATTTTAGGCTATGCACAGACCATACGCCTGACGGCTCCCGTTCCCATGCGCAATTTTACTATTCGCTTACGCTTATGGCAAATAAAAAAGCCCGCAAGCGCCATAGCGCCTGCGGGGTGTGGTTCAGGCCTTTGCAAACGCGACTAAAGGACTAAACCGATAGTATTATTGTCCGTAGTCATAGGAATATGCAGAATATGTGAAAAAAATATGGATAAGCACTTGCAAAACAGCAGATGCTGTGATACAATAGGCGAGTATTGATTTAATGTTTGGAGGTGTCTTTATGGGCACAATTGAAATGATAGGCGCATTTGTTATGATTATCGCCAGTGTACTGATTGTAGGACTGGTAACAATTCAGGATGCAAAGGGCGATGGTATCTCTGCACTGGGCGGCGGAAACTCCTTCCTGAACAACAATACCGACCGTTCTATGGATGCAACACTGAATAAGATTACAAAGGTTCTGACCATTGTTTTCTTTGCACTGACCATTGTGGTTTATGCATTCGCAAAGTAATCTTTTAGGAATACAACCGCTTGGTTTATCCGGGCGGTTTTTTCTTTTTTTAGAAACAAATAGGGAGTGATACAGCATGAGTAAACAGGCATGGAAGGGAAGTACCCTTCTGGGGCCCATACCCCCCACACTTATTACCTGCGGCAATATAGAAAAACCCAATGTTTTTACAGTTGCATGGACAGGCATCATCAATACCATACCACCTAAAACCTATATTTCGGTGCGTCCTGAACGGTATTCCTACGACCTAATTCGGGAGAGTGGCGAGTTTGTTATTAACCTGACCACAAAGGATTTGGTGCGAGCAACCGACTTTTGCGGTGTGCGCTCCGGCAGAAATACCGATAAGTTTGCAGAAATGAAACTGAATGCGGAACCTACCACCCAGCTTAGCTGCCCCATGCTGGTAGAAAGCCCCGTATGCTTAGAATGCCGGGTTACAGATATGCTGGAACTGGGTTCTCATCACATGTTTCTGGCAGATATTGTGGCAGTGGATGTAGATGAGAAGTTACTGGACAGTACCGGCAAACTACGACTGGACCGGTGCGAGCTTTTAGCCTTTGCACACGGAGAATACTATGGTCTGGGAGAACGGTTGGGTAGCTTTGGCTACTCGGTTCGCAAAAAGCCCGCGAAAAAGAAAAAGGCAAATAAGATAAAATAAAACGGTGTACAATAATAAAATATACGAAGTTTGTACAAAAAGTTTCCGGTTCTATGTTTAGAACCGTTTCTTTTTATCTATCTATGAAACAAAGTTCCGCAGTTTACGTAATCTATTGAAATTAATGTTTCTTAATCGTAATATAAATATGTCAAGTGACGCTGCGGTGTACGGAACAGTGTGCCACCGCAAACGCAGAAAGGATTTGACAATGAAAAATGTTCTTGTAAGGCTAAAGGAGTACAGTGACCACTCCAGTCAGGTAGAGGAATCGGTAATCGGCTTTATACTGGAAAATCCACAGCAGGTATCGGCCATGAGCATACATACTCTTGCGGAAAAGACCTTTGTATCGGCCTCCTCCATTCTGCGCATGGTGCAAAAGCTGGATTTTAACGGCTACAAGGAGTTTCGGCATGCACTTATCTACGAGCTTGCAGTACGCAAGCAGAGTGCAGAAAGCGAAAAAAAGGAAATTACCAAATTTGACAGCATTGAAGAGATAGCAGAGAAAATTACCTACAAAAATATTATTTCTCTGGAAAACTCCAAAAATCTTTTGGACTACAACACCATTGAATGCTGTGTGGATTTACTTTGCAGCAGCAAAAGCATCTGTCTTTTCGGAATAGGCTCCTCACTAGTGGTGGCTAAGGACATGCATCTTAAGTTTCTGCGTCTGAACAAGCCATGTATCATAAATGAGGACTGGCATTCGCAGCTTTTGCAAGCCCGTAACATGTCAAAAGATGACGTCGGAATAATCTTTTCATATTCAGGCCATACAGTAGAAATGATTGAATGCGCCAAGGCCATGCGTGAAATGGGTGCAAGTATTATCAGCGTTACACGATATGAGACAACACCTATTGCGCAATTGAGCAATTATCAGATATATGTGGCTGCAACAGAATCCATCTTTAGGAGTGGCGCCATGTCATCGCGTATTTCGCAGCTTAATGTAATAGATATCCTGTTTACCGCATTTGCCAACAGGCAGTATGACTATTCCTTGCAGCAACTTTCTAAAACACACATTTTGAAACCCTGAAAATACTGGGAGATGGAGCATATTATGTTGGATTTAACTGGAATGACCACAGAGGAACGAAACAAAAGCAGTATGAACCTGGATACTAAATCCGCACTGGAGATAGTAACCTTAATGAATAATGAGGATACTACAGTGCCACAGGCGGTGTCCCTAATGCTACCGCAGATTGCACAGGTTGCTGAGTACGCAGCAGCTTCTTTAAGAAGCGGAGGAAGGCTCATCTACATGGGTGCAGGTACCAGCGGACGGCTGGGAGTGCTGGATGCTGCGGAGTGTCCTCCTACATTCGGAGTTTCTTCCGATGTTGTGCTGGGGCTTATTGCAGGTGGCGACAGTGCATTTTTAAAGGCTGTAGAGGGTGCAGAGGATAACCAAGAGCTGGGTAAAACCGATTTAATACAGATTGGTCTTACTGAAAAAGACACCGTAATAGGTATCGCAGCCAGCGGAAGAACCCCCTATGTTATTGGTGGGCTTATGTATGCAGCAGAGCAGCATTGTCATACTGCGGCAATATCTTGCAATAAAAACTCAATCATTGGACAACACGCAGAGATTGCAATTGAAGTTGTAGTTGGCCCCGAAGTGCTATCCGGCAGTACCCGGCTCAAGGCTGGGTCTGCACAAAAGATGATACTCAATATGATTTCTACCACAGCTATGGTTCTGGTGGGCAAGGTGTACCAAAACCTAATGGTGGATGTAATGCAGACAAATGAAAAACTACATACCAGAGCGGAAAACATAGTAATGGAGGCAACGGGTGCCCAAGTAGAAACAGCAAGAGCCGCAATAAGGGCGGCTGACGGCAATGTGAAGGCGGCGGTTGTTATGGTGCTGCTTAACATATCAGTGGAGCAGGCAAGGGAACGGCTATCAGAAGCAGAGGGGCATGTACGCAGAGCACTTGGTTAACCCTCTACATTTGAGACTTACTGCTACTCGAGTAAAGTAAAACAGGAAAGAAAAATTTTTAGCCGTAATGTAGCGGCAGAATGGAGTGTAGTGTTATGGCAAACGAAAAAATGCAGGCAATCGCAGAATCTATCCTTCCATTGGTTGGCGGCAAAGAAAATGTTACCGTGGTAGAACATTGTGCAACCCGTCTTCGGCTGGGCATTGTATCCAACGATCAGGTTAACAAGGCAGCTATCAAAAAGCTCGATGGTGTTATGGGTTGTGTGGATCAGGACGGTCAGATACAAATTATTCTGGGCCCCGGAAACGCTGGTAAGGTATCCATGGCATTTGGAAAGTTGGTAGGCAAAAAGGTCGGCGAAGTGGACGAGGTTGCTACCCGTAAAGCGGCACTAAAAGCTAAAAACAATACCCCGTTCAAGAACTTCCTAAAAGCACTTTCCAATATTTTTCTTCCCATTATTCCCGCATTCATTGGCTGCGGCATGCTGTACGGCTTCAATAAGGTGTTGGGCAACGTTCCCGGCATGGACAAGAACTTTTTAAACATACTGAGTGTCCTTGGCAAATCAGTCTTTGCATACATGAACATCATGGTTGGTATGAACGTATTTAAGGTGCTGGGTGGTAGCCCTGCACTGGGTCTTGCCATAGCGGGCTTTTTGTCCTCCGCAGGCCTTAGCAAAATTGTTGTTGGTGGCGTAGAGCTTACCCCCGATGCTGCTGGCGTCATTGGTGTGCTGCTGGCATGTGCATTCGGCGCTATACTGGAAAGATGGCTGCGCAAAGTTATGCCTAGCATCCTTGACCTGATACTGACTCCTGTACTGGTTGTACTGGTTACCGGCCTCTTCAGTGTCTATGCTATCTATCCCGTTTCTACCTTCCTGACCAATGCACTTGCAGTAGGTGTAACCGCACTGGTAGAGCAGGGTGGCATCCTTGTTGGTATGCTGCTGTCCGGTACCTTCCTGCCGCTTGTTATGACCGGTTTGCACCGTGCCATTACTCCCATTGAAACCACACTGCTGGAATCCACCGGCATTGACCTTATCAGACCCATCCTCGCTATGGCAGGTGCAGGTCAGGTAGGCGCAGGCATTGCTATCTATCTGCGCACCAAGAGCAAGAAGATGCGGCAGGTTCTCGCTGGTTCTATTCCCATTGGCCTTATGGGTATAGGCGAGCCTCTGATGTTTGGCGTAACGCTTCCTTTGGGCAAGCCATTTATCACAGCCTGCATAGGTTCTATGCTGGGTGGTGCTTATGTAGCAGTTACACAGGTTGCATGCCTTGGCATTGGTCTTTCGGGCGTTCTTCTTACACTGCTTATTGACCAGGGTGGTCACCTGAATTACCTCATCGGATATGCTTTGGCTATATTCGGCGGATTTATCCTTACCTATATCACCAAGTGGGAAGACTTGGCTGATGACGAGATTGAAGGCGATATGACAGGCGGCAACGCAGAGTTGGCCGAGGTTCTAAACCTGAAATGATCAACATGAAGTTTGATTTTCACTTCCACTCACTTTTTTCCGATGGCAGTGAGACAGTTGACTCTATTTTTAAGATGGCAGCAGAGCAGGGTGTAAAAGCCCTTGCTCTGGCTGACCACGATACGGTTTTGGGCATACCGCAGGAGGCTGAGGCCAGTCTGCGGTATGGCATTCCATACCTGCCTGCTGCAGAATTTACTGCCCAGCAAGATGGAATACGCTTTCATGTTTTGGGCTATGGAATAGATGCGCAAAACGCAGTACTGCAAAGCTACTCTCATGAGCTGCTAGACTGCATGAACCGCCGCAGTTTACGTCAGATTGCACTGATGCAGCAAAACGGTATAGCCATAGATACCGAAGCGTTTTTTGCCCGGAGCGGAGGTGGCCCGCTATATCGAGCCAAGCTGCTGGGAGTGCTGGCGGATTTTGGATATTTGGACAAGCACAATATCATGCAACTTCTGCCAGAGTACTTTGGCAAAGAGAAACCTTATTATATGGAGGACACCTTTGCCTACCGCAATTTTGAAGAAATTTCTTCAATGATACATCAAAGCGGCGGTGTAGTGGTGCTGGCCCATCCCGGCAAAATTAAAAAGAAAAATCGTGCGCTTTATGACAAGCTACTGCAAAGCCCGCTTATTGACGGCGTAGAGGTATACCATCCGCAGAATAGCGATGAGGTGCGGGCGGAGCTGCTATCTGTAGCAAAAGCCAGAAACTTAATTTATACCGGCGGCACTGACTTCCACGGCAACTATATGAAGATACCGCTGCAAGTGGGTGATGTGGAGCTGCCACAGGCATGCTTTGAATATCTGAGACCCTACCTGCGGGGAGCAGACTAATTTTCGGAATAAGGAGTATCATTATGGGTCTTTTTTCAAAGCTTTTTGGCAGTGAGCCTGAGCCCTTAGAACTTCCCCCACTAGGGGATGATGGGGCAGTACTGGTTTACACACCACTTACAGGAACAGTAACCCCGGTTACAGCTATGAAGGATGCAGTTTTTGTGGAGGAGATACTTGGCAAGGGTATTGCGGTAGAACCTAAGGTGGGAAGACTTACCGCGCCGGTGGATGGCAGAATATCCGCCTTTTATACCACCAAACATGCTATCTGCCTAACTACACCGGAGGGTCTGGAGCTGCTGATACACATTGGAGAAAACACCGTTAACTTAGGCGGTAGACACTTTACCGCCAGGGTTAAGAAGGGTGATACGGTTAAAGCGGGACAGCTGTTAATGGAGTTTGATATTGCAGCAATACATAAAGCGGGGTATACGGTGACCACACCGGTTATCGTCATCGACCCCGATAGTTATGATAGGATTGAGCTGGCTAAAAGTACTGAGATTACTGAAGGTCAGGTACTGCTGCGGGTATATCCTTCAAAAACAGCGGAATAGAAAGAAAGAGCGGGTTAATCAGCAAAAGTTGATTAACCCGCTCTTTCTTTGAGTCTAGTTGCATCTGTTTTTGCGACAGTGACGGTTTATCATATTGGTAAATATGTCCATATGAATTTTTTCATCAGCGGCAATACGGCGAAGCAGCGCAGCCAGTGCAGGATTGTTCACCTTGGCAGCCGCTGCCATATAGGCTTGATGTGCCTCAGTTTCCTGGGTCAGGTTCGTCAACAACGCTTTGCAAAGCTCCTCGTCATAGCAGACAACCGAGGCGTTCCAAAAAGATTTGGTGTTTGGATTTACGTATTTGGGGTTGCCACCCATGGCAATAATTGCACAGCCCAACAAATTCAGATGGTGCATCTCTACCATGCTGATTTCATGGATGATCTCACTGACTTCGTTGCATCTGGCACGCAGTACTAAATGCTGATAGTTGTACTGCATAATGGCAGAAAGTTCGCTGAGAGTGCCGGAATAAAGTGGGCAGATAATCTGCAAGTTATGTTCATTTCTGGGGCAGGCTTGTATTTCGGGGTATGTTTCTTGCCCTCTATAAATCATTTTATCCATAATTTATCCTCCTTAGGCTATTTTTCGTTGTACTACATGCTATGCAAAAGATATCATTTTGGAAACTTAATTTATTTTCTACATACAATATCTGTGATAGAGCTAAAAAGGAGGGAAGATTGTGATTGTAAAGAAAAAACGCTCTCATTTGCGGATAAAACTCTTTCTTTTGGCAGCAATTATCACAACCGCACTATTTTCCTTTGATGCTCGTATTCGCCCTATGATACAAACCTACGCATGCAATCAGGCATCCAACCGAGTACTAAAAATTGTAAATCAGTCTATCTATGAAGAACTTTCCGAAAATCACATTACTTACAGCAATCTGGTAAACCTTACATATGGTACCGATGGTGTTGTCACCTCCTTGCAAACCAATATGCTGGAACTAAACCGCCTGCAAAGTAGCATTACCCAGCGTATGATTAACCATGTCATGGAGTTCGATTCTCAGACCATATGGGTGTCATTGGGTTCCATTCTGGGAGGACCTATCTTTTCTGGTCGAGGACCCAGCATTGAAATTAAACTGATACCTGCAAACTTTATACAGACCAAGATTGCCAATAAATTTACTTCAGCAGGTATTAACCAAACACGTCATCAGGTAGTTATGGACATCAATCTGACTGTTACAGCAGTTCTCCCGGGATACCGTTCTTCCACCACCATAGATACCAATGTGGTTCTGGCGGAAACGGTTATTGTCGGCAATGTCCCGGAGGCCTATACTATGGTTGGGGATGGTACCGACTCACTGGTTGGCATGATACAGGATTATGGAGCATCTGTGCCAAGTAAGTGACAAAATAGAATTGTAATTCCGTACAGTTTCTGGTATACTATTAATTTGTAATCTTATGTAATTAAGCAGGGGTGATAGGTAGTTTGGACGATATAAAAAAAAGGATAGAAGAGCTTCGACAGGTGGTTAGTTACCATGCCGATCGCTACTATAATATGGATGACCCCGAGATTGATGACTTTGCATATGATAAGCTTTTTCATGAGCTTCTCAGCTTGGAACAGGCACATCCGGAATATGCCTCGCCCACCTCGCCCACGGTGCGGGTTGGGGGTAACAGCCAAAACACATTTGCACAGGTAGAACACACTGTGCAAATGGGGTCTTTGCAGGACGTTTTTACTGTGGAAGAACTACGGGATTTTGACCGCAAGGTACGAGAAATAACACACAACCCCACCTATGTGGTGGAGCCAAAGATTGATGGACTTTCGGTGTCGCTACTTTATGAAGACGGCATACTAACGGTAGGTTCTACCCGAGGCAATGGGTTTGTGGGTGAGGACGTCACTGAGAATATCCGCACAATTCGTTCCATACCCTTGCAGTTACCTGAAGCGTTACCGCTTTTGGAGGTGCGTGGGGAAGTTTACATGCCTGTAAGCAGCTTTAAGAAACTGCTGGAGCAGCAGGAACTGAACGAAGAAAAGCCTGCTAAAAACCCTCGAAATGCGGCGGCTGGTTCCCTCCGCCAGAAGAACCCCAAAATAACCGCCACCCGTGGCCTAGATATTTTCGTATTTAATATTCAGCAGATAGTAGGGAAGGAGCTTGATTCCCACAGTGCATCGCTGGACTTTTTAAAAACCCTTGGGTTCCCGGTATCACCTTCCTACAAGCAGTTTACGGATATTGATGAAGTTATTGCTGAAATTGAGCAGATTGGTCTTAATCGAGGCACCTACAGCTTCAACATTGACGGTGCAGTTGTGAAGGTAAATAGCTTTACAGAGCGTAAACAGCTGGGTTCTACTGCAAAATACCCCAAATGGGCTGCGGCCTACAAGTATCCCCCGGAAGAGAAGGAAACTACGCTGCTGGATATTGAAGTGCAGGTGGGCAGAACGGGTGCAGTTACTCCGACAGCAGTTTTTGAACCTATTTTGCTGGCCGGTACTACGGTAGGACGCGCTGTCTTGCACAACCAGGACTTTATAACCGAAAAATGCCTGTCAGTAGGGGATAGGGTGCTTATACGCAAGGCAGGGGATATTATTCCCGAAGTGGTGCGTGTGGTCTGGCATGATGAGCAAAAGCCTGTTTACACTCTGCCAAAGCATTGCCCCTCATGCGGTGCCGAGCTGGTGCGTGACCCTGAGCAAGCGGCTATCCGCTGCATAAACTCCTCCTGCCCCGCCCAGCTGGTGCGTAGTCTGATACATTTCTGTTCCCGCAATGCCATGGATATTGACGGTATGGGACAGGCTGCCTGCAAACTGCTGGTAGAGGAAGGCTTAGTTTCTTCTCCCGCAGACCTTTATACACTAGAACCTATGCGGCTTTTAGAGCTAGAAGGCTTTGCCAAGAAAAAGGCAGAGAACATTGTTGCGGCTATAGAAAAATCCAAACAAAACGACCTTGCACTGCTGCTGTTTGGGCTGGGCATCCGTAATATTGGTGAAAAGGCTGCAAAGCTTTTGGCAGCACGGTTTGGTACGTTGCAGGCTATTCAAAATGCTACTGTGGAGGAACTCTCTTCGATTGATGGCTTTGGCGCGGTTATGGCGGAAAGCTTGGTGGAATATTTTGCAGACCAAAGCAATCGACAGCTTTGCGACCGTCTGGTGGAGCTTGGGCTCAATACCCAGTCCCGACAGCAGACCGGCTCTACAAAGCTTGCTGGGCTAACCTTTGTTCTTACAGGCACACTGCCTACGCTGTCCCGTAATGAGGCGTCGGCGCTTATTGAACAGAATGGCGGCAAGACCTCCTCCTCCGTTTCTAAAAAGACAAGCTATCTTGTAGCCGGTGAGGAAGCAGGTAGCAAACTAACCAAAGCAAATGAGCTGGGTGTAACGGTTATTACTGAGACTGAGCTGCTGGAGCTGATAGAAAGGCGGGATAGCTGATATGAACTTTACCATACGGCAGGAACAACCAAATGACTTCCGTGCGGTGGAGGAGCTTACCCGCGAAGCCTTCTGGAACCAAGATTCCCCCGGTTGTGCCGAGCACTATCTGGCACACATTATGCGGGATAGCCCCGACTTCATCCCACAGCTGACCTTGGTGGCACTGGGAGAGGACGGTAGCGTGGTGGGAAGTATTATGTATACCCATTCATCCATAGAGGATAAGGAAGGAAACCACCATCCTGCTATTACCTTTGGCCCTATCAGTGTGGACCCTACTGTGCAAAAACAGGGAATAGGCGCAGCGCTTATTATCGAGAGTAAAAAACTTGCCGCCAACATGGGGTTTAAGGCCATTGCCATCTTTGGAAGACCCGCCTATTACCATCGCTTTGGCTTTCGCACTGCCAAGGAGTTTGGTATACAAACCGGTAGTGGGGAGTATGCCCCCGCTCATATGGTTATGGAACTGCACGAGGGTGCCCTTGCCGGTATTTCGGGCAGGTTTTGTGAATCCTCTGTTTTTGAATTAAATCCTGACGAGGTGGAAGCGTTTGATAAAGGCTTTCCTCATAAGGAAAAGATGGTAACCCCTTCCCAAAAGGAATTTGAAATATTAGCAGCCCAAAGAATATAAAGGAGCAGTGACAATGCAGATTGATATTAAACATATTGCAAAGCTTTCCCGACTAAAACTAGAGGACAGTCAGGTAGAAAAGTTCCAAAAGCAGATGCAGGATATTGTAGACATGGTAGAGCTGCTGCCCGATACCGACGGCAGTTTGGCCATAGACCCTGCCAACCGTATGGAGCTTCGCAAGGATGAAATAATGCCATCCCTGCGCAGGGATGCACTGCTGGCAAATGCCCCCGAGGTTGCTGCAGGCTGTGTAGCTGTACCAAAGACCAATGAGGGTTAATAGCCTTCATTCAAAACCTAAAATGTGACGAGAGGAATCGGATCAATGAATTTATACGAATATTCCGCAGCAGAGCTCCATAAAAAGCTGGTAGGCGGCGAGTGCAGTGCAGTTGAAATTACAAAATCGGTGCTTGCACGCATTAATAACTGCGATGAGCAGGTGGGCGCCTATATCACTGTAACCGACGAAAATGCATTGAAGGCAGCTGCAACAGTAGATGCAAAGATTGCAGCAGGGGAGGCAATCGCTCCTCTGGCAGGCATTCCTATTGCAGTAAAGGATAATATCTGTACCAAGGATGTACTTACCACCTGTGCTTCCAAAATGCTTCATAACTTTGTACCGCCCTACAGCGCTACTGTTGTGGAGCGAATGGAGCAGGCTGGCATTGTTATTCCAGGAAAGCTCAACATGGATGAATTTGCTATGGGCTCCTCCTGCGAAAACTCCCACTATAAGCTGACCAAAAACCCCCGAGACCTAACCCGTGTACCGGGCGGTTCCTCCGGCGGTTCTGCAGCCTCGGTTGCAGCCGGTGAGGCAGTGCTCTCCCTAGGTTCGGACACCGGCGGTTCTATCCGTCAGCCCGCAGCCTGCTGTGGTGTTATTGGGTTAAAGCCCACCTACGGCTCAGTTTCCCGCTATGGGTTGGTGGCTTTTGCATCTTCCCTGGACCAGATAGGCCCCATGGGCAGAACGGTTGAGGACGTAGCAAACCTATATAGCGTCATCTGCGGTGCCGACAAAATGGATGCCACCAGTGCCCGTCGGGAATACCCCGACTTTGCAAAGCTGCTAAGCACTGACGTTTCAGGACTGCGGATAGGTATCCCCAAGGAATATTATGGTGATGGTGTAGAAGACAGTGTAAAAGCACTGATTCATAAGGCACTGGCAGAGCTGGAAAGCAAGGGCGCCAAGCTTGTCGAAATTAGCCTGCCCAGCACCGACTATGCCCTTTCGGCATACTACGTACTTTCCTCTGCAGAGGCTTCTTCCAACCTTGCACGGTTTGATGGTGTCAAGTATGGTTACCGTGCAGAGCAGTACAGCGGACTTACCGATATGTACGAGCGCACCAGAAGCGAGGGCTTTGGTGATGAGGTGAAACGACGCATTATGCTGGGTACCTTTGTCCTTAGCTCCGGCTATTATGATGCATACTACAACAAAGCCAAGCGGATGCAGAATGCTATTGCTGCAGAATTTACAGCAGCTTTTGAATGCTGCGACCTATTGGCTACACCCACTATGCCATTTACCGCATTTAAAATGGGTGAGCATGCGGGTAACCCGCTCAAAATGTACGCCAGTGACATCTGCACGGTGACGGTTAACATTGCCGGCCTACCTGCCATTTCACTACCCTGCGGGGACATTTCCGGTATGCCTGTGGGACTGCAGTTTATAGGACCTAAGTTCTCGGAACAAACACTGCTTGGGACGTCCTATGCCTTGGAACAGCTGCGGGGCGGTCTTTGCTCTGTGGCAACGCTGTAAGGGAGGATGATGACAATGAATTATACAACTGTAATAGGACTTGAGGTTCATGCGGAGCTTTCTACTAAAACAAAGATATACTGCGCCTGCAAAAACTCCTTCGGCTCGGAGGTCAATGCCAATTGCTGCCCAATCTGTTTGGGTATGCCGGGCACTCTGCCCACCCTTAACGAGAAGGTAGCAGAGTATGCTGTTAAGATGGGATATGCACTAAACTGCTCCATTAATAACATCTGTAAAACCGACCGTAAAAACTACTTTTACCCCGACCTTCCCAAAGCTTATCAGATATCCCAGTTTGATATTCCTCTCTGTGAGAAAGGCTATTTGGATGTTCTGATAGATGAAACAGGCAATACCAAGCGCATTGGTGTTACCCGTATTCATATTGAGGAAGATGCTGGTAAGCTTATCCACTCCGACAGCTATGAGGGCAAAAGCCTTGTGGACTTTAACCGCTGCGGCGTGCCTCTTATAGAAATCGTATCTGAGCCGGATATGCGTTCTGCTGCTGAAGCAAAGGCATACCTGGAGGGTATCCGTGCTATCCTACAGTACCTGGACATCTCTGACTGCAAAATGCAGGAGGGTTCCATTCGCTGCGATGTTAACGTTTCGGTCTGTCCTGAGGGAAGCGATAAGTTTGGAACACGTTGTGAGATGAAAAATGTAAATGGATTCAGCAATGTGGTAGCAGCCATTGAGTACGAGTCGGCACGGCAGATACAGGTTATCGAAGCAGGTGGCGAAATTCATCAGGAAACCCGCAGATGGGATGCAGCCAGTGGCACCAGCCAGCTACTGCGCTCCAAGGAAGATGCCCAGGATTACCGCTATTTCCCGGAACCTGACCTGCTCACACTCGTCATTGAAGAGGAAAAGCTGCAGCAGCTGAAGGCAGAACTGCCTGAACTGCCCACCCCGAAGCTTATACGTCTTATGAAAGACTATGGCCTACCCTTCTTTGATGCAAACCTGTTTGTGGAAAACCAGGATAAGGCAGACTTCTTTGAGCAGTGTATGGCAAGAAAGATTTGTCAACCCAAGAATGTTTCCAACTGGATACTGGGGGACATTAACCGCATACTGAATGAAACCGGCAAGACACTTGCTGATACCTCCCTTACACCCGAAAAGCTCTGTGACCTGGTAGCACTTGTAGAAAAGGGCACTATTTCCAACACAGCAGGTAAAACCGTGCTGGAGGAGATTGTTTGGAGTGACAAACTGCCTGCACAGGTAGTAGAAGAAAAGGGCCTTGCTCAAATAAATGACAGCTCGGCACTGGAAGCTCTTGTAAGTGGTGTATTGGAAGCCAACGAAAAGGTAGTAGCCGACTATCGCGGCGGTAAAAGCAATGCTTTGGCATTTTTAACCGGACAATGCATGAAGGCCTCTAAGGGTCAGGGTAACCCTGCCGTTATTAAGGAAATACTGCTTCGGCAGCTGGCATAAGGAAGGAGCATTTGTATGGTAAAAACAATTGTAATAGGCTGTGACCATGGTGGTGTAGAGCTGAAAAACGAACTGATAAAGAGGCTGACTGCAGAGGGGTATGATATCCTTAACGCAGGTGTGGACACCACCGACCCTGTGGACTATCCCGATGTTGCGGTAAAGGCTGCCAGAATGGTAACTGCGGGTGCCGCTGACTGTGGTATCCTTATCTGTGGTACTGGTATCGGCATCGGCATTGCTGCCAACAAGGTGCGCGGTATCCGTGCCGCCCTTTGCTCCGACTGTTTCTCGGCACGTATGAGCAGAGAACATAACAATGCCAACATTATCACTCTAGGCGCACGCACCATTGGTGTGGAGCTTGCATGGGAGATTGCAAAGGCATACCTGGGGGCGGAGTTCCTAGGAGGAAAGCATGCTGTTCGTGTCAATAAAATTGACAGCATTACGGAATAGGACGATGCGCCAATGAGAATTGAAAAAACCAATGTCCTTACTATGGAGCAGATAAAGGCTGTAAGCGACCTGGAAAAGGCAGCCTTTAAAAAGCACAGGTTGGAAAACCATGCTTTTCTGTCCAATGACATCAACTTCGATAAGCGTATACCCTGCTTTTACATGGGCTATGATGGGGATAGGCTGGTGGCTTTTTTAAGCTTCTTTATCCCCACACAGCAGGAGGCGGAAATTTCGGCAGTAACCCACCCTGACTTTCAGCGCAGAGGTTATTTTACAGAGCTTTTAAATGCGGCAAAGAGCACGCTGCTTGCCCATAAAATTAAAAAGATACTGTTTGTTCTGGAGCCGAAGAGCAAAAGCGGCCTCGGGGTACTTAAAACCTTTCAGGGAAATTGCTTTGAGCGTTCGGAATATCGAATGTCTTTGGACAATTTGGACAATGTTCCATCGTGGGATCCGTTGCAGTTTTTTGAGGTGGACCAGTCCAATAAGGCACTATTTCAGGAAGTTCTACGGCAGATACATCCCGACATGGAGGACCAAGACAACTATGTGGAAGCGGTAGTAAACTCAGACACTCGCAAGGGATATATCGCCTACAGAGAAACGCCCATAGGTGTTTTTAACATAAACTATGAGGATGGAAACGCCTTTTTATATGGTGTGGGTATTGCAGAAAAACATCGTGGGAATGGCTTTGGCAAGCAGCTGACAGGCTATGCCATTGCACAAGGGCTGAAAAACGCTCCCAAAGTGGTCTTAGATGTCGATTCAGACAACCCTACTGCCTTCCATATTTATAAAAAGTGCGGTTTTCAAATTGATTTTCAGGTGGACTACTATAGCTACAACCTTTCATAAAGAACACAAGGGGCATCCTACAGACGAAAAATCTGTAAGATGCCCCTTTCTATGGCTTGTCATATTTTCTTCCCAGCCACATATACATAGATCAAGCCTTCAAATGGGACATGTGGATAGAAAGGATGTAGAGAATATGGTAAGCAACCTATTTTTTGAAAAAGCGCTTAGTGTATTACCGGATGACATTGCGGAGGTGCTGCGGCAGCTTTCTCCCAATGAAAAAAACTTTGCACAGGAACTGCGCCTACGGATTAATCGACCTATCTCAATTGTAATAAAAGGTGAAAATCTTTTCATCACACGGGAGGGACGAGCTTGCTCTATTCCACCTGTAAACCCTTGTACCACCACCAAGGGTATGTTAGAGGAATGTTTTCTTCGGCTTTGTGCATACTCGGTGCACAGCCATGAAGAAGAACTGCGAAGGGGCTACATAACTACAAAAAACGGCGATAGGGCGGGCATCTGTGCCAGTGCAGTGCGGGGCAAGGATGGAACTCTTACCTATCGGGATATCTCATCTATAAACCTGCGGATATCACGGGAGGTAGTAGGTGCTGCCAAGGGTGTACTCCGTCTGGTGGACCCCCGGAAGGGTTTGCTAATTGCAGGTATGCCCTCCAGCGGTAAAACTACCCTACTGCGAGATGCCGTCCGTACCGTGGCGTCGGGGGAGAATGGAAGAGTGCTAAAGGTTGCTGTTGCAGATGAACGCTATGAGCTTTCGGCCACCAGCCAGGGTATACCACTTTATGACCTTGGGTTATGCAGTGACGTCATCTGCGGGCAGAGTAAAGCTGAAGCTATAGAACAGGCAATCCGCACTTTGTCGCCCGATATTATAGCTTGTGATGAAATAGGTTCAGATGATGAAATACGTCAGTTAGATGCGGGCCTTTGCTGTGGTGCAGCTTTTTTCGCAACGGTGCACTGCGGAGATAAAAAAGACTTGTTTCAAAGTCTGCGTGTAAAACGGCTTATGGATACGGGTGCCTTTGGATCTATTATTCTGCTGGATTCACCAAGGTTTCCGGCACGTCCTGCCTTTATCTTTACTGCGGAGGATTATTATGCTAAAGCTGATGGGACTGTTGCTTCTGTTTAGCAGCTGTACGCTGTTTGGCGCCCGTAAAGCCGCACAGCTGGGAGAACGTGCAGAAGCGGCAGGGAGAATGATTGATTTTTGGCGGCAGTTTGCCTTACAACTGGAATGTTTGCGCTCTGCACCCTCACAGTTGGTACATATGTTATCCATGCAGCAGGAGTTCGAGAAGGATCCGTTTTTTGAAGCACTGGACAGATCCTTTGACTGCGGTGGAAGCTTCAAAAGCGCACTGTACAAAGCACTGCGTGGGGTGCCGCAACTAAAGGAATGGGGCATTGCACAGGCAATACTGCCGTTGGGGGATGTTATAGGTGTGCGCGAACTGGAAACACAGCTGATGTCTATAGCCTCAGCGGTGTTGTCACTAGAAAAAATCAGGTGTGCCGCTGAAACCGAACATCAACAAAAGGGCAGTTTATACCGCAAACTTGGCGTGCTGGCAGGTGTACTGGTGGTAGTCATATTGCTCTGAAAGGAACTGTGATATAGATGGATGTAGATTTAATCTTTCGTATAGCTGCCATAGGGATTATCGTATCGGTACTCTATCAGGTGCTGCTGCGCTCTGGAAGAGAGGAACAAGCTATGATGACCTCCTTAGCGGGGCTGATTGTGGTATTGATGATGATGATACAGGAGATAAGCAATCTATTTGAAACGGTAAAGTCGGTGTTTGGGTTGTGACGATGAATGTAACTACAGTTGTTATGTTTTGCATTATTTCTGCCATACTGGCTTTGGTACTGCGGCAGCATAAGCCGGAGTTTGCTATGGTGCTGTCTATGGTGTGCAGTGTAGTAGTCATTCTCTATCTGCTGGAGGGCATCGGGCAGATTAAGGAGGAACTTACCCGCATATTGTCCACTGCAGCCCTACCGCCTCAGCTTTTGGAAATTGTATTCAAGGGGCTGGGCATCTGCATCCTTTCCGAGCTTGCAGGGCAGAGCTGTCGGGATGCAGGGGAAGGCGCTATAGCGCTAAAGGCAGAGCTTGCAGGAAAAATAGCCATTACCATCATTAGTATGCCACTCTTTTATAAGCTTCTTGGTATTGCTTCCAGCCTACTGTCGGTGGGACTTTAGAGAATATAGGAGAAAAGGCTGTGAAAAAACTCCTTGCATTATTGCTAATGTTACTGATGTTCATAACAATCGGTTATGCCGAAGAGCCGTCCTCCACTGCCGGAGTGGAGGAACTGCTGACTGAGAGCGGAACCGAGGAGGTAAAAGAGGCCATTCCTCCTGCTGCCAAAGAACTACTGCCCAATGGGGGGCAGAACATTACAGGTACAGTAGACAGTATACAGCCACAAAATCTGGTACAGACGGTTATTACGACCTTGCGGAGGTATATTACTGCACCGCTTCGTATGTTGGTATCGCTCTGTGGCATTATGATTCTCTGTGCAATGCTCGAAATCTTCCATACTACCCTTAACGCCTCAGGCGGCAGAACCATCTTCCAGATTGTTATCTGTGTAGCCGTTGCGTCGGTCATCGTTACCCCCGTGGTAGAGTGCATTACCGAAACGGCATCGGTGCTGCATGACTTTTCTCTTTTCATTGCTACATATATCCCCATTCTGGCGGGGGTAATAACCGCAGCAGGCCAGCCCCTGACCGGTTCGGCCTATAACATCTTTCTATTCTGGATATGCCAGACCACCGCACAGCTTATAAGCAGTTACTTTGTACCTATGCTCTGCGGATACCTTGCCCTTGCTGTTATTGCGGTGGTTTGTCCATCTATGCAGCTTGGAAAGCTGGTAGGGGGAATTAAAACCTTTGTGGTGTGGGGGCTTACTCTGACACTTACGGTATTTGTAGGACTTTTGTCCATTCAGTCGGTAGTTGCCTCGGGTGGAGACAATGTTACCGTAAAAGCTGCTAAGTTTATGATTGGCAGTCTCATTCCCGGGGTTGGCAGTGCCCTCTCTGATCTCTTTATGGCGGCACAGGGCTGTATACAACTTGCAAAGGGAACACTGGGTGCATTTGGGGTGGTCGTTACACTATTCACTTTTCTTCCTATTCTGGCAAAGGTGGCTTTGTGGTATCTTTCGCTTAACATTGCTGCACTCATTGGTAATATTCTGGGCACTACCGAGGTCTCGGGGCTTATGAAGAATATTTCTGCTACCCTAGGAATACTGCTGGCGGTACTGCTTTATGATGCGCTGCTTGTGATTATATCAACTACCATTATTATAGTAACCTTTAAAGCGGGATAAGAGGGAGGCGGCAGAATGTCAGAGGTTTCCGGGTGGGTCTTTACTATCTGCAGCGGTGCCCTCATCTGCGGTGTGGTTTCGGCGCTTATCCCAAGCAAAAGCTACGAGGGTGCAATACAGCTGCTACTGGGACTATTTATGTTGTTCTGCTTTCTGGTACCTGTCTCCCTCCACTGGGAACTGCCAAAGGTGGACTTAGAGGCCATAGAGGACAAACGTTTGGAGGTAGCCAGCGGCGCAGAAAAGCAGCTGAATGAGCAGGTCGCACGAGATTCGGTAGAAACGCTGAAAAAGACCGCATGCGAGGTGCTTCGTCAGTATGGCCTGCGTGAAGATGAGATTGGCATCTCGCTGGGGGTAGATGAACAGGACCGTTCCTATGCCGTAGTAAGCCTGCCACAGCGGTGTGAAGAACAGCACGCAGTATTTTTACGGCTGCTGGAATATGAGTTTGGTATACCCGTACAGATAGAATACAACTGAAGGGATGGGGAAGTGTGAAGGGAAAGTTTGCGGGACTGCTGGAAAAGCTGAAACCGGGGCAGCAGAACCTAATATTTATTGCGGGGCTTGCGGGTATTCTGCTCATCGCATTTGCGCAGCTTCCTTCCTGGGATAACAAGGCTCCGCCAAAGGAGCCTGAGTCGCAGCCTGTAGCTGAATCTAGCTACGAAGAAAAGCTGGAAAAAAGACTTTCGGAGATACTGGGCAGCATTGCAGGTGTGGGCAAAGTAAATGTTATGGTGACACTGGAAAGCGGCTATGGCTATGAATATGCCAAAGAAAACAAGGTAGACAGTAACCGCTCTGCAGACATAACCCCACAAGCAGGACAAAAGACCCAGGAAAAAAACACCACGGAGGAAAGCTATGTGATGCTGGAGGCTTCCGGTGGAGAAGAGAAGCCGCTTGTAACCAAGGAGCTTTCCCCTCAGATAAAGGGTGTGGTTGTGGTTTGTGAAGGCGGAGGAAATGCAGCAACCATAAGCAGCATTATAGAAACAGTAAAAGTGGCGGTGAACATTTCGTCCGCCCAGATTTCCGTGTCCAAAATGGGGTAGCAAAATTTCTTATTTTGGCATAAAGCAAACGTACATGCAATAAACTGTATTACAAGCCTATACTGGTACATAGTTGGAGGAGAGTAGCGTTATGAAAATGAGAATGAACATGATACTCAGCAAAAAGCATATAATTCTTTCCGCACTGGTAATTGCACTTAGCATCGCCATCTATCTGAACTGGGAGTATGTCAGAAAAAACAGCGGTGAATTTATAAACACCGACGGGTTGGCTGCCTCGGCTACAGCAGGGGGCGTAGAAGCAGAAACTGCGGCATATGGTGAAGCTTATTTTGCCGAAGCAAAGCTTTCCCGCACTAAGTCAAGAGATGAAGCTATCGATGCGCTCAAGTATATGCTGGAAGGTGCAAACCTGTCCACCGCACAGATGAAGGAGCTTACCCTGCAAGCTACTAAGATGGCTATGAGCATTGAAACCGAAGGCAAGATTGAAAACCTCATTAAGGCTAAGGGCTTTGCAGATTGCATGGTCTACCTTGACGCGGATAAGATTGATGTGCTGGTAAAGTGCGATGGGCTTACCGACAGTGAGGCTGCACAAATTAAGGATGTCATCCTGAGCGAAGTTACCCTGCCGGATGAAAAAATTTCGATAATAGAAATCAAATAGGTTGTGTCTCATAAAAAAAGTGGTATAATAGCTGTATAGGAATTATATCATTAGCGCAAAGCATTTTGATATAATTGCGCCAAAGGACGCATGGTCGTCTTGCGCATAGCCTATAGTGGCCGCTTGCGGTTATTATATCACTTTGCTGTCCCCCTTATGGAGGGCAAATACACCATACCGGAGGTAGTTTGATATGCAGGATCAAAAAACAATACAACCAAGCGCAGGAAGTCTTAAAATTTCCCAGGAAGTTATTGCCTCTATTGCGGAATATACCGTAAATGAAATTGAGGGTGTAGCAGGGCTTGCACCTATAACCCCCAGCTTCACCGGATGGCTTCTAGAAAAGCAAACCATTAAGCCTGTCTCCATCGTTATTACCGAGGGCGTGGCAGTCATTGATATTCGCATCTGCATTAAAAACGACGTGCGCATTCCTGAACTTTCCAAAAAGCTACAGGCAGCTGTGAAGGAAGCAGTGCAGAATATGACGGGCATCGTTGTTTCCAGGGTAAACCTGCATATAGCAGGCATTGTTTTCCCTGAGGCTATACCTACTGTCTAATAACCTCTAAACCACCCTCCTAATCTTAGGGGGGTAGTTTTGCTAAGTGTAAAGAAAAGGAAACATATTAACAATGACAAGAAGAGAATCAAGAGAACAGGCCTTCGCATTGGTCTTTGAAATGAGCTTTCAAAATCTTCCGGTAAAGGAGCTGGCTGAAAATGCAGCCGACTGCCGTGACCTGGAAGTGGACGAGTATGCAATAGATGCAGCCACTGCTGTGCAGCTAAATCAGGCTGCTATTGACAGCATTATAGAGCAGCATAGCACAAAGTGGAAGCTGGGGCGTCTGCCTCGGGTAACGCTTTCCATTCTGCGGCTTGCCATAGGCGAGCTTAGCTTCATGGAGGGTGTTCCTGAAAGTGCCGTTATTAACGAAGCAGTTGAGCTTGCCAAAAAGTACGGCGGTGAAGAAGACCCTTCCTATGTCAACGGCGTTCTGGGTGGCTATGTCCGTAAAAAAACCGAAGAAGCAAAGGTGTAATGGAAAGAAGAATTTTTCTGGGACTGGATACCAGTAACTACACCACATCAGCATCAATAGTAGAGCCGGAGAGCAGCACAGTCTGTCAAAGCAAAAAGCTTCTGCCCGTAGCGCAGGGCGAGCTAGGGCTAAGACAGAGTGATGCTCTTTTTCATCATGTCCGCCAGCTAAGTGAACAGGTGCGCACCGTTCTATCCGGCACTACAAGTACACCCTCCGCAGTTTGTGTGTCCGACCGGCCTCGCAACGCAGAAGGCTCCTATATGCCCTGTTTTCTGGCAGGGAAGATGGCTGCAGAGTGTATTGCTGCAGCACTCCATGTGCCGGTGTATTACACCTCACATCAGGTAGGACATCTGTTGGCAGCACTCCACAGTGCAGGACGCCTAGACCTGCTTTCTCGGGACTTTTTAGCCCTACATGTATCAGGGGGTACTTTTGAGTTGCTACACATACGCCCCCATGCAGAACAGATTGTTTCGGCAGAGATTGTGGCGCACACTTTGGATATCAGCCCAGGTCAACTGATTGATCGCATTGGGCAGCGTCTCGGTCTGCCGTTTCCTTCGGGAGTACATCTGGAATCCCTTGCCGCAGGTGGCAAAGCAGTAAAACTACCCAAGATTGTTCTAAAGGACGGTTGCTGCTGCCTTTCCGGCATGGAAAACAAGGTGGGCAGCCTTTTAAAAGACGGCTTCCCACCTGCTGATGTAGCCCTTTTTGTACTGGAATACATTGCAGCACTGCTGGAGCGAATGACCACTGAGGCGCTCTGTAAAACAGGGCCTATTCCCGTTGTATTCTCCGGTGGCGTTATGTCCAACCGTCTCATTCGGCAGCGACTTGCAGCCCCCGAGCGTTTTTTTGCCGAACCGGCCTTTTCTGCTGACAATGCCTGTGGCGTTGCCATAGCGGGTGCCATCTTTTATGAACGGGAGGGCAGAGCATGAGTAGTACCATTGTGACTGTTTCCCAGCTTTGCCGCTATGTAAAGTCACTGTTGGAAGAGCAAAAGCCATTAAGTGACCTGCTTGTGCGTGGTGAGATATCTAACCTTTCCTACCGCAGCTCCTCAGGACATCTGTATTTTTCTCTCTGCGATGGAGCTGCCCTGCTCAAATGTGTTATGTTCAGCCGCTATGCCGAAAAGCTTGTGAATTTTCCGAAGGATGGAAGCGTAGCTGTGGTGCGTGGTACAGTAAACCTATATGAACGGGACGGCAGTTTTCAGCTTATGGTATACGACCTACAGGAACTGGGAGCAGGTGGGGGACAGAAGTCATTGGAGGAACTCAAAAAGCGTCTATATAACGAGGGGCTTTTTGCACCCGAGCGCAAGCGTTCTTTTGTAGCCTTTCCTAAGGTAGTGGGGGTTGTTACATCTCCCGATGGTGCTGCTCTTCAGGATATTATTTCGACCTTTCGTCAGCTAAACCCCATGGTGCGGCTGATTGTATACCCTGCCATTGTGCAAGGAACAGGTGCGCCAACCAGCATAATTGCTGCTCTACGCACCATGCAGCAGGAGAACCTTTGTGATAGCTGCGTAGTTGCTCGAGGCGGGGGTGCCAGTGAAGACCTTTCCGCGTTTAATGACGAAGCCCTTGTTCGTACGGCGGCAGCCTGCCCCATACCACTGGTGTCGGCTGTAGGGCATGAAGTTGACTACAGTTTACTCGATATGGCTGCAGATGCCAGAGCTGCGACGCCTACAGCCGCGTGCAGAATACTTACACAGCCGATATCACAGCTGCAGGATACATTACTTTCCCACAATAGAGCCCTTGGCCGTGCGCTGAGCATTCGAATTATGGGATACAAAAGCCGTGTGGAACGTCTTTCTTTACAGCTTTCGGCAAAATCTCCTCAGAATGAGATCAAAAAAAATAGACAAACCCTTGAATTTTTGATAAAATCGTTAGTAGGCGCTCAAACAAATAGGTTGGAGCGACTGGCTACCAGAGCTGCTAACAATATAGATCGTCTAGAGCTTGTGAATCCTGCCCAGCTTCTACGGCGTGGTTATTCCATTACCACCGGTACAGATGGCATTCTAACAAGCTGTGTGCAGCTAAATGCCGGAGATAGTATTATCACACGGCTGGCGGATGGGGAAGTGGTTTCCACCGTTACCCATATAGAGAAAAAGGAGACTAACTGATGAAGGAGAAACTATCTATAGAACAGTCCATTGCAAGGATTGAAGAGATTGTGGGGCTTCTGGGCGACAGTTCGGTTACATTGGATAGTTCCTTGCAACTCTATTCCGAGGGCATGAAGCTTTCGAAGCAGTGTCTTGAAGAGATAAAAGCGGCCGAGCAGGTTGTGGAGCAGCATGCTACACAAGAACATACTGCAAAGGAGGCGTGACTGTGACAACATACACCGAGCAGTATAAAAAATACAGCCAACTGGTAGAAGAAGCACTCCAAAGCTGCATTCCCGAAGGCAACTGTGCGCAAAAAAACGTAGAGGATGCAATGCGCTACAGTCTGCTTGGTGGAGGAAAGCGTCTAAGGGGTGTGTTGGTGCTGGCATTTAACGAACTGTGCGGCGGCAAGCTTAACGAGGCATTACCGTTTGCTTGCGCTATTGAAATGGTACATGCCTACTCCTTGATACATGACGACCTTCCATGCATGGACAATGATGTACTACGAAGAGGGAAACCCACCTGTCACATTCGTTATGGGGAGGCAATAGCACTTCTTGCAGGTGACGGGCTGCTCACCAAGGCCTTTGAGATGATTTGTGAAGCCCCAAGCCTTTCTGACCACTGCCGATGTAAGGCTGCTGCTACCCTTGCTGCCGCAGCCGGTACAAAGGGTATGATAGGCGGTCAGGTTATTGATATTGAAAGCGAGGGCAGCAATATTTCCACCCCGCTTTTGGATACACTGCATAGTCTAAAGACAGGCGCCCTTATTCGTGCAGCAGCGGCACTAGGCTGCATATCCGCAAATGCGGATGCCACAGTCGCTGCAGGAGCAGACCACTTTGCGGCTATACTGGGCCTTATTTTTCAGATTGTTGATGATATTCTGGATGTGACCTCCTCCACCGAGGAGCTTGGAAAATCCATTGGCAGTGATGCCGAAAACGGAAAAATGACCTATGCTACACTGTATGGTATCGACGGATCAAAACGCATTGTTTCGGAGCTTACCCCGCAGGCAAAGGCAGCGCTTAGCATTGTGCAAGCGGATAACAGTTTTTTGTGCAGCTTGGTTGATAGCATGGCAGTACGGACAAAATAGTTCTGTGGGGAGATGAATAACAGTGAGCATATGGAAAGTACTTACAAGCAACTATATTATTAATATCGCTTTTGTATCATGGGCGCTGGCGCAGATTATAAAAACGCTGCTGACCTATGTGCAGTTTAAAGAATTCAGGGCGGAACGGCTGTTCGGTGCAGGCGGAATGCCCAGTGCACATTCTGCACTGGTATGTTCCATCACCATGGGCATAGCAAAGTTGGAGGGGTTTTCTTCACCTCTCTTTGCGCTTACCATCTGCTTTGCAGGTGTGGTTATGTACGATGCTATGGGCGTACGCCGTGCCGCAGGAGAACAGGCCAAAGTACTCAATAAGATGATTTTTAGTTTTAAGGATATCAGCAAAATCTTTGACTTTCTCAACGAGGAGATAGAAGAAGAATTTGATGAGAATACCGATACCATTATTCAGCAGAAAGAGCTGAAGGAATTTCTGGGGCATACGCCACTGGAAGTTTTGGGCGGTGCGCTGCTTGGCATACTCATTGCTGCGCTTATGCCCGTATAACGGGTACGTTTCCGTATCAAAGATAGAGACGAGGACAGCAGGTGAAAAAAAGACTGGATATTCTCATTGTTGAGAAAGGGCTTATTACAGGGCGTGACCGCGCCAAGAGTATTATTATGGCGGGCCAGGTTTATGTAAACAACCAAAAGGCGGATAAACCGGGGCAGCCGGTAGATGAAACTGATAATATTGAGGTTCGCGGCGATACTCTGCAGTATGTGAGTAGGGGTGGGCTAAAACTGGAAAAATCCATGCAGGAATTTTCACTTACCCTAGATGGTCTTACCTGTGCAGATATTGGAGCTTCGACAGGAGGCTTTACCGACTGCATGCTGCAAAATGGTGCTGTTCGGGTATACGCTGTTGACGTTGGCTACGGCCAGCTGGCATGGAAGCTTCGCACCGACCCTCGGGTAATCAATTTGGAACGTACCAACATCCGTTATGTAACGGAAGAACAGATACCTGAGCCCATCGACTTTATTTCTATTGATGTCTCCTTCATTTCACTGGGGCTAGTGCTTCCAGTGGCTTATAAATTACTGGGAGATAACTGTAAAGTAGTTTGCCTTGTCAAGCCACAGTTTGAAGCTGGGCGGGAGTTTGTAGGTAAAAAAGGTGTTGTACGAGAGCTATCCACCCACCTAATGGTGCTGGAAAAAGTGCTGAAAATAGCGGACAATTTGGGGCTGCGAGCGCTTGGTTTAACCTTTTCTCCCGTCAAAGGGCCGGAGGGCAATATAGAATATCTGCTATACCTGCAAAAACAGCCGGGAGACGCACTGGTCACTTTGGAGGACGCTAAGCGAGTTGCGGAAAGTTCGCATCTCAATCTAGATAAATAGTTAGAAGGAGCCTTGCAATGAAAGCATTTGTGGTTCCCAATTTTGAAAAACAGGATACGGGGCTGATACTAGAAACCTTGGTCGCCAAAGCGGACCGATACGGTATTGAGCTTTGCTGCGCCTCTAAGCAGGATGGCCTGAGCATTCCCGAACAGCGGCTCACTGGCTGTGATATTATCATATCCATTGGCGGAGACGGCACTATAATGCACTGTGCACGACTTGGAGCCTTAGCTGGAAAGCCAGTGATGGGCATCAATGCGGGAAAACTGGGCTTTTTGGCTCAGGTGGAGCCCGCCCGGTTGGAGGAAAGCCTCCATCGGCTCTCAGTTGGTGACTACACAGTGGAGTGTCGCAGTGCCATATCTGCCAGCTTTACAGATGCGGATTGTCCACCTATCGAATTTGCAATCAATGATATTGTCATTACCAAATCACCCGACTATAACATTGCAGAGTTTGAGATGCTCTGTAACGATAAGCTGATTGACCGCTATCGTGCTGATGGCTTAATTTTTTCCACTGCTACCGGTTCCACCGCTTATAATCTATCTGCAGGCGGACCCATTATTGACCCACTGCTGAAAACCATAACCATGGTACCCATCTGCCCACACTCCATATCTATTCGCCCTTTGGTATTTGCTCAGAACCGTACCATAACTGTACATTCGGGGCAAACTCCGCTTACAGTTATGGCGGATGGAAATCAGCGTAGAAGTATTAGAGCAGGTACCACCATACAGATTGACACATCTCTCATGGAGGCTCGTTTTATCACCTTCCACCGTGAGGAGTTTTTTGAAATTCTTACCACAAAAATTAAGCAGAGAGGGTAGTGATCCTATGAAAGCTATGAGGCATAAGGAAATACTGAACATTTTGGCATCCCATTCGGTCACAACCCAGGAGGAGCTGCAGGAGCTGCTTTCCGCACGTGGGTTTTCCACAACACAGGCGACTGTTTCTCGGGATATACGGGAGCTTAGGCTTATAAAGGCGCTTTCGCCCTCGGGCAGCTACTGTTATACCACACCCCAAGAAAAAATAGCCATGTCACTGCCACTGAATATCAATGCTGTGTTTTTAGAGTCTATAAAAACGGTAGATCACGCCAGTAACTTTGTAGTGGTAAAGTGTTATGCAGGCATGGCAAACGCCGTCTGTGCCTCTATCGATAACGGACAGTGGGACGGATTGGTTGGTACCATAGCGGGTGATGACACCATCTTTCTACTGCTGCGAACCGAGGAAGCAGCTATAGAATTTTCGCAGTATCTGCTGGAGACTATCCGGAAGGCAAAATAACCGCTTGCGGTTATTTCATGGTAATGTGCAACTGTCCGCCTAGTGGCGGTAGTGTTTATACACAGTTGTCCCAAAATACTTCACACTTACGGTACAATAATGACATAAACTAGAATGACTGGGCGGTGATCACTGTGCTTTCACAGCTTTACATTGAGAACATTGCTGTTATACAGAGGGCCTCTATCAATTTGGAGGCTGGTCTAAACGTCTTTACAGGTGAAACAGGTGCCGGAAAAACTATTCTTATTAGCGCCATTAACGCAGTTTTGGGTGGACGCACCTACAAGGATATCATCCGAAGCGGCGAAAGTAAGGCGCTGGTGTCCGCTGTGTTTACAGACATTTCGGCTGAAACCGAAGCGCAGATAACTGCACTGGGGTTTAGCTCCGAGGGTGGGCAGCTAATGGTGTCCCGTGAACTGGATATTGAGGGAAAGGGCGGCTGTCGTATTAATGGGCGGCCTGCTACTACGGCACTGCTGCGTCAGGTTGCAGAACTGCTTATCGATATCCATGGGCAGAATGACAGCCGCGAACTTCTTTCTGCCGACCGTCACATGACCTTTATTGATGGTTTTGGAGAACATGACAATCTGCTTGATGACTACAAAAAAGCCTATGCGGATCTTTGTGTAGTACGGGAGAAGCTGTCTGCTACCCAAGTGGAAGACAGCTACAAGCTACAGCGTCAGGACATTTTACAGTACCAAATTGATGAGATTGCTGCGGCAGACCTTACCATGGGCGAGGAGGAGGAGCTAACCTCCCAACGAGATATGATACGTAATTCCGAAAAGATTACGGCTGCTTTAGGCGCAATCTATGACCTACTCAGTGGGGATGAGGAAACCGAGGGTATGCTGGGTGGGTTTAGTCTGTTGGAGGATGAGCTGGATACTGCCGCACAGTACATAGAGGAACTGGACGGTTACAACAGCAGGATATCCGAAGTAAAGTATGAGCTGGAGGAGCTTTCCTCTACAGTGCGCAACTGTCTGGATGAATATAACTTTGACCCACGGCAGTTGGATAGCATTGAAAGCCGACTGGATATTATAAGCAAGCTGGAACGTAAATACGGAGAAAACATTGAAGCCGTGCTGGCCTACTACGATAAGATTATTGAAGAAATGGATAGTCTTATATTTTCCGATAGGGAAGTAGAGCGGCTGCGGGCAGAGGAAACAAAACTGCTTAAGGTGGCACAGGAACTGGCCGACTGCCTTACCAAGCAACGTGCAGAAGCAGGAGAACGGTTCATTGCTTTGGTGCAGCAAGAGTTGGCCTATCTGGATATGCCGAGTGTTCGGCTGTCTGTATCGATGCAGAAAAAGCCGCTTTCAGCTAGTGGTCAGGATATGTTGGAGTTTCTTATTTCGGCGAACCCGGGTGAAGAGCCAAAGCCTCTTTCTAAAATTGCTTCCGGCGGTGAGCTTTCCCGCACCATGCTGGCTATTAAAAATGTACTTGCGGATAAGGATGACATCGGCACTATTATCTTCGACGAGGTAGATGCAGGGGTAAGCGGACGGGCCGCATATAAAATAGGCAAAAAGTTACATGAGGTATCGGGCAACCGCCAAATACTGTGCGTAACCCATTTGGCACAGGTGGCTGCCTTTGGTGACCATCACCTACGCATATATAAGACCGTGGAAAACCAACGCACCTACACCCATGTGGGTGTTTTAGACCGCAAGGAGCGCATAGAAGAACTTGCCAGAATAACGGTAGGGGAAAACCTTACCGAGGCTGCGCTGCAAAGTGCAAGCGAAATGCTTGCCCAGGCAGGACACTAGAATTATGCTATATATTGTGGGGTTGTTATCTGTATTTTCTACATATAGCAGCCCCGCAATATTTTATTGTTGAAAAAAAACGACAAAAGTGGTACAATAAATCAGATAACACAACAGTTTGTATTTGGAGGAAAATCATTGAGCAATAACAGCTATCTTGCCACGGATTACACAAAACTGGCAGAACCTAAAAGCTATATATTGCTGGTGCGCGGTATCCTTGCGGAACGGTACGAAACCCCGCCACTTGCCTATGTGCACAGCTACGGTTGTCAGCAAAGTGTTGCCGACGGCGAAAAGCTTAAGGGACTGCTTGCCGAAATGGGATATGGATTTACCGACAACAAGGACGACGCCGACTTTGTACTCTACAACACCTGCGCTGTACGAGAAAATGCCGAACAGCGTGTATTTGGAAATGTAGGTGCACTGGTTCATCACAAACGGCGAAAGCCCAATATGATTATTGGACTTTCCGGATGCATGACCGAGCAGCAGCATATTGCCGATAAGCTTCGCCGCAGCTACCCTCATGTGGATCTTGTAATGGGAACCAATGCATTCTCTCATCTTCCTCAGATGGTTTACGAAAAGCTTGTCCACAATAAGCGTTTTATAAAGTCTGACGACAGTGCGCAAAATTTGCCGGTGGAAGAGGGCATACCTACCCGACGTGACGGCACAATAAAAGCATGGGTTCCTGTTATGTATGGCTGTGATAATTTTTGCTCCTATTGCATTGTGCCCTATGTACGGGGAAGAGAGCGTAGCCGCGAGAGTGGTGCTATCCTAAATGAGATTGCCGACCTTGTTGCCGAAGGATATAAAGAAATCACCCTTTTGGGGCAGAATGTAAATTCCTACGGTAAGGGACTTTCGGAAGAGATAAACTTTGCGGGACTACTGCGGCAGATAAACAATATTTCGGGCGATTTTATTATTCGCTTTATGACTAGCCATCCAAAGGACTGTACCCGTGAACTGATTGATGCCATGGCTGACTGTAAAAAGGTGGCTAGGCATCTGCACCTGCCGGTACAATGTGGCAGCAACCGTATTCTTTCGGAAATGAACAGACGGTACACCACCGAGCAGTATTATGAGCTGATAGATTACGCCAGACAGCGCATGCCGGATATAGACCTAAGTAGTGATATCATTGTGGGCTTTCCGGGTGAAACCTATGAGGACTTTGCCCAAACTCTTGCACTGATAAAACAGGTGGGCTATACCACCCTTTATACCTTTATCTACTCTCGCCGAAGTGGTACTAAGGCAGAAAGTTTTCCCGACCCCATACCTTATGGGCAAAAATCGGCATGGTTTAGGGAGCTTTTGCAGCTGCAAAGCGGTATTACCGAGGATGTTCTGCATAGATGTATAGGTAGCACCATGCGCGTATTGGTAGAAGCCGAAGGCCGAGACGGCAACGGCGCCTTAACTGCCCGTACCGAAGGGAATGTTATCGTAGAGCTAACCGGCAACAGGGAGCTTATCGGTCAGTTTGCAGAGGTAAAAATAACCGCAGCTACAAACTGTATTCTCAAGGGAGAGCTTACAGACTAATTGCAAGCAAATGAATTAATATAAGAAAATTATTGGAGGATTACACAATGGACATTATTAAGATGGCGAGAGACCTAGGCGCAGAACTGCAGAAGGACGATACCTATACCGCACATGCGGTTGCAAAGGCTGCTGCCGATAGCGATGAAAAGCTGCAGGAGCAAATTGGAAACTTTAACCTGAAGAAAATAGCGCTTGGCCAGGAAATTCAGAAGGGTGAAAAGGATGAAGCTAAGGTAGCAGAACTTAATGCCGAGGTTAAGGAGCTCTATGCTACCATTATGCAGAACCCCAGCATGATTGCTTACAATACCACCAAGGGTGAGATGGACAAGATGCTCAACTTCATTCAGCAGATTATTGTTTATGCTGCAAACGGCGAGGACCCTTATGCAGTGGAAGAGGAGACCGGTTGTTCCGGAAGCTGTTCCTCCTGCGGTGGCTGCCACTAATTCGTTATACAAAAGAAATGAAAAGCCTGCTTAATCAGTGGGCTTTTTTTGAAATGGGGGAAATTTCTTGGAAAAAATTGATATTGAACGGCTGTCACCCATGATGCAGCAGTATATGGATATTAAGGCACGCCACAAGGATCATCTGTTATTCTTCCGCTTGGGGGATTTCTATGAAATGTTCTTTGATGATGCGCTGCTTGTTTCCAAGGAGCTGGAACTCACCCTGACAGGACGGGACTGCGGACTATCCGAACGCGCCCCCATGTGCGGTGTACCATATCATAGTGTGGAGGGCTACATTGCACGGCTTATAAAGAAGGGCTACAAGGTTGCCATCTGCGAGCAGCTGGAAAACCCTGCGCTTACTAAGACTATGGTCAAGCGTGATGTAGTGCGGGTAGTTACACCCGGAACCCTCATTGAAAGCAACATTCTGGACGAGGGCAAAAACAACTATATCTGCTCTATCTACTGTTGTAAGGATGGCTATGGCCTGTCCTTTGCAGATATCTCTACCGGAGAAATCAATGTTACCCAGCTGCTGGGGGACGATGATGCAGCAGTTATGAATGAGCTTTCCAAGTTTTCACCCAACGAGATTATCTTTAATGCCCGCTTTCTGGATAAGAAGACCGTTGCAGCCTTCATTAAAGACAAGCTGTGCTGTACCGCCGACCTTGCCGACGACGACAGCTTTGATAGACTTGCTGCAGAGCTTACAGTGCTGCGGCAGTTTCGGGTGAAGTCCCTTTCCGAGCTGGCACTGGATACCATGCCACTGGCTTCTGCTTCTTTGGGCGCGCTTATCACCTATTTGGGGCAAACCCAGCAAACAGGACTGGAACGTTTACAACAGGTGCGTCCCTATAGCGATAAGCAGTTTATGAACCTGGACATTACCGCACGGCGCAACCTGGAGCTGAGTGAGACTATGCGCACCCGCGAGAAAAAGGGCTCTTTGCTCTGGGTGCTGGATCGTACTCAAACCTCCATGGGCAGGCGCCGCCTGCGTGCAGTACTGGAGCAGCCGTTGGTATCAGCTGCTGCTATTAACCGTCGTCTAAACGCAGTGGAGGAGCTTACATCCACCCCCATTCTCCTATCTGAACTGGCTGAAGCCCTTAGCGGCATCTATGACATGGAGCGGCTAATGACTCGCATTATTTACGGCAATGCAACCCCCCGTGACCTTACATCTATGGACTGTACCCTAAGCAAACTTCCTACTCTGCGGAGCCTTCTTACCGAAGTGAAGTGCCAGGAACTTTCCGAGCTGTATGGAAACATTGACCCCTTAACGGATGTCTGTGAGCTAATACACAAGGCGGTGGATGATGAACCCCCGCTTACCATTAAAGATGGCGGCGTTATACGCCCCGGCTTTCATGCGGGACTGGACGAGCTGCGATACCTCTGTGACAACACAAAAGAGATTATTGCCTCCATTGAGCAAAGCGAGCGGGAGCGTACAGGCATAAAAAATCTGCGTATCAGCTACAATAAGGTTTTTGGCTATTACATTGAAATTACCCGTTCCAACCTAACACAGGTACCGGACGAATACATACGTAAACAGACCCTTTCCAACTGTGAACGATACATCACACAAGAACTGAAGGAACTGGAAAGCAAGGTGCTGAGTGCCCACCAACAGATAGTAGAACTGGAAATAGGCATCTTCGAGGAGCTGCGGCAGTCCGTAGGAGCAGAGCTTGACCGTATACAGCGCACCGCAGGAGCAGTTGCAATGCTGGATGTTCTGGTCAGTTTTGCGCAGGTTAGCTTATCATACGACTATGTTCGCCCTATTGTGGACCTTTCAGATGATATTATCATTGAGGATGGGCGGCACCCCGTAGTGGAGCGGTTGCTTCATGATACACCCTTTGTCCCTAATGATGTAAACCTAAGTAATAAAGACAACCAGATTGCCATTATTACAGGCCCTAATATGGCGGGTAAATCTACCTATATGCGGCAGGTAGCACTCATTACGCTTATGGCACAAATAGGCTGCTTTGTCCCTGCAAAAAACGCTAAAATAGGCATTGTGGATGCTATTTTTACCCGTGTAGGAGCCTCCGATGACCTCTCCACCGGACAATCTACCTTTATGGTGGAAATGACCGAGGTGGCTCAGATACTAAAAAATGCTACATCCAAAAGCCTGTTGATACTGGATGAGATAGGCCGTGGAACCTCCACCTTTGACGGTATGAGCATAGCGCGCGCTGTCATTGAGTATATCGCCAACAAAAAGAAGCTGGGGGCAAAAACCCTCTTTGCAACCCACTACCATGAGCTTACAGTACTGGAAAATACCATTTCCTGTGTGAAGAACTATAATATAGCTGTTACCAAGCGTGGGGAGGATATCATCTTCCTGCGGCGTATCCTGCCCGGCGGGGTGGATGACAGCTACGGTATCGAGGTATCAAAGCTGGCAGGAATTCCACAGTGGATTATTAGCCGGGCATTTGAAGTGCTGGAAGATTTGGAAGCCGGACGGGCAGTAGAAAGCCTGCCCATGGCAGCTCCAAAAAAGCAGGAGGCAGAGCAGCTCTTTTTTGTGGACGAAAGTGTGGAGCTACTAAAACGGCGACTGCGGGACACCGACGTAGATGCTCTTAGCCCGCTGGCAGCCCTCAACCTGCTCTACGAACTGAAAAAACTGGTTTAAAGGAGTGACCCTGCGTGCCAAGAATTAACGTACTGGATAAAAAGACTGCGGAACTGATTGCCGCAGGGGAGGTTATCGAACGCCCAAGCTCTGTTGTAAAGGAGCTTGTAGAAAACTCTATTGACTCGGGAGCAACTATTGTTACCGTAGAGATAAAAAATGGCGGTGTACGCCTTATTCGTGTTACCGATAACGGCTGCGGTATTGAACCCGACGATATACCCAAGGCCTTTTTACGTCATGCCACCAGCAAGGTATCCAGTGAAGATGACCTATACCGTATAGGTACGCTGGGATTTCGCGGTGAGGCTTTGGCTTCGGTTTGTGCCGTAAGCCGCGTAGAACTGCTGTCACGGGTGGACGGAAGCCCCCTGGGTTACAGTTACCGCATTAATGGGGGAGAAGATGGTACACTTTGCGAGGCAGGCTGCCCCGTAGGCACTACCATCTATGTCCGTGACCTATTCTACAACATTCCTGCTCGTATGAAGTTCTTAAAAAAAGACGTTACCGAAGGCAACGCCATTGCTACACTGCTGGATCGCTTGGCGCTTTCTCATCCTGAAGTATCGGTACGGTTTATCCGAGAGGGCAAACAGGTACTGCAAACTCCCGGTGATGGACAGCTGCTTTCTGCTATCTATGCGGTATACGGCAAAGAGTTTGGCGGGGGAATGATTCCTGTAAAAGGCAACAGCGGTACCGTGGAGGTATCAGGCTACATTATAAGACCCGAAAATGCCAAGGCTACCCGAACCATGGAACACTTTTTTATTAATGAACGCTATGTTCGTAGTGTTACTGTTATGGCGGCCATGGAGGAAGCATATAGGAACAGTATTATGACCGGGAAATTTCCTGGCTGTGTGCTGCACCTAAACCTCCCATTCTTTATGGTGGATGTCAATGTACACCCTGCCAAGCTTGAAGTAAAGCTTACTGACGAAAAACTGGTCTTTGATGCAGTATATTCCGCCTGTAAGGGCGCACTTTCCAATATGGAGCAGGCAGTAAATGCCGCTGATACCGCAGGAAAAAGCATGAAGGCAAAGCTTACCTACTTCGACCTACAAAACAGGCCGTTGGCAGGAGAACAACAGCATATTACCGCAGAACAGTACCGTAGTGTGGTAAATCAGCCTAAGAAAGTAGCTACCCAGCAGGATTTACAGGATAATTCCTCAGTGAAGCTTTATATGGAACAGCTGAAAAAGAGTGTTGGCATTAGTAGAGCAGAGCATGAGCCCATTGCCGAAAAGCCTATGCAGACAGATGCCTATAAAGGACAGCGTACCACTATACCCCAATATACAAAGCAAGAAGCAGAAGTGGCAAAGCCTAATATTACTGTGCCGCCAGTACAGTGTGCACCTGCGCCTTTGGCTTCCTCGCTTGAGCGGGTAAATCCGGTAACTAGGCAAGAGCCTACAGTACTGGCACAACCTGTGTCTATAGCGTCACCGGAGCCGCCTATGCGGCTGGTAGGGGAGTTGTTCAGCACCTATATTGTTGCGGAGCAGGAAGATAAGCTGCTTTTGGTGGACAAGCATGCCGCCCATGAGCGAATACTGTTTGAACGCTTAAAAGCTGAGCAAAGGGCGGGACATGTTGCCCGACAGCTGCTGCTTAGTTCCACACGGCTCTCCTTTTCGAAGGAGCTGTATGGTGTACTTATTACAAATCTTGATGTTTTAGAGGACTTGGGGTTCGCTGCCGAGGATTTTGGCGGGGGAAGCATCCTTGTTAGAGAGATACCTGCTATTCTAAGCCTTGCGCTACTGGAGGATACCCTGCTAGAAATAGCAGAAAAACTGCTAAAAGGCAACCTGCACCCCGAAATAGATAAAACCGATGATATGCTCCATTCAATGGCCTGTAAAGCCGCTGTAAAGGGAGGATACTTTACGGGTGAACTGGAGCAAAAAAAGCTTCTTCAACTGCTTTGTGAGGACAGCACTCTCCGCAGTTGCCCTCATGGCAGGCCTATAACCATTGCATTAACCCGCAGAGAATTGGAAAAGATGTTTGGACGTATCACATGATAATATAGAGGAGGAACCTATCCGTGGCAGAGAAAAAAATACCGCTTGTTGCTGTGGTGGGGCCTACCGCATCAGGAAAAACAAGGCTTGCCATTGAACTATGCAAGGCCTTTGATGGAGAAGTGGTGTCCGGGGACTCCATGCAGCTGTATAAACAGCTTTCCATTGCTACAGCCAAGCCTACTGCGGAGGAGCAGCAGGAAGTGCCACATCATCTCATAGACCTACTGGAGCCATGGGAAAGCTTTTCGGTAGCTCAGTATACGGCACTGGCTCACAGCACCATAGGGGAGCTGCATAATAGGGGTAAACTATCCGTAGTCACCGGCGGAACAGGTCTTTATATCCGTTCCCTTATAGACAACATTGCCTTTGCCCCTGAACAGCGAGATGAACTGTATCGAGAAGAATTGCGCCAAAAAGCAAAGGCTGAGGGAAATGAGGCAGTTCACGCTCTTCTTTGTAAGGTTGATCCACAGGCTGCCAAAGCCATCCACCCCAATAACTTAGGACGGGTTATCCGTGCCTTGGAGGTTTTTCGTGTTGCAGGTACCACCATGACACAGCGGCAACAACAGTCGAAGGCTGTACCGTCTCCCTATGACGCCTGCATCATTGGCATCGGTTGCAATGATCGTCAAAAGCTGTATGACCGTATAGATTTACGGGTGGATAACATGCTGAAAGAAGGGCTTTTGGATGAAGCGCGGCTTGCGCTCTCCATGCAGCTGTCACCTACCGCGGCGCAGGCCATTGGCTACAAAGAATTTATTCCGTATTTTGAAGGACGACAGAGCTTGGAAGAAGCGACTGCTGTACTAAAACAGCAAACCCGCAACTATGCAAAGCGTCAGCTTACATGGTTTAAGCGAGAAGAAGGTATACACTGGCTGATGCTGGACAACTACAATTGCTATGAAGAACTGGTCGCCGAGGCCGTTAGCCTTGTAAAAAAAGCTTTAATAGACTTTGGTCATTGATAATAATCTAGAACTTTAGCGAAAGGACTGACATAACCCATGAATAGCTTATCTGGTAAATTTACGGCCATTATGCTGGCTCTGTTTTTTATTATCTATGCGGGCTATCAGACCTTTCGTTTTTTCTACACTGGATATAAAACTGAAAGCGCATATAGCTTTGAGGTCGCCCGCGTATACTCCACCAGTGGGGTTCTCATTCGAGACGAACACCCAATACCACAAACCTATAGTGATTCGCTAATACACACACTGCCGGAAGGCGGCAAGTTTATATCCACTACTCCTGCGGCTATAACCTATTCAAACCCTGCGGCTGCTGAGCTTGCTCTGAAAAGTATAGATTTGAAAACTGAACAGCAGCTGCTGGAGAATATCCGACGTGATGCAAATTCTTCTCACAAAGATAATATAGGGGCACTTAGCAATGCCATCTTTTCTTCACTGCGCAGCCTAACCGGGGACGCTACCGTAGGTAAGGTAAGCGACATCAAGCATATTCGTCTTAGCCTGCTAGATAGCATTAGCCGTATGCAGGTTGCAGTAGGGAATGAGGTGCTGCTGGATACACGAATAACCGAACTGCACAAAACTACCGATATGGTAGAAACAGGCACGGTTACCACCATAGGGGAAACAGGTTACTTTTCCCGCTATGTAGATGGCTACGAACAGCAGCTAACTCCTGAACTTTTGGAAACCATAGATATTGCCATGCTGGACCAGATTTTGCAGAAGGAATACCCCTACAACCGGGAAAGCTTTGGAAAATGCATTTCGGACTACAACTGGTATTATGTAACCTCAGTGCCTATTGAGGAGGCTGCGCTGTTCCAACCCGGAGTCAACATGAGCCTTACCTTTGCGGGGAGTGACGATAAAACAGTAGGCGGCTGGGTAAAGTCCATTTCCGAGGATAAGACATTGGGTCGTGCGCTTTTGGTAATTCAAAGTGACGACATTAGCCCTGATACCGTTGCCCGACGCACGGCCACAGTAAAGCTTGGCTTTGATGATTATAAGGGAATACGGTTCAGTAAAAAGGCTCTGCGCATACAGGACGGTGTAAAGGGTGTTTTTGTAAGAGGAAAGTCTGCTATCGAATTTAAAAAGGTTGAAATTGTTTACACCGGCAAGGATTTTTATCTCAGCAAACTGGACTACAACAGTGATGTCTATCTCAATATATTTGATGAAATAATTGTGGAAGGGACAGATATATATGACGGAAAACCGTTGGAGTAGTGAGCTGCTTACTCAGCGTGTGACCACGGTTCGGGAGAATATAGCTGAGGCAGCTAGGGTGTCCGGCAGAAGTGCCGAAGACATTTCCCTTATGGCCGTTACAAAGACTATTCCCGCCGAAGTGGTAAACCTTATATATGGCTGCGGGATACACCTGTTTGGAGAAAACCGTGCACAGGAGCTTTGTGGGAGATACGATACGTATGACTTTGATGCCTCAGCTATCCATTTTATTGGGGCTTTACAAACCAATAAGGTACGGCAGATTATTGATAAGGTCAGCTGCATACAGTCTGTGGACTCACTGCACCTGGCTAAGGAGATTGATAAGCGTGCCTGCCAGGTCGGGAAAACTATGCGGGTATTTCTGGAGGTCAATATTGGTGCTGAACCTAGCAAGTCGGGCGTGTTGCCGGAGGAACTGCCATATTTGACGGAACAGGCCGCATGTCTCAGTAATATTTTGGTCTGTGGACTTATGACAATTCCCCCCGCAATGAAGAATTGTGACGAAACACGGTCATATTTTGACCAAATGTACAAATTGTTTGTTGACATAAAGCACAAAAAAATAGATAATGTAACTATGGAATATCTATCAATGGGAATGTCTGCCGACTATCAGCTGGCCATACAATCGGGTGCAAACTTGATACGCATTGGCTCAGGTATCTTTGGCAGTCGTACATAAATGATAACACCGCATTATTTTTTAACGTGGGAGGTACGATAAAATGGCGTTTATGGAGGGCTTTAAAAAGTTCATGGGTATGTCTCCCCTGGATGATGGAATGGACGATGAAGACGATGAAATCGGTAATGTAAACGAAGTGGATAAACATAGTTTTGGTTACGGCAAACTAGACGGCCTGGATAATCTGGAAAGTTTAGATGCACTGGACGGCTATGACAGTGTCCCAAGCTACCACCCGACCACCGATACGGGTGTATTTTCACGAGAGGAGACGGGTAAAGTGGTAAATATTCATCAGGGAAACCAGCCTCAGGTAGTACTGGTAAAGCCGGATAGATTTGAAGATGCCAGCGGTATTGCGGATCACCTGCAAGCCAAAAGAACTGTGGTTGTCAATACGGACTCGGTGTCGCAGGATGTACGCCGTCGCCTTATTGACTTTCTCAGCGGAGTAGCCTATGCCGAAGGCGGTACTATAAAGAAAGCTTCTAACACAACTTTTGTCATAACACCCAACACAGTAGGTGTTATGGGAGAGTCTGTTATTGATGAAGGTGAGCAGGATACAAGTGGCGGAACTTACTACTAATAAAGAAACAGCACTGCTTTTGGCACGAGTGGAGGACCTGGCAGAACAATGCCAAAGATCCCAAAAACCGGTGTTCTTGGGATTTTTGGACACTGCCCAGCAAACACTTGTCAGAAATAAGCTGAAATATACTGGCTTGGATTTTTCCTTCTGGGGAGGCTATGACGACGCAGAGCGTGTGTTTGTAGGTATATTTTCATCGGCAAAAAACAACAATGAAGTATTCCCCATCAGGTGTCTGGAATTTATTTGGAGGCAGGAGTCCCTGTCTCATAGAGACTTTCTAGGCTCTTTTATGGCATTACGCCTTCGCCGTGAGGTAATAGGGGATATCTGTGCTGAAGCAGGTCGCTGCATTACCTTTTGTACTGATCATGCTGCTGAACTAATTCTTTCCGAAATTGTTAAAATTGGGCGGGTAGGTGTTTCTGTAACTGAAATACCACAGGGAACGGCAGCACCTGAAAAAAACTTTTTACCCGTATTCGGAACTGTTGCCTCCCTTCGTTTGGACTGCATCGTAGCATTTCTGGGAAACCTATCCCGTAGTAATGCTTCGAAGCTAATTTCCTCCGGACTTGTGGCATTAAATGGTATAGCTGTGAATTCCTGTGATAAGACTATTACACAGGATGATAAAATATCTATCCGGGGCATCGGAAAATTTATTTTCGATGGGCAGGATGGTGTAAGCAGGAAAGACAAGCTTCGGCTCAAATTTAGAAAATATCAGTAGGAGGCAGGTTTCATGGAAATTCCGGCAGGATTTTTTAACGTCAGCTTTAACAAGGCGATGGCCTTTGGATATAGAACGGAAGATGTTGACGAATTTGTCACACAGGCACTTCATATTGCCCGAGAGCTACAAGAAGAAAACGAGGCTTTACAGCAGAAACTAGAGATTTTGGCCTCTAACCTGGAAAACTACCGTGAGGAAGAGGATAGCCTTCGTTCTGCACTGATTGGAGCCCAAAAGCTGGGCGACAGTATTCTTAAAGAATCTCGTCAGAAGGCAGAAAAAATTATACAGGATGCAACGGCCCGTGCAGAGAAGATAGCCTCTGAGGCTATCACCAAGGTAGATAAGCAACAGTACGAGCTGGAGCAGATGCAAGCAGAAGCGGCCGACTTTAAGGAAAGGCTGTTTGCACTTTACAGAACCCATCTGGATGTCATTAAGAATATACCATCGGACTATGATCATGACAGGAAGCCCCGTGCAAAGAAGCCACCGTCGCCACAGCCTGCTGCTGCACAGCCCGAACCGGAAAATGATGCAGCTGAAGCCGATGAGTACCATCCCACTGACCTGGCTGGCAATGAAGGCTTTGATGAGCAGGGTACCGCTATCTATACAGAGGATTATACCGAAACTGCAGATTATGGTGAAGATACCGAAGAGCGCTACCCTCAGCCCACGCTCCGGTACAAAACCCGGCAAGAGGCAGAAGCGGATGAGCAGCTAGAACTGGAAATGGAGCCCCAAGAAGTATACTTCGAGGAGCCCTATGCTGCTGAGAAGCACTATGAGATGGAAGAGCCTGAGGATGAGCCCTCTATAATACAAAAACCTTATAAAGAAACATTTTACGATGAACCGTCCGAGGCGGCACGTGATATACGCAGTGATAGTCAGGGACTTCCCGAGGACGACACTACCATATACCATGCCCCGCCACGTAGGGAAGAGAATCCTTTTGCAACACCTCCCATGGTACAGCTGGAGTTTGATGTAGAGGAATATGACGACTACGAAGAGGATGAGTTTGCAGAAGAAAAAAAGCTGCTTCGTGAAGCAAACCTCAACCGAATACCATACCTTGACGACGATGATGACGATGACGATGACTTTGCAGTGCAGCTAACCTCGAGGAAGAAGCCTGTAGTAAGTCAAAAGTTCGGAATTCTCAAGTTTGGCGACGCCTTTAATTTAAAAGATGACTAAACAAAAATTTCACTGATAGTAGGAGAGTAACAACATTATGCCACAGGATTACAACGCAACACTAAATCTGCCCAGCACAGAATTTCCCATGAGAGCTGCGCTGCCCAAAAAGGAGCCCGAGACACTAAAGACATGGCAGGAAGAAAACCTCTACAATAAGATTGTGGAGCGCAACGAAGGAAAGCCACTCTATGTTCTGCACGACGGCCCTCCCTATGCCAATGGTGATATCCACCTGGGAACCGCTATGAACAAGGTGCTGAAGGACATCATTGTCCGCCATAAGAATATGACCGGCTTTAAGGCACCTTTTATACCCGGTTGGGATACCCATGGTCTTCCCATCGAGCTTCGTGCCCGTAAAAAAGAGGGGGTAGGAAGTGATATTTCCCCGGTAGAGCTGCGTAAGATTTGCAAGGAGTTCGCCCTGCATTATGTTGGCGTACAGAGAGGCCAGTTTGAGCGTTTGGGCGTAATTGCTGATTTTGATCATCCATATTTGACACTTCGTCCCGAGTTTGAAGCCAAGCAGATTGAAGTATTTGGCGAAATGGCAAACAAGGGCTACATCTACAAGGGCCTGAAGCCGGTTTACTGGTGTCCCGAGTGCAGTACTGCACTGGCAGAAGCCGAGATTGAGTATGCCGAGGATCCCTGTGATTCTATCTATGTAAAGTTCCCTGTAGTGAACGAAAATGGCAAGCTCAAGGCACTGGGTGCAGACCCTGCAAAAACTTATTTTGTAATCTGGACCACTACTACCTGGACACTTCCTGGCAACCTTGCTATCTGTGTAGGCCCTGACTTTGAGTACTGCGTGGTAACCGCCAACGGTGAACACTATGTGATGGCCCGTGAGCTGGTGGAAGCTACCATGAAGGCAGCAGGCATTACCGAATACACTATCTCTGACCCCATTTTGGGCAAAGAGCTGGAGCTTATGACCTACAACCATCCCTTTATGAACCGTGTATCTCCTGTAATTGTAGGAAGCCACGTTACACTGGAAAGTGGTACGGGCTGTGTTCATACTGCTCCCGGCTTTGGTGTCGATGACTTTGAAGTTTGCAAGAACTATCCTCAGATAGAGATTGTAGTTCCGGTAAATGACAAGGGCAAGCTGACCGATGAGGCAGGAAAATATGCGGGCCTTACCACCGCACAGGCCAACAAGGTTATTGGGGAAGATTTGGTAAATGGCGGCTTCATGTTTGCCACCGAGAAGATTATCCATCAATATCCTCACTGCTGGCGCTGCAAGGAGCCGGTACTGTTCCGGGCTACAGAGCAGTGGTTCTGCTCCGTGGAAGAGTTCCGCGAGCAGGCTATAAAGGCCATTGAGGAAGTAAACTGGATTCCTGCATGGGGCGAAGGCCGCATTAAGAATATGGTAAACGACCGCAGTGACTGGTGTATTTCTCGCCAGCGCACATGGGGTGTTCCCATTCCTATCTTCTACTGTCAGGAGTGCGGCAAGCCTCACTTTGACGAAGCCAGCATCAAGGCTGTTGCAGACCTTTTCCGCAAGGAAGGTTCCGATGGCTGGTATCTCCATGATGCAGCTGATATTCTTCCTAAGGGTACCAAGTGTGCTCAGTGCGGTCATGATAGCTTCCGTAAGGAAAGCGATATCATGGATGTTTGGTTTGATTCCGGCAGCAGCCATGCTTCAGTGCTGACCGAAGAAAACGGCCATAAGTGGCCCTGTGACCTTTACATTGAGGGCGCAGACCAGTATCGCGGTTGGTTCCAGTCTTCGTTGCTGACCGCCGTGGCCACTGTAGGCACCTCCCCCTACAAAACCTGCTGTTCTTGCGGCTGGGTTGTGGATGGGGAAGGACGGAAGATGTCCAAGTCCCTAGCAAATGGTACTGCTCCTGAAAAAATTATAGAGGAATACGGCGCCGATATTCTGCGTCTATGGGTTGCTTCCTCCGACTATCATTCAGATGTGCGTATCTCTTTTGAGTACCTAAAGCAGCTATCTGAAAGCTATCGTAAAATTCGTAATACTGCACGATATATTCTGGGTAACATCAGCGACTTTAATCCCGATACCGATAGCGTTGCCTTTGAGGATATGCTGGAGATTGATAAGTGGGCTGTGGCCACTACCAATAATATGGTGGATGAAGTCCGCAAGGCCTACAATGCACTGGATTTCCACATTGTTTACCACGCTATTCATAACTACTGTTCTACCGACATGTCCAGCTTCTACCTGGATGTGCTGAAAGACAGACTCTATACCGAAAGCACCAGTGGGCTTGCACGTCGTTCCGCCCAAACTGCTATTTATCAGGGACTGCGTGCCCTCACCTTGCTGCTGGCTCCTATCCTTTCCTTTACCGCAGAGGAGATTTGGCAGTACATTCCCGAAAGCAGTGAATACGATAAGACTTCCGTAATGCTGAATGACATGCCCGAGGTTAAGACCGACTTGGTTTCTCAGAAGTTTATGGATAAGTGGGAGAAGCTACATGCTATCCGTGAGGATGTCAACAAGGCTCTGGAGCTTGCCCGTGCTGCTAAGACCATCGGCAAATCGCTGGAAGCTGCAGTGACTGTTTACTGCAGCGGAGAGTACTACGCCTGCGCTAAGGCTATGGAGAAGGATCTTCCCATGCTCTTCATTGTCTCCCATGTGGAACTTGTGGAGGCTGGCAAGGGTGATGTGGAGGGTAACATTGAGGGACTTAGTGTTACTGTACGCAATGCTTCCGGAAGCAAGTGTGAGCGTTGCTGGATGTTCAGTGAGACTGTAGGGCAGACTGCCGATCATCCTACCCTGTGCAGCCGCTGCGCATCGGTACTATCCGACGTAAAATAAAACCGCATTGCTGGAGTGCAGCCCCTACCAAGGAAGCTGCACTTCGGCTTTGCATATTAATGCACCATTCCTTGCTTTGCCTTTGAAGGGTGCTTTCAAACTAATATCTTACGGATTGGAGAGTGCCAATGTCGGGACTATTTTATCTGCTTTTATCGGGTGGACTGGTTGCTGTGGACTATTTTATTAAGCAGTGGGCAGCACTATCGCTAAAACCTATAACATCCATTGATCTGATACCCAATGTTCTAAGCCTACATTATCACGAGAACTTCGGTGCAGCCTTTGGAATACTGCAGCAGAAGCGGTTTTTCCTTATTGCCGTTACCGCTATTGTTATTGTTGTGCTTGTAGGTGCCATACTGCTCAAAAAGGTGCAAGGAACACTCATGCTAAGCTCCTTATCACTCATTATTGCCGGAGGACTTGGCAACCTGATTGACCGCGCCATGCTTGGCTATGTTATCGACTATATTTATTTTGAGCCCATTAACTTTCCTATATTTAACTTTGCCGATTGCTGTGTTGTTATCGGTACAGGACTACTGGCTATCTATATTTTGTTTATAGAAGGGAAGGACAAACCAGCTCCTGCCGACATTATTAAGGCCGAGGGTGAAGAGTGATGGAGCAGGTGGCAATTATTACTGCGGAGCTTGTAGGGGAGCGGTTGGACCGTGCTGCTACTGTGCTATTCCCAGAACTTTCCCGTTCGACAGTACAGTCATTGTGCAGCGGGGGACAGCTTCTTTTAAATGGTAAGGCAGCTACAAAAAGCCTACAGGTAAAGCAAGGTGATACTATCTCGGTGACGCTGCCCGAACCACAGCAGCTGGAAACGTTGCCGGAGGATATTCCTTTGGACATTGTTTACGAAGATGATGACCTTTTAGTGGTAAACAAACCTAAGGGCATGGTGGTGCATCCTGCTGCCGGAAACTATAGCGGAACCCTTGTAAATGCCCTGCTTTGCCACTGTGGTGATTCCCTTTCCGGTATCAATGGCGTTATCCGCCCCGGTATCGTTCATCGTATTGACAAGGATACCACGGGGCTACTCATTGTTGCCAAAAATGATATTGCACATCAAGGGCTTTCGGAACAGATAAAAGCCCATAGTTTTACCCGTGAGTATGCTGCCATTGTTCATGGCAGGCTCAAGGAGCCAAAATTTATTATTGACGCCCCCATTGGCAGAAGCGTCAGTGACCGCAAAAAAATGTGTATTACCGATAGAAATTCTCGCAATGCTATAACTCATGTGGAGCTGTTGGAGGAGCTTAACGGTTTTTCCTATGTAAAGTGCGTGTTGGAAACAGGACGAACACATCAGATACGAGTACACATGGCCTATATTGGGCATCCTGTGGCGGGGGATACGGTTTACGGACCTAAAAAAGCTGCTATCACGGGCAGCACCGGACAGTGTCTTCATGCACGAACCATTGGCTTTATCCATCCCAGAACAGGTGAGGAGCTATTTTTTACATCTCCACTGCCTATATATTTTGATAATCTTTTAAAAAAGCTTAGTTTAGGTAGGTAACCATAGCGTTTTATATCTATATAAATTTACACAGGAGGAAACGTAATGAAAGAAGAAAAAAGGAAGATTCTAAAACAAACAGCAAACAATGTACGTAGGGGTATTATTGAGGCTGTATATTCCGCGCAATCCGGACATCCCGGTGGCTCACTGTCCGCCGCGGATATCATTACATATCTCTATTCGGAGGAGATGCGGGTAGATACTGCAAATCCCCGCTGGGAGGATCGTGACCGGCTGGTGCTTTCCAAGGGTCATGTATGTCCCGCACTCTATTCCATGCTGGCTCAGAAGGGTTTTTTCCCAGTAGAGGAGCTGAAGACCTTTCGGCAGGTTGGAACACGTCTGCAAGGCCACCCAGACCTTAACAAGTGCCCCGGTATTGATTTTACAGCAGGCTCTTTGGGGCAGGGCATGTCGGCTGCGGCAGGTATGGCGCTAGCGGGCAAGCTTTCCAAGAAGGACTATAGGGTTTACGCAATACTGGGTGACGGCGAAATACAGGAAGGTCAGGTTTGGGAGTCGGCTATGTTTGCTGCACACTACAAGCTGGACAATCTCTGCTATATTGTAGATAACAATGGTTTACAGATTGACGGCACAGTAGACGAGGTTTGCTCTCCCTATCCTATTGACGAAAAGTTTGCAGCCTTTGGCTTCGAAACTATTAACGTAGATGGCCATAATTTTGATGAACTGGAAGCTGCATTTCAGAAGGCCAAAACCGTAAAGGGCAAGCCTACCGTTATTATCGCAAAGACCGTAAAGGGCAAGGGCATTTCCTTTATGGAAAACCTGGCTGCTTGGCATGGCTCTGCACCCAACAAGGAGCAGTATGCCATCGCTATGGAAGATCTGGCTAAGCTTGACAAGGAGGTACAGTAATAATGGCTGATATGAAGAAGGTCGCTACTCGTGACAGCTACGGCAATGCGCTAATAGCTTTAGGTAAAACAAATGATAAGGTGATTGTATTTGATGCAGACCTTGCTGCTGCCACCAAAACAGGTGTGTTTAAGAAAGAATTTCCCGATCGTTTTTTTGACTGCGGTATAGCCGAGGCCAATATGATGGTTGCTGCCGCCGGTACTTCTACCTGCGGATATGTACCTTTTGTAAGCAGCTTTGCTATGTTTGTAGCAGGCAGAGCTTTTGAGATGGTGCGGAACTCTATTGGCTATCCTCATCTGAATGTAAAGATAGGTGCTACCCATGCCGGTGTTTCGGTAGGCGAAGACGGTGCTACCCACCAGTGCAACGAAGATATTGCCCTTATGCGTGAAATACCCGGCATGGTCATCATTAACCCTGCGGACGATGTAGAGGCTCAGGCTGCCGTTCATGCTGCTGCAGAGTACTATGGTCCCGTATACCTGCGCTTTGGCCGTCTGGCTGCTCCTGTTTTCAACGGTGAGGACTACAAGTTTGAGATTGGCAAGGGTGTGACCTTGCGTCAGGGCTCCGATGTTACCATTGTGGCTACCGGCATTGTAGTGTACGAGGCAGTTTTGGCTGCTGAGGAACTTGCAAAGCAGGGTATCTCTGCACGGGTTATCAATATCCATACTATTAAGCCTATCGACAAGGAACTGCTGCTGGCTGCCGCGAAGGAGACAGGAGTCATTGTTACTGCCGAGGAGCACTCTATCATTGGAGGACTTGGCAGTGCGGTGCTGGAGGCCATTTCTGAGGAATGCCCAGTTCCTGTAGTACGCATTGGTGTCAAGGATGAGTTTGGACACTCCGGCAAGGGTGCGGAACTATTGGTTGAGTTTGGACTGAGTGCTGAAAACATTGTAAAAGAGACAAAGCGAGCAATTACACTGAAGAAATAACCTGTAGCGCAGAATAGCTTTTTAAGCAAATACTAATCGACAGGAGGGAAGAGCAGATGAAAACTTGGTTTTCGCGGCTGTTTCCTCCTGTTTTAGCACTGATATTACTTCTTTCTGCCACCGTAATGGCAGCCTATCTGGTACCGGCAACACCACCTACACCTATCTACCGTATTCTAAACAGCAAAGCAGCAATTATGGGTGCGAAAGAGTTCCTACAACTTGCGGCAGTGAACATCAATACTGCCGACAAGGATACCCTTATGAGCATTCCAGGTATCGGTGAAAAGTTATCCGAGCAGATTATAGCGTACCGCAAGGAAAATGGAAGCTTCATTACTATGGAGGCACTGGACAAGGTAAATGGTATTGGTAAAAAGACTCTTCGTGTGCTGAAAGAATATGCATATGTGGAGTAGAATTTTACGCTAGTTGCCCTTATTTAGTGGTGTTAGGCTGTTTTTAGTAATAGATATTGTATTTAAATCGTAAAGCTATAAAATAAATTTCGAATTTTTTAGATTTTTTTCGCAAAAAGTGTTGACACTTCGTCGAACATGTGGTAAAATAAATTTCGTCGCTTGGGGCAACGATAGCTGCTCAGAAAAGCGAAAAGTGTGGGAGCATAGCTCAGCTGGGAGAGCATCTGCCTTACAAGCAGAGGGTCACAGGTTCGAGCCCTGTTGTTCCCACCACACTTGGCCCGGTAGTTCAGTTGGTTAGAACGCTAGCCTGTCACGCTAGAGGTCGTGGGTTCGAGCCCCATCCGGGTCGCCACTTTTTCCTTGTGCCTTGGAGGCACATCTTGGCTCTGTAGCTCAGTTGGTAGAGCAGTGGACTGAAAATCCACGTGTCGTTGGTTCGATTCCGACCGGAGCCACCATAATCCCGCGGGTTTAGCTCATTTGGTAGAGCGCCACCTTGCCAAGGTGGAGGTAGCGAGTT
>JAVXNK010000007.1:24427-108845 GCA_036645835.1 Angelakisella sp. | reverse complement strand
TTTGCGTTCCCTGCTTTTTTTATAATTTCCCGGTTTTTGTCGGCACCTGTGCCAAGATATAACGAAATCCCATATTGGCTCATTTCAATTATTGTCTCCTATTATTTTTCATCCTTGCCGTAAACCTCATTAATTCTATTTTCGTCTACGCCAAAGAAGTATGTAAGCAGGAAGCCACCGGCATAAGCACCAATCATAGCGATAGCGTACAGCAGCTGCTGTCCGGGCACCACGATGAGAAGCCCGAATAGGCCCGACACACCCTGCGATACAGTGCCAAGGTGGAAGATGGAGGCAAGAACACCGCCAAGACCTGCACCAAGGCATGCAGTAATGAATGGCTTGCCCAGAGGAAGGGTTACAGCATACATCATTGGCTCGCCAATGCCCAAGATACCAACAGGAAGTGAATCTCTGGTAAGTCTCTTAAGCTTCTTATTCTTTGTTTTCAGATAGAGCGCAAAGCCGGCGCCAACCTGTCCGCCGCCTGCCATCATCAGAATAGGCAGCAGGTAGTTGATACCCTGTGTCGCCCCTGCAGGGTCATTTAGCAATGCGTGGATAGGGGTGAGAGCCTGATGTAGACCCACTGCAACCAGCGGCAGGAAACCAGCAGAAAGCAAATATCCACCCAAAACACCAAGGGAGTTGTAGAAGAAGTTCAGAATGCTGAAAATACCGGCAGTTACAAATGCGCCGAAGGGCTGTAGAACAATCAGTGCAACCAGTCCGCCGAAAATAACGGTTAGAAGTGGGGTGAAGAATGTATCCAAAATAGCGGGCATATATTTACGAATTCGTTTTTCTAAGAAGGCAAAGAAAATACCAGCAAACAGAGCTGCCAGAAGTCCGCCTGCACCGGGGTTAAAGACTTTTCCTGTAAGCGGTAAAAGAATTTGTGCGTCGTCCTTAAGTTTAATCAGTAAAGGCATTCCTGCATTGGCAATAGACATTGCGCCTGCAATGGCGCCCAGAACTGCACTGCCGTGGAACTCTTTTGCTGCATTCATACCAACCAGAAGCGGCAGATAAGCAAAGAGTGCCCAGCCCATGGTACGGATGCACTGATACCACCATACTCCGTTAAATGCACCATGTGTGGAAACGTTAATAACGTTACATACACCGTTTATAAGGCCAGCGGCAATAATGCCCGGCAGAAGGGGAACAAAGATATTTGCAATCCGTTTTAAAAACTGTTGGACAGGACCGTCGTGTTTGGCGGTATTTACAGCCTTATTCTCTTTGGCCAGTGCTGCAGCATCCATATTTACTTCGTCCAAGCCCAGCGCTATACCGGTCAGCTTGGAAAATTCAGCCCCCACCTTATTAACGGTACCCGGTCCCAATATAATCTGGATAGTTTCGGACCCTACTACGCCCAAAACACCTTCGACTTTTTTTAGTGCGGACATATTTACCTTGTCCGTGTTGACAATGCCTACGCGCAGCCGTGTCATGCAGGTTGCATTGGCTGTAATATTCGCTTTACCGCCGAGTACTGACAATAAATCCTGTGCTGTTTTCTGATAATTCATACAAATACCCCTTTCTTTTTGTAGTGCGGCGCACCAATTTTTGGCTACTATGCTCGTACAAAGATTTGCGTTCACATAGCTCAAACGAGGGTTATGTGTTTTGTTACTCCTTTCTTTTTAATATAGCGCAAAGATGTTTTATCACCATGTTTACGAACGGTTTATGCATCCTAGTTTATCTGATTATTATTATGAAAGGACAATTAATATGTCAATAATGTTTTAGAAAACAGCAGCAAATAATTAAAATTTTATTTCGGGTAGAATGTTCTCTTTTATGGACTAGACAATATACTAGATTTAATAGGGAATTAAATTATATACTGCTTTAGGCGTAGATAACAAAACGAGTATGCAGAAGGAGATATGTAGAGTGAACTTAGATTTAAACGTATTGGAAACGGAACAAAGAAATCAGGCGACCCTCGACATTGATACAATGAGCACCATAGAAGTACTGCATGTAATAAACCAGGAGGATCAGAGTGTTGCACTATCCGTGAGCAAGGTTCTGCCCAGTATTGCAAACCTTATAGATGAAGCCTATGAACGGATGAAGCGTGGCGGTAGGATTATCTATATAGGAGCCGGTACTTCCGGTAGGCTGGGCGTGCTTGACGCCAGTGAATGCCCTCCCACATACGGCGTAGATCCTACGGTGGTGCAGGGAATCATTGCTGGAGGGTTTGGAGCACTTTTAAAAGCCAAGGAAGGTGCAGAGGACGACCTTCTCCTGGCACAAAGTGATTTGAAAAGCTTAAATCTTAACGAAAATGATACAGTCATTGGCCTCGCCGCAAGTGGACGCACACCATATGTAATCGGGGGGCTCCGTTATGCCAATGAAGTGGGTGCCTATACCGCTGCTATCAGCTGTGTGAGCAATGCAAAGATTTCTGCCCACGCCCGTACGGAAATAGAAGCTGTTGTAGGGCCGGAGGTTATTACAGGGTCCACCCGTATGAAGGCAGGAACTGCACAAAAATTAATTTTGAATATGGTTTCCACATCACTTATGATAAAATATGGCAAGGTATATAAAAATCTGATGATTGATGTCCAGCCGACCAATGAAAAACTGGTAGAACGCGCAAAGCGTATCATAGCCGAAAGCAGTGGTTGCAGCTATGAAGAAGCAGCACGCTATCTGGCAGAAAGCGATTCAAATGTAAAGGTTGCCATCTGTATGGCACTTACCGGACTTTCCCACAGTGAAAGTGAAGCTATCCTAAAAAATAGCCAAGGCAATATTTCCGGTGCCATTCGTTCCATTAAGGAAGCGCCGCCATCCACCACAGGATTATCCAAAGATTCTTAATGGAGAAAGAGAGATACGCATGAGCTGCATCTACAAAATCCGAGAAGGAACAGCAAGCTACACCGATACTGAAAAAAAACTTGCACAGTATATCCTGGAACACATTAATGAAGTGACGCTTAGCTCAGCACAGGTTTTAGGAGACCGTGTAGGGGTATCTGCCGCTGCCATCATTCGCTTTTCCAAGAAGCTTGGCTACAAAGGTTTTACAGCTATGAAGGTGGATTTGGCAAAGGATGATATGCCAGATATTGTCACATTTGATGACATGATTCTTGAAGAGGATTCCATGGATACGGTGGTCAAAAAGGCAGAAAACTTGAACACTATGCTGCAAAATCAGGCATACCATCTTATTAACTCTGAGAGCCTAGAAAAAGCGGTTCATATTCTGCTGAACTGTCGTACTGTGTATCTTTTCGGCCTTGCCGGCTCGGGCATTGTATGTATGGACTTAATGCAAAAGCTTTCTCGTATTAACCGTCAGACTGTTTATCATAGCGATTTTCATAACCAGATGGCAGCAACAGCACATATAACACCGGAGGATGTGGCAATTGCCATAAGCTACAGCGGAAAAAAGAACGAGGTAAATGCGGCTATGCGGCTGGCAAAGGAAAAGGGTGCCGCAACCATTGCAATTACCCAGTTTAAAAAAAGCCCCCTTACCAAGCTTGCAAATACCCTTCTATATATCCCTACCACTGAACGCGATCTTCGACTTGGTGCCATTGCGTCGCGGAATGCATCGTTAATCGTTACCGACCTGTTGTACCTGGGGCTGGCCAAAAATAACATCTCTCAGACAAAGGAGTACTTGGTGAAAACCAAAGAAGCAATTAAGCTGCTGAAGTAGAACCCAAAAGCAAAAGGAACACCGATATGGGTGTTCCTTTTGCTTTCTACTTTATCATATAAAGTTCAGTAAACTGGTGTATATGGTTTCGAATAATCTGGGTAGCCTGTTCCATGGTCAGCCCGCCACCGTCGAACTGCTGCATCAGTAACAGCATAGGTGAATAAAAATGCAGTGCCGCTACCTGCGGGTCACACTGCCTCATGCTGCCCTGTGCAATGAAGCTTTCAAACAGAGCCGACTGAAAATGGACAGGAGCATGCAGATACTGGCCGGAGTATAGCCTAGATGCGTGGGTATTGTTATACTGCTCAATGGTCAGCAGCTTTCGCACCTTAACAGTGAAATCATCTGTAACAAAGTGGGTGAATAGCGCAAGACCGATGCCTGCCAGCTGTTCTTCGCTCATTCCGGTATAAATCGGCGTAAGAGTCTGGGTATCTTCACCTGCAATGCCCAGTGACTGAACAGTATTATCATAATGGCTCTGAGTTTCTGCAAGGATGGCGTCCAGAATATCCTGCTTACCTGCATAATGCTTGTAGAGCGAGCTTTCCCGAATGCCAACAGCTTTGGCAATTTCCCGAACCGAAACACCCTCAAATCCATTTACAGAGAAAAGCTCCAGTCCACACTCCAAAATGAGTTGCTTTGTATTTCTTTTTGCCACTGTTCTTACCTTCCTTTTTGGTACACTTATTTTACTGAAAAATGGTTTATGATTCTACAGGTTTCCATAAAAGCAATTTTAAAGGTGAAGGCCCCGGAAATTACAAAGAAAAGAATCTCCCGGACATTCTGCCCTTTAACAAAGAGGGCAACTAGGGCGGAAACAACTGCAATGATAGCCAGTGCACCACCCACCATAGCATGAAGTCCCCATGCAGCAAACAGCCCGGGCTCTCCTACGCCCTCTACCATATGTAGCACAGAATAGTAGTAGCCGCCTTGGCGCATAGCTGCCGTACAGCAGATGAGTAAACCCCACAGCACCAGCAGTAGGATAAGCCTGCCCCAGCTGTGAATGCTGTTCCGTTTCCAGAAGGAAATCCCCATGAAAATGATCATTGCTACTGTAAGCAGGGTAGTGGCATTGGTAGCAGTAGTACCGAAATAAAGTTTTAGCATAAATATTACCTCCAAAAAGCTAACGTTTGTTCTCTTTTTATTTTAGCTAACAACTGTTCTCTTGTCAAGATGCTTTTTGCTTTTAGACAGAAAGTTTTCTGTTATTACCTAGGAAGTTAGCCCAACCAGTTTGGCAGTAAGGGCGTGTCTTGTCTCGGTACACGAAATGTGCTATTCTGGTAAAAACAGAATTTAGTTGACGAGGTGAATAGCCATGCAAAAGGAGTATCAAGTCATAGAAGACTATCAAAACAGCAACCCGGATCCCATTGAGATGATTTCGGGAGATATATTGTGCCTTGGAGAAAGATCTAACGAAAACGGCCCGTGGGCAAATTGGATATACTGCATATCCCAGAGAACCCAAAAAGAAGGCTGGGTTCCCGTTCAGCTTTTGGAGATTGCCGGAGACGTTGGAGTAGCAACAGCGGACTATACAGCAAAAGAAATGACCGTAGCGGTGGGTGATGCTGTTGATGGCGGTCATGAACTAAATGGGTGGATTTGGTGTGTACGGAAAGCAGACTTGGAATTTGGATGGGTACCAAAAGACAATCTAAAATGTGCAGAATAGGTATAATATGCAAAAGCCTCCTGTTGTAGATAACTACAACAGGAGGCTTTTTTACGGCTTAGCCGCTAGTTACTTGACCAGGGGACCGTCAACGCCGAGCCAGCCGGAACCGCCCGCCTTGCCCATGCCGCCTGCCAGAGAGTAAGCCTCATAGCCCAGCATACGCAGTACTGCGGTGGTCTGGGAAGAGGTCTGGCCGGAGTAGCAGTATACAACTACGGGCTTATCCTTGGAAATTTCGGTGAAGCGCTCCTGCATGCCCTTACCAAAGGGGATGTTCAGAGCATTAGCGATATGACCTGTAGCAAAGTCTTCGGCTTTACGAATAGAAAGAATGGTATAGTCCTCGCTCTCGGCAACAACAAGTTCCTTGAGGCTGGCAGCGGGGAAGTTAAAGTACTTGAAGGTACCTGCGGAAGCTTCCATGTCTGCAAAGTACTTGGTAACAGCAGTCTTAATAGCTTCGTCTACGGGGTAGCTTTCGGTGGGGAGCACAGCAGCGGTGGTGTCCACATACTTGGCAAAGCCTTCTGTGGTAGAGATACCGTTGTTGAAACCGCCCTGAATGTTGGTGGCAAACTTGCCAGCCATGTTTAGCAGAGCAACGACCTGCGAGGAGGTCTGTCCGGTGTAGCAGTTTACGTACAGGGGAACATCATTGGGGATAAGCTCCAGGGAAGATGCTACAGTGGGGCCCAGGGGAACATTGTAAGCGCCCTTCAGGTGGCCCTTCTCGTAGTCAGCGGGCTGACGCACATCAAGGATAATCAGTTCTTCGCCTGCATCAATCTTCTTGAACAGGTCGGGTACACCAATCATGTGCTTGTCGTCGGGAAAGTTTGCAAAGTAGCCGTTTGCAGCCTCAGCCACTACATCGGTAGCGGGAGCAGCAGGAGCGGCAGGTGCCTCGGAGGGGGCGGGAGCGGGGGCAGCAGATGCAGCAGGGGCTTCGGAGGAAGCAGAAGCAGCAGGGACTCCGCAAGCCGCCATCAGGCTGCAAATCATAGTTGCTACCAGAAGAAGCGATAGAATCTTTTTCATAAGTATGTTCCTTTCACGATGATGTAAACTTTTTTATTCAAAAACGCTCCGTAGTATTAGGATGCGTCTTTGTTAGTAAGTGCGGCTGCACCGGACGGGCGGTCAATGGGGTTGGAAGAATTTGCGGTCCACTCCAGCCATGCACCGTCGTAGATGCGTATGTTGCGGTATCCGGCCTCATAGAGCTGCAGAAACACAGGTGCGGCTCGGAAGGAGGTCTTGCAGTAGATGATAATTTCCTGCTCGGGGTATATGCCAGACTGCAGATAGTTAATCTGGGTGGTCTGTACATCCTTCAGGGTGTTATCCTTGTAGTAGTTGGTCAGGTAGTTCATCATAATGGCTGTAGGAATTTTGCCTTCAGTCATGTACTCTTCGTCGGAACGTACATCTAACAGAACTACATTCTCATTTGGTGTATTTACCTGCGCCAGTACATCGGGTGTTTTGGCAAGCCAGTTTTGGCTGGGTTCTGCTGCGGTAAAGCTTCCGGCTGTCGGTGTTACGGGGGTTGTGCTCATAGCCACTCCCGCAGCTTTAATGCCATCCAGGCCACCGTCTACCACCAGTACATTTTCATGGCCGTACATGAAGAGTGACCACAGCATACGGGCGGCACTCATCTTGTCGGTGTCATACACAACAACGGTGGTGTCGTTGGAAATACCGTTTTGGCTCATGGTTTTCTCAATCTTCTTTTTGCCTGCAAGCATGTTTTTTACAGGGACATTGATGACTATTTCACTGGAGGGAATGTTGACTGCGCCCTCCACATGACCCTTTGCGTACTCTTCGGGAGCCTGCATGTCCACAATGACCACCTTGTCCTTGCCAACATATCCGGAAAGCTCTTTTGCCGAAACCAGCTTTGAGTCACCCTTTGCAAAGGTATGACCGTTGCAGGCGGTGAGCATGCTGAGCATCATTACAGAAGCAAGCAACAGGGCAATTCTTTTAATAGATGAACGCATAGGCGACCTCCTTTTTACAGTAAAAAAATCGAAGTAATAGTTGCGTTGGGAAGCTGTGTAGTAAAGCAGGTTTCATCTGGAATAGGGCATAGTGGCCCTATCGCCATAACCTATACTACATTGTACTTGATTATAGCACGGTTGTATCATAAGATTATTTTATATAGTATCTGTTTATTTAATATCTGACACAAATTTAACAATATCTTTTTTAGCCATTTACTTGTATAATGAATAAGGAAAAAAAGGACGAAAGAGAGGGAACTATTGATGTTACAAAAGGCATATCGTTACAGGTATCCCTTGCTGCTGTCCGCCTATTTGGTTATCTGGGTTCTTTTTCAGCTGGTGTTTCTCACATCCTTTCCATTTGTACATTCCGATGAAGCATGGCTTGGGGGGCTTACCCGTAACATGTTGGAGCAGGGGAATATGGGTGTTACCGAAACATTCTTTGATGCCAAACCCCGATATCCCCATGCCATAAAAAGCCTTTTTCATCTGCTGCAAATGGTAACTGTAAAGCTTTTTGGCTATAGCGTATTCTCTCTACGGCTGGTAAGCCTTACAGGGGGTGTAGTCTGTCTTTGGCTGTTTTGGCGGTGTGCAGGCAGGCTGCTCCGCAGTCCGCTTATGGCATTGCTGCTCACTATTCTGTTCAGTATGGATGTGCAGTTTATCTATGCTTCACACTTTGCCAGGCAGGAAATACTGCTCTGCCTTTGTATCTGTGCCTGTTTGGCTATTCTTCTGCGGGGACAGTACACATCTTCTCATTCTATAGCTCTGGCGGTTATTACGGGACTCGCCATAGGCCTTCATCCCAATAGCTTTCTTGTGGGCTGTATGTGCGGAGTGTGCCTGCTGCTGCGTTACCTGCAAAACCGTAAGGCGGGTCTTCGTCCGCTGCTGGTCTACATAGGTGTAACCGCAGCTTTTGCTGCTGTGTTTGTAGCCATCAGCTATTCTTTTGACTCTCAGTTTATAAAGCACTACCTAGCCTATGGACAGGGGGAATTTGAACTGCTGGTGCCGCTCCATGAAAAGGCAGCGGGGCTTGGAGGATTTTTTGCCCGTCTTTTTGCAGGGGAAAGCGGCACCTACTATCTGCCCGATATCCGTTTCCAACTCCTGCTTTTCCCCGCTGCGGCTATCTTTTGTCTGGTCTTTGCACTGGTCATGCGCAGGGAGGAAGGGGAGACAGCTTCCATGCTCTTTACACTGTTAGGGGCGGCATCGGGCATTGCAGCAGGTATGGTGCTCATAGGACGGTTTAACCAGACAAGTATCCTCTTTCTGTTCCCCATAGGCTGGCTCCTCACTGCATTTGCCTGTACCCTTTTTGGCGAAAGAATAAAGGTGGTGCTGCTGGCGACGCTGACGGCGGTGGTGTTGCTATGTTCTGTTACGAACATTCGCCCTTGGCTGATTGCCCCCAGCTACGAAAGCTATCTGGAACAGCTGGGTACCATCCTGCCAAAGGATGCACGGGTGCTGGGCAACCTGAACACCGATTTTTACTTTGAAAACGGCAGCCTACGGGATTACCGCAACCTGCCGTTTGCCCTCCGTGACGGTACACTGGAGGAATATATTGAAGCCAATGAAATAGAGTATATCCTTTATTCCCAAGAGTTGGACTATCTTTATGAGCATCGCCCCTACTATAACGTCATCTATGGAAACATTATGTTCCGTGATGAACTGCTGCGGTTCTGTAGTGAACGCTGTACCAAGCTGTCCAGCTTCCAAAACGCTACCTACGGCGCACGGGTGACAGGGCTTATCGGCAGTGGGGAATATGACGGTGTGACCGTCTATGAAGTGAACCGCTAGAGCGGGGACTGATCTCCTGTAAGCATACGTTCCAGTGTCCCTTTCAGGTTGTCCGCGCTGCCATCATTCTCAAAAATCTGCTCAATGCAGTGGCTGGTATGCCCCAAAACCGCGATGCGCTGTCCCAGTGTTACTGCTTCCTCAATGTCGTGTGTGACCAGAACCACCGCCATGCCTGTGCTCTGCCAGAGCTGATGAAGAGTTCTTTGGGCGTTTTTACGGGTGAGGTAGTCCAGGCTGGAAAAAGGTTCGTCCATAAGCAGTACACGGGGACGCAGAGCCAAAGCACGGGCTAGGGCGGCACGCTGCTTCATTCCGCCGGAAAGCTGATGGGGGTAGCTGTCACCGCAGTCCCCAAGCCCCACGCTTTGGAGGCACTGCATTGCAATTATCCTAGCAGCCTGCGGGTTTCGTTCCACACCGGTCTTTTTCAGGGCATAGGTAATGTTGCTTTGTAGGGTAAACCAGGGGAATAGCTGATCAAAGCTTTGGAACATCATGACCATATCCTTGCCTGGTGCGGTCACTGGCTTTTCGTCCAGCAGCACTGTACCACTGTCAGGGGTGTCAAAGCCGCCTAAAATGCGCAGTAGGGTAGATTTACCGCAGCCGCTCTGTCCCAGAATGACGAAAAACTCTCCTTCGGTAACGGTGAGGTTTAGCGTCCGGAGTACCGTAACGGTTTTGGTTTCAGATGTAAAGCTACGGGAGATTTCTCTTGCAGATAACATATGATTCTCCTTTAAACGCAAGGGGTGTGTCCTTAATTTTTAGAGGACATGCCCCATTTTTGTACAGTGTGCTTTTCTACAGTTGCAAAGAGTACGTCCTCCACCAGAATGCCCAGTATAATGACCACCACAATACCTGCAAAGAGGCCGGAGGTATTCATAAAGGTGCGCTGCTTGAGGATATACCAGCCGATACCGCCCAAAAGCCCCACAGCACCGAATGCCATTTCAGCACTGATGAGGGCACGCCAAGCTCGTGCCCAGCCTATTTTGATGCCTGAAAGGGCATAGCCTGCCGAGGCACGTACCATAATTTCGCAGGTTACAGCCAGCGGCTTCATGGAAAGGTTGCGACCGGTGTCCAGATAGATGGCAGGCACCGACTCAAAACCTGTAATAAGATTGAGCAGCATGGGCCAGAGAGCCGAGTGCACAATGATGGCCAGCACCGCACCGGAGCCGGTACCAAACCACATAATAATGAGCGGCAGCAGGGCAAGCCCCGGTAGCGGGTGGGCAATGGCAGTAATGGTGTCAATCAAGCTACCTGCCACGGGATACTGCACCGAAAGCAGAGCCAGCACAAATGCTAAAACCAGTGCTATGAGTAGCCCAAGGCCGATAATGCCTAGGGAATAGGCGCTTTGGTAAAGTAGGTCGCCGGAGGTAAGCCCTTCCCATAGGGTAGCAGCCACCTGTTCCACCGACGGAAATAGCAACGGGGACACCTTACACACCTTAACAGTGACCTCCCACACCGCCAACAGAAGAACAATCCAGAAAACCCGCTCCATCCATTTTGGGTACTTCTTTTTCATGCCCTAACCCTCCTTGTTGACGTTTTCAAAGACGATATCTGCAAAGGCAGGGTTACCCTTGGTAAAGCCCATCTCCTGCATGGCGGTGCTTAGTTTCTCTACACCTTCCAGCCGGGTGGAGTAGATGGTTCCGTTGTAGGTCATCTGGGACTTCAGCTCTTTCTCACTGATACCATAGCCGGGCGCAAGGATGGCCACAGCCTCGTCCATATTGTTGTTAATGTAGTCTATGGACTCCTCCAGTGCCTCAATGAAGGCGTTGTACTCCTTGGGGTGCTCGTCATGGAACTTTACCATAGCCACTCCCGTAATGAAGGTAAAGGGTCCTCCCATAATCTCCTCTCCGGTGGCAATGGTGTGCATCCCCGCATCCAGTTCCATCTGTAAGTAGGGCGGGGTAGCCACATGGGCGGATATTTCAGTGTTGGCAATCAGGGCATTGGCAGCATCTGGATGGCTCATGGATACCAGACGGGTATCCAGCGCATTTGGGTCGCCAAGCTGCTGCTTTGCAAGCATGCAGAGCAGTACATGTTGAGTGCAGGCGGGAGAAAGGATAGCAATGCGGTCGGAGGAAGTAAAGTCCGCAAGGGTACTCACATCGGGCTTGTCGGTGACAATAGCCATTTCATTGAAGCTGATACCTGTGGCATATTTCCAGGGCATACCGTTGTCTATGCCCATTAGTACAGGCGCGGGGCCCATAAAGCCGATATCAATGTCGCCGCTGAGCATCCCTTCGCGGATAGCGGTAGGGCCTCCAAACTGCTTCCAGTTGACAGTAATCCCCGGCAGCTTATCCTCCAGTATCTTCCGTTCCTTCATAATAGCCAGCGGGGCATATGCGATACCAAACTGCTCGGCAATACTGATTTCATATTGTTTTGCTTGGCAGCCGCCTAGTGGCAGTAGGGTAAAAAGCAGGGCGGTAAAGGTTGCAATTATTTTTCTCAAAGGTCAATCTCCTTGTATCATATTAGGGATTTTTAAATCAATTTTCACTTAGGAAACACCCTAGTAATTCGGATAACACCGTCTTACCATGGGCTGTCCATGAATGTCGGAAACCTGAAATATATCATAAAATTTGAGAATGTTCTCTTTCATATCGGTTTGGCTATCTGCGATTAGTACCGCATGACCAAACCGTGCGGTGGCATTTTGCAGGATGGGTATAGTGTCACCTACACAGTAGTTGTAGCCTGCATCCAGTACAAAGGGTAGCCTGCGCAGTTCCTCCAAGGAGGTTATACTGCCTACCTTTCCACTGCTGCAGAAGGTAAGCTGAACCGCTACCTGCCTGGCACAGCGGTTGGGGGCATAGTCCCTAAGAGCCGATACATCACCTGCGTCATGTTCACCCAGTGCAGAACCAATGACTGCGTCTAGAATAGAAAATCCGCAGAGGTATGGAATGAAAAAATCCTCAAAGGCGCCGCCGATGCGACAGGCCAGCTCGTTTACCTTAAGGCCTTCTCGACCATGGAGCAGCTGTACATACAGCGGTCCGTTGGCAATGCCAAAGGCACGGGTATTGCTTCTGCAAATATCTGCAATCTCATCGTATTTGTCCATATGTATGGAGGGGAAGCGGTGTCCTGTGCAAACCCCAATATGTACAGGGTCTGGGTAAAGCAGGCGGTCGGTAACAGCCAGCAGATAAGGGGTACCGTCCTTTACCCACGCACTGACGGTTATTTCGTCACTTTCATAAAACTCCTCCACCAGTGCCGTTTTTTGTCGGGAGTAGGAAAGGGTCTCAGGTAGCCGTGTTAATATTTCTATAGGAGTGTCGTGCTTGTAAATACCCCGCTGTCCCTGTGTGTCTAGGGGCTTTATAACCAGCGGTGCCCGCAGTTCTGCCAAGTCCTCGGCAGTGGTTGTTTCATCTACAAAGCGGTAGCGGACAGTAGGTATTCCTGCCTTGGTCAGCAGGGTTTTCATTACCTGCTTGTTGGTAACAGCCAGTGCGGTTTCACAGTCAATGCAGCTGGGAAGCCCCAAAGCCTCCGCTACTACAGCTGCCGTGTAAACAGGTTGGTCGGTACCCAGTGTCATAATGCCGTCTACGTTGTGCTCCCGGGCAGCGCAGAGGCAAGCCTCGGTGTCAAAGCTGCTTATTTTCAGGTGGATGTCTGCAAAGGCCGCCGCCGGAGGATTGTCGGTATAGTCAGCCAAGAGTACACGGTGCCCCAGCTTTTTTGCACGCTTTACTGCGCTTAGCTGGCAGTTTCCACCGCCCAGTATCAGTATCTGTTTCAGCTCGGTTCATCTCCTTTCAGTATCGCTGCCACTTCATATCCCATACCCGTGGGAGGACGCAAAACCCTACGGCCTATGCCTGTATAGGTACGTAGAATGCCAAAGAAAAGACCACATAGCCTGCCAAGGCTATACCCACTTCTGCCGTAGGGTCGGGGTACAGTGGGGTAGAGTAGGTTTCCTATCCTTCGTGGTCGGCACAGCGCGCTTGCGGTAAAATAATAGAAGCGGTAGTCATGCTGGGTAGCTTCTGCTGCCAGTTTGTGGCTCATAATACGGTAGCTGCTTACCCGAACACCCTCTGGAACCGACAGCATTCGGTGAAAGAGCAGGTCACGAAGTCGGCTGCCCAGTCGGCGGTGGGTAGCTCGTTCATCCCCCTCCCCAATGGCATAAACCAGTTCATATCCCTCTGTTAGTTGGCGATACATTTGGGGTAGCAGCGCTACTGGGTGCTGTCGGTCGTCGTCCATGGTGGCCAGTGTTTCACACTCTTTCAGTGCCTCCCGCAGGCCGCAGAGGACTGCGTTCTGCTGCCCGCTGTTCTGCCGGAGTACCAACAGCGTTACTTGTGGGTTTAGGCAGTGCTGTGCCAGCCAATCCCGTTGGCAGGGGCTACCGCTGTCATCCACCAAATAGACATGATAGCGTAGGGGAGGCAGAAGCAGTGCCATTTCCTGCAGCAGCTCCAAAACCGATAGGGTGGAGCGGTAGACGGGAATGACAATGCCCAGCTGATAGTTCATGGGTGCACCGGTCCTTTCAAAGATAATCGGACAGTATTTCAGCAATGTGAAATGCCGCACTGGGGGACATTTGGGTATGTATGGGAAGCCGCAGCAGAGTTTGGTAGGTGCGCATGCTATTGGGTAGGCTGTTCTCACGGTAGCCCAGCCGTTCTCCCATGGGTGAAGCATGCAGGGGAACATAGTGGGTCTTTGCATCAATGCCCGCATCTGCCAGATGCGCCATGGCTCCGTCCCGCCATGACTGGTTTTCCAGTAGAATGTAGTATAGATGTCCGTTATATCCGGCATAAGCGGGAACCTGCATCCGTTGCAGAACGCCCTTTTGCTCCAGCTCCTGTAAGGCTTGGTCGTAGCTTTTGGCTATCTGTAAACGCTTACCGGTAATCTCGTTTACATGGGATAGCTGCGTATACAGCAGGCAGGAGGAGGGTTCACTGAGGATGTAACAGCTGCCACCGTCCTGCCAGGTATAGCGATCACATTCCCCATGCAAAAAGCGGTCCCTGTCGGTGCCGTGCATACGGCAGATACGGGCCTGTTCCCAAAGCTGACCATCTCGCAGAATAAGTGCACCGCCCTCTCCACAGGTGACATTTTTGGTGGCATGGAAGCTTACTGCTCCCAAATTCCCAATGGTGCCCAGTGGTTTTTTGTTCCAGGTAGCATCTACGCACTGGGCAGCGTCCTCCATTACCAAAAGCCCCGCCTGTTCGGAAATTTTCAGTATTCGCTGCATGTCGGCAGCTACTCCGGCGTAATGCACAGGGATAACTGCCTTGGTACGGGAGGTTATTGCGGCGGCAAAGCTTTCGGGAGAAATGTTCTGGGTAGCCTCATCCACATCGCAGAATACGGGGGTTGCGCCTACTGCCAAGACAGCATTGGCGGCCGAGGGGAAGTTATAGGAGGGAACAATAATCTCATCCCCGGAGGAAAAGCCTACAGAGCGAAGCCCCAGCTCCAGTGCTGCCGAGCAGCTGGGTGTAAAGAGTATATGTTCGGTTCCGGTAAGCTCCCGGTACAGGTCCCCGGCACGACGGGAAAAATCTCCCTCGGAGGAAAGTGAGCCCGCCAGACATTCTGTCATATAGGCAGCTTCATCCTCTGCGTGGTACCGTGCGTAGAACGGCACTCCTGCTTCCGGGGCAGTAACGCTACTTTCCGGCTTGGTCACTGTAAGCTCCCATATACCGTTAATGGGCTCCACCACTGCAAGCAGCAGCTTATGTGTTTGGCAAAAGTTCCTTACCGACTCCACCGTACAGCTGTGGTCGGTAATGAGCTTTACACTTTCACCGGCGTTTTGCAGACGGGTACATTCCTGTAGTTTCATAACAGGCACCGGGCACATGTCGCCCAGGCAGTCCAGTTCAACCATAACGTGGTATCCTCCTTTTTACGCAAGCCGTATTAGCAGATGCTTTTACTTACCGTGGTAATGAAGTATTTAATGATGCTGAACAACGCATCGTTTGCAACTGCTTCTTTGGGGCGGTGGATGGAGTATACGTTGCAGTTTAGGTCAAAGTTTTTCAGATTAATAATCTTAATCTGTTTCTGGTAAATCTCCTTTTTAATGGCCATATAGGGCAGAAACGCTAGGCCATGCTGTGCCAGCACTGCGCTTTTTACCGATTCTGTGGAGCCAAGGCTGCATGCAACCTTTAGATCCTGTACATTCTGGCCTTGTTTCTCCAGATAGTCGCAAACCAAACGGTAACTGCCTGAGCTTTCATTTAGCATAATGATGGGATATTTTTTTAGTTCGTCCAAGGTAAGGCTCTCGGGAATATGGTAATCTGCCTTGGACACCAGATAAATCTTATCGGAAAAAGCCTCGCGGCAAACAAGATCAGGGTCATTGGAACGGCCCACAATAAACCCAATATCTGCATTGCCTCCCAACACCTGCTGCACTACCTCCTGAGAACAGATGTCGGTGAGGCTAAAGTCATTGTCTGGAAATCGGTGTTTTACCTTAAAGAGGGAGCAGGGCAGGGCATAGTTTGCAGCTACGGGTGTGGCTGCAATGCGCACCGTACCAAAGTTGGCCTGAAGGTTGTCCATATCCTGACGAAAGTTGTTATATACCTGCATAAACTGAGTGGCGTATTTTTCCATAATTACCCCCGCATGGGTCAGCTCAATGCCGCGGTTGGAGCGTTCAAACAGCTTTTGCCCGACCTCCTCCTCCAAGCGCTGCATCTGCTGGCTTAGGGCGGGCTGGGAGATATGGCTGCTGTTTGCAACCTTCGAGATACTCTTCTCTCGGGCAATCTTTGAAAACAAAATAATATGTTCCAGCTGCATAACGACACCTCCTGTTAAAAAATCTACTATTGGGTATTATTATAGCAGACGAGGTGATAAAAACAAGGCTTATGGCAAACTGGCCATATTAAAACGTTATAATAAATTGTTATGCTGTATAAACAGTTTAGATAGTGAAACTTTTAACGAAACGTGCTATAATGGCCATGTAGTAAAGCAAATTTCGGCGTATTATTTTCAAAAAAGCAAACTTGGAGGTGTACTCAATGCGAGAAAACGCTGAGTCTGTGCAGACCCCGACAAGCACAGGCAGACCCCCACGCAAAAAGAAGAAAAGCCAAATACCGCTGGGCGTATTGGTTTTTGTTTTTATTGTGGTAGTGGGTGTGCTGCTTAGCTTCAAAAACACAACACTGGCACTTTACTGGAGCTTTGGCTGTGCTTTTGGTTTTGTTTTGCAAAAGTCGCGGTTCTGCTTCACAGCATCCATGCGTGACCCCTGTATCACCGGCTCCACCTCTGTTACCCGCGCTGTGCTGATAGCCTGTGCCATTGCCACCATCGGCTTTACCGCCATTAAATATGGTGCTTTTACAGGCGGACAGCCCATTCCGGGGCAGGGCTACGTTATGCCCATTAGTCTGGCTACCGTGGTTGGCGGCATTATGTTCGGCGTAGGTATGGTTATCGCCGGCGGCTGTGCATCCGGTACGCTTATGCGTGTGGGTGAGGGCTTCGGCATGCAAATGCTTAGCTTGTTCTTCTTCGTGATAGGCTCCCTTATCGGTGCAAATCACATGGGTTGGTGGACACTCAATTTTAATGCCACTGCTCCCCGCATTTTCTTGCCGGACATCTTTGGATGGGCTGGCGCAGTAATCCTACAGCTGGGTGTAATCTTCCTGCTGTACATAGCGGCAGATCTTTTTGAACGCAAAAAGATGGGCATTACCGACGACGAATAACATCCCTTAAAACAAAAAATATTTAAATTTATTGGAGGAAACAAAAATGGCAGAATTTACAGTTGATTGCATGGGCGAGGCTTGCCCCGTACCGCTGATGAAGACCCAGAAGCAGATAGAGAAGATGGCAGTAGGCGATACCGTTATCGTACAGATTGACCACAGCTGCGCAATGAAGAACATTCCCGAGTGGGCACGCAACCAGGGCTACAATGTTGAGATAGAAGAAGTGGATGACGGCGAGTGGGAAGTTATCATTGAGAAAACCAAGTAAGTCATCTTTCACCATACTTTAGAAAGGCGGGTGTTGGCTCTTTGAAGAGTTTTTGGGATAAGCTGGGAAAGAACCGCTACTATAAAAAAATCTTCAAAAATCCATTTACCTATGTTACCGGTGCTGTTTTACTGGCACTGCTTAACATTGCCATATTTGCTGCTACAGGCTCCCCTTGGGGTGTTTCGGGAACCTTTGCCAACTGGGGTGCATGGCTTTACCGTTTGGTAGGCGGCAATGTGGATAAATGGTGGTATTTCTCCTCCGAGGGAGCACAGGCGACACTGAACAGCGGCATTCTGAACCATACCGGTTCATGGCTCAATTTCGGCATTGTTTTCGGCGCACTGATGGCAGTGCTGCTGGCCTCCCAGTTTAAGTTCAAGAAGATTAAAAATGTAAAGCAGATTGTTGCTGCCACTCTTGGCGGTCTGCTCATGGGATACGGAGCCCGTCTTGCAGGTGGCTGTAACATTGGTGCTTTGTTTTCCAGCATTGCATCCCTTTCCCTTTCGGGCTGGGTTTTTGCAATCTTCCTGTTCATAGGCGCATTTTTCGGCAGCAAGCTGCTAGCAAAATATTTTATGTAATAGCATACGGAACAGAGGCCTTTTGGTTACGAAAGGTCTCTTTCTTTTAAGGAGGATAGCGTGACCTTTCACGCTATCCTCGCAGGGGCGATGCGCAACTGTCAACCCAAAGGGTTGCAGCTTCATGCGCAAAAACATCTTATCATTCCTTTTCTTTGCGTGATAAGATGTAGCGATTATCATTAAAATTTGTGCCGACGCAAAGCGGCGGAATGGATGTTTTTTAAACATGGATAAGAAAATAGAAAAGGTAGACGTTGTTATTATCGGCGGCGGTGCAGCTGGGCTTACTTCCGCTATCTACTGCGGACGCGCAAAGCTGAATACCGTTGTTATTGAAAAAGCACTGGTAGGGGGGCTGGCCACCTATACCAACGAGATAGAAAACTATCCCGGTTTCCCCGAGGGTGCTACCGGCCTTGGGCTTATGGAGCTGTTTCATAAGCAGGCCAAAAAGTTCGGTGTAAAGTTCAAGCTAACCGACGTTCGCGGCGTAAAGCTGGAGGGCGATACCAAGGTGGTAGAGACGTTCCGCACCAACTATGAGTGTAAAGCGGTCATTATCGCCAGCGGCGGAAAACCCCGTCTTACCGGTGCTCCCGGTGAGGCCGAGTTCCTGTATGATAAGGGCATTTCCTTCTGCGCTACCTGTGACGCTGCTGCCAATACCGGCAAAACCGTTATGGTCATCGGCTCCGGCGATGCCGCCATTGAGGAGGGCATGTTCCTTACCAAGTTTGCAAGCCGTGTTATCGTCAGCGTTATGCATGACGAAGGCAAAATGGACTGCAATGAGATTGCAAAGGGCGAAGCACTGAATAACCCCAAGATGGAATTTGTCTGGAACACCCTGCCTCATGAGTTCCGCGGTGATGCAGAGCATCTGCGCAGTGTAGCACTAAAAAACGTAAAGACCAATGAAATTTTAGATATCCCTGTGGATACCTGTTTCATGTTCATAGGCTACCTGCCCAACACCGAGATATTTAAGGATGTGGTGAACATGAACCGTGCAGGCTATGTCATCACCAACGAGAAGATGGAAACCAATATCCCCGGCGTTTACTGCGCAGGCGATGTCCGTGATAAGTTCCTAAAGCAGGTAGCCACCGCTGTAGGCGACGGCGCCATTGCAGGTTATGCTGTAGAAAAGTACATAGCCGAAAGCGAAGTGTTTGAAAATCAGATTATGGATGCCTCCATTACCGGCATTGCGTACATCTGGAATGCGGTAGACCCTGCCAGCCGTGCACTGCTGCCCATTGTGGAAAGCTTTGAGGAGAAATACGCCGGCAAGGTTAAGGTTACCAAGGTAGACATCTATAAGTCGGAGGGTATTGCCAACCGTCTGAATGTGAAAACCGCTCCCTGCATTGTGGCTATTAAGGATGGCAAGCTGGCAGGCGTGCTTTCTGAAAACATCACCGAGGAGAGCATAAAGGTACTGGCTGGCGTATAAGTCGGTAAGTACAATACGAAACAGCAGCGGTAGTCAGGCAAAACCTGAATACTGCTGCTGTTGTGTTTTTAGTAGGATAGGACTATAATTCTATCATTGAGAAAAACTAAAAGGCATACGGGGAGGTGGCATTTATGCAGTATGAAAATATATGGGAGGCGGTCTTTCTTTCCCGTCCCAACAGGTTTATTGCCCATGTGGAGATAGACGGCAGGGAGGTAGTGGCACATGTGAAGAACACCGGAAGATGCAAAGAGCTGCTAATAGCGGGTGTTACGGTGTTGGTACAGGAGTTTGATAGCCCCAAACGCAAAACAAACTATGACATTATTGCTGTATACAAAGGCGACAGGCTGATTAATATGGATAGCCAGGTGCCCAATAAGGTTTTTGCCGAGTGGGCAGTAAACAGCGGGTACTTTAAAAATATTACACTGCTGAAAGCGGAAACCACCTATGGAGCCTCCCGTTTCGATTTTTATATGGAGGCTGATGGACGGAAAATCTTTATTGAGGTCAAGGGTGTCACGCTGGAGGAGAACGGGATAGTGCGGTTTCCCGATGCGCCAACCGAGCGTGGGTTAAAGCATGTTTATGAGCTGTGCGGCTGTGTGGATGAAGGCTTTGAAGCATATGTAGTATTCATTGTGCAGATGGATGGTGTGCGATACCTAACCCCCAATGTTACCACGCACAAGGCATTTGGGGATGCCCTTATAGAGGCAGAGGGAAGGGGTGTGAAGCTACTGGCACTGGACTGCACCGTAACCCCGGACAGTATTACAGCAAAAAACTTTGTCCCCATATGCTTATAAGCAATAAATTTTTGCAGCCCCTCACGGCGACTGAAAGATAGGCAAAGCCGGAGGATATATGGTAAACCATGCGAACAGGCCTACTATTAGAAAGAATATGATAGATACCGTTATCCAGCTAATGCCGGCGAAATGATGGTAGAAGTGAAACCCTAAAAGCTGCCCGCAGAGCAGTGCAAGTAATAGGATTAGAATATCCACTATCAGCAGTTCCACACCAAAGGCTTCGGTATAGAAGTAAAATACACAGGGGATTACAATCAACGAAGTAAGCAGCGACACCAAGGCGGCGGTATACCACCTGTCTTTGCCTATTCGGTAATAGCTGCCCCTGGCTGCATAATATAGGGTCCACCAGAGTATCAGTGGCAGCACTACCATTTTCAGGTGTTCCCACACACTTTCATTTGTAGGTGCTACCAGTCCCACAAGAAACCGTTGCCCCGTCAGGTCATAGATAAAATGCATGACCGAGCCTATGAGAAATAGACATGGAATCCCTAGCAAAATCCATCGTTCAGGAGACGATAAACCCTTTATCTTCATACTGCACCTCACTATATGTTTTGATACAGTATATTCAGGTAAATTTTAGCCTATGTCCGTTTAGGAGGTAGCTTCATATGCAGGTAACGTTATCTAACTTTCAGCAAACTCCCTGTTCTTAATATGGCTTGTGGTTAAGAAATAGGTTATCGCCTTGCTTTTGCAGTTTGTTTGTGCTATAATAATATAAATTAAATAAAAAAAGAACCGTCTTTTGAGAAGGGCTTTTGGTATTGCACTATGTAGTGTTGTATGAAAGGCCCTTCTTTTTTATTATATCTACCTGTGCTACACCATGACAGCGCAGGCACATTTCGGCAATGAATTTACACTGTATCTGTGTAAATCTTAGCATAAAATATTTATTTATTCAGGAGGAAAAGAATATGGATACCATTGCAGTACAAAAACGCGATACGGCAGTAAAGGCAAAACAGTTAAGACGCTCTGGCTTTGTGCCGTGTAGTATCTTTGGTGGTGCTCTGAAAGAGTCAATCTCCGTCCAAATGGATGAACCAACTGCGCGTAAGCTCATTCGCCTTAAGCGGGAAGGCAGTAAACTGCAACTTGATCTTTCGGGTCAGGTTATTCCTGTGCAGATAAAAGAAAAGGCACAAAACACTTTAAACAATGAGATTACCCATATCAGCTTTCAGGCATTAAAAATTGACCAAAAGGTGAATAGTGTAATTCATATTTTGCTAAAAAATGCAGACAAGGTTGCAGGCGCACTGGAGAAAAAGCTGCTTGAAATCCCGTATGCTTCTTTTCCGGCAGATATGATTGATACCATAACAATTGACCTTGACGGAATGGCAGTTGGCAGTGTTTTAACGGTCGGCGATATTCCTGAATTTAAAAGCGGGAAAATAGATTTACAGGTTGATGCAGATAGCATCGTTTTTCGCATAAATGATAAAAAACGTGCTGCAACACAAACCGGAGAGTAATCTTAGTACGTAAATTGATGCCGTTAAAGGAAAGAGCCTTTCTTGTCATGCCATTACAGGTGCGACTAGAAAAGCTCTTTCTTTGCACATGAAAGGAGAGGCAATATGCAGTTAGTTGGGCAGGCAGTCAAACACAAAGCATTTGGAAAGGGGGTTGTAACAGATTTCTCCTCCAATATTATTACCGTTTGTTTTTCCATGGGCGATAAGAAATTTATATTTCCCGATGCTTTTTCCGGCTTTTTAATTCTTAAGGATAAGGCGGCAAATAGTGAAATAAACGCTATGCTGAATAAGCGGTTAGAGGAACAAAACGAACAAAAACAAAAAAATCAAGAGGAGCAGAAACGGCGCAATAGGATTCGCACCCTAAAGATTGCACCCAATTCTCAGGCGGCTTTTAATGTTAGTGAAAAGGATATTGATGAGGTCTTTTTATCCGGTGCAGTCTCAACAGGCTGTTACCTAAGCGGGTATTCTAAGGGGGAACCGCGTATCCCGAACCGAATAAAACCAAATTCGGCCTGTTTGCTCACCCATTGCCCCAAGGATGCCCCGGAAAAAGAACGCCGCATTATAGGGGCATTTATGGTAAAGGAAGATTTCTTTGGTGACCTGTGCAGAAGCGGAATTGTCGAAGGCCACAAGCAGTATATAGTGCACTTAACTTCTGAAGAAGAACTGTCGTTTTGGGATTATTTTAGCTACAGTCAGTCTGTTTCACGCTGGGGCAACACTGTGTTCAAATACTTTTCCAATGATATCATGCAGCAAATCCTACTTGACATGCAAAAGGTACTTGCAGGCACTGAAAAAGAAGCCGTTACCCATAAGTTTTATCAGTATTTTTGTGAAATGAATCGCCTGCCGGATATAAAAAGTGATTAATCGGCAGTAATTTATGAAATAACGAGGTATGCAAATGAGTAGTATTGCAGCGTTCTTATCAGGTAGCTCGCCTTTGGTTTACCTGTTCATTTTTTTTGGCAAACTGTTTGAGGTAGCGTTGTCTTCTTTGCGGTCACAGCTGATTCATAAAGGACAACGAATTCCGGGTGCAATCGTTGCACTGTTTGAATATACCTTTTGGCTGTGTATTACAGCCTCTGCCATAACCGGTTTTGCGGATGATCCGGTCAAGGTAGTCATTCTTGTGTCAGCTTTTTCAATCGGTAATATTGTAGGGTCTATTCTGGAAGAAAAGATGGCGTTGGGATATTGCTCTGTCACTGGGGTGTTTATGAATAAAACATCCGCACTGGTAGCAGCAGACCTTGTGCGTAGGGAAGGACATGCGCTTACGCTTATTCCTGCAGAAGGAATGCATGGTGCAGAGCGCACAGCTGTTTTAACTACTGTAAAGCGGAAAAATGTTGCTTGTATTAAAAAAATGTTCTTTACCGTAGACCCCGAAGTTGTCATAACGGTTCAGTCTACACAACAGGTAAAAGGAGCAACCATAGCAGATACCATAAAGTAATGCAAAGACAGCACAAGGCGGACAGTGAAAGCTGTCCGCCTTGTGCGTATCTGTCCCTTTATCCAAAAAATTGTAGTGAATTGTTATTGGTGTCCAATATAGCCGAACTGCCAATTGGCAGAATCGCATGATTTTTCCCATGCCCAAAGTCATCGCAGTACGCTACGGGTACATGATATCGTTCCCCAAATCTGGTCAGCCGCCCTAGCAGTTCATTGGAGATGGTGTCAGAATAGTTGCCGAAAAGAAGCCCAGCCACATTTTCCATCGTCCAGTTCTGTTCTATATGCGATAAGAGCATGCTCACTGCTGCCACACAGTTAAACCGTTCATGATCCTCCAAAAACAAGATATACTTTTTATTCTTATCAATATGTAGGTATTCGGTATTGACAGAAAGTGCAAAGTTTAAAGTATAACCGCCAATGAGTATACCTTCACAAACACCCTTGTACAAAGAATACCATTTGCTGTTACTGACAAAACTGCCCGCATCCTGTTTTAGCAGATGTGCTGAAAACTGATGGTAGGTATAAGGCTGTAGCTCTGCAAACTCACCCGGGGTCTGTCCATAATAAGTAACTAGCCCTGTTTTAGAATAGATGGCATTCAGGATAGAGGTTCCGTCACTATAGCTTAGAAATAACTTAGGATGCTTCGCTATATTTTGATAGTTAATGTAGGGCAACAACTCAATGCTTCCGTTGCCGCCACCAAAGAAAATCAGTTTTACTTCTTCATCCAACACCATTTCATTTAGGTCATCGGCACGTTCTGTCTCGCTTGCCAGATAACCATAGGTGCTTTTATATAGGTTTTTGCCTGTTTTTACATGAAACCCCTTTGCTTCTATCCCAGAAATGATGTTTGCATAGTTTTCTACAGTAGCAATATGACTCGGAGAAATGATACCAATTGTATCGCCAATATTCAGTTTGTCTGCAACCATTGTGAATTCTCCCTATCCGTAAAATATAAACATCTTTGCCTTGGCACTTATTCTTAAATGCTGGTTTATATCTGCTTGTGCAGTAGCTTTTTATAGGTCAGGTCAATGCCCAGCGCACCCAGCGGCGCAGTAATGAGGATGGCAAGTACTGCTACGGTAAGCACTACCTTTCCGCAGGGCAGCCCCATGGAAAGGGGAATAGCACCGATAGCCGCCTGAACCGTGGCCTTGGGGAGGTAGGCAATCATACAGAAAAGCCGCTCCTTGGGTGTTAGGCGTGTCTTTATCATGCAGCAGAATACACCAGCCATACGGAACAGCAGTGCCCCAAACACCACCGCAATGGCCGCCAGCCCTGCAGATACCGCATAGCGAACATCCACCGTAGCGCCTACCAGCACAAAGAGTAATACCTCGGCTGCCACCCAAAGCTTGGAGAATTTTCCAGAAAGCCGCTTGGACAGGTCGTAGTTCTGCTTTTGTAGGGCAGCACCCATGCTCATTACAGCAAGCAGGCCGGAAAAAGGCAGTAGTCCTTTCAGTGCACCTTCCAGCGCTACCAGTAGAAAGGAAAGGCTTAGCAGCACAATTACCTTGCCGGTATCCCGCAGGTGAAGCCTGCGGAACAACATTGACAGGGCAATACCCAGTGCGGCGCCTGTCAAGAAACCGGTAAGGATGGCTGCGGGTATCTCCAGTAGCCCGGCAGCAGAAAGGCTGCCGCCCTGTGCAAGGCTCAGAAAGGAGGTGAAAAGTACAATAACAAATACATCATCTACCGATGCACCCGCCATAATCAGCTGTGGAATACTCTTGTCAGTGCCGTATCTATTCTCCATCAGCCCCAGCATCTTGGGAACAATGACTGCGGGGGAAACCGCAGCAACTACTGCACCCATAATGGCGGCTTCGGTCAGGGAGATGCCCAGAAGCGGAGGAGCCAGCAACAGCATTCCAGCTATCTCAAAGCAGGCGGGTACAAAGCACATAAGGACAGCAGGCCGTCCTACCCTGCGCAGATCCTTAACATCCAGCGCAAGTCCTGCGCGTGTCAGAATAATGATAAGTGCCAGCTGCCGCAGGTCAGCAGAGATGGAAAGTATGGAGCCGTCCAGAAGATTTAACATATAGGGCCCAAGCAGGATGCCGGTAAAGAGCATGCCGAGCAGTGAAGGCAGCCGCAGTTTTTTAAAGATGGCACCCAACGCCATACCCAGAAGAAAGATATACGCAAGACTTGTAAGCACAGTAGTCCTCCCAATATTGGCAATCGCCGCTAAAGTACATACGACAATGGTGCCGTATGTGTAGATATAGTTTGCCGGAAACAGAAGATATATTATGGCAGCCAGTAAAAGTTCCAGTCCTTAAACCAGAGAAGAGATTTTGCATATTCCACCGTTACAGGCTTATCACAAAGAACGGGATAGAACCACACAAACAACCCCAAGCTTACCACTACCAGCAGTACAGGCAGCAGCCGCAGTTTCTTGTTTCGCTGAACCAGTTGCCGAAGGGTTAGGCAGAGTGCCAGTATTATAAAGGGCAGGGAAGGGAAGTAGTGGTACAGAAAGGTGGAACGGCTGATAAATATCCAAGGTAGGTATTGGCTGAGGAAGGCAATGATTAAAAAGCCCTCAGCACGGTTGCCGCCCCATGTATGACTTCGCAGTTTATTAATAGCAAGGAATACCATAGCTGCCGCACCACTCCACCAAACAGCGGGGTTTCCCAGCAGTGCAATGCTGGATACGATGCCTTCTGGCAGGTATGCTCCCAGACTATACCAGATGGGCCGCCCAATGAAGGGCCAGCTGTACCAGCGAGACTCGAAAGGATGGGTGTCGGTTAGTTTGCCGTGGTAACCCAGCATAAATTCTTGTAGTCCCCACACATCGGATAAATTGTGGGGTTGTGCAGTGCACAGGAAGTATGGCAGATAGGAAAGCAGGTAAACTGTCAGCGGCACCGCCACAAAGAAACCAAAGCCTGCACATATCAGCTGGAGCAGTATTTTTTGCTGTTGGCATGCCTCCCACAGATGGAGAAAAAAGAGTACGGCAAGCCCCACACCAGCATAAACGCCAACCCACTTTACCGAACAGGCCAGCCCAAAGCAGAGCCCCGAAAGCCCCAGTGCTATCAGCTGCCGCCTCATGGGTGTTTCCAAAATATCCTGACGGAGCCAGTGCAGCATAAAGTAGTAGGCACCCAGTATAAAGAATACCGCAAAGGTATCAATAGTAGCTATGCGGGACTGGGTAAAGCGCATAAAATCTAAGGACAGCAGCGTCACGCCCAGCAAGGCATATTCACGGCTGCCCAGCAGCAGCCTACCAATAAGGTAGAGCAGCGGCAGCAGCAGTACCCCAAAGAGAGTGCCTACAAACCGCCAGCCGAATGGGTTCATGCCAAAGGCTCGTATTCCCAACATTATCAGGATTTTCCCCAGAGGTGGATGGCTGTTTTCATAAGGCGCCATTCCTGTCATATGCTCGTAGGCTGTACGCCCGTGGTATATTTCGTCAAAGTACATGCCGGTGTAGCTGCTGGGACGCAAAGGACGAAGCTGCTGCTCATCAAAAAGGGCTTGTCCGTCAGCCGTCACATAGGACGGGGTGAGCGTATTGCCTGAAGCATCTACAAATATCAGCTCGTTCACGCTGGCATCATAACCACGTAGGGTTAGGTGCTGTGCAGTAAAGGGTAGTTCAAATACCTGCCAGCGGTACATGTTGCCAAAGGGTGTTTCCACAGTCGCTACAGGGCTGTCAGTGTTGTTGTCATCCCATATCTCCACAAAGCCGTCACCGATAGAGCTGTATGCCCATATCTGCGAAACCTCCACCGATGCATCAAACCGCAGTTCCACAGCAGCGGTGTTGCTGCTCTGCCATGTGGTGGAGGGAACCTGTGTAGTACCAAGGTTTATAAAAGAAACCACTGCACACAGCAGGGTGGGAACAGCGACGTAAAGCAGGTCGCGGCGGTTCCAGGGAAGCTGTGGTTCCCAGTAGCCGGAAAGCTTTACAGCGGTGGGAAAGTGTTTTTTGTGGGGAGCCGGAGCCCACGCCACTGCTCCACTGCCGCAAAACAGCCGATAACAGCAAGCGATTAGCCAAAGGCAGCAGGCAACCTGTAAAGCACCTCCCAAGCGAATGGAAAACTCCCATAGCAGGCTGCCGGAAGCAGTGCTGTCGGTAAGGCACCAAAAGGTAGCTGCTACATTGAAGAAACTAAGGATGCTCTGAAAACCAAAGCAGTAGAGCAGTTCCTTGTCACGGCACTTTTGCCAGCCAAACAGCAGTAGCACAAGGGAGGGGATGCTGTAACGTTCATGCATACCGTGGGCAAAGGTGAACACCATAAGCCCATACAGTGCAGCCAGCAGCGGCAGGTTTTCCTGTTGCTTTTTGGCAGCGGTAATGCCTAAAAACACCATGACTACGGTAGCGCACAGTATAAATAGTATGCCCCACTGGGAATAGGTAAGTAGGAACCCTTCTGCCATGGGCTTCCAGTTGCCCCCCAGCGCACCAAAGAAATTGAAGGCATTGATGGTGGCATAAGAGTAATAAGACATGGTGGTAAGGTATTTTTCAGGAAGCCAAAGAAGTGACTGGGTTCCACGGAAGGGAAGCGACCCTGCAAAGATGATGCTCAGGCAGAGCAGTGCGCTAAGTGTGGTGGTTGTAAGTACCTTGAGCCGGTTTTTCCCTGTTTTACAGGTCAGCAGTGGTAGCAGAAAGCCTACTGCCAGCACAGGCCCCAGTATCAGGGCTTGGGGCTTTATGAGTACCGATATGGCATACACCGCCGAGGCAGCATACCACTGCTTGCGGTCCAGCAGTAAAAAGCAGACCACCAGTGCCACAGCCAGAACGCTGTCTACCTGCTTCCATACGCCCACATTGTACAGCAGTACAGGGGAGAAGGCCACCATAGCCCCTGCCAGTATTGCCTCTCGCGGATGTCCGTTACGGTCGGTAAGGTACCATGCAAGCCATGCCAGTGCTATATCACAGAATAGCGGTAGCAGTCCCATGAGGTACTGTCCCAGTGCCGAAGCATTCTCAATGCCCAGAAGTTTGTTTATTTGTCCGATACCCCACAGCCAGTAGAGATAACCGGGTGGGTAGTCGGCAAAAAAGCCGCTGGTATAAAAACCATCGGCACCGTACTCTACCAGATTGTGAGACCATGCTACAAAGCAGGAAACGTCATTGCTGTAGCCTTTGCACAGGAGCATGAACAGAGTGCGCAGTACAAATGCTACCAGTAGAAGGCCAAGCATTACACGGCGGTTTTTTGTTTTATTCAAGTCGTTTTTTCCTCCGGAATATCAGTGAATTATATATCAAGCATACCATTATTTCTGGAAAAAAACAACGTATAGTGCAAAAAATGGGCTGTTGCATAGTGCAACAGCCCATTCCATTTGGTGATTATTTCTTTGCCAGATATTTGCGCAGGTCCAGAGCAACTGCCACAATGATGACAAGGCCCTGAATGATGTAGGTGTAGGAAGGCTCCACGCCGAGGAACTGTAGGCAGATTTTTAAGGTTTCGAAAACCAGTACGCCTATCAGAATGCCGGATACCCGTCCTACGCCGCCGTTGGTGGAAACACCGCCAATGGTGCAGGCTGCAATGGCTTCCAGCTCGTAGCCCTGTCCGGTGTTAACACTGGCGCCACCGGTTTTGGCTGCCATGAGGAAGCCGCCCAGTGCATAAAGGCAGGCTGCCAGTGTATAGATGAGTATCTTGGTTTTGTTGCAGTTAACGCCCGCAACCTCGGCTGCATTTTCGTTGCCGCCTATGGCATACATATACTTACCATGACGGGTTTTGTTGTACAGGAAGTACATATAAGCACCAACAATGGCTGCAATTACCAGCAGGTAGGGCACCCACTTATTAAACCAGGAGCCGTTAGCAATGGTGGTATAGCTTTCCTTCAGGCCACCAATGGGCTGTGCGCCGGTAAGCAGCAGGCAGATGCCGTACACCACTGTTTGCATACCCAGTGTGGCAATGAATGGAGGTACCTTTAGGAAGGAGATGACACAGCCGTTTATAACGCCGAACACTGCGCAGATAGCCAGTGTAATGAGCAGCACGAAAGGAACAGACATTTCGGGCATGTTGGGCCAGAAGCGGCTGGCGTAGTCGGGACGCTGCAGCAGCAGCGAAGCAATACATGCACCAAGGCCTGCAATACGTCCGGCGGAAAGGTCGGTACCTTTGGTGATAAGACAGCCGGAAACACCCAGTGCTATTACAAAGCGCACCGAGGTATTGGCTACCAGATTGACAAAGTTGCTTTTAGACATGAAGTTATCCTGTGTTATGGCAACAAACAGGGCCAACAGAATTAACAAAACCGTAATGGAGTTATTGGACATGAGCTTTGTAATGCTCTTGGTAGAAAACTTGTTTTGAGTTGCTTCCATATTCGTTCCTCCTTAAGAAAATTTCGTAGCAAATTCCATAATGTTTTCCTGCGTGGCTTCTCTGCCATCGATAAAGCCTGTCATCTTACCGTCGCACATAACCATGACACGGTCGGACATACCTATCAATTCGCCCATTTCTGAGGAAATCATAATGATACTCTTGCCCTGCCTTGCAAGGTCTGCAATAATGCAGTAAATTTCATACTTTGCACCGACGTCAATGCCTCGGGTAGGTTCATCCAGTATGAGGACATCAGGGTCGTTTGCCAGCCATCGGCTAATGAGTACCTTTTGCTGGTTACCGCCGGAAAGCGACTGAATCAGTGTTTTGCTGGAGGGCGTTTTTATAGAAAGCTTTGCAACATTATCCTGTACCAGGTTTTCTATCTTCTTATTATTGAGCACGATGCCATAGTCAACATATTGATTGAGTGAGGCAATCGAAACATTATCTGCAATGGAAAGCACGCCCATAATGCCGGTTGCACGGCGGTCCTCGGTAAGGAGGGCCAGCCCCTTTCTAATAGCATCCTTGGGTCGGGCAATTTTTATTTCTTCACCCTTGTAGGTAATTTTGCCTTTGGAGTGGCACCGTATGCCAAACAGTCCCTCCATAAGCTCGGTACGCTGTGCGCCAACCAGTCCGCCAACACCCAGTATCTCACCTTTTCGCAGCTGGAAGCTCACATCACGGAAGCTCTTGGGGTTAATAGAGGTGAAGTCCTCAACCTCAAACACCACTTCTCCGGGTACGTTTTCCCGGTGTGGGTAAAGGTTGGAAAGTTCACGTCCCACCATCTTGGTAATAATGGTATCGGTGGTTAGTCCGTGGGAATCCCATGTGCCTATGTACTGCCCGTCCCGCATAATAGTGACTTCATCACTGATACGCAAAATCTCATCCATTTTGTGGCTGATATAAACAATAGCGACACCCTTGGCTTTCAAATCGCCAATGATGCGGAACAGTGCTTCAACTTCTTTGGAGGTTAGGGAGGAGGTAGGTTCATCCAAAATAAGTACACGGCAGTTTGCGGAAACAGCCTTTGCTATCTCTACCGACTGCATTTGGGACACACTAAGTGTGCCAAGCTTTGCTTTGGGGTCAAAGTCCATACGGACTTCCTTTAGCAGCTTAGCTGTATCTTCATACATTTTCTCGTGGTCTACAGTGCTTACAAAGCCAAGTGATTTCTTCATAGGATAGCGTCCTATAAAGATGTTTTCGGCTACGCTACGCTCGGGAATAGGCTGAAGCTCTTGATGCACCATGGCAATACCACTGCGTAGAGCCTCCAGTGGGTCACTGATGGTAACAGGTTTGCCATTGTAGATAATCTCTCCGCTATCCATTTTGTAAATTCCAAACATGCATTTCATCAGAGTGGACTTACCCGCACCATTTTCCCCCATCAGTGCATGGACAGTGCCCGGCCTTAGCTTTAGCTGTGCATGATCCAGTGCTTTAACCCCCGGAAAGGTTTTCACTACATCCCGCATCTCCAACAGATACTCAGACATAGACAGGACCTCCTTTGTTCAAATTCAAAAAGAGCTGCTCCAAAATGAATGGTTTGTTCATTTTGGAGCAGCATCCTGTTGCCTCAGACATTTACATGTCTGTTTTTATGTCTTACTTGGTAACCTTGACATAGTCAACAACATACTTACTGTCAACCTTTTCACCGGCTACGAGCTTACCCATAACCTCTGCAGCCTTGTGAGACTGAGAAACATGGTCGTTCAGAACGGTACCGGTCATGGTGCCGGCCTTTACCATCTCCTGGCACTCGGGAAGAGCGTCAACGCCTACAAGGTAGATGTCCTTGCCAACGGTACGTCCGGCAGCTGTAATAGCCTGGAATGCGCCCAGAGCCATGCCGTCGTTGTTGCAGAATACTACTTCAACCTTATCGCCGAATTTAGCGAGGTCGGTAGCGGTAATTTCCTGGCCGCGCTCCTGTTTCCAGTCGCCGCGCTGCATGTCGAGCTGCTCAACCTTAACACCGGCATCGGTCAGAGCCTTGATGGAGTACTCGGTACGAAGCTTAGCATCAACGTTCTCGGGGTCACCCTGAATCATGATGTAGGAAACGGTGCCGTCGCCATTGATGTCGCCCTTGTTGGGGGTCTCGAGGATAATCTGGCCCTGGAAGGTACCGGACTGAGAAGCGTCGGCGCCAACATAGGACAGTTTATCAAACAGTGCAAGGTGTGCAGCCTCAGGCTCACGGTTAATCAGAACTGTGGGGATACCAGCTTCCTTGACGAGGTTAATGATAACGTCGGCAGAGGAGGTCTGTACCAGGTTGAGGATCAGAACGTCAACACCCTGGGTGATGAAGGTCTTAATCTGCTCGGTCTGGGTTGCCTGGTCATTCTTACCATCAACAATGGAAACTTCATACTTGTTGCCATCGCCAAGTCCGCCGCTGGTTAGGAATTTTTCCAGTTCCTGACGGTACAGGGTCATAAAGTTATCATCAAACTGGTAGATGCAAACGCCAACCTTCAGAGTCTTGCCTGCAGCGGGAGCAGGAGCTGCTTCGGGGGCCTTGGAAGCCTCGGGAGCTGCGGATGCTGCGGGAGCAGGGGCAGGAGCGGGCGCAGGAGCAGGAGCAGAGCCACCGCAAGCTGCCATGGTCAGAACCATCGAAAGAGCTGCCAAAATAGCAATTATTCTTTTCATTAGAGAAGTCCTCCCTTTTCTTGTGTGGACTATCCGCTTGGGATGTCCATTCGTTATTTGTGAGCCATACCATAGGTCTCACTGATAACCAGTATAGCTTAGGGAGTTTTTTTTTCACAGTCACATTCTTTCTATTAACCATAGAAAAAATTTTACATTTTTACCGATGATAAACATTTTAGATATGCCGTAATAACATTTTTTGGTTAGTTTTACTCGGACAAGTCGTTTTTGGTAATGGTTTTTAGCCGCACTCGCATATATCGTTCCCGTTCCACAGGCATATCGGTAGGGACATTTCCATCTATGGCCAGCCCACAGGCTAGACGAAAGATATAGTCGGCATGGAGCTGGGGACTGCAGTCCACGGTTCCAAGCAACTTGCCGTTTTGCACTGCATCCAGTCCCTGGGGGGTGGAGTCTATTCCCACAATTTTTATTCCGGACAGGCCCGATTTTTCTACAGCATCGGCGGCTCCCAGAGCCATGTCGTCATTGTTGCAGATAACAAGCTCAATGGTATCCCCATAGCTGCTTAGCCACTGCTCCATAAGTACTGCAGCTTGGTTGCGGTCCCAGTTTGCTATGCCGCTTTGAAGCTTTTCGGTAGGAATACCATTCTGTGTCAGGCTGCGTATAGACCATTCAGTGCGTATCAGCGCATCCTGATGTCCCATTTCACCCTCCAGCATAACATACTCAATCTTTCCGTTGTCGTTTCGGTCTATTACACTGCGGTCGCTTTTCCAAAGGTCGGCGGTTATCTTGCTTTGCAGTACGGCAGTCTCTTTGGCATCCGACCCTACATAGTATACATTTTCGCCCCGCATCAAATCTTCCTCCACCGGCTCACGGTTAAAGAATATCAGCGGAACTCCGGCCTCTACCGCATCGTCAATCATTGGTGCCGCAATGGTGCGGTCCACAATGTTGACACAGATTACATCGTAGCCAAGAGAGATATATCGCTTCACCTGATCGTTCTGTGTACGCTGGTTCTCATTGGCACCTGTAATGTCCAGTGTCACCTTTACCCCCGTAACCTTTTCGTATTCCTTGGACATCTGCTCCATCTGTGCCAGTATGGAGGATACAAATGTATCGTTAGATTTATATGCCGAAACACCTATTTTTATATGCTGCTGTTTTTGCACAGGCTTATGATAACCGGACATGGGCAGGCAGACGAGTGCCGCAGTAGTAACCAGTATAGCGGCCAGGCCCAGCAGGGGTTTTTTACCCATATGCATCTTCACTGTTGTCACTCCCTTACGTCAAACTATGGGAAAGAGCATCATTTCATAGGCTTTGCTGTGTATCTGGTCAGCCGGTATCAGTGCCTGCTGCACTTTATATTCTTTCTGCACAGGTTCACTCTGCAGATACCTAATGGCAGCTTCCATACTTAAATATCCAATATCATAATCGCTATATACTCCCACATCGGATATAACGCCGCTTTCTATGTAGGGTAGCAGGCCGCTGCTCCAGCCCACTCCATATAAGGCTACAGTATCCTGGGTACTGGGCTCCAGCTTTTCTGCTACAGAAAGCAGTGTGGTGGAGTCCAGTGCAACTACAGCTGTAGGTGTCGTCAGGGCATCCAGCCTTACCATCAGTGCGTCCAGTTCTGCGTCGCTGCGTACTGTTATGCGGTTCACCGGCAGATGGTCGGGCAGTGCCCGACGCAGGCTGTCACTGAGCAGGGTGGTATCCGTACGGTTCTGACGAAAGGTTACCTCTATCACCTGTGAAAAGGCAAGCATTTTGTCATCAATGCCTATCCGTGCACCAAGTTCTGCCCCCATTACTGCGGGTTCAGCGGTAATAACGCTGCGCACTCGGGGAGATTCCACCCTTGCGCCCAGTGCAATAACCGGAATGGCAGCAGGGATGTCGTCCACTGCTTCTGTCAGAGCACCGCAGTCGGCAGGGGAGAGGATAATAGCCTGAGTGCCATTTTCCACCTCGCGCTTTAGAAGCTGTTCCTGCTGCAGTGTGTTTCCCTTGTCATATAGCGTAACGAAGCTTACATCTGCGTTCCACTTTTCTGCAGCCCTGTCCATTCCCATTCGAAAGTTGTCCCAGTTTTTACTGGTATCGTCGTCTATCAGTACCGAAATAACATAGACATCATTTTTCTTTTCGGAAAGGAACAGGTCGGTAGAGGAGAGCAGAAAGAGCGATACCAATACCAAGGATACCGTTATAAGCAGGTTGCGTTCGGTTCGTTTCATCTGGGCTTACCTCCTAGCTCCGTGTACTCATCATAGTTAACGGCAGGTATGGTAATGATAATTTCGGTACCGTTGTCGGGCTCAGAGAGTATTTCCAGCCCATATTCTTTACCAAAGTGAAGCTGTATACGTTCATTGACATTCTTTACGCCTATACCGGAGCCACGCTTTGAAGCAGGATGGCTGCCGGAAATAAGTACCTGCACCATGTCGGCAGTCATTCCGGGGCCATTGTCACAAATACGTATACAGAGCACCTGTTCCAGCTGCCGTACCGTTATGGAAATTTCACCGTCGCCATCCATGAACTCCATACCATGGTAGATTGAGTTTTCTACCAGTGGCTGTAAAATTAGCTTGATGGTGGCCAGACGCAGAACGTCATCTTCGGCATCAATGGTATATTCAAAGCGGTTTTTGTACCGCATCTTCTGTATGGTCAGGTAGTTGCGTACATGCTCCAGCTCATCTTCCATGGGAATGATGGATTTTCCCTTGGAAAGGCTAATTCGGAAGAAACGGGCCAGTGCTGTGACGGCCTTTACCGCTTCCGACTTCCGCTCATTTTCTATCATCCATACAATAATATCCAGTGTGTTGTACAGAAAGTGTGGGTTTATCTGCGATTGTAGGGTGTCCAGTTCGCTTTTTCGCTTGGACTCGTGCTCGGAAACGATGTCCTCCATAAGCTGCCGAATACGCACGGCCATATTTTTAATAGCGGTACCCAGATGCCGCACCTCATAGAAACCCTGCACCTGTATGTGTGCGTCCAGGTTGCCCTCCTCCAGCTGCTTAACAGCCTTCTCCAGCTCCCGTATGGGGTCGGAGACACGGGAGGAGATATAGGAGTTAATCATTACCAATACAGTAAGGAAGAAGAGAAGCAGGAACAGAATAAACAGATTGCTTTTTAAGTTGCTCAGTGATACACCTGCATTGGGGGTTACGCCTACAATCTTCCAGCCGGTGTAGCCTACCGACTTTATAGTAACGGTGCGTTTTTCCCCCATAAAGTTCTCATCATGGTTTCCATCGTGATAAGTAGCGGCAACAGCATTATTTTCAAAAGCAAGACCGGTGCTCAGCCGCTGTTGCTGTGGATGGTATATTATCTTTCCGTTACTGTCTATTAGGTATAGGTAGCCGTTGTTACCTAAAAAAACATTGCTGAACAGCTCGCTAAGTGCCGAGTACCGTAGATCCATAAGCAGAACGCCCTGGGAAATCTCTTTGCCCTTGGTTATCTGTACTGCTCGGCTTAGAGAGATAATCCAGCTATACTGGCCTTCGTTGCTGATAAACAGGTTTTGTACCGAGGGACTTCCAAAGTGCAGGTTTTCGGTTCTGGTCAGTGCAGTACTCAGCCATTCTTGCTCGGAGGCACGGACATTTGGCTTAATTGCAGCGGCAGGCGCCGTTTCCAGCAGTTCACCGGAGGCAGAAAAAAGGGCGATATTCGCTATATAGTCCTTGTTGGTATCATATAGTAGCTGAAATTCATCTGAAATGGAGTCCTTTGAAAGGTCATTCTTTTTAATGACGCTGTAGTACAGCGAGTCGGAAATCTTCATCATGTTGCGCAGATAGGAGGTGCAGGCATCATTTACCTGTTCAATCAGCAGCTGATTTTCCTCCTGGATACTGTCCTTCAGTTGACTAGAAAACCGCCCATAGAAGGATAGGCCAATAAGCACCGCAGCGGCAGCAGCAGTGAGCGTGAAGGAAATCCATATTATGTAGCGCAGGCTCAGATGGCGGTAAAGGCTTGCCCACCGTTCACCTAGTTCTGCAAAAAAGCATTTCTTTTTTAAAGAGGAGAGGTCTTTCTTTTGCCCCACAGCCACACGCCCCTTTTCATGGTTCCCAGCTATCTGCTACGGAACTTACTGGGTGAAACGCCATAAGTCTTTTTAAAGACATAGCCGAAGTAGTTTGGTTCGGCATAGCCTACCTTGGCGGCTATGATATAGGTCTTTTCATCGGTATTCGTAAGTAATTCCACAGCCTTTTCCAGCCGCAGTCCGGTTAGGTAGTTCACATAGCTTTCGCCTGTTTCCTGCTTGAAGAGGGTAGAGAGGTAGGCGGGGCTTACGTGAAGCTGTTTACAGAGCATTTCCAGTGAAAGCTCCGGATTGTGGTAGTTTTCCTGAATAAAGCTTTGCGCCTGCTGAATAAGCCTGTGGCTGGCACTGCACCGTTCTGCGCTCATTCCTTCGCTAATGCCGGTGCACACCCTTTCCAACCAGTGCTCCAGTTCTTCTATGTTCTTAATGGAGGAGATTACCTCGAAAAAGTCACCTCCGCCACCCATGATAGCCTGTGCATCCAGCTCGTAGTGAGAGATAATATCCAGCAGTACACCGGTAAGGCCGATGAGACAAAGCTGATACTGGCTGGTGTGCATCCGTGCATGCCCCATGTTTTCCACTATCTTGTGAATGACAGCTTGTATGTTCTCGGTGCTGCCGAACCGTACCGCTGTCGAGAGCTCGCTGGCTAGTTTACTATCTATCTGTACCACCGACTTTTGTCCGGGTTCTACGTCTTTAATATAGATAACCCGACCTTCACCCATCATAGCGCGGTAGCCCAGTGCATCACGGGACTCATGATAGGAACGTTCCAGCTGTGCAAGGGAAGGACAGCACTGTCCCACACCAATCGTTACAGTCAGCTCCAAAATTCGTTTGCATTCACGGCAGATGTCATCCAGAACCGAAACAAAACTTTCCAGTGTCTTACCGTTATCCAGTGCTGCCACAATACAGATACCCAGTGCACTGCGTAGGGTATAGAAGCGGCAGTATCCGGTAAGTTTTTCGTCTATAAGCTGCTTTACCGAAATAGGGATTAGTTCTTCCTCCTGATGAAGCGACAGGCTTGGGGTATCCGTAGGTGTTTGGGGGCTGTTAATGACTGCTTGTGCCACCACCCACTCCTTGGCATCTCCAAGGTTGATGTGATACTCCCGAAGCAACAGGGGAATTTTCCGGGCATCTACCTGCCCGTGTATCAGACTTTGCAGAAAGTGATCTTTTAGTATGGGGAGGTTTTTCATAAAGCTTTCCCGCAGGGTACGCACATTGCGCCGCTGTTCTATCTCATCATCCAGCACCTTTTTTATTCTGACAAGGATAGCAGTCAGCTCCTCCACATTGACCGGTTTCAGGATGTATTCAATAACATTTAGCTTAATGGCCTGTTTGGCATATTCAAAATCGTCATAGCCGGAAAAGATGACAATCTTAACAGAGGGGTGCATTTGGCGTATTCGTTCGGACATAGTAAGCCCGTCCATATACGGCATCCGAATGTCGGTAAGCACCAGGTCAGGCTCCAGTAGCTCCAGTTTTTCCAGAGCATCCTCGCCATTTTCTGCGTCTCCCACTATTTCAAAGCCTGCGGCTTCCCAGTCTATTTGTTTGATAATGCCGGTGCGTACCTCTTCTTCATCGTCCACTAGCATAATGCGGTAAAGCCTCATCATGAATGTCTCCTCCCGGTTTTAAAACCACTTTTTCTTTTTGAAGATAGCAACACAGGCTATGCAGACTGCAATGCAGAGGCCTATTACCATGGGATAACCATAGGCCCATGAAAATTCCGGCATCTGCAGGTTCATACCATACCAACCCACAATGAGAGTAAGTGGCAAAAAGACCGAGGTAACCACTGTAAACACCTTCATCAAGCGGTTTTGCTCAATGTCTATCTGTGCCTGATAGGCCTCCCGAACCTGGGTTACAAAATCCCGCAGGTTGAGGACAGTACTAAAGAGCCGGTCAACACGGTTGTCTAAAATGGTAAAATACCGCAGATGTCCGGGGGATATAAGCCTGTTTTCATTTGCGGTAATATCCTCAAAGATGGAATTGAGCTGTTCGTAGTATTTTTTTAGCCGTATAAGCTCTTTGCGATAAAAGACAATGCTTTTGGCACATTGCGTTTTGGAGTTTACCAATAGGTTATTTTCCAGTTCTGCTATTTCATCCTCCAGTTTTTCTAAAACGTCCATATCGGGCTTCATAAGCTCGGAAAAAAAGTAAAAGAGTGTGCGGTCGTTCTCTGGAAACTCTTTTACAGTTTCAGTAACCTTTTGCAGCAGCAGACTATCCTCGCAGAAGAAAAAGAGGTTAGCCTCCGAAAAATAAATAATAAGCTGGGAGGGCTGAGACATTCTGATGGAAATGTCATACCAGTCAAAGGAGAGAAGGGAAAAATGCTCCAAATTTTCAAAGCGTTCCACCTGTCCGCTAGTGATACGTTCCGTTATCGAACTGTCTATATACTGCCCAAGCTCCTTTGCCTGTCCAAACCCTACTACTTTTATCATATAAGCACTCCCATTGTTTTTTAGGCTGCATGTCTATCTTTCATTTTACACTAAATCTTTCCATTTTTAAAGCATGTAAGCAATTTTTCTGAGGACAGATGTTTTTAGCCTTTTTTGAAACCTGTCGATACAAGGATATTTCTGCTGTAGATATGCCGCAATGGGTCGACAGTAGCCGAAAAAAATGCTACAATAAAACCACAATCTGTGTCAATACGAAGCAGCAGAACGGAGCATGCATATGAATATTATTGTGACACTTAACAGAAACTATATCCCCCCGCTAACGGTTATGATGACCTCACTGCTTCAAAACAACAGTGGGGTATTTGTTAGCTTCTATATCCTGCATTCCTCACTGCAGGAGGAGGATTTTTTTTACATACAGCAGCATGTACCTTTTACCAACTACCGCGTTGTTGGCACGGAGGTACCTCACGGCTTTATGGAGGATGCACCGGTTCTTTTCCACTATACGAAAGAGATGTACTACCGTATTTTTGCGGCAGAGCTGCTACCTCCCGATGTGGATAAGGCGCTCTATCTGGACCCGGACATGATTATTATCAATCCGCTTGATATCCTTTATAATATGGAATTAGGGGACAATCTCTTTGCAGCTGCCAAATCTCCCAACCCCCTTACTCAAAAGCGTTTTATAAAACGTCTGGGGATGCCCGAGGATGCCGAATACTTTAATTCCGGAGTACTGCTGATGAACCTGGCAAAGCTCAGGGAGCGGGATGACCATGCAGCCATTGCACAGTATATCGAGGAAAACGGAGATATATTGCTACTACCAGATCAGGATATTCTAAATGTGTTTTATAACAGCAATACAATTATACTGGATTCCAATATCTACAATTTTGATGCCCGTTACTATCGTGTGCTCAGCATGCTTCCTCCCATTAGCCAGGACGAAAACTGGATAGATGAAAACACCATTGTTATCCACTATTGCGGGAAGAATAAGCCTTGGCATAAAAAGTACCAGGGGGTTCTGGGAAAGTACTATAGAGAGTACCAAAAACTTTGTGAAACACTATCAAAACAGCCTAAAACACCTGACAAGCAGTAAAGCTTTACAGATGTATAGAATGGCTTATATAAAGAAACAAGAGACTGAAACGGTTCGTTTCAGTCTCTTGTTGTTTTTTTCACTATAGAGGGAGAGAAAGTACAAAAACCGATCCTCCGCCAACGGCATCCTCCACCTTAAGGGTACCTTTGTGCAGTGTGGCAATCTCCCGTGCAATGCTAAGACCCAACCCATAATGAGCCTTTTTGGTTCGGGCGGCATCCAGGCGATAGAAGCGGTTAAAGATAGCTTCTTTGTATTCGTTGGATATTCCGGAGCCGTTGTCTGCCACACGCAGCTCCAGGTGGTCGTGGTACTCCCGTGCAGAAAGTTCAATTTTACCATTTTCCCCCGTATAGCTTATGGCGTTATCCAGAAGAACAGCCAGCACCTGTTCTATGCGCTGCTTATCACAGCTACAGCGGGACAGTGGTTCGCCGGGCAGGATAACCTTTATTTGTATAAACTTTTGTGCTGCGGCAGCTTCGAAGCCCTCTGCCATGTTCAGTAGCAGGGTTTCCGGCTCGGTGGGCTCCTTATGAATGCTCCATGTGCGGTTGTCAGCACTTGCCAGCAGCAGCATATCTCCTATTAGGCGCGACATGCGGTGGCATTCCTCCAGTATGGTTTCCTGAAAATGCCTTGCCTTATCCGGAGGAGCCTGCATTCCTGCGGTAGTGCTTGCTTCAATGACAGCAAGAGGGGAGCGCAGCTCATGGGAAGCGGCAGATACAAACTCCATCTGGCGTTTGCGGCTTTCCTCCACTGGACGGATAGCACGTCCTGTAAAAATCCATGCAAAAACAATGAGCAGCACCATGGCGATGGCGGTTAATGCAGCATAACCCATGCGCAGCTGTGCAACCTCGGCCTTTTCCTCCGACATAGGCTTTGCCATCACAAGCCCTACCCAGCCCTTTTTCAGCGGCACAACAGCTGCGGCAGCATAGTAGCTTTCCCCCTGCGGGTCGGTAAAGGAATAGATAATCTGGCTGGTCTGCAAAGGGTTGTCCGGCGGCACTCCAATATCAAAACCATGCTGGGTAAGGGCAATATCCTTTGCCAGTGACAGTATCTGCTTGCGGGTTTCCCGGCTCCAGGAACCCGAAAAGAGCAGTGGCATTCCGCTGTCCTCCAGGTAGAGCATCATCCTGCCATTGGTTTCGGTTTGAGAAAGCCAGGTGTGGTCCAACATCTTCTGGCTACTAATGTGATATAGAACAGGGTTTACATCGGTAGCGAAGGTGGCTTGGCCACGCTGTTTAAGTGTGCTTTCGGTTAGTATGAGAGAGAATACCGACATCCCAACCAATATAATTCCTGTAATAACAGCACAGAACACGGTAAGGCTGATGCGCAGACGCTTAAACATGGTCAGCCTCCAAACTATAGCCTACACCCCGTACCGTCCGTATGGATAGGTTGCTGCCCACCGAGCGCAGTCTGCGGCGCAGAAAGTGTATGTAGTTATCAAGGTTCCCTTCCTCAACCTCCGCATCGGGACCCCACACCTTTGCCAGTAGTAGGCTTCTGGGAAGGGTTTGTCCATGGTTTTTAAGCAGCGCCTCTATCAGGGCACTTTCACGCCGTGACAGGGAACATTCTCCTGTCTTTCCCGTAAGGGTTTTCTTTTCGGCATCAAAGCGAACATCCTCTAAAGTAATAATATCACTGCTTTCCCACTGCCTGGGGCGGCGGAACATGGCACGTATTCTTGCCATAAGCTCCTCCACGGCAAAAGGCTTTACCAGATAGTCATCGGCGCCGCAGTCCAACCCCTCCACCTTCTGCCCTGTGTCTCCCAGCGCTGTTACCAGCAGTACAGGTGTTTGTATACCTTCCTTGCGTATGGTGCGCAGTACCGAAAGTCCGTCCAGCACGGGCAGCATTCTATCCAGTAGTATTAGGTCGTGGGCTTGCTGTCGGGCCCAGTGCAGACCGTCGTCACCATCATTGCAGATATCTACAGTAAAGCCCTGCTGTTCCAGCTGAAAGCTTACTGCCTCACATAGCCTATGGTCGTCCTCTATCATCAGTATACGCATTGCTTACCACTCCCTGACCTCTTTTATAATAGCAGTATACCATAGCTTGCTCTAAATTTTCTTTAAATCTTTGAGAAAGTTTAGAGAATGGTATGGTATGCTGACCAAAGCAACAACGGAGGTAGATGACATGAATAGATATTTAAAAAGAACCGTTGCCGCAGCTGCCGCCATTGCCCTGACACTTATGACTGGGTGCGGGGGCAACTCCACAGCGCCGCAAAGCTCTGGGGATACGGATAAGGTGGCAATGGGTCGCTATGTGGAGCAGCCCTGTGCAATGCCGGATGGTATTAAGGCAATTTATGCTTTAGGGCAGGGTACAGACGGCAGCCTGAGGATGGTAGCCTACTCTGCCATAGAAGAAAACTGGATGTGGTACATATCTGCCGATGGCACGGCATGGAAACCCCAAGAAAAAAGCATTAATGAAGTCAGTGGCCTTTCCGACCTAGCTGCGGCGGCAGTGACACCGGAAGGCGGTCTGTTGCTGGCAGGCTCTGTTTACAGTGATGAGTTTTTAGCAGAGCTTGGAGCTTTTGAAAAAGCGGGGGGTGGTTATAGTGAAGAACTTACTTTTCCAACCCTACAGCTTCTGGAGATTTCCCCGGATGGCAGCAAACGGGACATTCCCATAAAACTGCCCGAAGCAGCATCCAACACCCTGACGCTACTAAAACTGGCAAGTAACGGCGATATTATAGCAGCCAGCTATCACAATATCTATCAGGTTGACCGAACCACAGGGGTTATCAAAAACACCTACGATATTGGTTCGTTTGTAACTGCGGTAGCCGTATGTGGAGATAAAATGGCTGTCATGGCCAATAACGCATCTTCTATATACGATATGGAGAGCGGAGAACGGGTAGACACAGTGAACGACCTTGGAATTGCAGCTCCCAGCGGGGAGGTTATGGTGAGCACTACCAATGAAGACCGCTCGGTGGTGGCTACAGACGGAAACAATGCTTTTTACTTCTGTAACTATACGGGTATCTACCGCAGGACTATGGATGGGGGAGTGGTAGAACGGCTGGTGGATGGCTCTCTGGTATCACTGGGCACACCCTCTATGCAGCCTATGGAGATGGTGATACTGCCCGATGGCATTATGGTTTTGCTGGTAGATACACTGAGCAAAAACATACTTCTGAAAAAGTACTCGTTTGACCCCTCTGTGCCAACCCTTCCAAGCAAGGAGCTACGCATCTTCTCCCTTCAGGAAAATAAAACGATACGACAGGCTGTTAGCAACTATCAGCTGGATAACCCCGATACTCATGTGGTGTTGGAGATAGCGGAAGCGGGAATACCCACAGCCGATGCACTGCGAACCCTGAATACCCAGCTTTTAGCAGGGAAGGGGCCGGATATTCTGGTGCTGGATAATATGCCTATAAATGCCTATATAGAAAAGAAGGTGCTGTTACCGCTGGATGATACGGTCACCGCGGGTATGCTGCCAAACCTGGCAGAGGCAAGCTGTGGTCAGGACGGAAACCTTTATGCCGTGCCCACACGTGTTCTGCTACCTATGATGGGCGGGGATGCAACACTGCTGGAGACAGTGACCGATGCGTCCACCCTGGCAAACGTGGTGGAAACGCTTTGGGCGCAAAACCCGGATGCCCCTTCGCCCCTTCAAAACTGCGGCGGGGAGGTTCTGCTCAACACACTATATCCTGTTTTTGCAGATACCCTGTACACTGACGGAAAGCCCGATACGCAGAAACTTTCAGCATTTTTGGAAGCGCTGAAACGGATAACAGATATTCAAAACCCCGAGGATAGGTTTGTGACCGACGCGGGTGCGTCCGCCATACAGGATATTTCATGGAATGCGGTCAATTGGTACTTTGGTACGGACCTTATGGCACTGGGGCACATCCGGAGCATTACCGACTATGCTGCGGTAGCCACAGCGGTTGGCGAGCGGGTGGGCAGTGCCGCATACCCGCTTTCGCCGGAAGGAAGCAATGTATATATTCCCCGGGCAATGCTGGGTGTTAACAGCAAAAGTGAGAATAGTGAGGCCGCTCTTTCATTTATTCGCAGTGCCCTGTCGCCCCAGGTACAGGGTTGCGAATTTGCAGATGGCCTTCCAGTAACTAAGAGTGCACTGGATACCCTGCTTACTCCACGTCCAGAGCCCAACAATCAAATGATGTCCTTTGGTTCTACAGGGCCGGACGGTGTAACCAATGTGATGACAGTTCTGTTCCCAACACCAGAGTACCTACGTCTCCTGCAGGACTGGGTAGCAGCACTGGATACTCCCGCAAACGTACAGGAAACCTTATTGGAGCTGCTGCGCAGTGAAACGGCAGGCTATTTTGAGGGCAAAGTAAGCCATGCAGATACCATGGTTGTTCTTTCCCAGAAGCTGACCTTGTTGGAAACAGAATAATAATCCATAAATTCTTAGAGGCACTTTAGAGATTGATGCATGATGCTATATGGCGCTTAGAGAAAGGGAATAACCTATGTGTATTTTAAAAAAATATTTAGCATTTTTACTGGGAGCTGTACTTGTTCTAATGACGGCCTGTACAGGTAAGTCGCCAGCCCCATCCTCGGGCAGCACTCCCACCATACAGGTTGCCATGGGGCGCTATGTGGAGGAGGAGATAAGCTTCCCAGAGGGGATAGAGCATATTGCGCTGATAAAACGTATGCCAGACAACAGTATACAGATGATTGTCAGCAAAACCCCGGACAGAATACAGGGGCCATGGTTTATCTACCGCACCGAAGATAATGGAATTACGTGGGTAGAGCAGGATGCGCCGTGGCTTGAACAGTTTGCAGCAGCTACCATCTCCGCTGCAGATTTTGCTGTGGATGGCAGCCTAGTTATGGCCTACGTTACCTATACGGATGAGCTGAAAGCGAGCATGGAAGAAGCTATTGCGGCACAGGACTACGAGGCTGCCATGGCCATGCAGCCTAAGTATCACTATGTTTCCGTTGATACACAGGGGACTGTAAAGGAGCTGGATATTGAACTACCTGCTTCACCCGATGGCGGGGATGGTTCTCCGGCAGACCTGTGCGTTACCGACAGTGGCGACCTTATTGTTAACGATTACTACACCCTCTACCAGTTTGATACAGCCACAGGGAAGGTGAAGAACAAATACCAGCCCGGCACACAGCCCCGAGCATTTATCCCCTGCGGCGATTCATTTGCCTTAGTGGATAACGGAGAGATTTCCATCTTTAATCTGGAAAGCGGAGAAAAGACTGAAGCAATTGTACTCCCAACGGGAGACACCGGGGGAATGCTGGCATGGGATGGTAAGGCTGTCTACTACTCCGGTTCCACAGGCATCTACCGCAGAGTAGCGGGCGGTGCAGTGCTGGAACAGGTGGTTGATGGAGCCCTTACCTCTCTCAATATGCCTGCCCTTCATTGCAGAGCCATTTTCCCCAGTGCGGACAGTAGCTTTCTTGCACTTTTCAGCGGCGAAGTTGGGTATTCTACGCTTCGGTACCGCTACAGCGAAGAAATATCCACACTTCCGGAGAAACAGCTTAGGGTCTACAGCTTAAATGACAATAAGAATATCCGTCAGGCTATGGGGCTGTATCAGCGCAACCACCCCGATACACAGGTGGTTTTTGAAGTTGGCTTGCCTTCCGATAGCACGCTTACAGTTTCCGATGCACTGCGTACCCTAAGTACACAGCTGCTGGCAGGCAAGGGGCCGGATATTATGGTGTTAGATGGTATGCCGGTGGAGTCCTACATAGAAAAGAAGGTTCTGTTAGAGCTGGACAACAGCTTTACCCAAGGCCTCCTCCCAAACATTGTGGAGGCCAGCAGGGAACAGGATGGAAAGCTGTATGCCATGCCTGCCCGATTTAAGGTGCCGGTAGCCCTTGCCGACAGCAAAGCGGCGGACAGCATTACAAACCTGACTACCCTTGCGGACTATCAGGCAGGGCGCATAAAGGAAATGGCGGCTATCCCTCCCACAATGGGGAATCCTATGCACCCCATCCCAGCAGCCCTTATTTCTACCTTTTATCCTCTCTGTGCACCTGCATGGGAACAGCAAGACGGTACTCTTGACACCGCCGCCATTTCTCAGTTTCTTACAGACATTAAAAAGATAACCGATGCCGCCGGGAAGGAAAGCTGGCAGGAGATTCCTCCCGAGGCTGGTGCAAACTACGATTTGCCTTACAGCGCAGCCTACTGGCTCTATGGGCACATTCCTATGGCATATGGGCATTCCGATGAGTTTTTCGGCCTGGCGCCTTTGGAGGAAGCAATAGTCCAAAAGGGTGACGGCAAGGTGTTCCTGCTGCCGGGACAGATAAGCAGCGCCTTTATCCCGCAAACCATACTTGGCATAAACTCCGCAGGTCAAAATATTGACGCTGCTAAGGAATTTGTTAAACTTGTGCTTTCACAGGAGGTACAGTCCTGTCAGTTTAGCGGCTATGCCGTGAACGAAGCCTCCTTTGACAAGAGCGCTGTAAATCCTTTCCCGCCTACCGACGACGGCTATACCTACGGCACAGTGGAGGCGGACGGCAGCTACAGGTATCTACAGGTCATCTGGCCCGATGATGCCTATATGGAGCAGATGAAAGCCATGATAAAGTCGGTTAATCATGCATCCCGGGTAGATGTAGTAGCACTACAGATGGTTATCGACGAAACGATACCATATTTCCTGGGGGATAAGTCGCTTGACGATACCGTGACCGCACTTACCGAAAAGCTACGGCTTTACCTCTCGGAATAATATACTTAAAGATACAGAAAGGGGGAGGGGAGCATGCATATGGGAAAGAATACCCGTGCAGGACTGCTGTTTATAGCGCCTAGCTTTGTGGGCGTTACCATCTTTGTTCTGATTCCATTTTTAGACGTTGTCTCCCGCTCCTTTCACAGTGCCATGAGCGGGGAAACGGTGGGGCTGGGAAACTATAAGGCAGTGTTTGCAAACGAGGCGTTTCGTCTGGCCGCAGGAAACACCCTGCGGTTTATGGCGGTATGTATGCCGCTGCTTATCACGCTTTCACTTTTCCTAGCAGTTATTCTTTATAGCCGTATGAGTAAGTCGGCTTTCTTTAAAACCACCTTTCTTATCCCTTTGGCCATTCCTGTTGCATCGGTAGCGCTGTTATGGCGGGTCTTGTTTCATCGTAGCGGCCTTGTGAACACTGTGGTGGCTGCCTTTGGTGTGCAGACAGTGGACTGGATGAACAGTAGCTACGCCTTTTGGGTACTGGTGCTAAGCTATATTTGGAAAAACCTTGGCTACGACCTTATCCTGTGGCTTGCAGGGCTTGCAGGAATATCCACATCTATCTATGAGGCGGCGGCAGTGGATGGCGCAGGCAGCTGGCACACCTTTTGCAGTATCACCTTGCCAAATCTGCTGCCCTCATTTTATACCATTACCGTGCTTTCCTTCCTAAACTCCTTCAAGGTGTTTCGTGAAGCCTATCTGGTTGCGGGGGACTACCCCCATACCAGCATGTACCTGTTACAGCATCTGTTTAACAACTGGTTTAGGGAGCTTTCTATGGATAAGCTTTCTGCCGCTGCTGTGGTGGTAGCGGTAGTTATCCTTCTGCTCATCTTCCTGTTGCAGCTGGCGCTTAGAAGTGGTGAACGCCTATGAAAAAGTCTTCATTCCCGCTTATCCTTCCACTGCTGCTTTCAGTACTGGTCTGGCTGCCGCTGCTTTTTCTGCTCGCCGGTTCCTTCATGGGGCAAACAGAGCTTAGTGAAAATCTTGCGCCCATCCTGCAGGGCACTCAGGGTCTTGCCTCATGGAGTCTATTGCCGCACTTTCCTACTCTACGGCACTATGTAGAACTGTTGCTGGATTCCCCAGAGTTTTTTGTAATGTTCTGGAACTCGGTAAAGCTGGCAGTGCTCATTCTGGTTGGACAGCTGCTCTTTGGTATGCCTGCCGCATGGGGCTTTGCCCAGTTTACCTTTCGTGGACGCTCATTCCTCTTCACTATTTATATAGTACTTATGCTCATGCCTTTTCAGGTAACTATGGTATCCAGCTATCTGGTGCTGGATACGCTTTCCTTAATGGATACCCACTGGGCAGTGGTGCTTCCGGCTGTATTTTCCACCTTTCCGGTGTTCTTAATGTACCGCTTTTTCTGCGGAATATCTCCTTCACTACTGGAATCCGCTGCGTTGGATGGGGCAGGTGCATGTCGAACCTTTCTCTCCATAGGCATCCCTTTGGGCATGCCGGGAATTATGTCCGCCATAGTGCTTGGCTTTTTGGACTACTGGAATTTGGTGGAACAGCCCCTGACGTTTCTAAAAACCAAATCGCTTTGGCCATTGTCGCTCTATCTGCCAAATATCAGCTTGTCGCAGGCCGGAATAGCCTTTGCGGCTTCGGTGGTTACACTGCTGCCTGCCATTCTGGTGTTTATCTATGGACAAAGCTATCTGGAGCAGGGCATCATTGCATCGGGCATTAAAGAATAGTCCACTGCCCTCAGCGACAACGAAGGAAGGATATATATGCTATGAAACCTGATGAAATTTTAAACTATCATCCCGAACGAAAGGCGGTTACTGTTAAGGTGCGGGCGCTGCGGCTGTTAGCAGGGTTTATGGCGGTAATGCTGCTGTGCACCCTGCTTTCCCGTGCAGCAGATAGCCTTACTATGCCGCAGGTGACGGTGGAAAAGCCCACCCGCTCGGCCATTACCCATACTGTTCGTGCAGATGGTGTTTTAAAAGCGGGCAAGGAGACTATGATTACCGTTGCTGCGGGTATTCTGGTAGACAGCATAGAAGCGGGGGAGGGGCAGCCTGTAGAAGCGGAAGATGTTATCTTCACCCTGAATGATAAAAGCCTTTCTAAACGGATACGAGAAGAAAACACAGCACTGCAAAAGCTACGGCTGGAGTTCAGTGCTCAGCAGCTTAGCGGTCAACTTGGAGAAAAAAAGAATCAGCTAGCCTACCAGCGTGCCAGTCAGGACTATTCCGATGCCTTTGACCGTTCTTACAAAGCCTATGACGATGCTCGTACCGCCCGTGGCGAAGCACTGAATGCCATGCGTAACTACTATGCGAAGCACAAGGAAGTCATTGACCGATGGAATGGCTCTATACCCATAGGTGCGAGCTCCCTGGAGGAGCAGGAGATAGTTGCCCATTATCGCAGACTGCAAAGTGAGTATGATGCGGCAGATACCGTGTATGAAGCCGGTAGGGACAGCCGTCGTGACGCTTGGAAGAACGCTGAACGCCAGCTGGAGGATGCACAGCTGGCGCTGGACTGGGATACCGACAAGCAGGCGGAGATAATGGAACTGCTGCTTGCCATGCAGGAGGAAAAGACAAAGGAACTAGAGCGGCTTTCACAGGATGGCGGCGCAGTACGCACTCCCATAGACGGTGTCGTCACACGGGTTATGGTGAAAGTAGGCAGTGCCACCGATGAATCTGCCGCCGCTATGGTTGCGCAAAAAGAAGGCGGCTACCGCTTTGTGGCGGAGGTCACAGAGGACGACATGAAGTACATTGACCATGGAGCAAGCGGGACAGTTGCGATTAGGGATGGTCGCCCCCTAAAAGTAACACTGGATAATATTCATGACAAAACGATAACGACGCTACTGCCGGAGGGGACAGGGGAGCTAGGTGGGCGCGGAGTTATAGAGATTTCACAAAAATCGGACAACTACAATACCTGTGTACCCATGTCGGCACTGCGCAGCGACGGAAGCCGGAAATATGTTATGGTGCTGCGGGAAAGTGAAACGGTACTGGGGACTCAGCTAGTTGCTGAACGGGTAGATGTGCAGGTGGAGGACAACAACGAGACACGAGCGGCTGTCAGCGGTGCGCTGCTTGACAGTGACCGTGTTATCGTTTCGTCCACCAAGGCTGTCAGAGCAGGCGACCGGGTTCGTCTGCTAATGCCATGAGGGTCATAAAACGGGTGGCAAAGGCGCTGCTACTGTTCCTGCTGCTTTTGTGCTTTGCCATGTCTATAGGCTGGCAGGAAACCCTACAGGATAACGGTTCGGTAACACTCTATCTGCCGGAAGGCAAAAACAGCTATGATATTCTGTATGCCTCCGAGCAGCGTACCACCGCACCTGTAGCCTTTACTATGTGGCAGCAGCAAGAGGGGCAGGTAATAGAGAACAGAGAACTGAACCGCACCAAACGGGCGAGTGTCATGACACTTTGCGGAGACAGCACCTTAGCCCTTCCGTCCTTGCCTATGCTGTTGCCCAGCAGCGGTAGAGGATGTCTTGTAGATGCCCAAACCTGCTATGACCTTTTTGGCGACCTTAGCCCGGTAGGTGGAACCATTTTACTGAATGGCCAGTCATATATCATCATTGGTGTATTTGAATGGCCCACTGCCATGGTGGTACGGCAGGGAACCTCCAACAGCGGGGAGACTTACGACCGTATAACCCTTGGACTGCCCGGCACAGCAAACAAAGCACAGGCCGCAGATGAGTTTGCCATGCGACATGGTCTTTCACCGATTGCTGTTGTTTCTATGGGACAGTGGACAGCAGTGGCGGGCTTTTTTGTTCGGCTGTTCCCTTTGGTTATGCTGATTTGGCTGCTCTTTGCAAGCTTCTGTTTTATTTACAGAAAACGGGAAACACCGGTGATTGCTGGTCTGCTTGTATGCGGAACAGCAGTAGCTACAATGATTTTTTGGAGGGTAGCAGGACTTAGCTTTTCTCTGCCCGTAGAACTACTGCCCTCACGCTGGTCCGATTTTGAGTTTTGGGCTACCACCTTTGCGCAGCTGAAAGAACAGTTTTGGGTACTGATGCTGTTACCCAAGGAACTACCGCAGGCTATGCCAATGATAGCCGTACTGCACTGTGTCGCATGGAGTATTTTAGCGTTTTTTCTGTTTGTACTGTGTAAAGACAATAAACTTTACACTTGTCGTGAATTGGCTATAAATGCAGGTTTAAGCCTGTTTCTTGCTTGTGCAGTAGTAATGATGGCTACCCCTAGCCCCGTGGAAGGCACACCAGTGTTATTCCTTTACCCAATCTTCCTTGTGTGGAAATACTTTTGGGAAAATGGCCAATTTTAGTGATGTTTGTAGGAACCCGCAATATTTAATCTTCTTTTCTTACCCATGAACATTACATTTCAATGCTAATAGTGTTTTGGCAGGAATGCCTTGGTGTTTAATGGTTATTTGAAGTAGAGCATATGCTTTCACTAACAGAAAAGTGAACAAGCAATATACCGCAAAACTGGTGCTGTATATTGCTTGTTTATTGTAACAAAAGTGTTTTGTATGGCGTGTTTTCCACTATACCATTAATATTAAAAGTAATCGGATATTTAAAGATAGGTCCGTCATATACGAATGTGTGGTATTCTCCATATTCTCCGCAAAGACTGATGTCAGATTTCCGCAGGTGGTTTAACAATTCTTGATCAATTGGACAGCCGAGGATAGTCTCGCTGACTCGAGTAACATCAACAGCTTTTACGAGGCCCTTAAAACCACAACGTATAAAGCTATTAACTACTTCGTTTTCATCTAGCCCCCAAAGCGGAAATAGAGCCTCCAATCCAGCCTTTTCACAGAACATTGTATTGGAAAACTTAGAGCCTTCTAAGAAAATGTCTCCAAATGCACAATATTGAATATCATATTTCTTTAGGCTTGATAAAAACTCAGGATAAACATCTTGATAAATATCGCTATACGATTTATGGAGATATTCTATGGGGATTTCTATGCTTTTAGATACCCTGTTTAAAAGCTCTATAGATAGCGAGTGATAATTGCCACCTTTTATCGATTCGTTAAAAATTGTATATATTACTTTTGGAGTATATCCTAACTTTATCAGGTGGTAAAGGGCAAGGAGACTATCCTTGCCCCCACTATAGGACATAGCAAAATTTTTGTTCATTTTACTAAACACCAGAAGCATAGTTTACTGTTACGGTTTGCATACATGCACCCGTACCTACAGTAAATACAATGGTTCCATAGTATCCTTTACTTACATCAATTGTAAATGTGTTGCTACCCGTAGTTACACCTACAGGAACAGTGATAAAGTTTATTGGCAAGCCGCTAGGGGTTGTTGATATTATAAAAGGATAGCTTGCAACAGGTGCTCCAGTAAGCCCAATGTCAAACAAGGTGTTGCTTGTTTTAACAACATCCACGTAGGCACTTGTGAAGTCCTTGGTTATATCAACACTGCCCACTATAGTACAGGGTGTAGTAGGGGGGCACAGACAATCGCTAAATAGCTCCAACTTGGATTGCAATACCATTTCAAGCATGGAAATCGTATTAACCATAGACTTTACAGACGCATTTACAGCGGTCAGCTGGCTAGTAGTTGTGGCTGTTTTTACAACAGCCTGAATCTTTTCACCTTCAGCATTTAGTATATGAGAAAGAGCAGTCTGTTCAAGTGCAACTGACTCAATAATGTCCGTAATCGCCTGTGACCTAATAATTTGGCTAGCAGTAATAATCGGCATTCCCATTGGGAAATCCTCCTAATATTGTATTTGAGAAATGACTTTTCTCACTGCCATAATATGCCGCTGTTTTTTACTGGTGAATATATAGCAGATATGCTATAAGTTTAAGATTATACAGTGTTGGTAGCATTTGTTTCCGGCGTTAACGGAACTGTTATCTCCCTTATTTTTACATAGCTACTACACATTTTGACAATATATTTAAGAATATGACATTTTTTAATGATTTGTATTTTATTTTCTAAAATTTTATTGTATGATAGTACAATAAGATATCTCTATTATAACTGTTTCACGGGGGTACACTGTAATGATTACTTTCCGAAATTATAAGGGTTGCCGAGTTTTCATCCATTACAAAGATGGTATGGGTGTAACGCGTGCACTTATTACAGGCCATAATAGAGAGTATATGACCATCTCGGTTCACGGTCACTTTCGTGCCGCCGAGACTAACGAATTTGTTACAGTGCTCATTTTAACAAAGGATGGGGTGCATGAGTACAGCGGAAAAATGCGGCGGTCGACGGCAGAGTCCCAAACAGCGGAGATAGGGCTGTTTAAGGGGCGGGTTAAGGAGGACCGTGCAGCAAAGCGCTATGACATTAATGCACCTGCCACAGTTGAAAATCTGATATTGGAAAGTGGCAAGATGGCCTTGCGCAGTCCGGTTAAGGTTACGTTGGTTAATCTCAGCACAACGGGAGCCTTGCTACAAGCAACGCCCGACTGCTTTGCTATGGATTCGGTAGTGGAGATTAAACTAGGCATTACGAGTAGCCTAAGTACCATGCACGGAAAGATTGTACGTGTCAGGTCACTGAATACTACCTGTGCTGAATATGGTTGCCGCTTGGTTTTAGCATTTTAGGACAGATAGGCTACCGCCTTAGACTATAAATTTTTAAGATGCAACACAAAACCCCTGTACAGCACATGTGGTGGTACAGGGGTATCTTTTACTGTATGGGGCCTGCTTTTTCCTTGCCGCACTTGGCCTTACCTTGAATTTCGGGGACAGGTGGAACCGTGTTCTTTGGAATATGGGTCTTATGGTTGCTTTCGGTACCATGAGGTTCCTTGGGATCAGGGCGGCGCATGCCTGCTTTGGCCATAGGTTATGCCTCCTTTGCTTTTCTGTTTAGCTATAGTATTCCACGGAGCACAGTGCCTTTATTCCAACATTCTTCTGCATTTCAGTAGGACATCCCGCAAGGCGGCTTGACAACATGCACAAATAGTGCTGTAATAGAAACCGGAAATATTGTGAAATTTTTGATAAAGGGTGTGCCAACGGATGAAGCGTTGCATAAGATATCTGTCCCTGCTACTGGCAGCAACAAATATTTTGCTCTGTCTTGCGGTTTCGGCAGGTGCGGTAACCACCAACCTAAAGGTTGCATTTAACAGCAACCTCCCTCCGTATCAGTTTATGGATGAAGAGGGTAATTACATAGGTATGCACATTGACATCCTGAACGCCATAGCCAAACAAAAAAATTACATCATTGAATACATCCCCATGAACACCACCCGAGAATGCCTAGAGGCCTTTGATAAGGGAACGGTAGATATGGTTCTTGGATATATGGTTCCCGCCAAATCACCATACACACTAAGTCTTACTACTGAAATATCCTCCTCTACCCTGAGCCTTATTATGTTGGATAAGGATGCTGCCCAAAATCAGCAGGAGGGCAGCAGACGTCGGCATGTCTCGGTGTTTGAGTATGGAACCGCCAGCTATTCTCTTATATCAAAGCTCAACTCCAATATGTATCTGGCCGTGGAAAACCAATCCCAGGTATATAACGCTCTCCTTGCAGGAAAAGCAGATTCTATGATTGGTGTCAAGGAAAGTATGCTTTATCAAATATATAGGGACAAGCAGCAGGAGCACTATACCATTGTCAACAACTATATGGCTACCATTCGGTATGCCATTATTACCCAAAAGGGAGACTATGAACTTCGCCGTAACCTGAACGACAGCATTATGACCCTGCGCACCAGCGGGGAATATGAGAAGATACGGGAAAAATGGACCATTGACCAGAGCAGCCATGATATTAAGAATATGATACGCAATTTTGTTTCTGCAGCTGTTATTGTAGTTATACTTGTGGGGTGCTATGTCGTTGTCAATCAACGAGTAAAAAACATTCTGAAGCACAGGGTAGATGAACAGACTCAGGAAATACAGCTTAGCAATGCCGAGCTGGAGCGCCGTATGGCTAAGGTTCAGGAGGTCAGTGACCTGCAAAAGCGTATTATAGAAAATTCCCCCAGCGGTATGATTTTATTTGACCGTGACTACACACTGAAGTTTATTAATAACAGTGCCTGTAGCTTGGGCAGTATCGTGCAACCGCCTGTGGGTACTAAGCTTTTCGAGGTACCGTTTTTAAATGATGTTATCAAGGCACTGTCCATTGACATTTTTGAGGGTCAGCATACGCGGTGCAACCAAATAGTTGTGCTGCCGACTTCGTCGGGAGAGCGTAGAACCTACCGCTGTAATGTGCACCAGACCATTGAATACGGACAGGTTAGCGGTGCACTGCTGACTATTGTTGATATTACCACCGAGGAAAAGGAGAAACAGGAGGCCTTCGAAAAGGAGAAGAGTAAGGCGCTTAATCGTATGGTTGCGGGTATTGCCCACGAAATAAAAAATCCACTTATGTCTATTCAAACCTTTGCCACCCTCATAGGCGCACGCAAGGGGGATTTACAGGTGGAGGAGAAATTTGCGGAGTTTGTGCCCGGAGAGATACAGCGTATTAATAAACTGGTAGAAAGCTTAATTAACTATGCAAAGCCTGTAAAAGGCGAGACAGAGGTCATTGACATTAACGCACTGGTTAATGAGTGTATGTATCTGACCCATGCCATTACCCAAAAAGGATTTGTCCGGATAGATACTGAGATAGGCGATGGACTAACGATATGGGGTGACAAGACTCAGTTGAAGCAGGTGCTGGTCAATATTATTATTAATGGCATCGAGTCTATGGAGAAAAAGATAAAGGACACCCCGGGTATCGCTTTACCGCTGCTACTACGTGTATCTGCGCGGCAGCAGGAAGAGCATATTATCCTGGAGATAGAGGATAGTGGCTGCGGTATGACAGATAAGGAAAAGCGGCTCTGTACCGATCCCTTTTTCAGCACCAAGGCACGTGGCACCGGTTTGGGTCTGGCCCTTTCCGACCATTATATTAAAAGCAACAATGGCACCCTGCTTATAGAAAGTGAAGAGCAGGTGTACACCAAAATAACCATAAGTTTCTGGAGGTATTCCCAATGAAGCCATCAATCCTAATCATTGACGATGAACCGGCTATCTGTGCATCGCTGAAGCTGGTTCTGGAAGGTGATTATGAGGTAACTACCGTAACCGATGCCGATGAAGGTATTAAACTAATCAGGATGATTCCCATTCAGTTGGTGCTGTTGGATCTCCGAATAGGGGAGAAAAACGGCATTGATGTTTTGGAGGAGATTAAGGGTATTGACAGCAGCATTGCTGTAATTATGATGACTGCCTATGGTAACATTCGCTCATCGGTACAGGCTATGAAAAGCGGTGCCTTTAACTATCTTACCAAACCGTTGGACGTAGAGGAGCTGGGTATTTTCATCAAGCAGGCGCTGGAATTTCGAAATTTAAATGAGCGGGTTACCCACCTAAGCGGCGAAGTGCAAAGCCGGTATTCCTACGGCGAAATGATTGGTAAAAGCCCTGTCATGCAGCAGGTTTATCAAATGATTGATAAGGTTAAGGATGTGGATGCAGGTGTTACCATCTATGGTGAAAGCGGCACCGGTAAGGAGCTGGCAGCCCGTGCTATCCATTTTATGGGGAAACGGTGCAAGGAAAAATTTATAGCGGTGAACTGCGCTTCTATTCCCGAAGGGCTGTTGGAGGAAGAGTTCTTTGGCCATAAAAAAGGCTCGTTTACGGGAGCGCTTAGTGATAAAATAGGAAAATTTGAGCTTGCGGATGGAGGCACCCTGTTCCTGGATGAAATAGGGGATATGCCGCTTTCTCTTCAGGGCAAACTGCTTCGAGTGCTGCAGCAAAAGGAGATTACCCCCATCGGCAGCAATGAGGTTCGGCAGGTGGATGTGCGTATTATCACTGCAACCAATCGTGACCTACGCAAAATGATGGAGCAGGGAACCTTTCGGCAGGATTTATTTTATAGAATGAACGTTGTAGAGATAAAGCTTCCTCCACTGCGGGAGCGCAAGCAGGACATTTTACTCATCTGCAGGCATTTTCTCAGTAAATTCAGCCAGGATCAGGACAAGGAATGTCCTACATTCTCCCATGAAGCAGAGCGCATCCTGTTGTCTTACAATTACCCGGGAAATATTCGGGAGCTAAGCAATGCTGTGGAATACGCAGTTATCCTTTCGGGCAAGCAGATAATAGGTGTTGACGACCTTCCGCCCCGTATGCGCAGCAACAGTGGTATGGCAAGCGGCGTAGAAGCGTGGCCCACTGCCGGCGGCAAGTGGTCGCTGGAGGATAGCCTGGCAGGGTTGTCCCTTGCGGAGCTGGAGCATATCACCATTAAAGCTACTTTGGCGCGGAATAACGGAAGGCAAAAGATAACGGCAGAGCAGCTGGGTATCAGTGAACGAGGGTTGCGGTATAAGCTTCAGGAATACGGCCTAATTGAAAAACAACAGACGGTAGGGGTTTAACGCATTATATTAGCGGCAATTTTTTCCTAAAGGCAAAAATTGCCGCTAATATTTTTTAATGATTTATATAAAATATGGGAAAAACATACAAAAACGCCGCTAACCCAGTAAAAATACAGAAAAATTCATGGTTTTTGTACTTGGCACACTTCTTGCTGTAATAATAGGCATACCAGTTTTGGGTATTAAATTATTTTTTGGGAGGAACTGAAATGACAAGAAAAACCCGTCTGATTGCACTAATTCTAAGCTTGGCGATGTCACTGGGAGTGGCTGGCTGCGGCAGCTCAGCCGGAAACAAGGCCCCGGCACCGGATGCGGCACAGGGCAGCAGCGAGGGCGCACAGCCCGCCGGAGAGGTTAAGTATAAACCGGAGGTAGTTATTGGTCTGGCAAATGTGTTCACCACCACAGACTTGCAATCCACCGCAAGTATCACCAACCAGATATTCTATACCGTAAGCCATAGTACCCTGCTGAAATGGGATTACGACACACAGAGCTATCAGCCCGACCTGGCTGAATCCTACACTGTCAGCCCTGATGGCACGGTGTTTACATTTAACCTACATAAGGACGCCTACTTCCACAATGGTGAAAATGTTAAGGCCAGCGACGTTCTTTTTACCTTTAACCGTGGTCTGGAAGGCGCTGCTACTAAGGCCAAGGTTCAAATTATCAAGGGCATGAAGGCCATTGATGACTACACCGTTGAAATCACCCTGAATGGCCCCTCTACCGGATTCCTGTTTGATATTACCAATCCTAATATGGCTATTTTCTCGGAAAAGGCACTGAAGGATATGGGCGACGAGGGCACCAAGATTGGTTCGGGTGCTTTCTACTATGACATCATTGACTTCGGCAACGAAGTAAAGATGGTTCGCTTCGATAAGTATTTTGGAGAGAAACCCAAGTCTGAGCGTCTGACCCTTCGTCAGTACAAGGAAGATGCAACCCGTGTAATTGCACTGCAGACCGGCGATATCGACTACTGCCAGACCCCTTCAACTATGGAGCTGGATTATATTGCCTCCGACCCCAACCTGGAGCTTATCCAGATGGCAGGTACCCGTCTGAATTACATGGTTATGAACGTTTCCAAGAAGCCATTTAGCGATCCTAAGGTACGTCAGGCCATGAACATGGCTGTTAACAAGGAAGACGTTGTAGCGGTTGCTGCAAATGGTTTTGGTACTGTTCAGAACTACTACCTCACCGACATCAGCTATGCCTTTAACGGCAACATCCCCGGATACAGCTATAACGTGGAAGAGGCAAAGCGACTGATGAAGGAAGCCGGTTATGAGAATGGCTTCTCCTTTGACATTCTGTGTCATGACTCTACCTCCCGTGCCATTGCTCCTGTTCTGCAGGCGCAGTTCAAGGAAATCGGTGTTACTATGGAAATCAAAGAAGTTGAAACAGCTGTTCGTAACTCTATGATTGCCAACAACGAGCACAATGCATGTATGGCAGCCCATGTAAACCTGGTAAGCGCAGACAATAACCTGCGTCTGCTGTTCTACACCGGCTCCCTCAATAACCGCATGAAGTATACCAACCCAGAGTTTGACACCAAGCTGGATGCAGCTCTTATTGAACAGGATGAGACTAAGCGTATCCAGATGTACAACGAAATGCAGCAGTTCATAGTGGACGAGGCTGTCTGTGTTCCCCTGTATGTGGAGACGATGAATATTGCTCAGAAGACATCGCTGAAGGGCATCAAGGTTGTTGCCACCGGCTGCCATGACTTCACCTATGCCCATGTAGTGGAAGGCTAAAAAGGCAATCGTCTGAACATCACAACTGTTCAGGCAGCCAAACTGTGCGAAGGCATGGCTTGGCTGCCTGAATTAAGAGGGAGTTTATACGCAGAAAGGAGAAAATAATCGATGTATCGCTATATTATCAAAAGACTACTGATGCTGATACCCGTTCTGATTTGTGTTTCCTTTGCCATTTACTTCATTATGGACCTTGCACCAGGCGACCCTGCATACATCATTGCGGGAGACCACGCAGACGAAGCAACGGTTATAAAAATCAGAGAAGAATATGGGTTCAATAAGCCGCTAATTGTACGGTATGTGGACTATATGGGCGGCCTGATAAGAGGGGATTTGGGTGTTTCCTATGTTAGCAAAAAGGATGTTTGGGACACCTATTGCCAGCGGTTTCCCGCTACTGCCAAGCTTGCGGTAGCCGCTATTATTTGTGCAACAGTCATATCACTGGTGCTGGGTGTATACTCGGCAGTAAACCAAAACACATGGAAGGATAACGTGTCGGTTGTCCTTGCGCTTTTAGGACTGTCCATGCCGCAGTTCTGGTTAGGACTGCTTCTCATTATTGCATTTTCACTGCATTTGGGATGGTTCCCCTCTGGTGGAGACTTGGGTACACTCAATAGCCTTATTCTCCCCGCAATTACTATAGGCACCAATAATGCGGCTCTTATGACCCGTACCACACGCTCATCTATGCTTGACGTTATCCGCCAGGACTACCTGTGCACCGCACGTGCAAAGGGTGTAACCGAAAAGAAGGTTATCCTAAAGCACGCCTTCCGTAACGCACTTATACCCATTATCACCATAGCCGGCGTACAGTTTGCCTACATTATGGGCGGCGCCGTTCTGGTGGAAACAGTATTTGCCTGGCCCGGCATTGGACGTCTTACGGTAGATTCTATCAACATGCGTGACATTCCCATGGTTACAGGCTGTGTAGTTATTACTACCATGATTGTTTGCATGGTGCAGTTAATTGTTGACATCATTTACGCCTATGTGGATCCCCGCATCAAGGCGCAATACACAAAGTGAGGTGGATAAGGTGGCAGTTGCAACCCAAACAAAAGAACGGGCTTCCAAGAAATATGCAAAGCGCAGCCAGATAGCTGAAATCTGGCGCAATCTAAAAAAGAATAAGGGTGCGGTTATCGGCCTTATCATAGTGGTAATGCTGGTGCTGCTGGCACTCGCTGCACCGCTCATTTATGATTACGAGGAGGATGTTATTAAGCAGAACATCTCCGAGCGGCTCCAGTCGCCCTCCTTTGAGCATCCCTTCGGCACCGATGATGTGGGTCGTGATATTCTTGCCCGTGTCATCTGGGGCACCCGGTATTCGCTGCCCATAGGCATGGTTGCAGTACTTGTGGCAGTGCTTTTGGGTGTTACACTGGGCGCAGTGGCGGGATACTATGGCGGTATTATAGAAAATGTACTCATGCGCTTCGGCGATATATTTTCGTCCATTCCTCATATACTGCTGGCCATTGTGGTTGTTTCTGTTCTGGGACAGAGCACACTGAACCTGATGCTGGCCGTGGGTGTAACCAGTACTCCGGCGTTTATACGTGTGGCCCGTGCAGCAGTGCTTACGGTTCGCAATCAGGAGTATATCGAGGCGGCTCGTGCCATTGGCGTAAAGGACTGGAAAATTATCCTTTTACACATTATTCCAAACAGCCTTTCTCCCATAGTAGTACAGACTACTCTGCGTGTAGGGTCTGCTATCATTTCTGCTTCGGCTCTTTGCTTTCTGGGGCTTGGTATTCCTCAGCCTGCGCCGGAGTGGGGCAGTATGCTTTCGGCAGGAAGAAAGTTTATACGCGACTACAGCTACATGACTCTGTTCCCCGGCATTGCCATCATGATTACCGTACTTGCCCTCAATATGCTGGGTGATGGTCTGCGTGATGCAATGGATCCCAAAATGAAGCGCTAAGGAGGGTATAAAAGAAAATGGAAAAGCAAGATCTTATTTTGGATATACAGGACCTCGTTGTGCGCTATGAGACGGAAGATGGTATTGTAAGAGCTGTTAATAGCGTCAATATCCAGCTGGAGCGCAAGAAAACCCTTGGGCTGGTGGGTGAAACGGGTGCAGGTAAAACGACCACTGCTATGGCAATGATGCGCTTGGTTCCGTCACCCCCCGGTGTTGTAGAGGCAAAGAGCATTATGGTAGATGGCAATGATATGCTGACCCTGAATGCAAGACAGCTGGAGTCGGTCAGAGGAAAAGAGATATCCATGATATTTCAGGACCCTATGACAGCACTAAATCCCGTATTTTCCGTAGGCGACCAGATTGCCGAAAGTATTGAAATTCACGAGAACCTGTCCAAGAAGGAAGCTTATCAGAAAGCCATTGAAATGCTGGAGATGGTGGGTATCCCCGGTTCCCGTGCAGGCGAGTACCCGCACCAGTTTTCAGGAGGTATGAAGCAGCGTGTGGTCATTGCCATTGCACTGGCTTGTAACCCCAAGCTTCTTATAGCAGACGAACCAACTACCGCACTGGATGTAACCATTCAGGCACAGGTGCTGGATCTTATGAAGAGGCTGAAAACACAGTATGATACTTCCATGATTCTCATTACCCACGACCTGGGCATTGTTGCAGAGGTTTGCGATGAGGTTATGGTTATGTATGCCGGCAGAGTAGTGGAGCAAGGCACCTTAGAAGAGGTGTTCAACCATACCATGCATCCCTATACCGAGGGCCTTTTCAATTCTTTGCCCAATATCAACGACCGTAAGTCGGAACTGAAGCCCATCCCGGGCCTTATGCCCGACCCAACCGAGCTGGGAGAGGGATGTTCCTTTGCACCAAGATGTCCGTATGCCACAAAACACTGTGAAAAAGTGCAGCCCAACATGCACCATGCGGGTGGGTCGCACTATGTATACTGCTTGGCCTATGAAAATCCGAAATTCTGCATAAACAGGAGGGTGGACAATGGCAGATAACATACTGGAAGTAAGAAACCTGAAAAAATACTTTAAAACCTCTAAAGGCATGCTTCACGCCGTAGACGATGTAAGCTTTACCATTGAGCGGGGAAGAACCTTGGGTATCGTTGGTGAGTCCGGTTGCGGAAAGTCCACTACCGGCAGAGCAATACTGAGACTACTGGAGCCCACCGCCGGTGAGGTGCTGTTTGAGGGTAAGGATATTACCAAGCTGAGTAAAGAAGAAATGCGCAAAATGCGTAAGGATATGCAAATCATATTTCAGGATCCGTTTTCTTCGCTGGACCCCCGACAAACAGTAAATCAGATAATCAGCGAGCCCATTAAGAACAATAAGCTTATTAAGGATAAACATGCCATTGAGGACCGTGTACTGGAGCTTATGGATACGGTAGGTTTGGCAGAACGGCTTATAAACACCTATCCCCACGAGCTGGATGGTGGCCGCCGCCAGCGTATAGGAATAGCCCGTGCTTTGGCTATGGAGCCTAAGTTTATTGTGTGCGATGAGCCGGTATCCGCACTGGATGTTTCCATTCAGGCACAGATACTGAATCTTCTGAAAAAACTGCAAAAGGACATGGGTCTTACATACATCTTTATCACCCATGACCTATCTGTAGTAAACCACTTCTCCGACGATATTGCTGTTATGTATCTGGGGCAGCTGGTGGAGAAGGCGTCTGCAGAAGAACTGTTTGAGAACCCCATACACCCCTATACCAAAGCACTGCTGTCTGCTATCCCCATACCGGAACTGGGGCAGAAGCACGAGCGTATTCTGCTGAAGGGTGAGATTACCTCTCCCGTCAACCTGCCGGACGCTTGTCGTTTTGCAAAGCGCTGCAACGAGTCCTGCGACAAGTGTGGCAAGAAGAATCCGGAACTGCGAGAAATTCGTCCCAATCACTTTGTGGCATGCCACTGTGTGGGTTAATAATCCTAATAAAAGAGGACCTGACGAAAGTCAAGTCCTCTTTTATGTACGGTTAACGTTGCTGTAATTCAGAGCGTTGTGAAGAATTCTTCAAAAAAGACTATATTTATGTTATAATAACCTCTACGGTATCCAAAATGGGGAATTTCGACCATAACAATAACATTGAAACACAAATTATTAAAAAGCCTACGGGCAAAAATATGGATATTTATGTTATAATACCCCATAGTGGTTGCATTTCTGCCATGCTCCTTTTTAGTTTGGAAAAGGTGCTTTTTGTTGCAGAGCGATGGAGGGATAATCGATGCGAGTTTTAGTGGCCCTTATTTTGGGCTTTTTGTTAGACCTTTGCCTGGGGGATCCGCAAGGACTGCCACACCCTGTTGTATATATGGGCAAGCTGATTACGGCGCTTCAAAAACCTCTGCGCAGGCTTTTTCCCAAAAGCAAGGGCGGTGAACAGTTTGCAGGAGTATTACTGGTAGTGCTGGTGCTGCTCTGCACCGGTGCAGTCACCTGTGGTGCACTGTTTCTGGCAAACTACCTGCATCCGCTGTTGGGCTTTGCTTTGGAAACATTCTGGTGCTATCGCATTCTTGCAACCCGCAGCCTGCGTGACGAGAGTATGAAGGTATACAGCGTGCTGCGTCATGGCAGCCTTGCCGAGGCGCGTTTGGCGGTGGGGCGCATTGTAGGGCGGGATACTGCCGCACTGTCGGAAGCAGGGGTGGTGAAAGCAGCAGTGGAAACGGTAGCCGAGAATACTGCGGATGGCATTGTTGCACCTATGCTGTTTCTTGCACTGGGTGGTGCGCCATTGGGAATGCTCTATAAGGCTATTAACACCATGGATAGCATGGTAGGATATAAAAATGAAACGTACCGATATTTTGGTACGGCAGCGGCACGGCTAGATGATGTAGCAAACTACCTTCCCGCACGGCTGACCGCATGGATGATGATTGCAGCGGCATGGCTGTTACAGCTAAATGCCCCCAATGCCATAAAAATTTGGCGTAGGGACCGCCGCAACCACAAAAGCCCAAATTCGGCGCAAACAGAAGCAGTATGTGCAGGAGCCTTGGGGATACAGCTGGCGGGGGATGCCTACTACTTTGGAAAGCTTGTTCATAAGCCTACAATAGGCGATTCTTTGCGCCCTGTAGAAACGGAGGATATCCCCCGGGCAAACCGCTTGCTGTATGCTACGGCAACGCTCTGCCTGGTGCTTTGCGGTGCAGTGCGATGCTGCATAATTCTATTCTAATGACGGGGGTGTTACTATGCTGATACATGGTGGAGATACGGTAGGTTACGAGGCACGATATGGTAGACCGCCGCTAGACTTTTCGGCAAATGTAAGTCCGTTGGGACTACCTAACGGTGTAAGGTCTGCGGTGATTGCAGCCCTGAACACTGCGGACCGATACCCCGACCCACTTTGCCGTGAACTGATATCCGCATTGTCACAGGCGGAGGGTATACCTGAACAGTATATTCTCTGCGGCAACGGTGCAGCGGACTTGATTTTTCGGCTGGTACTGGCAGTGAACCCGAAAACTGCGCTTGTTCTTGCCCCTACCTTTGCGGAATACGAGCAGGCACTGCAACTGGTAAACTGTCAGGTGCAGCATCATATCCTCTATCCTCAAAACGATTTTACGCTGACCGAGGCAATTCTGGGGGACATTACGCCGGAGCTGGATATGCTGTTCCTTTGCCAGCCTAATAACCCCACCGGGCAGCTATGCAGCGGCCCGGTGCTCCACAGCATTCTGGATGCCTGTGAAGCAAACGATGTGCTTCTGGTTGCCGATGAGTGCTTTATAGAATTTTTAGATAGGCCTGCGGACTATTCTCTTCATGAGCGGCTGTCCTGCAATAACCTTTTTATACTGAAAGCCTTCACCAAGCTGTATGCTATGGCGGGGCTTCGCCTTGGCTATGGCCTTTGTAACAATACGGCTTTGCTTGAAAAAATGCGTAACTGCGGGCAACCGTGGGGTGTTTCCAGCCTTGCACAGGCGGCGGGGATAGCGGCGTTACAGGAGGGTGCATATGTAGAGCGGCTTCGTGCACTTATACAGGAGGAACGGCAGTGGCTTAAAGCAGAGCTTACTGCAATGGGTTGTCGTGTTTATGGTTCTTTTGCCAATTTCATCTTCTTCGAGAGCATGCCGCAGCTTGGCGGTGCGTTGGAGGAAAAGGGTGTTTTAATACGCAGCTGTGCCAATTACCATGGACTTTCAGTAGGCTATTACCGTATAGGAGTGCGCACCCGTCCCGACAACGAGCGCCTTGTGCAGGCCATGAAGGAAGTGCTACTATGACAGGACGTATTTTATGTATTGCCGATGGAATGACCCATCCACAGTTCACCATACCTAAGCCACTTGTACCTTTTCACAAGGGTTCTTTTGATACTACTCCGATAGGGCATCCTACGGAAAGTTTGCCCTGTATCCTTAGCTTACTGGGACTGCCTCCGGAGAAGATTCCCCATAATGCAAGGGGCTGGCTGGAGGCCTTAGGCCATGGAATTTCTCTAAAACCCGACGACCTTATTTTGCGTACTACCTGGGTACATACCGATGCAAGCGGCCATGTAACAGACTATGCAATACCGCCAGTAATTCCGCCTATTGCAAACTTTTTCCCAATAGGCGGGTATAAAGGTCTGCTCATCTATCCTGGGCAAGCACAGCTCTGCGAAAAGATAGAAACCTTCGCACCATATCGGTTCCTTGGGGCACAGCTGGTGGACTGTTTGCCCAAAAAACTAGGGAACCTACCGCAGCCCTTGGCAGGACAAAACATCTACCTAATACCATGGGGGCAGTCCCGTGTAGGCCGCTTACCACAGTATTCCAATTTTGCATTTGTAGGCGGTACAGCACTGGTGCGGGGCATTGCCTTAGCAATGGAGATGGATATTATAGAAAACCATGCTTTTACCGGTGATACCGATGCCGACCTGCCTGCTAAAACCCGTATGGCAATGGAGCTTGCAGAGCAGGGGAACCTGGTACTGCTGCATATTAACGGTGGGGATGAAGCTGCACACCGCAGGGCACCCCGAGAAAAGACAGAATTTACAGAGCGGGTAGTTACCGAATGTGCATTACCCTTGCTTCGGAGCAGTATTCCAACCATCGTTACCTCTGACCACGGAACAGATCCTCAAAACGGCTGTCATATTGACCTGCCGCAGCCATTCTTTGCAAACTGCATCTCACAGGAGTTTGCAAGTTCCATACCCGCCCAAAGGGCGATATCACTGCTAAGGGAGGCGACCACATGGCCAAAACAATAATGATACAGGGAACCATGTCCAGCGCAGGCAAAAGTGTCCTAACCGCTGGCCTTTGCCGTATCTTTCGGCAGGACGGCTACCGAGTTGCGCCTTTTAAGAGCCAGAACATGGCGCTCAATAGCTTTATTACAAAGGACGGGCTGGAGATGGGGCGGGCACAGGTAATGCAGGCCGAAGCCGCCGGCATAGAACCCAGCGTGCTTATGAACCCTATTTTGCTGAAACCTTCCGGACATATGGGCAGTCAGGTGATTGTAAACGGTGAGGTGGTTGGAAATATGACCGCAGCCGATTATTTTCAGTACAAACGAAGCCTTGTTCCAAAGCTGATGGAGGCGTTTCATGCTCTTTCTGACCAGAATGATATTATCGTTATAGAAGGGGCGGGAAGTCCCGCTGAAATAAACCTAAAGGCCGAGGACATTGTCAATATGGGAATGGCAAAGCTGGCAAATGCTCCTGTGCTACTGGCGGGGGATATCGACAGGGGAGGCGTTTTTGCAAGCCTGTACGGTACCGTGGCACTGCTAGAACCCGAAGAGCAAGCTCGTATAAAAGGACTTATTATTAATAAGTTTCGAGGAGATATAGAGATACTGAAACCCGGACTGACCATGCTGGAGGATTTGACCCATATCCCGGTGCTTGGGGTTGTGCCATACCTGAACCTGGATTTGGAGGACGAGGACAGCCTTGCCCCCCGTTTAGAAGGCACTGTACAGCTGCGGGCTATTGATATTGCGGTTGTGCGGTTGCCGCATATTGCAAACTTTACCGACTTTAATGCGCTGGAACGGTTTGACTGTGCTTCGGTGCGGTATGTAAAGTCTGTAGGGGAACTTGGCATACCGGATTTCATCATTTTGCCGGGCACAAAGAATACCATGGCGGACCTGCTTTGGCTGCGCCAAAACGGGCTGGAGGCTGCTGTTTGCAGGTTGGTTGCAGGAGGTACTCCGCTTTTGGGCATCTGTGGAGGGTACCAGATGCTGGGTAAAATGCTCAGCGACCCTTATAATATGGAACACGGCGGTACACTGCGTGGTATGGGGCTGCTAGATACCGAAACGGTATTTGCAAAGGAAAAGACCCGTACGCAGGTGACAGGTAGGGTAGAAGCGCTTACCGGATTTTTTGCACCACTTTCCGGTTGCAGCGTTGCAGGATATGAAATACACATGGGGCAAACTCACGGTGGTTCTGCATTTGCTCACCTTGACACCCCTAGCGAGGGGCGTGCCGACGGAGCGGTGTGTGGCAATGTACTGGGCAGCTACCTGCATGGGCTTTTCGATGAAGGAAGCTTTGCACAGTCACTCATTGACCTTCTGCTAGGGCGCAAGGGAATTTCCGGGCATGCTGTCTGCAAACTTTCCTTTGCCCAGCATAAGGAACAGCAATACGATGCACTGGCAGCAGCACTGCGCAGCAGCCTAGATATGCAAGCGGTCTACCGCATTTTAAATGAAGGTGCCAATACCGCTCCCTTGGTTTCTGGTTAATACCATTAGATATAACAAGGAGTGCCATGCCTAGGCTGAAAAGGAAAGTGCAAAGAGGAATGGCTGGAGTGTTATAAAAATAAAATTATTACTACCACTTTTACAGTTTATATGCTATAATACATTTATTAGATATTACTAAGGCACCACACAACAGAATAATTACCGGAGCAAACATATTCGGGGAAGAGGGTGTGAATCCCTCACGGTCCCGCCACTGTGATAAAGGCATTTGCCTTTCAGTCAGAACACCGAGTTTGCTTTTCACACAATTCACGAGGCATGAATTGGCGTTGTACCACAAAGGTGCGGCCCATATTGGGTTGCGTTTTTTGTGTTAACACCCTTTCCGTTTCGGAAGGGGTGTTTTTTTGTTGTAGTCAAAATAAAAGGAGAAAATGATGAAACAAACCTGTAAACTAATTTCCGTAAGCCTTGTTATGATTCTTGCTTTAGCAGCTTGCACACCCCGAGAGGTGCCAGCTTCTTTGTCTGCATCTACCTCGGTAAGCAGCCCTGCTGCCGCCTCTATTACCTTTACAGATGCACTTGGCCGTACCGTCACCGTCAATGAACCGAAAAAGGTAGCTGCTGTAAACGGCAGCTATGCCGAAGTGTGGCTGTTGGCGGGGGGCGAGCTTGCGGCGGTTACCGAAGATGCTTGGTATGAGCGCAGTTTGGCACTGCCGGAAGAAACTGTAAGCCTTGGAGCCATGAAAGCACCCAACATGGAACAGATTCTGGCTGAGGGTATTGACTTTGTGCTGCTGTCCTCCAAGGTGGCAGAGCATGTGAAGCTGTTGGACACCTTGGAGGCAGCAGGCGTAAGCTGCGCCTACTTTGAGGTGGAAACCTTTGATGACTACCTTGCTATGCTCAAAATTTGCACCGACATTACCGGGAAACCCGAGATGTACGAGGCGAACGGTACTCATGTAGAGGAGCGGATTCAAACAGCCATTGCCCGCAGTGAGGGCAAACCATCGCCCACTGTGCTCTTTATCCGTGCTTTCTCTACGGGGGCCAAGGCGAAGGGTAGCGATAATATGACCGGCATTATGCTGAAGGAACTGGGCTGCACCAACATAGCAGATAGTGAAACTGGGCTGCTGGAGGATGTGAGCATTGAAAAGGTGATTGCGGAGGATCCAGACTATATCTTTGTGGTTACTATGGGAGAAAGCAGTGAAAAGGCTATTGATGCACTGGAAAAAAACCTGATTTCAAACCCAGCATGGGTAGGGCTTTCTGCTGTAAAAAACAATCGCTATGTGGTGTTGCCCAAGGAGCTGTTTCACTACAAACCAAATGCAAGATGGGGAGAAAGCTATGAAATGCTGGCCGATATCCTTTATGGAAAGGAATAAAATTACACCGGCAGGCTGGGTTGGCATTACTGCTGTATGCATGGTAGCTGCTGCGGTACTAAGCCTTTGCCTTGGCTCGGTACCCATACCTCTGCGCCAGCTTTTTACGGTGTTTCAGGGTGATAGTAGCAGTGCTTCGGCACGCATTCTGCTGTATGTGCGGTTGCCTCGTACAGTAGCAGCACTCTTTGCAGGGGCAGGGCTTGCAGGAGCAGGGGTCATCATTCAGTCACTGCTCAATAACCCTCTGGCAAGCCCCAACATCATTGGTGTCAATGCGGGTGCAGGCTTTTTTGCAGTGCTCTGCTGTGCACTATTTCCCGCAGTTCCGCAGCTTGTCCCGTTCGGAGCTTTTTTGGGTGCACTACTGGCAGTGTTGCTGGTCTATGCCGTTGCCAAAAGAACAGGGGCCTCACGGCTCACAATAGTACTGGCGGGTGTTGCGGTAAATAGTTTTCTAAATGCCGGAACCGACACTGTACATACCTTTATACCCGATGCCTTGGTGGGCAGCAATGCCTTTCGCATTGGCGGCCTTTCAGGACTTTCTGTCCAAACGCTGCGGCCTGCTTGCATGATGATTGCTCTGGCGCTAGGGTTTGCTTTTCTGCTTCGAAACGAGCTGGACATCCTCTCTCTGGGGGATGAAACAGCAGCTAGTTTGGGTCTTGCAGTAAAACGTTACCGTTTCTTACTGCTGATTGCGGCATCCTGCCTTGCAGGTGCTTCGGTCAGTTTTGCAGGGTTGCTTGGATTTGTGGGGCTTATTGTTCCTCACACGGCGCGCTTTTTGGTTGGCAGTGAAGCACGGTGGCTTCTGCCGTTGTCGGCACTTATGGGTGCTGCACTGCTCACCATCTGCGATCTGCTGGCTCGGCTTGTTTTCGCTCCCTATGAGCTGCCTGTAGGTATCTTGCTCTCCTTCCTCGGCGCACCGTTCTTCATCTGGCTATTGCTGCACCAGAGAGGAGGCCGCATGCATGATTAAACTAACAAACCTACGTGCCGGATATCCCAACGGGGAAAAGCTGCACGGCATTAGTCTATACATGAAAGCAGGAGAAATTACCGCAATAGTAGGCCCCAATGGTTGTGGCAAGAGTACGCTACTAAAGGTTATATGTGGGCTGCTTCCCACTAGCGAGGGTGACGTAGCCATAGCCGGACGGCAGCTTTCCGACTACACACCCAAGGAGCTTGCACGCACCATAGCACTGCTGCCACAAAGCCGAAATATCCCTAGTATTACAGTGAGGCGTATGGTGCTACACGGGCGGTTCCCCCATCTGGAATACCCCCGCAAGTACCGCAAAGCCGACTATGAAATTGTAGACGAAGCCATTGTGCATGTGGGCATTGAGGCACTCTCCGGTAGCAGCATGGAAACACTGTCGGGAGGGGAGCGGCAAAAGGTATACCTTGCCATGGCCCTTGCACAGGCTACGCCTATCGTACTGCTGGACGAGCCTACCACCTTTCTGGATGTGCGTCACCAGCTGGATGTTATGGAGCTGGCTGCAGAGCTTCGTGCAGCGGGGAAAACGGTAGTTTTGGTGTTGCATGACCTCAACCTTGCCCTGCGCAGCGCCGATACACTGGTGGTGATGCAGGCGGGACAGATAGTGGCGGCAGATACACCCCAGCACCTGGTGCAGGGCGGCACACTGGACAGAGTGTTTTCGGTAAGTACTCAGCTCTGCCAAACCAAGGACGGAAAGGCTTTTTATGCCTTTACATAAAAAAATAGAGGAGGTTACGTTATGTCAAAAAAGGAACGACTTGTTATCTCGCTTTCCGTAGTGTGTGCGGCCATGTTTGGTGTCACCCAAACGGCCTATGGAATGCACATTATGGAAGGTTACCTTCCACTGGGGTGGTGTATTGGGTGGGGTGCGCTCTGTCTGCCATTTCTGGCAGGAGGAGTTATACAGATTAAAAAGCTGGTAGCACAGCACCGCAAAACACTGCTTGTTTTGGCTATGGTGGGAGCCTATGCCTTTGTTCTTTCAGCACTCAAGATTCCCAGTGTCACCGGTTCATCCAGCCATCCCACCGGAACAGGACTGGGTGCCATTCTCTTTGGACCACTGCCCATGGCCGTTATCGGTGTCATTGTACTGCTGTTTCAGGCGGTACTGCTGGCCCATGGTGGGCTTACCACCCTCGGTGCCAATACCTTTAGTATGGCTATTGCAGGGCCATTTGTCAGCTTCGGCGTCTATGCTCTCTGCAAGAAGCTGAAGGTAAATAAGTTGGTTGCCGTATTCCTCGCTGCAAGCCTTGGCGACCTCTTTACCTACTGTGTCACCAGCCTACAGCTTGCAGCTGCGCATCCTTCGGTTACAGGCGGAATTGCTGGTTCCTTTGCGGAGTTCATGGGCATTTTTGCCCTGACACAGGTGCCGCTGGCCATTGTGGAAGGACTTTTGACTGTTGTGGTAGTCATTGGTCTGGAAACCTATGCAAAGCCTGAACTGCGTGAGCTTGGATATTTTGGAAAGAAGGTGACAGCATGAGAGGAAGAACACCCTTAGTGCTGGCTTTGCTGGCACTCTGTGTAGTCATTGCCGTTTTCCCGCTTATGACCATATCAGACTCTGAATTTGGCGGTGCGGATGGCGCTGCGGAAGAAGCAATTGCTGTGGTAAACCCTGACTATGAGCCATGGGCTGAAAGTATTTTGGAACCGCCCGGTGGTGAAACCGAAAGTTTGCTGTTCTGTTTGCAGGCGGCACTGGGCGCCAGCGTGCTGGGCTATGGCTTTGGTTTCCTTGTGGCCCGCAAGAAGTATGACGGGGACAAGGGCTGACCATGGGACAGCATCGGCATGTGGACTTAACCTGCATTGATTTTTATGCACAGCACTCCGGCCTCGGGCAAATAAGCCCGGGGCTAAAGTGCTGTAGTGCACTGTTGGCACTGACACTGGTGCTGGCTGCAAATTCCTTTTTAGTGTCGGGGTTTGTAGTGGTTTCACTTTGTGCTGTTACAGTGTTTCTTGGAAAAACTTCTTTGAAGCTTTACCTACGGTTAATGCTGCTCCCCCTAACCTTTGTGCTGATTAGTGGGTTGGCACTACTGCTGGACTATTCACCGACTGTTTTGGGGCTACTTAATTTGCCGTTTTTTAATGGCTATCTTTGCATTACGGCAGAGTCTCTTTTCAGCACGGCTCATGTGACGGTAAATGCCGTAGCAGCTGTCAGCTGCCTCTATACACTCAGCCTTTCCACGCCCATGGGAGATATTATTTCAGTGTTGCGAAAAGGACTTGTACCTGAAATCTTCATTGAACTAATGTATCTTATCTACCGCTATATCTTTGTACTTTCCCATACTCTGGCACAGCTGAAAATTGCTGCTGCCTCACGGTTAGGCTTTTGGGGCTATAAAAATAGCCTTCGAACCACCGGAAAGATTATGACCAGACTGCTCCTAAGGTCCTTTCAAAAAGCCTCCGCATCCTTTGATGCCATGGAGTCCCGCTGCTACACCGGCACACTGCGCTTTATGGGACAGTCTCATCCCATACGGGGAACCCATCTGCTCGCCATAACACTGTGGCTGGGCACAGTAATCCTCTTATTTTTGATAGAAAGGGTGTGGCCATAAATGGAACCTGTTATCAGCCTGCAAAACGTTGGCTATGCCTATGATGATAATAAACCGGCACTGCAAAACATTAGCCTTACCATACACAGTGGTGAACGGGTGGTGCTGCTAGGCAGCAATGGAGCAGGAAAATCTACCCTTTTCCTTTGTTGCAATGGTGTACTTACTCCCAACAGTGGAAGCATTACACTGGGTGGGAGGGTGCTTTCCCATAGTCGGGCAGATTTACAATTGCTGCGCCGCAGTGTAGGACTGGTGTTTCAGGACCCTGACGACCAGATGATTGGCACTACAGTGGAGAGCGAAATCTCTTTTGGCCCTATGAACCTGCACCTTACCCCTCAAGCGGTTCGGGAGAATACGCAAGCGGCACTGGAGGCTATGAATCTTCTTGCGCTGCGAAACCGCCCCCCACATTACCTTAGCGGGGGAGAAAAGAAACGGGTAAGCATTGCGGATATTCTTGCCATGCAGCCCAGCCTGGTACTGCTGGATGAACCCACCGCTTCACTGGACAGAACACACACTGCACTGTTGCACCAAACCTTGGAACAGCTGCATGGGCAGGGGCTGGCACTATTGGTATCCACCCACGATGTGGAGTTTGCTTGGAGCTGGGCGGATAGGGCAGTTGTGCTATCGCAGGGAGAAATTATTGCCGATGCACCCATAGCAGAGGTGTTCTCACAGGAACGGGTACTGCATGCCGCAGGGCTTACAAAACCCATTCTGTTTGAGGCCGGACAGCTACTGTTTCCCGCACTGCCGCCGCAGAAGCTACCCCGCAGTATGGAACAGCTAAAAACAATGATAAAGGAGAACACATATGTCTAAAGCCATTTTGGTGGTTAGCTTTGGCACCACCTTTTCTGAAACCCGCCAAAAGAATATTACTGCTGTAGAGGCTACTGTTGCAGCAAAGTTTCCGGGTTTTCAGGTTTATAGCGCATGGACCAGTTCCATTATCCGCAGGATACTGGCAGAGCGAGGCGAGCATATTCCTGATGTGACGCAGGCCATGGATGCCATGCGGACAGACGGCGTAACCGAAGTGGTTATTCTGCCTACCCACCTTCTCTATGGAGAGGAGTATGATAAGCTGTGTACACAGTCGGAGGCGCAAAAACATCTCTTTCATGGAGTGCGCATTGCACCGCCACTGCTGGCAGGTACGGACGATATGCGTACAGTACTGGAAGCGGTCACATCGGAACTGCCTATGGCTCCCGATGAATCCCTTGTTTTTATGGGGCACGGAACCCCACATTTTTGCAACACTGTTTATGCCGCACTGGATTATTTGGCTAAGGCAGAGGGAAGGCCGTATGTCTTTGTGGGCACGGTGGAGGCTTTTCCTGACCTTAATACGGTAATAACCGCCGTGAAGGCAGCGGGGTACAGAAAAGCCGTACTTACCCCCCTCATGCTGGTTGCAGGGGATCACGCTGTAAATGATATGGCCTCTCTCGAGCCGGACAGCTGGAAAAGCTGTTTTGAAGCAGCAGGCATTGACTGCCGCACAGTGGTAAAGGGTCTTGGAGAATACGAAAAAATTCGACAGCTTTATGCTGCACATCTGGAAACCGTACTATAAACAAAGGGGTGTACACTATGGCGTTCGAGCATTACATAGAGCATGGCACAAAACGGCTGCGCTGTGGCTATACTACCGGGAGCTGTGCAGCACTTGCCGCAAAGGCTGCTGCCCAAATGCTGCTAACAGGTGTGCAAACCGAAGCCGTTACCATACGAACGCCAAAAGGTTTACCGGTTACTGCTTCGGTACTGAATATTGCCATGCAGTCGGATGCAGTACGCTGTGCAGTTTGCAAGGATGCAGGGGACGACTGCGACGTAACCGACGGTGCACTTGTTTTTGCAACGGTGACCAAGGTGGAGAAGCCGGGGGTTTCCATCGATGGGGGTATGGGGATAGGTCGGGTTACCAAGCCCGGACTGGACCAACCGGTAGGTGCTGCCGCTATCAACTCAACCCCCCGCCGTATGATAGCAGAAGCAGTTGCCGAGGTTGGTGTTACCTATGGGTATTCCGGTGGCTTTTCGGTGCTGATAGAAATGCCGGACGGAGAACGCCTTGCCCAGAAGACATTCAATCCCAATCTGGGTATTGTAGGCGGAGTTTCCATTCTGGGCACCAGCGGAATTGTGGAACCACAAAGCCTGCAAGCCCTCATTGACAGCATTGGGGTAGAGGTGCGAATGCTAGCTGCGGGTGGTGCCAAGCAGCTGATAATTACCCCCGGAAACTACGGGGAGGCCTTTTTACAGCAATATCCCGAGCTTGTTATATTGCCACAGGTAAAGTGTGCAAATTTTATTGGAGACACACTGGACTTTGCAGCGGCAAATGGTTTTCAGGAACTGTTGTTGGTGGGTCATATAGGAAAAACGGTGAAGCTGGCAGGTGGCATTATGAATACCCATTCACGTTATGCCGACTGCCGTACCGAGCTGTTTACACTCCATGCAGCCCTGTGCGGTGCAACACCACCTGTTTTACGGGAACTGCTGTCCGCCGCCACCAGTGACGGATGCATAGAGATTTTAAGGCGGGAGCAGATATGTGAAGCTACACTGGAAAGCATCTCGGAAGCTGCTCAGCAGTATTTGGAGCGTCGTGCAGCGGGAGCTTTTGCCGTTGGGCTTATCACCTTTAGTAACCTCTATGGGCTGCTGACAAAGTCAAAACAAGCGGAACAAATCTTACAGAATTGGGAGCAAAGCCTATGAACGGAACTTTATATGGTGTCAGTGTTGGTCCGGGGGACCCAGAATTGCTTACACTAAAAGCAGTGCGTATTATCGAAAGCTGTGACGTGGTTGCAGCTCCCTGTACAGCGGGAGAAAAGACACTTGCTCTGGACATTGCCATGGGAGCAGCAGACCTTACTGGAAAGGCTATTGTAACCCTGCCCTTTTTAATGACCAGAGATAAGAGTGCACTGGCAAAAAGCCATCGTGCCGCTGCAGACACCCTAGCGGTATATTTGCGGGCAGGCTGCAGCGTTGCCATGCTCAATTTGGGGGATGTATCTATCTACTCTTCATTTTGTTACCTTATGGAGCTGCTGATATCCGATGGTTTTACAGTGGAGATGATTCCCGGTGTTACCAGCTTTTGCGCTACAGCAGCAGCCCTAAATATTAGTCTTACTACCATGCAGGAGCCGCTGCACATCATTCCAGCAGGCAGCATGGACACTGCCGAGGCCCTTTCGCTTTCCGGCACCAAGGTGCTTATGAAGACAGGGCGAGATTTGTCTCGGGTAAAAGAAGAAATCTGCCGCAGGGGGCTTGAAAATAATACGCTGCTGGTGCAAAACTGTGGTCTACCAAACGAAAAGATTTGCAGAAACATTACCGAGGCATCGGATGAAATCAGCTATTTTACCACCATTGTGGTCAAGAAAGGGGAATAATCATGGTCTATTTTGTGGGGGCAGGCAGCGGTGCTGTCGACCTAATTACCGTAAGAGGGGCACGACTTCTGGAAGCTGCAGATGTAATTATCTATGCCGGAAGCCTGGTAAACCCAGAACTGCTAAGCTATGCAAGAGAAGGATGCAGCCTCCATGACAGTGCCTCCATGACACTGGAGGAGGTACTGTCCGTTATACTTGCAGCTGAACATAAGGGACTGATGACTGTGCGACTACACACAGGTGACCCCTGCCTATATGGCGCTATTCGTGAGCAGATGGATGCCCTGGCAGCAAATAACATTGCATACACCGTAGTGCCCGGTGTTTCCAGCTTTTGCGGAGCAGCGGCGGCACTGCGTGCGGAATATACCCTGCCGGGAGTAAGTCAGACAGTTATTATTACCCGTATGGCGGGGCGTACCCCCGTACCAGAGGCAGAGGCCATACAAAGCCTGGCAGCCCATGGCAGTACCATGGTAATCTTTTTAAGTAGCGGGCTTATACCCCAGCTTTCAGAGAAGCTGTTGGCGGGGGGTGCCTACACTGCAGATACCCCGGCGTCTATTGTTTATAAAGCCACCTGGCCAGATGAAAAGGTGTTTCGCTGCACCCTTGGAACATTGGCGCGGACTGCCGAAGTAAACCATATAACCAAAACCGCCCTTATAACGGTAGGGGGCTTTTTAGAGGATGATTATCTGCGTTCTAAGCTATACGACCCCACCTTTACCACCGAGTTCCGAAAAGGGGTGTCCACATGACGCTGGCACTTATTGCCTTTACGCGCAGTGGCTGTGTACTGGGTGAAAAGCTGGCGGCACTGCTCACATCCATTGGTCATGTTGCGGTATTTTCCCCTTGCACCGGTACACATAAGGTGGATTTGCAGCAGTGGACATTCCAAAACTTTCATACAGCCGATGGACTGATATTCATTGGTGCAACAGGCATTGCGGTACGTGCGGTGGCTGGGCATCTGGTTGCCAAGACCAGTGACCCCGCCATAGTGGTGCTGGATGATAATGCTCGTTTTGTAATACCCCTGCTATCGGGACATCTGGGGGGTGCCAATGAGCTGGCACTGAGCCTTGCCGATTTGCTGGATGCACAGGCGGTTATTACTACGGCTACCGATGGCAATGGTGTCTTTGCTGTAGATAGCTGGGCGAAAAAGCAAGGACTGCATATTGCAAACCCGAAGCAGATAAAAACCATTTCAGCAAAGCTGCTGGCAGGGGATAGGGTGCGGCTTTACAGCGATTTTCCCATAAGTGGGAGATTACCTGAAGGTATAACGGTAGTAACCGAAGGCCAATATGACCTTTGCATTACCCTACGGACAGACACTGACCCAAGTGCATTGCACCTGATACCTCCTATTGCTACAGTGGGTATTGGCTGCCGCAGGGGAACTGGCTTGGCGCAGATAGAGGTAGCATACGAGCAGCTACTTGCTCAAGGACACATCCATGCAGCAGCCATATGTTCAGCAGCCAGTATTTCGCTTAAGGCAAACGAACCGGGGCTGCTTGCGTTCTGTGAAGCCCACTGTTTACCGCTACATATCTTCAGTGCCCAACAGCTTAATGGAGCAACGGGAGAGTTTACGGCGTCCAAATTTGTACAAGAAACCACCGGTACCGATAATGTTTGTGAACGTAGTGCGGTGCTTGCAAGCGGTGGAAGGCTGCATCTCCATAAGAATGCAGAAAATGGTATTACCATGGCGCTGGCTGTTGCCGATTATATAGTGAAATTTGAGGAAACAACATGAACAGATTATTTATAGTAGGCATTGGCCCCGGAGGACAGGAATTTATGACTGCACAGGCACGGACGGCCTTGTCCGAAGCGGAGCTTATCTGCGGTTATGGTGTTTACACTGCGCTGGTGTCACCGCTCTATCCCGATATCCCGGTGCTGACTACCCCCATGACAAAAGAGATTGACCGCTGTCGTGCAGCGTTAACAGAAGCTTCTCATGGAAAAACTGTAGCAATAGTTTGCAGTGGCGATGCCGGAGTGTACGGAATGGCATCACTTATCTACGAGCTGAGCGGTGAATATCCCCCTGTGGAGATTGAGGTTGTAGCGGGGGTGACAGCCGCCCTCAGCGGTGCAGCTGTCCTTGGTGCTCCGCTTTCACACGATTTTGCAGTGGTTTCCCTAAGCGACCTGCTTACCCCATGGGACGTTATAGAAAAACGGCTTGATGCCGCCGCCATGGGAGATTTTTGTATAGCCCTTTACAATCCCGCAAGCAAAAAGCGCAGTGATTATCTGCAAAAAGCTTGTGACATTCTGCTGCGTCATAAAGACCCTAATACAGTTTGCGGCTGGGTGAGAAATATTGGGCGGGAAGGGCAGGCCAGCCGCACAATGACATTGTATGAACTGCGGGATGAGAAACTGGATATGTTTTGTACCGTCTTTGTAGGCAGTGAAACTACCCGTATTGTAGATGGAAAGATGGTTACGCCCCGTGGCTATGAAAAGAAGTGTAGACTATGAAGCAGCTGTTGTTGTTTGGAGGAACCACTGAGGGCCGTATACTTGCCAAAGCAGCAATGGATATGGGGTATCAAGTCACCCTCTGTGTAGCCACCGACTACGGACAGGAGGTGCTGCCATGCCACTACTCTGGTATCACCGTGCATGCAGGACGGCTGGATGCAGAACAGATGCAGCAGATGATGACTGATGTCTCTTTTTCCTGTGTTGTGGATGCCACCCATCCCTATGCAGTTGCGGTCAGTAGAAATATTCGCAGTGCAGCAAAGCTTGCCGGTGTTTCATACCTGCGGCTACTACGCCCCGAAAGTGTGTGCACCGACTGCCGCTATGCAGACAACATCAGCGAAGCTTGCGCTATGGCTGGGCAGGGAAACCTGCTGGCAGCTACCGGTAGTAAGGAGATTTTTGCCTACACCACCCTTGCAGACTATCAAAACCGGGTGTATGCCCGTGTACTGCCCACACCACAGTCGGTAGAGCTTTGCCATAGTGCGGGGCTTTCTGACAGCCATATATTAACCGCATTGGGACCGTTTTCAGTGGAGCAGAATGAGGCTGTATTGCGGGAACACAGCATTAAAACTATGGTTACAAAGGACGGAGGAGCAGTCGGGGGCTTTGCTGAAAAGCTTACAGCTGCCCAAAACTGCGGTGTAGAGGTCATTGTAGTACGTCGTCCACAGGAGATAGACGGTTTTTCATCCCAGCAAATATTGCAAAAGCTAAAGGAGGCGCTTTGATGAAAATTACTATAGTCGGTATGGGTATGGGCAGTTCCGATACCCTAACGCTGGGTGGGTTGCATGCGCTGGAGCAGGCTCAGCTGGTTATCGGTGCAGGGCGCCTGCTGGGCAGTATTCCCGCAGGCTGCAGTGCAAAGAAACAGGAAGCTATAATGCCGGAAGTAATTGCACACTTAGTAGAGGAAAACCAGTGCCTTCAAAATATTTGTGTAATTATGAGCGGCGACAGTGGTTTCTATAGCGGCGCTAAAAAGCTGCTGCCGCTGCTGTCTGCATATGATGTGACAGTACTACCGGGGATAGCCACTGTGCAGTATATGGCGGCACGGCTGGGGCGCTCCTGGCAAGGGGTGCACCTTGTAAGCGCCCACGGGCAGGAATGCAACATTGTAGGAAATATCCTTATGGCAGATGAAACCTTTTTTCTTACGGGAGGCACCATTACCCCAAAAACTATTATTGAGCAGCTTCATACAGCAGAAATTCCGGGGATAACCATCCATGTGGGTGAAAATCTCTCCTACCCCAATGAGCAGATGACCTCCGGCACTCCCCAGGAGCTTGTCAATATGTCCTTTGCACCGCTTAGTGCGGTATGGGTGCACCGCGAACCTCTTCCAAAGGTGCATGGGTATGTAACAGGCGGTATTCCAGATGAGCTCTTTATCCGTGGCGCAGTGCCCATGACCAAACAGGAGGTACGTGCCATAGCCTTGGCAAAGTTGGGCATTTCGGAAAGCGATGTCCTTTATGACATCGGGGCAGGTACCGGTTCGGTATCGGTGGAGATGGCCCATGCCAGCCCCATGGCACAGGTATTTGCTGTGGAGGTAAAGGAGGAAGCATGCGAACTCGTCCGTCAGAATCGTGCCAGATTTGGTGCGTACAATATTACTCTGGTGCAGGGAAGTGCACCGGAAGCCATGGAACTGCTGCCGAAACCCAATGCAGCATTTATTGGTGGGAGCAAGGGGAACATACATGCCATTCTGCGGATGCTAAAGCAAAGGAACCCCGACGTAAGGGTCGTAGTTACAGCTATAGCACTGGAAACACTTTCCGAAGCAAGTGCCGCACTTAAGGAACTGGGCTTTCAGAATATCAGTGTTACCCAAATCGCAGTCAGCCGTACCAATGCTGTAGGCGGCTACCATATGCTTACAGCACAGAACCCAGTATTTATCCTAAGTGCGGGAGGAGAACATTAGTATGGAAAAGAGACTGCCCCGCATACTGCTTGCCGCCGAACGAAGCGGAAGCGGAAAAACTACGCTGGTTTGTGCCCTGTTACAAGCGCTTTGCAACAGGGGACTTACCCCGGCTGCCTGTAAGTGTGGCCCCGACTACATCGATCCGCTTTTCCACAGTGAGATTATTGGCACCCGAGGCAGCAATATCGACCTATTCTTTACCCAGGAAAACCTTGCAAAGCAGCTGCTATGGGAAAGTGCCGAGGGCTGTGATGTTGCCGTGCTGGAAGGAGTTATGGGCTACTACGACGGAGTGGGCGGAACCGACCATACAGCATCTTCCTACCATGTTGCCCATGCGACCGATACCCCTGTAGTGCTGGTGCTGGATGTCCGTGGTGCATCTCTCTCCCTCTGTGCTGCGGTAAAGGGCTTTTTGGAGTTTCGCAGTCCAAGTCAAATTTGCGGTGTTATACTCAACCGCTGTACGGCCTCCCTATATTCTGTGCTTTCACCCATGTTGGAGCAGGAATGCGGCATTTCCGTACTGGGATATATGCCATATCTGCCGGAATGTGCACTGGAAAGCCGCCACCTGGGGCTGGTAACAGCGGCAGAGGTGGACGATATAAGACAAAAGCTGCAAACACTGGCAGCCCAGATTGAAAGCAGTGTGAATATTGACCACCTGCTGCAACTGGCACAAACGGCCCCACCGCTGCATTTTGCAGAGGAACCGGTGGTACCGGCTACAGATGCACATCCCCGCATTGCACTGGCTCGGGATAGGGCATTTTGCTTTTACTACCGTGAAAGTCTGGCACTTCTGGAAAAGCTGGGTGCAGAGCTTGTAACCTTTTCTCCGCTGCATGATATGGCACTGCCAAAAGACATCGATGCCTTGTATCTGGGTGGCGGTTATCCCGAGCTATATGCAGAGCAGCTTTCAAACAACACATCTATGCTAGACAATATAAATAAGGCGATAGCAGGTGGCCTGCCCACTATAGCAGAATGCGGCGGTTTTCTCTACCTGCACAGCACCTTAACTAACCAGAGCGGGCGGACATACCCCATGGTAGATATTATAAAAGCTGACTGTCACGACACCGGTAGGTTAAGCCGTTTTGGATATATTACGTTGACAGCAGAGCGGGGAAACTTGCTTTGTAGTGCGGGGGAGCGCATTGCAGGCCATGAATTTCACTACTATGATAGCACTGTAAACGGGAATGCCTTTACAGCAAAAAAGCCAAAAAGCAACCGCAGTTGGCAATGTATCCATGGCAATGAGACTCTTTTTACAGGCTTTCCTCATCTGTACCTTTATGCAAACAAGGAGTTTGCTCGACGCTTTGTAACTGCCGCAGCCCAGTACAGCAAGCAAAGGAAATAGCGGTAGCATGGCAACAAAAGCTTGCTGCACATCAAAAGGATAAAACACTCTCTTTTTTGGGGGAGTGTCAACATGGAAGGAAAATGCGTTTTGAAAATACAACCTGAACTGATACTGTTGCCCAACGAGATTGAAAAAAGAAGCTTTGAGATTATTTCAGAAGAACTGGGGGACAGGGTGCTGTCGCCCGAAAATGAAGCGGTTATTAAGCGGGTTATCCATACCTCAGCAGATTTTGACTATGCCGACAATCTGGTCTTTTCCCCCCATGCAGTTCAGCTTGCCGTAGAGGCTCTGCGCGAAGGAACTACCATTGTCACCGACACCCAAATGGCAAGAGCAGGTATTAACAAGGCGGCCTGTGAGAAGCTAAACTGCCGGGTGGAATGCTTTATGGCAGACGAGGATGTGGCAATTGCCGCCAAGGCAAACGGCACTACCCGCGCTGTAGCAAGTATGCAGAAGGCTGCAAAGCTGGCAGGGAACCTGATTTTTGCTATTGGGAATGCACCTACAGCATTACTCTGCCTACAGGAACTAATAGACTCCGGTGAACTTGCACCAAGGCTAGTCATTGGTGTTCCCGTAGGGTTTGTAAATGTGGTGGAGAGCAAGGAGCTGCTGCTGTGTTCTAATGTGCCGCATATAGTTGCCCGGGGGCGCAAGGGTGGCAGCAATGTGGCTGCGGCAATTTGTAATGCTCTGCTTTATCAGGCGACCGACCGCATACTATAATCAAGCATCAGAGAGCCCCATTCAATTAAATAGCAAAAACATCGTCTATTTATTGTTAAGGCTTCTGGTTAGAATGTCGCTCTTTTCTAAAAAATCATTAACAGTTTGGAAATTGAGGCGATGTATAAGTTCGATTACATAGGGATTATCCAGTGGGGTACTATACAGCGCTTCCTGAGAATATTGATCCACAAAATCCCGTCCTTTGTCGACGTCAATTATTCGTTTAGGTCCACCCACACATCCGCCTACACAGCCCATACCTTCGTAAAAATTACCCTTAATATCGCCATTTATGATTGAGGACAACAGTTCTTTGCATTCTTTTACCCCATTTGCGTATACAGGGGACAATGGATGCTTCACATGCAATCTATTAGCAGCTGAAGAGACAGCTTGGCTTACACCTCCAGATCGAGCATAAAGTCTACCTGCCGTTGAAGAATGTTCCTTGGTAGTTACTTCTAGCTTTGAAAAATCTACCTCAAATGCTTCAAAGATATCTTTTAACTCCTGAAATGTCAAAACACTGTCAATGGCGCCTATAAGCTCTTTTTCGCGGCTTTCAGCTTTTTTGGCTAGGCAGGGTCCTATAAAAATGGTTTTACACTCTGGATTAAGCTGCTTTACAATTCTTCCGCCGGCTATCATAGGGGAAACAGAAGGCGGAAGGTGCTCAACAATATCAGTAAAGTTACTTTTGATTAGGGAAATCCAAATAGGACAACAACAACTTGTTAACTGAAAGTAGCGATTAATTTCATCATGCTTTTTAAATTCTAAAGCTTCTTTTAAGGTTAAGATATCTGCAAAGGTAGCCACTTCCATCATGCCTGAAAAGCCTATTTGCTTTAATGCAGTTCTGATTTTTGATGGTGTTGCGTCTTTTCCAAACTGTCCCACAAATGCAGGCGCCATCAGCGCGTATACTTCTTCTTTTGACTCTTTTAATATGTTAAGAACCTTTATTGTATCAGTACTTGGCTCAAGGACTTGATTTTTACAAGCAACCACGCACTCGTTGCATCCGGTACAGTTATCACTATTAAATGTGATAAAACCATCATGAATTTCCATAGCATTAAAGAGACATGCCGATACACAGCTTTGGTCGGTGCAAGAACATTCTTCCGTCTTCAATATTAAGTTATGTTTATCGGGATTTAAAAGGCAATCCATATGATTTTTATCACAATCTATATTGGCAAAATCAATGGTTTTACTTTGTGCGATATCGTGGGTTAGTTTCTTATACAACTCATGAAAGGTCATTTTAGTTCCTCCTGCAATTTACGTACTGTTTTTACCACTGTATAAATGTCAACATACAAGCAGTATTTCCATTTGCTGTTAAAAAACATGTAGCGCTTGAAAATTAGATAAAATAATTTTAATAGATGCAATTGTTCTTCGGCTTGTAGAAAATGTCCTCCTGTGTGTTCCTTGAATAGATCTAGTATAATATTGCAATTTAAAAAGTGTCAAATTTATAGTAGTTTTGCTCCCATGAAGTAACATTGTTTCGGTGTTTCTAATGTGTTACTATGAGATTGCAAGAAAATAATACATGTTAAAATCTTGCAATAATATATCTAGGGAGGAAAACAAAATGAAAAAACTGAAAATTATGATACTTGCTACAGCAGTAGTATGTACCATGACAACAAGGGCTTTTGCAGAAAGTTATCCCACTAGTACAT